>SVRV01000001.1 GCA_015064635.1 Oscillospiraceae bacterium
TTGACCTCCGTTCTGGTTTCTAGTCAATTCCATTTTAACGGATTTCTTCCAAATATGCTCTACTTTTTTAGATTATTTTTTTGTAGGCTCTTTGGGTTCACCCCAACATTTATTATAGAGCCTTTTTTCAATAGATATAAATATAATAAATCAAAATAATATCCCATTTACACAAACAACAATTACTACCAATATTTTATAACGCAAAAAAGGCTTACACATAAAGTGTAAACCTTTTTGTTATATAGCTATTTAATTATTAGCCCTTGATTTCAGAAACAACGCCTGAACCAACTGTTCTACCACCCTCACGGATAGCGAAACGAAGACCCTTTTCAATAGCGATAGGAGTGATAAGGTCAACGTTCATATCAACGTTATCACCGGGGTTGCACATTTCAACGCCTTCGGGAAGAGTGATAACACCTGTAACGTCAGTTGTTCTGAAGTAGAACTGAGGTCTGTAGTTTGTAAAGAAGGGCTTGTGACGTCCGCCTTCCTTTTCAGTAAGAACGTAAACCTGTCCTACGAATGAAGTGTGAGGATTGATTGAACCGGGCTTAGCAAGAACCTGTCCTCTTTCAATCTCGTTCTTCTGGATACCACGAAGAAGAAGACCAACGTTGTCACCAGCTTCAGCATTGTCCATGAGCTTATGGAACATTTCGATACCTGTAACAACAGTCTTTCTGCTCTCGTCAGCAAGACCAACGAGTTCAACTTCGTCGTTCATGTTGATTGTACCACGCTCTACTCTACCTGTAGCAACTGTACCACGGCCTGAGATAGAGAATACGTCCTCAACGGGCATAAGGAAGGGCATGTCAGCCTTTCTATCGGGTGTGGGGATGTAGCTGTCAACAGCGTCCATGAGTTCCTTGATAGGTGCATAAACTGCATCGTCAGGATTTGTAGAATCAGAAAGGAGAGCTTCTCTTGCTGAACCACGAACTACGGGGATATCATCTCCGGGGAAGTCGTACTCATCAAGAAGACCTCTGATTTCCATTTCAACGAGTTCAAGAAGTTCTTCGTCGTCAACCATGTCGCACTTGTTAACGAATACAACAAGAGCAGGAACACCAACCTGACGAGCAAGAAGGATGTGCTCACGAGTCTGCTGCATAGGACCGTCTGTACCAGCAACAACGAGGATACCGCCGTCCATCTGAGCAGCACCTGTGATCATGTTCTTAACGTAGTCAGCGTGGCCGGGGCAGTCAACGTGTGCATAGTGTCTGTTAGTTGTCTCGTACTCAACGTGTCTTGTGTTGATCGTGATACCACGTGCTCTTTCTTCGGGAGCGTTGTCGATCTGATCGTAAGCCATAGCCTCGTTCTTATCGTTACCGAGAGAAAGGAACTTTGTGATAGCTGCTGTAAGAGTTGTCTTACCGTGGTCAACGTGACCGATTGTGCCAATGTTAACGTGGGGTTTTGTTCTTTCGAATTTTGCCTTTGCCATTGTAATTTTCCTCCAATTTTATAAGTTTTTTTGTTTTTTTATTTATGCTTTTGCCTTGCCGGCAACAATTTCGTCCTGAATGCTCTTAGGAACTTCCTGATAGTGGCTGGGTTCCATTGTATACTGTCCACGACCCTGTGTCTTTGAACGAAGGTCGGTAGCGTAACCAAACATACATGCAAGAGGAACGAATGCGTTGATTTCCTGAACGCCCTGACCTACCTGCTCCATACCCTGAATCTGACCACGGCGAGAGTTGATATCACCGATAACATCTCCCATGTAGTCGTCGGGTACTACAACAACAACCTTCATGATAGGCTCTGTGAGAACGGGGTCAGCCTTTCTCATACCTTCCTTGAATGCCATTGAAGCAGCGATCTTGAACGCCATTTCAGAAGAGTCAACTTCGTGGTAAGAACCGTCGTAAAGTGTTACCTTAACGTCAACTACGTTGTAGCCTGCAATAACACCGGATGTCATAGCACCCTGTACACCTGCATCAACTGCGGGGATGTATTCCTTGGGAATGTTACCGCCAACAACCTTGTTGATGAATTCGTAACCCTTGCCGGATTCGTTGGGTTCAATGATCATCTTAACGTGACCGTACTGACCCTTACCACCGGACTGACGTGCATACTTGTGGTCAACATCTGCGCTCTTGCGGATGGTTTCCTTATATGCAACCTGAGGCTTACCAACGTCTGCTTCTACGTGGAACTCACGGAGAAGTCTGTCTACGATAATTTCAAGATGAAGCTCACCCATACCTGCGATAATGGTCTGACCGGTTTCTTCATCTGTATAGCAACGGAATGTGGGGTCTTCTTCAGCAAGCTTCTGAAGAGCGATACCCATCTTTTCCTGTCCTGCCTTTGTCTTGGGCTCGATAGCAACTCGGATAACGGGTTCGGGGAACTCCATTGATTCGAGTATGATAGGAGCGTTTTCTACACAAAGAGTATCACCTGTGGTGGTATTCTTTACACCAACTACAGCGGCAATGTCACCTGCGTAAAGCTCTGTGATATCAATTCTGTTGTTGGAGTGCATCTGCACGATACGTCCAAGACGCTCGCGAGACTGCTTTGTAGCGTTATATACTGTCTCACCTGCTGTAATCTTACCTGAATATACACGAACGAAGCAAAGCTTACCAACGAAGGGGTCTGTCGCAATCTTGAATGCAAGAGCTGCGAAAGGTGCGTTATCATCGGTAGGTCTTTCTGCTTCCTCACCTGTAATCTGGTCAACACCCTTGATGTGAGGAATGTCGAGAGGTGAAGGCATATAATCGATAACTGCGTCAAGGAGCTTCTGTACGCCCTTGTTCTTATATGATGTACCGCAGCAAACGGGAACTATCTTGTTAGCGATAGTAGCTCTTCTGAGAGCTGCCTTGAGCTCATCAATTTCAAGCTCTTCGCCTTCAAGGTACTTCATCATAAGCTCGTCATCTGTTTCAGCTATCTTTTCGATAAGGTCTGCATGATATTCCTCAGCCTTATCCTTCATATCTGCGGGAATGTCCTCCTCGATAATGTCTGTACCAAGGTCGTTGGTATAGATATAAGCCTTCATTCCGAAAAGGTCGATGATACCCTTGAACTCTGCTTCAGCACCGATGGGGAGCTGAATCGGAACAGCGTTAGCCTTAAGACGGTCATGCATCATTCCTACAACTCTGTAGAAATTTGCACCCATGATATCCATCTTGTTTACATACGCCATACGGGGTACATGATACTTGTCAGCCTGACGCCATACGGTTTCAGACTGGGGCTCAACGCCTCCCTTTGCACAGAATACTGTAACTGAACCGTCAAGTACTCTAAGTGAACGCTCAACTTCAACTGTAAAGTCAACGTGACCGGGAGTGTCGATAATGTTTATACGGTGCTTGTTATCTTCAACACTCTTCTTGTCTGTGTGGTACTTTGAATGAGCCCAATAACAAGTTGTAGCAGCAGATGTGATAGTGATACCACGCTCCTGCTCCTGCTCCATCCAGTCCATTGTAGCTGAACCTTCATGAGTTTCACCGATTTTATGAGTTTTACCGGTATAGAAAAGAATACGCTCTGTTGTGGTAGTCTTTCCGGCGTCGATATGCGCCATGATACCGATATTTCTTGTTTTTTCAAGTGAACAATCTCTTGGCATTTTTTATCTCCTTTCAATATTTTTAATAATTTCCGAATTTTGTGATTTTTATGACCGCGAAAACGGAAATTACCACTTGAAATGAGAGAAAGCCTTGTTGGCTTCTGCCATCTTGTGTGTGTCTTCCTTCTTCTTTACGGCGCTACCTGTATTGTTGATAGCATCCATGATTTCGCCTGCGAGTCTCTCAGCCATTGTTCTCTCGCCTCTTGCTCTTGAATAGGTGATGAGCCATCTGAGACCGAGTGTCTGTCTTCTCTCAGGTCTTACTTCCATGGGCACCTGGTAGGTTGAACCACCAACTCTGCGAGCCTTAACTTCGAGAGTAGGCATGATGTTCTCAAGAGCCTTCTGGAATGTTTCGAGAGGATTCTCTCCTGTCTTACCTTGCACGATTTCGAAAGCATCGTAAACGATACTCTGTGCAATACCCTTCTTGCCGTCCAGCATAATGTTGTTAACAAGCTTTGTTACAAGCTTTGAACCGTATATAGGATCCGGCAGAACGTCTCTTTTTGAAATTTGACCTCTTCTTGGCACTGAACTTCCCTCCTTCATAAAATGATATCAGCGGTACTCGGTGCAGTCTGTCTGCCCCGTAAGTGCTTGATCAAACTTCATGTATATGTGAAAAAGCATGCCGTTTGCATTTCAAGCACAAGCTGTATTAGTTGTCTGTGTCAGGTCATTTGGAAAGGCTTACTTCTTAGCTGCCTTTGCCTTCTTTGCTCCGTACTTGGAGCGTGACTGGTTTCTGTTAGCCACACCCTGTGTATCAAGTGTACCACGGATAATATGGTAACGTACACCGGGAAGGTCCTTAACTCTTCCGCCTCTGATCATTACGACTGAGTGCTCCTGAATGTTATGACCGATACCGGGGATGTAAGCTGTAACTTCCTGTCCGTTTGTAAGTCGAACTCTTGCTATCTTACGAAGAGCTGAGTTAGGCTTCTTAGGTGTCTTTGTCGTAACCTTGGTGCACACGCCTCTCTTTTGAGGGGAAGGAACATTTGTAGCTTCTTTCTTAAGTGTGTTGATACCTGTCTGAAGAGCAGGTGACTTCGACTTATAAGAAACCTGTTCGCGACCGTGTCTGACAAGCTGGTTAAATGTCGGCATTCTTTTTCCTCCTTTGTCCAGATTTTTATATAGACACACTGATGCTCGCAGAGAAAACCTCTGCGAGACAGCAGTATTTCTAACTTGTAATAAACATAATTGCGCAGAATTACTAATATATTTTACATTATTGCGTTTTCAAAGTCAACAATAACATAAAATTTATTTTATTTTCTGCGTTTTGCACAAATTTAGCTATTGAGCAAAACCTTTTTACTGTTAATATTGCTCTGTGCTCACCGATGAGCCTATGATATCATTGGGCTTAACCTCGATATCTCTGTAAATATCAAGACCTGTTCCTGCAGGAATAAGCTTACCAATAATAACGTTTTCCTTGAGACCGAGAAGCGGGTCAATCTTACCCTGAATAGCAGCCTCGGTAAGAACCTTTGTAGTTTCCTGGAATGAAGCCGCCGACAGGAAGGATTCTGTTGAAAGTGATGCTTTTGTGATACCCTGAAGAATAGGAGTGTAAGTAGCTGTGCGGAGCATTTCCTCTCCTGCAGCAATTCTTGCTTCTATCGCTTCGTTAGCAGTAATTATCTCGGAAACGTCTGTAAGAGCTCCTGCGATAAGGTTTGTATCACCGGAATCGTCAACTCTTGCCTTTCTTGTCATCTGACGTGCAATAACCTCAATATGCTTGTCGCTGATATCAACGCTCTGGAGACAGTAAACCTTCTGTACCTCACGGATGATATAGCTGTATACAGCGTCCATACCCTGTATTCTTGCCACATCTGTGGGGAAGAGTGTACCCTCTGTGAGTCGCTGACCGTGAACTACATAATCTCCGTCCTCGGCAAGTATTCTCGCACTCATTGCAACGGGATAGGACTTCTCCTCACCTGTTACATCGTTTCTTATGATAAGTCTGTTCTTCTTGGTATTGTCAATGATAATCTTACCGTCGATTTCAGCAATAATAGCTGTCTTCTTGGGACGGCGTGCTTCAAAGAGCTCTTCAACTCTGGGAAGACCCTGTGTAATATCGCCTCCGGCGATACCACCTGTATGGAAGGTTCTCATGGTAAGCTGTGTACCGGGTTCACCGATTGACTGAGCAGCAAGGATACCAACAGCTTCACCGATGTTAACCTGCTTGCCTGACGCCATGTCCGCGCCGTAACAATGTGCACAGATACCGTGCTTTGAACGGCAGTTGAGAATTGAACGGATGTGAACGCCGGGGAAGTTTGCCTTCTCTTCATCGCTCATATCGTTAACAGCCTTCTGAATTGCGATTGACTGCTCCTCGGAAATGAGGTCGCCGTCACGAGCAATAATGTTTCCGTCCTTATCAGCGAAGTCACCGATAATGTATCTGCCCACTATTCTTACCTTCAAGGGCTCAATAAGCTCGTTGCCCTCTCTGATTTCGGTAATATATGCACCTCTTGTGTCTCCGCAGTCTACCTGACGGATAATTACCTGCTGAGCTACGTCAACAAGACGACGTGTCAAGTAACCCGAGTCAGCAGTACGAAGCGCTGTATCGGCAAGACCCTTACGAGCACCACGGGCTGCAGTGAAGTATTCAAGTATTGTCAAACCTTCACGGAAGTTTGCCTTGATCGGGATTTCAAGTGTACGACCAGAGGCGGTAGCCATAAGACCACGCATACCTGCAAGCTGTCTTATCTGCTTGATTGAACCTCTCGCACCGGAGTCAGCCATCATGAATATGGGATTGAATTTATCAAGGTTGTCCTGAAGAGCTTTCGCAACATCGTTGGTAGCAACCTCCCATGTCTTGATAACCGCACTTCTTCTTTCCTCATCTGTCGCAAGACCTTTACGGTAAAGCTTTGTGATGTGGTCAACCTTTTCGTCTGCCTTGGCAAGAATATCCTTCTTTACAGGAGGTACTGTCATGTCGGAGACAGAAATGGTTATAGCACCCTTTGTGGAGTACTTAAAGCCCATTGCCTTGATATCGTCAAGAAGCTTTGATGTTCTTGCAATACCGCAATACTTGATTGAAGCATCAATGATATTACCAAGATCATCCTTCTTTACAACGTGGTTTATTTCAAGAACAAATGCATCTTCGGGAGTTACTCTCTCTACAAAATGAAGATTCTGGGGAATAACCGAGTTAAATATGAATCTACCGAGAGTACATGAAACAAGACCTGTTATCTTCTGACCATTAAACTCACGCTCCGTTCTGATCTTGATGGGAGCATGGAGTCCAAGGTAGCCGTTTTCATATGCCATATTAGCTTCATTGAAGTCACGGTAAACATTTCCCTCGCCCTTTTCACCCGGCTTTTCATAGGTCAGATAGTAAGAACCGAGTACCATGTCCTGGGTGGGAACGGCAACAGCACGTCCGTTAGCGGGTTTGAGAAGGTTGTTAGCAGAGAGCATAAGGAATCTTGCTTCTGCCTGAGCCTCACTTGAAAGGGGTACGTGAACGGGCATCTGGTCACCGTCGAAGTCGGCGTTAAACGCTGAACATACAAGGGGATGAAGCTTGATTGCACGTCCTTCAACAAGGATGGGCTCGAATGCCTGAATTGAAAGTCTGTGAAGTGTGGGAGCTCGATTGAGAAGTACGGGATGCTCTTTGATTACTATTTCAAGTGCGTCCCAAACCTCTGTCATCTGATGCTCAACCTTCTTCTTGGCATCCTTTATATTGGTTGACTTGCCTGTTTCAACAAGTCTCTTCATAACGAAGGGTTTAAAGAGCTCAAGTGCCATTTCCTTGGGAAGACCGCACTGATAAATCTTGAGCTCGGGTCCTACAACGATAACCGAACGTCCGGAATAGTCAACACGCTTACCGAGAAGGTTCTGACGGAAACGTCCCTGCTTACCTCTGAGCATCTCGGAAAGAGACTTGAGAGCACGGTTGTTTGGACCTGTTACGGGTCTGCCTCTTCTTCCGTTGTCGATAAGTGCGTCAACAGCTTCCTGAAGCATACGTTTTTCGTTCTTTATAATTATCTCGGGAGCCTTCATTTCGAGAAGCTTCTTGAGACGGTTGTTACGGTTAATAACCCTTCTGTACAGGTCATTGAGGTCTGATGTAGCAAATCTTCCGCCGTCAAGCTGTACCATAGGTCTGATTTCGGGAGGAATTACAGGGAGCACGTTGAGTATCATCCATTCGGGCTTGTTGCCTGAAAGTCTGAAGGCTTCAACAACCTCAAGACGCTTTACAACTCTCGCTCTCTTCTGTCCCGAAGCGGTAGCAAGCTCAATCTTGAGCTCTTCCGCAATCTTTTCAAGGTCCATATCGGCAAGAAGCTTCTGAACTGCCTCAGCGCCCATTCCCGCTTCAAACTGTCCCTCAAATTTTTCCATTGCTTCGCGGTATTCCTTTTCCTCAAGCACCTGCATCTTCTGAAGTGAGGTTGCCTTGGGGTCTGTTACGATATACTGTGCGAAGTAAAGAACCTTTTCAAGCTGTTTGGGAGAAATATCAAGAAGAAGTCCCATTCTTGAAGGAATAGCTCTGAAATACCAGATATGTGACACGGGAGCCGCAAGCTCGATATGTCCCATACGCTCTCGTCTTACCTTCTTGGTTGTTATCTCAACGCCGCACTTTTCACACACCTTGCCGAGATATCTTACCTTCTTGTATTTTCCGCAATAACACTCCCAGTCCTTTGTCGGACCAAATATCTTTTCACAGAAAAGACCGTCACGCTCGGGCTTGAGTGTTCTGTAGTTGATGGTTTCAGGCTTTGTAACCTCGCCATGAGACCATGAACGAATCATTTCGGGAGAAGCAAGACCAATTTTAATTTTGGCAAATTCTTTGTTATCCATTATAAATCCTCCTCCTCTGAATACATTTCATCTTCAAAATCGTCCTCGGAATCATCCGATACATCGTAGACATCCTGATATTCGTCATCCATCAAAGGATCCTCCATATCATTTACCGTCTCACCTATCAAGGCTGTATCAAGATTGTCTTCTGCGGCGCGTATCTTTGCACTTTCTTCTTCAATGTTCTCATGAAGCTCAATCTCATCACCGTTATGGTCGAGTGCCTGGATGTTAAGACCCAAGCTCTGAAGCTCCTTAACAAGAACCTTGAAGGATTCGGGAATGCCGGGTGTGGGTATATTCTGTCCCTTGACAATAGCTTCAAACGCATTTACACGTCCTACGATATCGTCGGACTTAACAGTAAGAATTTCCTGAAGTGTATAAGCTGCACCGTACGCCTCAAGAGCCCAAACTTCCATTTCTCCGAAACGCTGTCCGCCAAACTGCGCTTTACCGCCGAGAGGCTGCTGCGTAACAAGTGAGTAAGGACCTGTTGAACGTGCGTGAATCTTATCATCAACAAGATGGTGAAGCTTAAGGAAGTACATAATACCTACGGTAACGGGATTATCGAAGGGCATACCCGTTCTTCCGTCGTAAAGAACTGTCTTACCGTCTATTACCTTATATTTGCCGTTTGCACTGAGAGCCTTGAGATATTCCTCATCCTGTCTCTCTTCGGGAGTGAGACGGCGAAGAATCTTCTGTCCGTTTTCCTCCATTGCTTCATAAACGTTCTTACCGTCTACATTTTCACCGGGTATAACATCACGGTCGAGACCTGCAAGACGCTGAAGTTCTGCAATGTTTTCCTCTTTTGCTCCGTCGAATACGGGAGTCATAATCTTGAAGCCAAGCTTACGAGCCGCAATACCGAGGTGAACCTCAAGTACCTGACCGATGTTCATTCGGGAAGGAACGCCCAGAGGATTAAGCACGATATCAAGAGGAGTACCGTCGGGAAGGAAGGGCATATCCTCGGGGGGAAGTATTCTTGATACGACACCCTTGTTACCGTGACGACCCGCCATTTTATCTCCGACAGAAATCTTTCTCTTCTGTGCTACGTATACCTTTACTACCTTGTTTACACCGGGAGCAAGCTCATCCTGATTTGCTCTTGTATAAACCTTTACGTCTATGATTATACCGCTTTCACCGTGAGGAAGCTTGAGTGATGTGTCTCTTACTTCTCTTGCCTTTTCTCCAAAGATGGCTCTGAGAAGTCTTTCCTCCGCTGTAAGCTCGGTTTCACCCTTGGGAGTTACCTTACCTACAAGGATATCACCCGAGTGTACCTCTGCACCGATACGGATTATACCGTCAGCATCAAGGTCCTTGAGTGCTTCGGGACCAACGGACGGAATTTCACGTGTAATCTCTTCGGGACCGAGCTTTGTATCTCTTGCCTCGTGAGAATACTCTTCTATATGAATTGATGTATAAACGTCGTCTCTTACAAGGCGCTCATTGATAAGAACAGCGTCCTCGTAGTTGTAGCCTTCCCATGTAACGAAGCCGATAAGGGCATTCTTACCAAGGGAAACTTCACCGTTCTGTGTAGCAAGACCGTCGGCAATAACCTCTCCCGCCTCAATTCTCTCTCCCTTTGAAACAATGGGACGCTGATTGTTGCAGGTGCCTTGGTTGGTACGCTTGAACTTGATAAGCTTATAGACGTCCTTGATGCCTTCGTCATTCTTGATGATGATTTCATCTGCGGATACCTTGTCTACGATACCGGCCTTCTTTGCAAGTACAGTAACACCTGAGTCAACAGCTGCCTTGTACTCCATACCGGTACCGACAATGGGAGAATCGTTAACCATGAGAGGCACTGCCTGCTTCTGCATGTTAGATCCCATGAGCGCTCTGGAGTTGTCATCGTTTTCAAGGAAGGGAATGAAGGCTGTTGCAACCGACACCACCATCTTGGGAGATACGTCCATGTAGTCTATATCTTCAGCATCTACTACGACGATTTCCTCACGCTGACGTGCAGTTACCTTCTTGTTTATGAATCTTCCGTTTTCATCAAGAGGCTCATTAGCCTGTGCTACGATAAATTCGTCCTCTTCATCGGCTGTGAGATATCTTACCTCCTTGGTAACAATACCTGTTTCCTTATCTACTCTGCGGTAGGGCGCTTCGATAAATCCGAAGTGGCTGATACGTGCAAAGGTAGAAAGGTATGATATAAGACCGATGTTGGGACCTTCGGGTGTCTCAATGGGACACATTCTTCCGTACTGTGTATAGTGTACGTCTCGAACATCGAATGAAGCTCTGTCACGGGAAAGACCGCCGGGACCGAGTGCGGAAAGACGTCTCTTGTGAGTAAGCTCACCAAGGGGATTACCCTGGTCCATAAACTGTGAAAGGGGTGATGAACCGAAGAAGTCCTTGATAGCGGACACAACGGGACGAATATTGATAAGAGCCTGAGGAGTAACCGACTCCATATCCTGGATGGTCATTCTCTCCTTAACTATCTTATCCATTCTCATAAAGCCGATACGCATCTGGTTCTGGAGAAGTTCACCTACCGAACGGAGTCTTCTGTTACCAAGGTGGTCGATATCGTCCTTAGTTCCTATATCGTGGAAAAGACATACAAGATAGTTGATTGATGAAAGTATGTCAATGCGTGTAATATGCTTGGGAATAAGCTCGTCTCTGCGACGTGTGATAGCCTCACAGATTGCATCCTCACCCTCTGCCTCTTCCATTATTTCAAGAAGGACATCGCGGTTAACCATTTCGGTTATTTCAAGGCGTTTTGCAACAGCGGGTAGAATCTTATCAAGGTGAACCATGTTGTTGGAGAATATCTTGATTTCTTCTCCGTCCTTTTCACCTTCTACCCAAACCTCTGTGATACCTGCATATTCCATAAGCTCGCCCTTTGCACGGTCAAGCTTTTCACCTGCATCAAAGATAACCTCACCTGTGAAGGGAGATACAACAGGGCGTGAAAGCACTCTGCCCGCAACACGGCGCGAAACAGCAAGCTTCTTATTGAATTTATAACGTCCGACAGTGGATATGTCGTACTTCTTTGCATCGAAGAACAATGCCTGAAGAAGGCTCTCGGCACTCTCTACAAGGGGAGGATCACCGGGACGGAGCTTTCTGTAAATTTCCTTGAGAGCTTCGTCATAAGCCGAAGTATTCTTGCCTTCACTCTTGAAACGGCTCACGGTTTCGTCGATAAGGTCCTTTGCAAGAGTATTCTTGATAACGCTGTCATTACCGAAAAGCTCAAGGACATCAGCGGTCTCACTGTACTCGCGTGCAAGAGCACGTACAAGAACGGTAACGGGAAGCTTACGGTTCTTATCGATTCTTACGTAAAAGATGTCATTTACGTCGGTCTCATATTCAAGCCACGCACCTCTGTAAGGGATAACGGTAGCCGAATAGAGCTTCTTATCCATCTTGTCAACTTCTATGTTGTAATAGATACCGGGTGAACGCACTATCTGAGAAACGATAACACGCTCCGCACCGTTGATGACAAATGTACCGTTATCTGTCATTACGGGGAAGTCACCCATGTAAACAACAGATTCCTTTATCTCTCCTGTTGCTTTATTGGTCAGTCGAACATTAACTTTGAGGGGACAAGCGTAGTTAACATCACGCTCCTTACACTCCTCTACGGGATACTTGGGATTATTGTCGATAGTAAAGTCAACAAAATCAATGTACAGCGTTCCCGAATAGTCAACAATGGGAGACACATCACGGAATACCTCCATGAGACCTTCCTTGAGAAACCACTCATAAGAATTCTTCTGCACTTCGATGAGATTGGGCATATCGATGGCTTCATCGATCTTTGAAAAGCTCATTCGGATGTTTCTTCCGAGCTGCTTTTTCTTAAGGCCCGCTGACTTCAGCTCTCTTTCATTGAGTTCTACAGCCATTAAAACAAATCACACTCCATTTCTTTATATTCCGGCGACTCCAGTCGCAAAATGGTGCTTTATACAATGGAAAAATGCCATTTTTTATAAAATTTTCAAATAGTCTTATGAATGTTTACAAAAAATTTACTTATGCGTTTCTCGCAAAAAGGGCATATTTCGCATTTTAATGCAGTATATAAGTATATCAGCATTTTTTGTTTTTGTCAATAGTTTTTTTGGAAAATCTTACAAAAATAAAAAAGTTATATTATCTATTATGTCAATTGCTTTTCTCTTTTAAAAAACAAAACACACAGTACATTTTTACTGTGTGTTTTGCGACTTTATAAATTCTTTATTATTTCATCAATCATTCGTGAGTAAAGTTTATAGTGCTCAAATATAACAGACTCGGGAACCTTACTGAGATTAAGCTCAAGATTGAAAGTTCCGTCATAACCGGCATCAAGCATAGGTTTCAATCGTTCCTTCCAGTTTACGTTACCGAAGCAAGGGGCAAGATGCCAATCCATATTTCCGTAGTTTGACGCTCCGTGGAAAACCTTTACATATTTCGCAATCTTTTTAACCGTCTCTGTTCTGTCTCCGTCGGAGATATTCAGATTTTGATGACCGAAATCCCAACAAGCTTGGAGCATGGGCGAATCGATTCTTTCGATTATCTCAAGATGGCTGTCGATATCGGCTGTAATGAAATCATACTGAGGACAATCACCGAAGCGAGGAATATTCTCGACAGCAATGCCCACACCGTATTTCTCTGCAGTCTCAAGATAACGAACAAAGTTCTCCACATTCTTCTTTATTACCCACTCTCTCGGATGGTCCTTGTCAACAGTTCCCATTGTATGCACCACCGCCCACTTTGTACCAAGCTTTGATGCAACTTCAAAGGACTTGTGAATATCCGCCTCGGTACTTTCGTCGGTTTGGTCGGGTTGTAAAAAGATATTATAACATGGCAGGTGTATCTGATAGCATTCTATCCCCGCCTCTGCAAGGTTTTCAGCCGCTTTTGCTGTTTTCTCATCGCTGTCGCTTCCGAGAAGATGTCTCCATCCCACGGAATAATCCACCGCATCAAAACCTGCGCTCTTGAGTCCCTTCAGGTGTTCAAGATTCAAGAAAAATCTGTCGTCAATTCCTATGGACTTTTTCATTGCGCCACTTCCTTTCCGAGCAGAATATTGCATACGTTTGCAATAAATCTTATATAGTCGTCTCGGAGGCAATATTCTTCGAAATCAAGTTCACAGTTAAGAGAAAACGCACCGTTAAAGCCAATGTCCTTCAATGCATCTATTATCTTACCCCACTCCACGCTACACACCGCATTTGCCACCGTAGGGCAAAGACGTCTGTCAACATCCCCGTGGTTATCATTCACATGAAGCATCTTTATTCTGTCGCCGACTTTTCTCAAAGCCTCCGCCTTATCAACGTCAAACTTCTTTATTCCGAAGTCATCGCTTCCTGCAAGATTTGCATGTCCGATATTATAGCATACTCCAATAAACTCACTGTTAAAGGAATCGGCATATATGCAAAAGGTGTCCGTTATATCATCATGTGTTGCGGGATTTTCTATGGCTATACCTACATTGTATTTTTCTGCAAGAGGTATCGCATTACAAATAATATCGGAATCGTAATTTATAACAATAGGAAGGCATGCCCATTTTACTCCAAGAAGAGAGGACACAGCCAGTCCGTTTTCGATGTTCTCTTTATCAAGCTGTGTGTGAGCCACATACAGACCGCTTTCGGATACGTTTTTCTTTATAGTTTCGGCATCCCCTACCTCGCCATCAAGCAGGAGCTCCACTCCGTCATATCCGCATTTCTTTAAAAAGGCAAGATACTCCTTATCAAAAGCCTCGCTGTACTTTATCTGTAATACAATATCCATAACCACACCCCTTTTTTTACATTTTATCACACATAATATAAAAAGTCAACACAAAAAACAAGGAGTGACGCACCAATCGTCACTCCTTGTTGCTTTTAAACAACGGGGATATCTTCAATCTTACACAAAGCAATGATATCTTCGTGAATCGTTACCTCGGGCTTATGGTCTACGTATATATCATACTGTGTGTCTTCATATACAACACTGGTAATAAACTCATCATAATTTTCACGGTCAGCTTCAGAAAGCTCTTCACGGAATATAACGTACATACCGCCGTTGACTCCGTTGAACGTTGTATACTCACCCGGCTTCAGCTTTTTCAGTGCATCCATATATCCTGCTTCTGCAAGACCGTCAGTGAGAGTGAAGCCATCGGGATACTTCACTGACATTTCGTCCTCGCTGAGGAGATAAAGAGTTTCAAAATCCACTCCGTCTCCAAGGTCAGCACATATATTATCAAACTTTTCTTTCTTTTCTGCCTTTTCCTCTTCGGTAAGCTCTATGGGATTTCCCTCTTCGTCCTCTTTGTAAACATCATTTATAAAAATGTGCTTTACAGTGTAGAAATTATCAGTATAATACTTATCAAAAACCTCATCGGCAACATAGTAATCCGCACCCTCGGCTACAAGAAGGTCGAATCCCTTGTCATACATCAATGTAAGCTCAAGGTACTTTCTTATGCTCTCTTCGGTAAACTTCAAGCTTCCGAGATAGCTTAAAAATTCTTCCTCGGTTTCAAATTCAGCCCTATAAGTATTATATGCCTCATCAATTTTCACCTTATCTTCATACTGTAAGGTAACACCATTCTTTCTGGCGTATTCAACAACCCAGACAAACTGTACCATATCTTCAATAACTGTTCTCGTCATTGATTCGCCAAATGTTTCGGCTCTGCCCTCGGGTGAATCCTGAGACCAAATCTTCGGGTCATCCTCGGTAAGTCCGAGATATGCTGTCAGTATATCCATCTTGGTTGAGAAAAGCTGCGCATAATATGCCGCACCCGGGAGTTTAGTTTCTCCACATTCCATTACAATGTCGTCACCAAGCATTTCGGTTTTTGTATTGTTAGCCGCTGCTTCACCCGGCTTCGCTTTTTCTGTCTCTTCCGTATCAGTACAAGCTGCAAAAGAGAAAACCGATACAATTACAAGAAATAAAGCTATAATTCTTTTCATAATACTCTCCTTTATCCCAGGACAGGAATCATTTTCATATTATAGGAGTCTACAAGCTCCTGATTTATTTTAAAATTCTTCTCATTGTCAAGCACAGCCTGAGCAGATGCCGCATCAACAAGAGAGGTCATTATGACCTGATAGCAATTTCTGAAATCGTTTTCGGAAAGAGGCATTCGCTGAATGATATAAGTGCCTGTTCCCTCAAGCTCAAATACGTCATACTCACCTTCTTTGAGTGAATACGCTATTTTTTCATAACCCGCCATAGCAGTACCCAAAACGCCCTTTGTTATGGTATATCCGTTGGGATTGCTTTCCGAAAAACCGTCTTCGCTGAGCATCTCATACTTTTCAAAGGATTCACCGCTGTCAAGACCTGCACAGATTTCTTCTATTATCTTCTTTCTGCCTTCTTTTTCTTCCTCTGTGTAATAGATCTTGTTGCCATCCTCATCAACGCCCGCATACTCGGTACCTATTGCTATGTGACGGACGGTTACATAATTGTTTTTGTAATAGGTCATTGCGTCCTCAAGAGGTACTTCATATTCTCCACCCTCGGAAAAAGCCATTGACATTCCCTTGGCGTAGAGAGCTTCAAGCTCATAATACTTTTCGAGCTTATCATAATCCATAGTAAAGGTTTCAAGGAATTTATTCAGTGCCGCCTCCGAGCCTCCAAACTGCTCGCTGTTTATGATGGTATCAAGCTGAGACTGTATTTCCTTTTTTTCATCATCGGTAAGCTCACCTCCGTGAGAAAGAGCATAGTCGGCAAAGAACAGCTTCGTCTTTATATCAAGCTGTTGGTCAATATACGACATTTTTCCGTAGGTTACTATCTCTCCGTTTGAGTCCTTTCCCATTTCCTGGTCCCAAAGCGCGGGAATATCCGCAGTGCTTCCCGAAAAGTTCTGGAGTACGGTGCTTTTTCCCAGTGCAAGCATATAAATATAGAGATTCTCTGTTACAGAAGCCTCTCCGTATGACATAACGACCTCGCCGTCATCGGATGAGCAGGAGGCAAGAAGCATCGCCGCCGCAAGAAGCATGCATAACAGTGCTGACAGTCTTTTTTTCATATTCTATCCTCTCAAATTACATTTCTTCAACAATTGTACTATATAAATGTGAAAATTTCTACATATTTTTTAATTTTTCTGACTTTCTTCAAATCGCCTTATCACTTCTGCGTACTCTGTAGCAAAAAGCTCAATGTCCTCAAGCACGGTTTTTTTATCCGTTTTCATAACAAAAAATGGTTTCGCCGACGAGCGGAAGGAAAGCTTATTCTTCCATATAATACACATTGCCTCACAAGGCTTTAAATGAGAAATATCTGTGTAAATATAAAGGGATTCTCCGTTTTGCACCGCCTTTGTTACACCCAGCTTTGACAGTGCATGTCTGAGCTTTGATATTTTGATAAGGTTCATAATCGCCTTCGGCGGCTCGCCGAAGCGGTCAATAAGCTCATCTGTCAACTCAAATATATCGTCCTCGGTTTCAAGCTCGGCTATCTTCTTATAAATATCAATTCTCAGCTTTTCCGAGGTTACATAATTCTTCGGAATGAACGCATCAAGTGTCAGGTCGATAACAGTGTCATTATCATCGGAGGAAACCTCTACATCTTCGCCCTTTTCAAGCTTCATTGCCTCGTCAAGCATTCTGATATACAAATCGTATCCAACGCTGTCCATGTGTCCGTGTTGCTCGGAGCCGAGAAGATTACCCGCACCTCTTATTTCAAGGTCACGCATTGCAATTTTAAAGCCCGAGCCGAACTCTGTGTACTCTTTTATTGCCGACAGTCTCTTTTCGGCTATTTCGGTAAGCACCTTGTTTTTTCTGTAGGTCAGATATGCCCATGCTTTTCTGGTGCTTCGTCCGACACGTCCTCTTATCTGGTGAAGCTGACTGAGTCCGTAGTGGTCGGCATCCTCGATAATAAGTGTGTTGGCATTGGGGACATCAACGCCCGTCTCAATGATAGTGGTACATACAAGTACATCTATCTTTCCGTCGTACATATCACGCCATATTTCGGAAAGCTCATCCTTATCCATATGACCGTGTGCAGTTGCAACTGTTACACCCTCAACATTGTTTATTATCCTTGCGGCTCTGCCCTCGAGAAGCTCGGTGTTGTTAATAAGATAAAATACCTGTCCGCCGCGTCTCACCTCACGTCTTATCGCCTCATAAACAGTCGCCTCATCAAACTCCATAACGTAGGTCTGTACAGGGAAACGGTCGCCGGGTGCTTCCTCAAGAAGTGACATATCCCTTATACCGCTGAGTGCCATGTTGAGAGTTCTGGGAATAGGTGTTGCAGTAAGTGTAAGCACGTCAACACCCTTTGACATCTCCTTGAGCTTCTCCTTATGACTTACACCGAAGCGTTGCTCCTCGTCCACCACCAAAAAGCCAAGTCTCTTGAATTCAACGTCCTTTTGAAGGAGTCTGTGTGTTCCCACAACGATATCCACAGTACCGTCCTTAACCCCTTCAAGCGCTTCCTTTATTTCAGCTCTTGAAGAGAATCTTGAAAGCAAGGCAACCTTTACAGGAAAGCCTCTGAATCTGGAAATTATGGTATTGTAATGCTGCCATGCAAGTACTGTTGTGGGAGCAAGAATTGCCGCTTGCATAGAGTCCATAACGCATTTGAAAAGTCCCCTGAGCGCCACCTCGGTTTTGCCAAAGCCAACGTCTCCGCAAAGAAGTCTGTCCATGGGCACTTCGCTTTCCATGTCGCGCTTTATTTCATCCACCGCCTGAAGCTGTCCGTCGGTTTCGTCATATTCAAATGCGCCCTCAAATTCCGCCTGCCAGGGAGTGTCCTCCGAAAAGGCGTGTCCCTTGACGGCGCGGCGTGCGGCATACAGCTTTATTAGCTCCTTTGCAATATTACTTGCCGCCGCTTTTGCACGGCTCTTTGCCTTTTTCCATTCGGGCGAGCCAAGTCTGTTAAGCTTTACGCTTCCCTCTGCTCCGCCGCCGATATATTTGGATATGGAATCCAGATTATTACACGGAAGATATAAAATATCATCTGCAGCATATTTGATTACAAGATAGTCCTTTTGTACGTTGTCAACTATCATGCTCTTGATACCGTTATATATACCGATACCGTGATTTACGTGTACAACGTAATCTCCAACCTCAAGGTCATTGTAGGACATAATTCTTTCTTTTGAATTACTCTTGTACTTGACCTTATGACGGCGGGATGCTCTCGCCTCCGCTCTTCCCACCTGGTCGGTGAGCAAAACAAAACCGCTTCTCACAAGCTCAAATCCGTCCTTGAGAGCAATGACGGTTTTATCCTTGTCCATAACGGACATAACGGCTACACTGCCGCTTTTCCACTCACTGTCGGGTGATGTTATATAAGCGGATATTCCACGTGAGTCAAGAGACTCCTTAAGGTTGTTTGCGGATATGGTATTTGCACTGAGAATAGCCACACTGCAACCACGTCCCACAAAGCTTTCTATATCGTCAAAAAACAGGTCGGCATTCTGTGCCATTGATACTGTCTTTCTACTCTCTATCTTGAAAATATCACGGTATTTCATATCCTCGCCGGTAACGAAGCTGTTAAACACCGCCACTGTATGCTCGGATATACAATCCTTCAGATAGGTATAATCTCTCTGCCCCACAGCGGTACCCACCGCCCAAAGCTCTGGACGTGCTTCACAAAGCCCTTCAAGCGCTTCGCTGACAAGTCTGCACGCCGAATCAAGCCTGTCTTTGATTTTTGAAGTCTCAAAAACACAAACGCAGGTATCACCTTCGATATAATCGGCAAAGGTTTCGGTCTTTTTATAAATAATATCGGCGTAGAATTCAAAATCAAGCTCGCCTGTATTCTCCAGCTTTTCCTTTTGACCTCTCAGCGCATTCTTTACCTCTTCCCTTTTCTCACTTTTCAAAAGCTTATCAAATGTCTCAACAAGCCTTTTCTTGGCTTCGTCATCAGCATATATCTCCATTGCGGGAAGAATACTAACACGCTTGAGTGTGTCGATTCTTCGCTGAGTCATAATATCAAACGCCGAAACAGTATCTATTTCGTCTCCGAAAAACTCTATTCTCAAAGGGAAATCAATGTGTGATGGATATATATCCACAATTCCGCCTCGCTTGGAAAACTGACCCTTTCCGTCAACAAGCTCACATCTCTTATATCCAAGTCCCGAAAGCTTTGAACAAAGTGCTTCTATATCTATAATGTTTCCGGGGCAAATTTCCAGTGAGGGATCGGATAAAGTAAAATGAGGAATTGTAGTCTGGCAAAACGCCTCTGCAGTTGTAACCACCACATCCCATTCACCCCTTGCCACCTGGGAAAGCACAGTGAGTCTTTCGTAATCGAAATCATGTCCTCGTGCATCTACTTTGCCAAAAAACATATCTCTTGACGGCAGAAAAAGGCTTCTCACTCCAAAGCTCCTGAGCTCTCCGTTGACGGCGACAGCTTCTTTTTCATCGGGAAATACAGCTGTTATTCTTTTGCCGCTGTCCTGAAAAAGTGATGCAAGAACAACGGAATTCATGGCATCGCATATGCCCGAAACCAGGTATGTGCCCTTCTTTCCCATTGCATCAAGTAATTTACCGTATTCTGTCTCTTTCCTTAAAGCATCAAGTATAATGTTCATTGTTCCTCCGCAAACGCCGAAAAGGACAAGTTTTTTACTTGTCCTGAATTGTTTTTTGTATTATAGCATATATTTTTCTTTTATTCAAGCAAAAAAAGCAGAAACGCAAAAAAAGTTATCGACATATCACACATCTTCTGCTATAATTATGACAAAAGGAGGTAATGAAATGAACAACGGAATTTCACTTGATAAAATACTTGCAAAGCTTGACTCACATCTTCATAAGAATGATTACGAAGCCGCCGAAAGACATCTTTTATATTGGCTTGACGAGGTGAGAGGCGTAAAATCATATCATACAGAAATACCTCTTTTGAATGAGCTGATGGGACTTTACCGGAAGCTGGGCAAAAAAGAAAACGCCATTGAGTGTGCAAGGTGTGCGCTTGAAAGAATTGAAGCCTTGGGCATTACACATCAGGTTGGTGCCGCCACCACATATCTGAATTCGGCAACGGTTTTCAAGGCTTTTGAAATGCCCTCGGATTCACTCCCTCTCTTTGAAAAGGCAAAGGAAATATATGAAAAAGAGCTTCCCTCAGACGATGCACGTCTCGGAGGACTATATAATAATATGGCTTTAACTCTCGTTGACCTTGGACGCTATGACGATGCCAAGGAAAGCTACAACAAGGCAATTGAAGTTATGGAGAAGGTTGAAAACGGCTCTTTGGAGGTTGCAATAACCTATCTCAACATTGCAAATGTCATCGAAGCGGAATTCGGGCTTGAGGACTCGGAGACCGCAATAAAAGAATATCTCGACCGTGCAGAAAAGCTGTTGGATTCATATCCGATAAAGGACGGTCACTATGCCTTTGTGTGTGAAAAATGTTCGTCAGTATACGGATACTACGGCTATTTCCTCTACGAAAACGAACTAAAGGAGCGCTCACGGAAGATATATGAAGGGAATTGAACTTTCGGAAAAGTTTTATAACGAATACGGCGTAAAAATGCTGGAGGAACAGTTTTCCGACATTGTATTTGAGCTTGCGATAGGTCTTGCGGGAAGCGGCTCGGAGTGCTTTGGATGGGATGACGAAATATCCCGTGACCATGACTTTGAACCAGGCTTTTGTATATTCATCACCGACAGCATTGACCGAAAAACCGCATTTGCTCTTGAACGTGCCTATGCAAAGCTCCCACGTGAATTCATGGGCTTTAAGAGAAGCACTTTGAGCCCCGTGGGAGGAAACCGTCACGGAGTTATAAATATAGGTGATTTTCTTCTCGATAAGACAGGCACTCCCGACGGAAGCCTTTCACTCCTTGACTGGATGAATCTGCCCGAGCAATCGGTTGCGGAGGCTGTCAACGGCAAAATTTTCCGTGACGACAGCGGTGTATTCACATCAATACGTGAAGAGCTTACATATATGCCGGAGGAAATAAGGCTGAAAAAACTGTCGGGTGAGCTTCTTATGATGGGGCAAACAGGTCAGTACAACTTTCCTCGATGTCTCGCACGTGGTGAACATGCCGCCGCACAACTGACCCTGAATGAATTTGTAAAGCACTCGCTTCACGCAGTATTTCTCTTGAACAAGCACTATCTCCCCTATTATAAATGGTGCTTCAGAGCATTAAAAGACCTGTCAAAGCTTTCTCATCTCTCCAAAGCTTTGGAAGAGCTGCTGTTCGGTAACTCCGCAGATATACAGAATACAGTTGAAAGCGTTTGCCTTGAAATAATAAGCGAAGCAAGAAATCAAAATCTCACTACCTATCACGGTAACGAAGCCGAAGGTCACGCCTACTCGGTTAATGATAAAATAGAAAACGAAGAAATAAGAAATATGCATATTTTAAGCGGGGTATAAAGATATGAATATCAAAGACGAGCTTATAAAAAGAAATTTGCCCGATATTCTTTTGATGAATGACGGTAGTGTTGTCACAGAAAAGAACTGGGCACAAAGAAAAAAAGAATTACTTGATATTTTATCCGAGAATCTGTTCGGCATCACTCCTCCGCCACCAAAGAAGGTTGAAGGAATCGAGGGAGTGGCAAACAGATTCAAGCATTTCGGTGGAAAAGCCGTAAGTGAAACACGAATAATCACCTTTGATACACCTAAAGGAGATTACAGCTTCCCTGTGGAAATAACAATTCCCACAGGCAGAAAGAATCCGCCCGTTATCGTATACTTAAGCTTCGGACCGAATTATCCCTTTCCCGAAGAGGAAATAATCGAAAGAGGCTTTGGAGTGGTAACAGTCAATTATCAGGATATTACTCCCGACACCGTATTCGGTGACTTTTCAAGCGGTCTTGCGGGAATGTTCATCGGCGACAGAGAAAGAAGTCTCAGCGAATGGGGACTTGTTGGACTCTGGGCATATGGAGCAAGCCGAATTATGGACTATCTTGTAACAAGAGGTGACATAAACACCGAAAGAATAGCCGTTGCGGGACATTCAAGACTCGGAAAGACCGCCCTTTGGTGCAGAGCGCAAGACTCAAGATTTTATATGGCTTACGGAAACAACGGTAATTACGGAGGTGCCGGCATTATAAGAGGTCACATAGGCGAGGATGTTCCCGCCTTTTTGAGAGTGGGAAGCTACAATTTCTTTTGTGAGAAATTCAAAACCTTTGAGAATGTACCACACGCCGAGCTACCCTACGATATGAACTTTTTGATGGCTTGTCAGGCACCCGGATATGTCTTTGTGACAGGCGCTACCAATGATGGCGGCATGGACCCTTTGTCGGAGTATTTGTCCATGGTCGACGCAAGCCGTGTTTACAGAATGCTTGGAGGTAATGGTCTCATTTCGGACGAAAAAATGCCCTCCCCCGGCGAGCCCTTAATAGACGGCGAAATGGGATTCTACGTTCGTCAAGGCCGTCACTTTATGTCCAGAGAAGACTGGAATGTGTTTATGGATTTCTTTGAAAAGAATTTGTAAACTGATTATATGCAAAAAAGCCCGAATCAAATTTTAAACGTGATTCGGGCTTTAGTTTCGGAATAGTGAGTGAAAGGAACACCTATAAACCTTGATGTCAAATTGGGATTTACTTTTTCAATACTTTTTTGCACCAAGTCCATTTGTTGCATTTCGGACAATTTAAGTGACGGGTAGTTCCTCTATGCATTGCCCATAATGCTTCTGAATAGGTAGGCACAATCTCGTAACCGCAATTTTTGCACTTGTAAGCACCCACACTGACTTCAAGCTTTAATGCATAGAAACACGGTATCAAAAACACGATACAAACAACAAGAATGGTGACAAGCTGCCATACTCCTTCAGGAATCAAAAATGCAGCAATAAAGATACCTGCCATTAGGGCTGTCATGCTTACAATCATAATCGCCCACATAGAAGACCAAATTGTTTTGTTTTTCTTCTCTAATTCTTTTGCCATATCAAGCAAAAGCTGCTCATTTTTCTGATTGTTATTTTCCATGTTGTTTTTCTCCCCACTTAATAATTCATTTACACTGATGCAAAGAATATCACAGAGTTCAAGCATTATCGAAGTATCGGGCATTGCCACGCCGCGTTCTCATTTGGATATTGCTTTATCGATGATACCCACCATTGGTTTAGTGAGGAGAAGTAAACCTATGGTAGAGTGAGAACTGACCGTTAAATTCTTATTTGTCTAACTGTTCGACCTATTGGAATTTGACATCTTAACCATAATACTTGTCTATTCCGCCAAAACCGATAATCAGCTTCCCATCACGAGTCTTTTTAATAAAACTTTCAAGGCGTTTTTTGAACTCGTTGGGTCGTTTTCTCGCCGCATCAATGTAAGCAATACGAATGCGTTTGTATGGCTCGGATAATTCCTCATAGTTTTCCCACGCAACAATGTCTTCTTTTATAGCATCAATGATATCATTAGGAAAAATATACGGTGTATGAATCAAAGGCAATACACTATCTCTTATGCTTGGATGAAGCATCCCCTGTCTTTCAAGCCAAATCAGTCTTTCTATATTCGGGCGTGAATACGGACTACCTTTCTTTCTCGGTGTAAATCGCTGTGCACGATGCGTAGGATCAATGTGTTTTATGGTACTATCAATCCAACCAAAGCATAGTGCTTCTTCTACTGCATCATTATAGGTAAGCGCTTTATCGCCTGATTCCTTCATTGGAAATACAAACCATATTTCACTCTCCGTTTCAAAGTGTTCAGCAAGCCACTTTCGCCATATATCTCGTTCGCTTGTATAAAATATCTTCATCCTTTTATCCCTACAAATTCTTATTTGTCAAACTGATTATATCACAAAATTATATATATTACAATAATGCATTATCCGAAAAAAGCAAAATTCAAAATCAACGGCAAAGCCGTTGTATATCATCAATTTCGCAGAAATTGCATATCATCATTGCGAAGCAATGTATATCATCAAGACGAATGTCTTGTATATCATCAACACGAAGTGTTGTATATCCCCTAACTGTCACAGGTCTTAAAGTTCATACACGGGAGTTATAAAGTACTTAAAGAAAAATAAAGCAAGGCTTAAATTAACCTTGCTTTAACTTGTTTTCGATTGTAATACATGAGGAGGTTAGCATTCTCCGTATTCTCCCACACATATTTCTATGCTTTTTAAAAGTATCTTCATTAATGCTACCGGCAGAAAAAATCAATTTAAGCCAACCTTCTGTCTCTGCGCATTCTTTGCGAGCAATTTCAAATTTAGACAACATATCGGCAAGACTTTGCGGATATTGAGCCTCGGAAACATTGGCAAAAATACTTGACGAAGATTTTTTAATCTGATAAACCGTGTTAGAATCAATTTTATGATTGTTACAAAGCACAAGAATATCGCAAGCCAACTTTTCGGAATACTCAAGTAATAAATTTTTCGCCATAATAACTCACCTCTAAATTTTTTTATTTGTGTGACAAAGTTAGAAGCAATTTACAAATATTAGATTTTGTTTTCATTAGCACATTTGAATCACGCCGATAGGCGTGTATGGAATCCGCAACTTGTTGCGGTATGGAATTGCGACAAAGTCGCGTATGGAATCAAGCCGCAATATATACACCTTTGGTGATGCCATGCGCCTACGGCAATGCCATGCACGCTGACGCGTGATTCCATACCAAGCCTGCGGCTTGGATAAAAAATAACATCCGAAACGAATTCGGATGTTATTTTTTTGGTGACCCGTACGGGAATCGAACCCATGTTACAGCCGTGAAAGGGCCGTGTCTTAACCGCTTGACCAACGGGCCATATGGTAGCGGAAGTCGGACTTGAACCAACGACCTGTCGGGTATGAACCGAATGCTCTAGCCAGCTGAGCTATTCCGCCTTATCGCTTATATGGGCACTCCAAAGTGCTTATATATAATATCATAAGAAGTTCGAAATGTCAATACCTTTTTGAAAATTTTTTTGAAAAAAGAAAAGTTTATTTTTGGCGCAAAGGTGATAAAAAGACGGTGTCCGAAGCACCGCCTTTTTATCTTTATTGCTTTTACTTTGTTCTCATTTCTCCACCAATGTTCTTGGTAAGGAACTTGATAACGGTATTAGCGCAAGACTCAATTTCATTTGAGGTGAGAGTCTTTTCGTTTGAGCCGAGTACAAGTCTCATTGTAACAGACTTCTTACCCTCGGGCACCTGAGCACCCTTATACTCATCAACAAAATCAACATCCTGAAGGAAGCTGTCGCTGTTCTTTTTCTTGAGAACAGTTGCCTTGATATCCTCCCACTTTGTATCACGGTCAAAGAGCATTGACACGTCATATTCGATAGTAGGATACTCTGCAATGTGAGTAAATGTGTTTGTTCTCGATGTGAAGGGCTTGAGCGAATCTGTATCAAGTTCAAAGAGTATTACGCTGAGATTCTTGATACCGCAAGCAAGCGATGCCTTCTTTGAAAGAAGCGCCATATTACCTACCTGCTCGTCGCCAAGCTTAATATTCAACCATACAACATCGTCTGCCCATACAGGCTTGTTGTCTCTTGCAAATGTGAGAGCTTCCATGTGTGTATAGCGTGACATACTTTCAATTACACCCTTAGCCTTGCGGAAGAGTGCGGGTACTGTATCGGAGGGAGCTGCGAAAGCACCTGCGATATTTCTGCGCTGTGAGGGAAGCTTTTCCTTTTCATCGTAAGGAGATGTATAATTTTCATCCTTGAATATCTGCGCCTCCTCGAATATGGAGAATTCGCTGTAGAATCTCTCATTCTTCACAACAGCCTTACAAAGGTTGGGAAGAAGTGATGAACGGATATAGCTTTCATCGGGTGAGGGAGGCGTGGAAAGCTTGAGGATTCCGTCTGTTGACTGAAGCACTGCATGAACAAAGGAATCTGTCATCCAGGGGTAAGTGAACACCTCCTGCATGCCGCAACGAATTGCAAGATATTCCTTTATCTTTCTTACAAGGTCAACATCAAGCTGATTTACGGCCCCCTCAAAGCTTGTAACAATAGGAGTGGGCTCGAAGTTCTCGTAGCCGTACATACGTGCTACTTCCTCCATGATATCCGCCTTGATGGAAACGTCACCTGTTGAACGCCATGTAGGAACAACAATGTGCATTTTTGTATCTGTAAATGTTACATCATAGCCCATGAGGCCGAGCTTCTTTGAAATATCCTCGTTGGAGATTCTCTTACCGAGACGGCGTTCAAGCCAGCTGAGCTCAACGTCGATTTCCTTTCTCACAAGCTTATTCGGATATACGTCATTGAAGGCAAGAACCTTCATATCGGGATAAAGCTCTGCAAAAAGCTTCATTGTCATAGAAAGTGCAAGGTCACATCTTTCGGGGTCAACCGCCTTTTCGTATCTTGACGAAGCCTCTGTTCTGTTGTCATAGCGAAGAGCTGTTCTTCTCACGCCTGTGGACTCAAAGTTTGCAACCTCGAGAATAACCTTTTCGGTCTTGGGAAGGATAGAATCCTTTGCACCGCCCATAACGCCGGCAAGAGCAACTGCACCCTCGGAATCGGCAATAACAAGGTCATCGGATGAAAGGGCGAGCTCCTTATCGTTGAGAAGGAGAAGCTTTTCACCGTCATTTGCACGTCTTACCGTAATATGGTCGGAAATATTGTCCGCATCAAAAACGTGAGTGGGCTGACCAAGTGCCATCATAACATAGTTTGTAACGTCAACAAGAGCATTTATAGGTCTCTGACCTACTCTCCACAAACGGCTCTGCATTTCAAAGGGAGCGGGCTTTACAAAGAGTCCCTCCATCTTTACACCCATGTATCTGGGGCAACGCTCTGTATCAACGATTTCAAGAGGAAGTGTTTCAACATTTCCTGCATCAAAAGGTGCAAACTCTGCAAGAGGAAGGTCGTAAAGAGCCGATATCTCACGTGCTATACCGTAGTGACCCCAAAGGTCGGGACGGTTTGTCATTGATTTATTGTCTATTTCAAGAATAATATCGTCAAGTCCAAAAGCCTTTGCAACGGGAGTGCCTGCGGGAATCTTAAAGGATGTTACATCCATTATTTCATGCTCTTCAGCCGCGGGGAAAAGGTCAGCAAGACCTACCTCGACAGAAGCGCATATCATACCAAAGCTTGCAACACCGCGAAGCTTTGTGTTCTTTATTTCAACGGGCTCACCTTCACCGTGCCAACGTACCATGGCACCGGGACAGGCAACAACAACGCTCATTCCCGCCTCAAGGTTTGAGCCGCCGCAAACGATGTCATGAATCTCACCGTCGGCAATATCAACCTTACAAACACGAAGCTTGTCTGCGTTGGGATGGGGCTGTACTTCCTTAATTTCACCTACAACGATACCGTCGAAACGACGTGCAAGCTCCTCGGCACCTTCTACCTCAACAGTGGACATAGTAAGGTCAAAGGCAAGCTGCTTCAGGTCCATATCGTCGGGTAGCTTTACATAGTCCTTTATCCAATTCAAAGATAATTTCATTTCTCTATTCCCTCCTTAATGGAACTGTTCCAAAAATCTGAGATCTGTGCCGTGGAAGAGACGAACATCGTCTACTCCGTAGCGCATCATAACAAGACGGTCAAGACCGATATTTACATAAAAGCCTGTGTACTCGTCGGGGTCAAGTCCCGCTGCACGAAGTACATTGGGGTGAGGTGTGCCGCCGGGCATTATCTCAATCCAGCCAACATGCTTACAAACACTGCATCCCTTACCTCCGCAAACAAGACATCCCATATCAATTTCAAAGCCGGGCTCAACGAAGGGGAAGAATCCCGCTCTCATACGAACAGGCACGTCTGTACCGAACACCTTTGAGAGGATGCTCTTTATCATTACCTTACCTGCTGTGAAGGTGAAGTCCTTATCAACGATAAGCGCCTCATACTGGAAGAAAGCTCTTTCGTGGCGGGCATCTGTGGTCTCATTTCTGTAAACGTGTCCGGGATATACAAATCTGTAAGGGGGCTTGTGAGTCTGCATATAACGAACAGAGCCACCTGTAAGGTGAGGTCTGAGACAAAGCTTGTCCTCCGGCTTACCCGTATCGTGTCCCTCTATCCAATAGGTATCCATGCTCTCACGTGCGGGATGGTTGGGAGGGAAATTGAGGTTATCAAAAGCGTAGTACTCTGTGGTGATATCGTCCTCGGAGTAAATCTCAAAGCCCATTGAACGGAAGGCATCGTCAAGGTCATAGCGCATCTGTGTAATGGGATGAAGTCCTCCTGCAGGAGGAAGAGTTCCGGGAAGTGTATAGTCAAAATCAGCGGGAATCTCAGAAGCCTTGAGACGAAGCTCCTCACGGCGTGCTTCTATTGTCTCTGTGAGCTTATTCTTTACCTCATTTACTGCCTTGCCCATTTCGGGTCGAAGTGACGGATCAATTTTGGGAAGCTCCTTCAATATTTCGGTAAGCGAACCCTGTTTACCAAGGAAAGCTACCTTAACTTCCTGAAGCTGAGCTTCTGTCTTCGCTTCAAGAATTTTAGCTTCTGCATCCGTTTGTATCTGCATCAACTTTTCTTTCATTTTATATCATTCCTTTCTAATATTATCTGAAGTTTCTGCCTTTTGCTAAAAAAATCCGCCCCTGCACATACAGAGGCGGATGACCGCGTTACCACTCAAATTTATAACTCTCGGGTCCTATAACGGAGACTGCCGTGTACAGCTACTGTAAATTTCACCGTACCCACTCCCGAGTGAAGTGCTGTTACCGAAAGGACGGGTATTTCCACCATCTACCCTCTCTTTTGACCTTTTTGTCGGTAAAGCTATCTCGTTCACAGTGTTTACCGAGATATTTTACCACACAAAGGCTTACTTGTCAAGAGTTTTGTTTCCGGGATCCTGTCTTCTTATTTTGTTAGTGGTTGTCTTTATAAATTCATTCTTTCTTACAACGACCTTTGAAATCTGCTTATACACGGGAAGTGCCGCACAAGCATCCTTAATATCAGTCTTGAGTCTTGCCTGAATGTCAACACCATCGCCAAGCTCCTCAACTGCCTTATTGTCAAGGAATACTTCGGCGCAAAGTCCGACTTCCTGACCGTTTTCTTCGATTCCATACACCATTACCTCCTTGATATAGGGTACGGAAGCAATGTAGTTTTCGATTTCTTCGGGATAAATGTTCTTACCGTTTTTAAGAACAATAAGATTCTTTTTACGGCCTGTAATAAGAAGCTGACCCTTCTTGTTCATTGCGCCGTAGTCACCTGTATGGAACCAGCCGTCGGGCTCAAGAACCTTCTTTGTCTCCTCTTCATTCTTATAGTAACCAAGCATTACAGTGTCACCCTTAACACAGATTTCACCGTTACCGTCCTCGTTTACATCATCAAATTTAACTTCAATGCAAGGAAGAATAACACCAACGGTTGCGGGATCGTTAAAGTCCTTCTGGTTAACACTTACAAGAGGCGAACATTCTGTAATACCATAGCCGTTAAGAACGGTAATTCCTATGTCATCAAAGAATTTTGCAACCTCGGCTCTGAGCGGTGCTCCTCCGCATACTATCTGACGAAGCTCTCCGCCGAAAGCGTTGTGAATTGCCTTGAAGAGCTTACGTCTCATGTCAATGCCTATTTTTCTGAGTACGTTTGACGCCTTGATTGCCGCCTTTATCATACCTGCCTTGCCCTGAGCTTCAATATTCTCCCATACCTTCTTGTAGAATACATCAAGGAAAGCGGGAACAAGACAAATGTGCTCGGGCTTGTAAAGAAGCATATTCTTGAGAGTTGCCGCACGTGAATCATTAATGCAAATTGTTACGTTCTCTCTGAGTTCAACAAGGATACCTGGAATTGCCTCATATGTGTGATGGTAAGGAAGCACTGAAAGAGTCTTGGCATAATAGTGAGCTACCTGAAGTCCGTGCTTGATACATGCAACGATATTATGTTCGGAAAGCATAACACCCTTTGAAAGTCCTGTGGTTCCCGAAGTGAATGAAATAAGCTTCAGAGCATATTCGTCACGAGTCTCCTCAAGGAACTGAGTTGAACCCTCTTCAAGAAGCTTTGCACCTTCTTCAACAAGCTTATCAAAGGAAAGCCATCTTCCGTCATCCTCTTCTCTGTCAAAGCAGATGAAATACTTAATGTTCGGATATTCGTTCTCTGATTCCATAAAACGTGTTTCGTGCTTCTTTGAGCAAAAACATACTGTTACATCACCCTCTTCGAGAATGTGTTCAACATCCTTCAAAGGAAGCTCGGTGTCAATGGGAACAAAAACGCCCTTCGACTGAAGAACAGTCAGAAAAGTAAGAAGCCAGCTGTAGCTGTTCTCACCGATACATGCAAGGTGTCCGTCAGTAAGTCCTCTGTGTGCAAGTGCTGTACCGAGCGCTTTTGTAGCATCATAAAATTCCTGATAAGTAACTGTGCACTGTTCACCCTTCTTCTTAAAGCAAAACGCTGCTCTGTCGGGTGCCTTTGCAGCAGATGTCTGAATAAGCTCTTTAATAGAGCTGAAATCGTTTAGCGGTCTATACTTATACTTTGCCATAATTACACCTCTGTTTTATAAATTACTTTTGCTTGTTTTCAATACTATGTTACCATATTTTTATTGTTATGTCAAGAACTAAATAATAATTTATAAAAGTTTTTAATACTATTGACTCCAAATTCAAATTATGATATACTATATTCGAAAAATAATTTAAAGGATTTTAATATGAAAACAAGAGAAGAATATTTAAACTATCACTGCCCGAGATGGGAAGAGTTCCCCGATGTCGAACTATACGCAGACCAAGTGTTGTCGGTCATACAGCGCCACGTTTCTTTTTTCGAAGATACGGTTGAAATGTCCTTCACATCAAATATGATAAACAATTATGTGAAGCAGAAGATTGTAAAACCTCCCATAAATAAAAAATATGACAGAGTACACCTTTCCTACTTCACCGTCGTATGTCTTTTGAAAAGCTTGTTTTCTATTTCCGAATTATGCAACGGAATAGAATTTATGATGAAAACAAGCACAGTAAAAGATCTTTACGGCATATTCTGTGAAGAACTGGAAAAGGCAATAAAAACAGTCTTTGCTCCCGACAAATTCCCAAAAGCACCTGACAAGGATTGTACCAAAGAGCTTGAAATAATACGCGCTGCCTGCTTTGCCTTTGCAAGTCTTGTATATACAAAGCATGTAATAAAAGAAGCAACAGAAGATAATAAAGAATAAATTAAAATGGGTTGTAGCAATATTTGCAATATACACAAATTACGGACCGTCGGGGACAAGCGTTATGCAATGAAATCCATCCTTCGGATGGGTGAAATCCGCCTATGGCGGATGAAATTCAGCAAAGCTGAATGAAATGTTGCCCCAAACGGGCAACGTTATGGACAATTTCGGCATAAAAATGCCAAAATTTCCAATTTGATTGTATGCGGAACAGTTACGAACCGTTCCCTACGAAAATCGTGATTTTGCTACCATATTTTAATGGAAGAAAACGAAGTTTTCAACCAAAACTATACGGCAATGCCGTATAACTTCATTTTTGGCAAAGCCAAATACTTCACTCTTCACGCACCTTTAGGTGCACTTCACTTCATAACAGCCTCTGCTGTTATGCCCGCAATTTATTTGTTATTTTGTACAAAAATTCGGGGTTGTAGCAACGTTTTGCTACAGCCTCTTTTTTGTATGTAAATAAAGGAATACCTATTCCATATTGCTTAAAATAAGGCACACTCCCTTTCGGAAGTGTGCCTTGGTTTAATTTGTATAGCTTTTTGCTATTATTCTTCTGTTGAAATGATTACGTATGTTTCGCCAAATGTCTTGAACATTACCCATCCGTTTTCAACTGTAGCTGACTCAGCCTTACGAAGCTTACCGATTCTCTCGTTGTAAGTTCTGAGTTCAACTTCCTGACCGTCATACTTAGTACCAACATAAATGTAGAGTTCAGCATCCTCGAAGGGAACACCGTCAACAGACTCTGTGAAGAATTCTGTTACGTAGTCATCACCTGCGAGCTTAACTATCTCTTCATATGTTGTGTCATGTCTGCTGTCGCCGTTGAAGGTCATTGCAAGGTTGTAGTAGTGAATAGCCTTTTCAGTGCTGATGTCTGAAGCTACTGCAACGTACTTGAAGCCGTCACCGATAATTGTAAGAGTTGAGTCGGGAGCAACTGCCTTGATGTTATCAAGCGCAAGTCTTGCAATCCAAATCTTGCTCTTAGCATCGATTTCATAGTTAGCCTTAAGCTCGATGAAATCGTTGGGAAGGTGAATCTTCTTGGTTTCGTTCTGAAGTGATTCGCGAGCCTCGTTTGACTGCTTAACTTCTATTTCAACTGCATCGGAAACTGTGAAGTTTCTTGATTCAGCAACTCTGATGTAGTACTTGTCTGCCTTGATTCTGTAGGATGTGATGTTTGTGGGAAGCTTTGTCCATTCGCCTACATAATCCTGAGCATCTTCGTCCCAAACCTTGTACTCATATTCCATATTAGAATTGAGTCCTGCGATTTCACCAAGTCCGCCTACAGGAGCATCGAAGGTATAAAGTTCGGGAGCTGCGGGCTGAAGCTTGATTACATAGCCTGTAAGGTTGAACTGAGCCATTGTGTTGTACTTGTTAGCGTCGAGAACTACTACGTTATCGCCATTAACCTTTGTCCAAGGATTGATGTCAATTGCTACAACATAGCCGTCCATAGGCCATCCTTCGATTGACTGAACGTCAATGTCATGTACAGTCTTAGAGGTTGTGCTTGTAGCTTCTTCCCAAACGTACTCGCCGATTGAGCCGTCAGCTTCAATTACGTAGAATGTAACCTTTGCTGTTACGCCTGCACCGAGATTGAGTGAACCCATTCTCTTCTGAAGCTCAAACTTAAAGTTGAGAAGCTCGTTTGAAGGAATTACTTCATCATTTGCATATGCATATCTGAAGAGAACTGTAGCTGCTACATCTTCGATAGCCTTTCTTGCTGCTGCTTCTGCTGCTTCATCTTCAGCTGCAATTGCTGCTGCGAGATTGCCTGCATGTGTTCCTGTTACGTGTCCGCCAAGTGTGGAAAGACCGTTTGTACCGAAGGATGAGTGAGTAGCTGCTCCGTTACCTGTGAATGAACCCTGAACGAAATCAGATGTTCCGGAACTTGCTACAAAGTAGCCGTCGCCTCTGTCTGTACCGAGAGTCTTTCTTGCTTCTTCATCGCCTCTTACGAATACGAGGTAAGGAAGTGAATCAGCGAATTCGGGATCATCTGATACAAGACCGATTCCCCAAAGACCTGTTTCGAGTGAAAGTGTTTCACCTGTGTGATACTTCTTTTCACCTACACCGTTTACAGTGTAAGGAGCGTAGTAGTATTCAGCGTCAACATCGAAGCCTTCTACAAGCTGTGTCTTTTCGTTGAATGTGAGAGTTGTAGGAGCGTCGATTCTGGGAAGCTTAACCTGGTAATCAAGGAACTTAGCCTCGTAGTCCTGACCTGTTGTTCCTGATACCTTGAAGGTTGTTGTTTCGGGAATATAACCGAAGGGATATACATCAATAGCTACGATATATCCGTTTACATCCTCAAAATCAGCTGCGCTGATAGTATGTGTTGTCTTTGTTGCTACAGCTGAGTAGTCAGCCTTGAGAAGGAGCTCACGAGTTTCAACTTCGCCGTAGTCGTTTGCAATATAGAATACAAACTTTGTGAATACGTCGCCCTGTGCGATAAGGTGACCCTGACGAGGACCTGTACGAACCTTGAATGCTTCAAGATCTGTAAGAGGAATGATTTCTGTGTTCTCGTATGCATACTTGAATACGAATGTTGAAACAAATTCTCTTACCTCTTCCTGTGACATTGTACCTGCAGTGATCTTAGCACCGAGGTCGGTATGTGTAACGTAATTTGTTGAACCGATTGCTGTAAGCCAATCCTGTGCCCAATAAGGAAGGTCGCCAACTCTCCAGCCTGACCAACGTCCAACTGAGAACTCAGGGTTAGCCTTGTCAGCATAGCTTGTCCACTTAAGAACATCAAGGCTTCTGAGATTCTTATCCCAGTTTGTACCGTTTGCATAAGCCTTTGTCTCGAGGTTGATGATTGTACCTCTGTCTGCAATCTTACCAAGTACGTTGAATACGAGACCTGTTGATGCCTCTTCTGTACCGGTAGCTGCAAGTCTTACAAGGTAGAGACCGGGCTCTACGAATGTGTACTCTGTACCTGCGGGGATTGCAGTCCAGTTGTCGTTAATACCGAGGTAGTTAACGTTTGCGAACTCATATGCAAGTGTTGCATCAAGTCCTGTAAGTGTTGTGCCGTCAAATTCAAGAGCCTTGATAGCCTGAGGAACTTCAACTGCCTTGAATGCTGTTGTAGCGTATCCGTCATAAACGTTACCGCCTGCACGGATTGTATACTGACCGCCAACGTAGATAACGAATGACTTCTCTCCTGCGGGAACTGCTGTCCAATCAGCTTCTTCGTCAAGCTTATACTCATATGTGTAAAGGTCTGAGAAGTTCTTGATTGTAATTGTGAAGTCAGCGCCTTCGCCGGGTACTACTGATACCTTGGGAGCTTCGGGAGTTGCAAGTGCAACATCAATGCTTGCTGTTGCATATCCGTTCCAAACCTCACCGGTTGCACGAACCTCATATGTTCCTGTTGCTGCAACTACGAAGGAGTTACCTTCAACTGCTGTCCAATCAGCGTCTGCTGCTGCCTTATACTCGTAAGTGTAAAGCGCGGATGCATTCTTGATTGTTACCTTGAAATCGTCAGCAGAGTTAACTGCATATTCAAGTGTGGGAGCTGTAGGAGTAAGCTTTTCTACTACACAGTCAGCTTCAGCTGTACCAATAAGAAGGTCGCCTGAAACCTTTACTGTGTATGTGCCTGTTTCAGCTACTGTAAACTTGCCATCTGTTACAGTTGTCCATGTAGCCTCACCTGCTGCCTTGTACTCGTATACGTTTGCTGAACTGTAGTCTGTAATCTTGACATCATATCCTTCGCCGTTTGCGTTAGCTGATACCTCAAAGGTAGGAGCTTCAGCGGGTGCAAGGATTACGTAGCTTGTATAGGGATCATAGTAGTAACCCATACAAACGTGATGCTGTGTGAATGAGTATGCAATGTTAGAAGCGTCAACTCTCATATCGGTCTTTGAGAACACGATCGATTCAGCTTCAACTTCGCCGTAGGGATAGAACTTAACGCCAACTACATAGCCTTCTGTAGGCCAGTTTTCGATTGACTGAACGTCAACTGTTGTCTTGTTCCATACGCCTACCTTGTTTTCGATTGCAAGACCCATTGTTTCATACTCTGTTACTGTACCGTCAAGGTCCATTACATAGAATACTGTCTTGGGAGTTGCTGTGAATGTGAAGTCTGTCTGTCTTGACTTGTGTGTAAATGACATTTCAATAAGCTGGCTTACAGGGATGATTTCTGTTTCATCGTATGCGTAAGCGATGTATCTTGTCTCAAATGCACTTGCAATCTTCTGCTGATGTGCTGCCTTGTTTGCTTCAAGAGTTTCAGCATAATCAGCTGCCGCATAGTGAGAATCAATTACTGCCTGAAGTCTTGAGGGCTTCGAAGTTACATTGTTGTTTGTCCAAGCTGAGGGAACGCCGTCTGCTGCTGATTTATCTGCGTCTGCATCAAGTCTTGCCTGTGCCTGTTCCTTGGTGTTCTGGTAGAGCCAAAGCTTTTCAGCATCACCTGCAGCAACACCGGCTGTCTGGTCAAGGAATGAATATGCACCTGTTGTCTGGTCGTGCCATGAGAGGTATGAACCTGTCCATGTGCCGGGAATCCATTCTGAGCTTGTCTTGAAAGCGGGTTTGTCCGCTGTGATCTGACCGATAGTTGCTCTGTCGTTCGCAGAACCGGGAACGTAGAAGAGAATGGGGTCAGAGTTAGCTGTTGTAATGTTGTCACCTGCTATCATGATAGAAAGGAGACCTGTCTTACCGCTGATTTCTGTTGTACCTGCGGGAAGTGTTGTTGAAGCACTCTGTGAATCAACATACTGATATGCCCATGCATATGTCTTGCTTGCATTAAGTCCCTTAACTACACCGTTTTCGATGTAAAGACCTGTGGGCTTGGGCTGCTTGGGAAGAACTACCTTATATGTGTTTTCCATAAGGATAAGGTTGTAGTCTACCGCAGTCTTGGATGAAGGTGTGAGAACAGTTCCTTCGGGAGCGAAGTAAGGCTGAATCTTCATACCTACAATGTAGCCGCTGTTGTCAGCGAAGTCTTCCTGCTTGATTGTGATAGTCTTGCCTGATCCATCGTAAACTGTGTCGTAAAGAGCAACTCTTTCTTCAACATTGCCTTCAAGGTCAGCAACAAAGAGTGTAACTCTTGTCTTGAGCGCGCCGGCTGTTACAGCGAGACCGCCCTGACGCTTTGTTACCTTGAACTGGTAGCTTGCCCAGTCCTTCATAGCGATGATCTCATCGGGTTCATAGCCGTATGAGAAGTATACACCGCTTGAAATTTCCTGAGCCTGAGCCTGCTTTTCAGCCTTAACTGTTGCATCTGTTGAATCAAGATAGTTTGCAATTTCTGTGTAGAGGTAACAGCTTGTACCACCCATGATGAGAGGAGTGAAGCCGTATGATACCTGAAGTCCGTGACCGATGGAGAAGCCTGACCACTTACCTGTGTTGAAGGTGTTTACCTTAACATTTGCAGTAGTAGGACCACCGATGTTAACAAGCACGGGAACGTCCATTACTCTACCGTTATTTGATCCGCCTGTACCTGTCTTCTGCTCTGTGTGAAGAATGTTATTAAGGCTTGTACCTGCAATGTAGAGCATATCTGACCATGCAGTGTAGTTTGTTGCTGCCGCATTTGTCTCACGAACTACGAAGAGACCCATGGGAGTTGCAGCACCGTCAAGAGCTACGGGAGTACCAACTGTAAGCACGCCACCTGTTGCAAGTGTAACGGGTGCATACTGATAGTAGCTGCCGTCCTTGAGACCGGAAATCTTGTTATCAACTACTTCGAGTCCCTTAGGAGCGGGAAGTGTTGAAGCCTTAAGAGTAAGCTTGTTTACACCTGCGTTGAGACCGAAGTGTGCATAACCGTTTGCAGCATTAAGGTCGGTTGAAGCACATACGAGAAGGTCGTCAGCACTCTTTGCGAAAGGAGCAAATGCAAAACCAATAACGTATCCGTCTTCATTGCTTGCCATAGCTGCGGGAGCTGTGAATACCTTCTGCTCGCCAACTGTGTCAACGTCGTAGGTTGTTGTTTCGCCTGTCACAGGATTGTATACATAGAATGTAAATGTACCCTTATGATCAGCTGATGTCTTGCCTGTGTTGTATGAGCAAGCACCTGTTCTTGTTGTCATTGAACGAACGGTCAAATCCTGAACCATTGAAGCGGGAACAACCTGCTCTGCTGTGAAGCCGTAGTAAATAACGGATTCCTGAAGCTTGTTGTCAGCACCTGTCTTAGGAGTTGAGCCTGCGTAGTTTGTAGCACCTTCTGCCTTGTTAAGGAACTTGTCCTTGTTGAAGTGGAGACATACAGATTGGTCTGTACCCTGACCGTTTGAGTATGTAGTGATAGTTACATAAGCACCGTCAGCGCTTCTTGTCCACTGACCTGCTACAGGAGCTGTGCTTGTTGTGTTATTAATATTGAAGGGCTTGTTGTTTGCGATATCCCAGTAAGTGATCTCACCGGACTTTTCGCCTGCCATGAATACATAGCCGCCCTTTTCACCGTTTGAAACGTACCAAAGACCTGCATCTATAACAGTTGTAGCGTCAAGAGCTGACTTTGCGCCCTTTGTGCCGGTGATGATGTCATATGACTGGATTGTATATACCTTGCCTTCCTCGAGACCGTCAACTGTACCTGCAAGAGTTACACCGAGGTTCTCGTGGTTGGGAAGAGCGGGTTCAGCTGTAACTGTAACAGTACATGTTGCACTCTTATCGTTAACTGTCTTAACTGTGATAGTAGCAGTACCTGCACTTACAGCTGTAACGAGACCGTTATTAACTGTTACTGCAGCATCATTGCTTGACCATTTAACAGTCTTTACAGTTGTGTTTTCGGGAAGTACTGTTGCTGTAAGCTGGTATGTGTCGCCTACGCTGAGGTTAAGTGTTGTCTTGTTGAGAGATACACTTGCTGCTTCAACGTCAGCTGCTGCATACTTAAGTGTGTAACCAAGAGTATTTACACCCTTGTTAAGCTTGATTGTTGCGGGGAGGTTCTTATCGCCGTAAAGGTTTGTACCGTCTGTCCAATTAGCCCAAGGCTGGAAGCCGATACCTACGATATAACCGTTTGAAGCTGTAAGAGCTGCGGGAGCTGAAATAGCGAGTGAGCCGCTATCAACACCTGCGATAGGAGTTGTGATAGCTGTGGGCTCTGTGTCACCGGGATTCTTTACATAGAATGTAAATGTACCGGAGAGGTTGGCTGCGCTGTAACCTGTTGCATACGCTGTGGGGAATGCTACTGTAACATTCCATGATGTAAATGCGTTTGCGGGGATTACCTGATTCTTTGTAAAGCCGTAAAGGAGCTCTGTCATTGAAAGAGACGCCTTCTGTGCTGTTGTTGTACCAAGAACAACTGATACACCGTTTTCATCAACGGTAATAGGACCTGTTGTCTTGTATGAACCGTTGTCGCCTCTTGTCCAGAGACCTGTTGTAAGTCCCTTGGTGCTTCTATCGCCTGCTACTGCAAGAGCAACGTTGTTTGTTGTATCCCAGTATGATACTTGTCCGGACTCTGCGCCCTTAACAAATACATACTCGGTTGTTGTGCCGTCTGAAACAGCCCAAATGCCGGCTCCAAGAGTATCGAAATCGGTATTCTTGTCAACCGACTGTGCTGTGCCTGTGGTGTTTGCAATGATGTCATAGGGTGCTGCTGTGTAAGACTTGCCAATGGTGAGACCTGCAAGCTTACCTTCTTCGGTAAGTCCGATGGCAGCAAACGACGAAACTGCAAGCACTGCGCAAAGCATAAGAGCCATAACCGCTGTCAAGAGAAAGCGGTTTGCAATTCTTGATTTCATAATGTTTCCTCCATATTTTTGTTGGAATTAAACTTCAAATACTGTTAATTCTTGTACCTCTTTTTACATCTTCTTCACTCACACTCCCGCCACAGGGAAGGCGTTCCGCCTTCGCCCGTGAGGAATGTATTTAGGAAGTTTCAATTCATATGTATAAAGAGGTTTTCGTCAAGTAGGTTATTATTCGTCGATTTCTTCTGCAATAATAAGCTTGTTTTCTTCTGCATCGTACTCTACCCAATCAATAAGAACATAAGCAATCATAGTATTCTCATCTTCTGTGTATGTACCGATTGTTGCTGTAAGCTTTGCGGGTGTAAAGCCAACAGTTTCTTCATTATCTTCGTTATACTGTGCGATTGTGTCGTATACAGCAACGAGGTCTTCAAATGTAATAGCCTTGATTGTAGCTGTTTCTCTGTCTGTTACTGCTACAATTTTAACAGTATCGTCAATCTTCATGCCTTCGCCGAAGCTTGTTGTAAAGACTACCTTCTTATCAACGTAGATATCGCTGACAACTTCGTTTGTCTTAAGTGCTTCGCAGTTTAATGTAGTTACTTCAACGTAATCCTTTTCAACTGCATCCCATGCATAAATCTTGTTCTTTTCAGCCTTGAGTGCTGCCGCATACTCAAGAGACTTGTTGATACCTTCAAGAGGATCGAATGTCGAAAGAGTTATGAATGAATAGCTTGCGTATATCTCTCCATCTTCAGCAACTGCTTCTGTGTCGAGGATTGCATAGAGATGCTCACGTGCATCCTTTCTCCAGTCGCTCTTGACTGTACTTGTACCACCAAGCTTCGAATCAAGAACGAGAGTTCCAAGCTCATAGAGACCTGTTTCTTCATCATATGTAAGGTAGATATCACTTCTTACAAATGTTGGTTCAAAGTCAGCGGGGATTTCGCTTCCTCTGTAATAATCAATGTGCTCATGAACACCGGTTGTATCCTTTGTGTAAGGATAGTACATAAGTGAGTTAGCACCGAGAATAATCTTAGACTGAACAGTTACACCGTTATTTCTGATTGAAATGATACCGGTTGACTGGTCAATTGAAATCACGTTCTTCTCATCTGCGGGAACTACCATCTCAATAACATCGCCTGTTGTAGCATCTGTCATTGTATCATTATCTGTGTAAAGTGTGTAGTAACCGTTGGAGTCGATTGAGTATGTAACAAGCTTGTTTACATACATAACACGGTTGATACCGTTATCGTTAACAACAGATGCTCTGTAGGGTGAACCATCCTGAGCGATTGTCTCTGCTGAGAACTTATCAATTGCGAAATCAGGGTTAAGGTTTACGAGAATTGTTCTGCCATTGATAACAAGGTATGCAGGGTAGAATATTTCGTGTTCCTTAGTTGCTTCGTTGATCTGAGGCTCTGTGGGCTCTGTTACATAGAGAAGGAGCGCCTTGTTGTAACCGTTGCCGGCATCGCCTGCTTCTTCAGCTGAAATGGGCTCCATCCAAATAATCTTGTCTTCGATGGTCCAGTACTTAGCGTAATTGTAGTTACCTGAAGCACCGATACCGATGAGGGGATCCATTGCTTTATTGAAGTTTGAGAACATTGTAGGAGCATATGAGTCAGAATCCCATACTCTCCAGTCTGTATAGTCGCCGCCGAGTGTTCTGCCGTTGTCAAGTGTGTACTTGAGGTTTGTGGCATCATACTTTACGCAGTATCCTGTTTCGATCAAAGCTTCAGCTGTAACTGTGAATGTATCACCAAGCTGATAACCCTGGATAATCATACCTTCTTCAAGGGGTGACATAACAGCTACATTTTCCTTGGGGAATACGAGGTCAAGACCTTCGTAAAGCACTGTACCTGTTGCGGGATCCTTATAATCGGGAACAGGTCTCCAAGTTGCATTCTGATTTGCATGGAGATATTCAAGCTCGATTGTCTTGGATGTTATCTTCTTAACTCTGAAGAGTTCCTTGAACTCGATAATGAAGTAATCGAACCATCCGTCAGAATCAGCATCAATAGCGTTTTGGATCTTGTGGTATCCCTGTGTGAAAGAGAATGTTGATTCATTCCATCTGGTGTGAGCTGTGTTCCATGAGTAAAGAATCTTAAACTCGTTTACAATCTTTCCTGTGCCGTCAACGTGAGGGTTGGTAGCAAGAACAAAATCTTCGAAGTATGTAAGTCTTCTAAGGTTAAGGAAGCGCTCATTGTAGTAGTTTACACCTTCGATCTTAACACCATATTTTGCAAACTTTGAGCCGCCGCTTGTGAAGTACTCAACGCCGTCGGTACTTGCATATCCACTGGTGATATCGTTCTTACGTGTACCCTTGAGTGAGCATGAAATGTACTTGTCACCCTGAGCAATGATGTCGATGTAGAGGATAAGGAGGTCATCGGAAGAACCAATGTATGAGCTAAGTCCGATATCCTCAAGGTTGATAAGCTTATCTTCTGTTGTTTCGTCATCATATGTGAGACGAACAAGGATTGTACCTTCGTCTTCTGTCTTCTTACCCTGAATATTCTTTTCAAGGTCAATAAATCCATAGTTCTCTGTACCGATGATCTGAGCTGAAATTTCCTTAACACCCCAAATAGCATCCTTAACGCTTGTAACGGGCTTAAGTGTTACTGCTCCGATGTTGGAAAGAGGACCGTCAGCTGCTTCAATCTCCTGGTAAAGAGGCTTATCAAGAGAGTTGTAAACAAGCTGAACTATCTGTGCACGTGTAAGTGCTGTGTCACCGGTGATGCCTTCAAGACCTTCACCGAGTTTGAGTTCGATAAGACCCTTGGTTCTAACGTCAACAGGCCACAAATCTGATTTGAAATCTGTGTAGCCGAGCATTGCGCAAACCATCTTAAGTGCTTCATCGTATGTGATGTTGCCTTCGGGCTTGAATGTTCCGTCTTCATAACCGCCAACAATGTTCTTGCCGGCGCACCATGAGATGTATCCCTTAGCCCAGCTGTTTTTAGGAACATCGGGGAAAGTTAATGTGCCTTCGCCTGCGTCTGTGTAAGTTGTGTAAGTAACAAATACGATCTTTGCCATCTCATCACGTCTTACAAGATTATCAGGTCTGAAGGTTCCGTCCTCGTATCCACCAAGGATACCGAGGTTGGTCATTGTGCTAATGGCGCTTGCGTGAACGTTATCACTTGCTACGTCAGGAAATGCAGCTGACACCGCAGAAAGTGAGCAAACTATCATCACCACAGCAAAAACGACCGCTAAGTAACGCATACATGTTTTCATAGCGAAAACCTCCTAAAATCTTTATGCCGTTTTTGTTTATTTACTTATTTGCTGACTTTGATATCAGCCTGCAAAGGAATTAAAGAGTGTTCTTGTGTTGTAAGCAGGATCTCCTGAAGAATTGTATACAACCTGCTCAATGATAACAACGGAAGCTATTTCCTCACCATTATCATCAAGTGAAGTACCGATTATAACTCTTGTTGTAAGTTCGCCTTCTTCTGCTATGTCAAGAGATGTCTGGATACCCTCTACCGTAAGAGTCACAAATGATGTTGCTGTACCGCCAAGACACCAAATGCTTGCATCGGGAGCAATCTTAATACCGTCTGCATACTTGCTGCCTGCTTCGGTGATGATGCATCCGTTGATGAGGTCATCAAAAGTATACATACCAATTGAAGTTACACCAAGTTCCTCAAGAGTTGACTTGGAAATCTGAACATAGTTCTTGGTTTCCTCATCCCAAGCATAGAGTGAACCCTGCTTAGCATTTGTAGCGCCTTCCTTAGCGGTAAGCTCTGTGTTAACACTTTCTACAAGGTTTCCACCGTTGTAGATAGGTCTCATAAAGTATGAATAGTTAAGATTCTTGCTATCCTCTGCCATTACCTGGTTAGAGTTCTGGTAGCAATAGAAAATCTGACGTGCATCTGTTCTGAAGTCAGCGGTAGCATCCTTCTGATACTCAATAGATTTTCCGTCAACCATAGTAAATGCAATCTCAATGAATATTTCATCTTCGTCTGCCTTCGCATATATAGGACTTGTAGTTGTCATCTTTGCGAAGTTTTCAGGAAGAGTTGTAGCTGTGTAAGCGCCAAGGTATGTATACTTGCCTGTTGTTTCCTTCTGATAAGTGTAGTAGATTACTGCAGTATCAGCGAAAACTGCTCTGTTTGTAAGAAGTATGCCTTCAGCATTATAGAGCTTGTAGATACCTGTCTTCTTATCATATTCAACAGTTGTACCTGCAGGATATACTATGTAATCCTCTGTTTCAGGCGCTGTAGTGAATGTGTAGAAGCCGTCTTCATCTACAGTGTAAGTAACAAGAATGTTGCGGTTGAGTATGTACTTGCCTATACCTTCAACTGCATCAACACCGTTGTTGGTATAAACCTTACCATACTCTGCAAGGATAGCATCTTCATTATCCGCGATACCAAGCTCGTCGATTGTATCGTCAGGATTGAGATCTACTGTCTTTTCCTTGCCGTCGATTGTAACAACAGCAGTGTAAAGAGTTTCATTATCCTTTGTTATTTCGTTAAATACATTCTTTTCGGGTGCATTAATATACGAAAGAACTGCGAACTGAAGTTCTGAATCATTTACAATTGTATCAGATCCGAATACCTTACCGTCGTAAATGTAATAATTATACGCGGTAGTTTCACCCTTATCGTTAAGCTCCATAACATCTTCATAAATCATGCGAATGCTATTGGGAACGAATACTTCCTTGTTGATCTGAACTTCGCCTACATCAGCAAGCGTAAGCTTTGTTCCGCTGTACTTAGCAGCAGCCGCTGTTACGGGAGCGACAACCTTTTCAACGTAAAGGTCATTGTAAATGAATTTACCGACAAATACGTCTTCTTCCTCAAGCACACCACTTGAAAGAACTATGTTTTCGTTCTTAATTGCGAAAGTTGTGTTCGGGTCTCCGTAGAGCGCAATTCTAGTTTCCTTGTCTGTCTTGCCGGTAACTACAAATGCTGCAAGATAATCCCAGTAAACTATATCAAACTTTCCATCCTCGTCGAGGTCATAAGCGATTGATGTATAGAGTGAATCCTCGGCCGGAACCTGTTCACTTGTCAAAGGAGAATAAACGATGTTGCCTCTAACGTCAACTGAAATAACACGAGCATCATCGTCGATTTCTTCATCACCGACAATCACCTTATCTTCTTTTTCGTTATAAACAATAGCTACCTCTTCTTCTGCAGCTACAACAAGAGATGAAGCAATGATAGATTCTGTATCAAACCCCTGCTTTGCATCATAGATAAGTTTTACGTTTGCAAAGAGAATGTCTGTAAGCTCGTTAGCATACTCGCTGAGTCCAAGCTCTTCAAGTGAGAACTCGCCAAGTCCATCAAGGGTAACATCCTTATCCTCGATGTTCATACCGATTCCATCAACAGCGGTAATGCGAGTGTACACCTCACCGAAGTTCCATGTATCAACCGCAAGAGTCTTGGGAACAGAAACAGGGAACAAAAACTCTGTGCCGGGTAATTTCTGTTCAATGGTCTTTGTCTCATTCATAGGTGCAAAGAGTGCATTGTATACAATTTGAGCAACCTGTGCTCTTGTAACATAGTCACCGCCTGCAACTCCGGTAATGTTTTCACCGAGATTAAGGTCTGTGAGAGTCTTCATTCTGACATCAACGGGCCAGAACTTTGAATCCCAGTCTGTGTAACCGAGGGCACCTGCAACCATCTTGAGTGCCTGGTCATATGTAACGTTGTCGTCGGGTCCGAAATTGCCGTCACCGTAACCGCCAACAATACCCTTTGACGAACACCACGAAATGTAGCCGGCAGCCCAGTTATCCCCAGGAACATCCTTAAAGGTCGCTGCACCAGCACCAGCATCTGTAAATGTGGTGTAAAGTACGAAAATGATTTTCGCCATTTCGTCACGCTCTACCAGTTTCTCAGGCTTGAGCGAGCCGTCGTCATACCCTCCGAGGATACCGAGGTCAACGAGAAGTTGAAGTGCCTTATCGTTTTCCTTTTTTTCGGTTCCTGCTGCGGAGGCTGTGAGAGCTGCACCTGCTATCATAAGAATCGCAAGGAGCATGCTTAAAAAGCGTACGCTTGTTTTCATATTGAAAACCTCCTAAAAAATTTTGCCCAGTATTTATTTTTTGGCATTATTATTCTATCATATGTGGTTAAAAAAAACAAGAGTTTTTTTTGTTTGTAACACAACTGTAACACTTTGATGGATTTTTTAAAAATAAACTGTGCACAATGTACAATATAACTGGAAAATATTTGGCACAACTCGTATGTCGGTACCTTTTTTAACTGTTTTTCGTAAAAATTAACAACAAATTTCCTGTTTTTAATAGTTGTTGCACTTCATAACTTTAAAAAGTGCAATTAAAACCGTTCATAATGTAAATAAGTCGCCTTTGCTAACACTCACAGTTTGATAGGTAGACTTGCTATAGCCGAAGGGAGCCGAACTCTTGTCGGTTTCAAGGGTGATTTTCGTCCCTATCTTCGTTACTTTCCCTTGTAATACATAGAGTATTACTTCGGAAAAGATGCCTTGATATGAACAAAAATTACCTCTTGAAACTTTCCTCGAACCGAGGAAAGTTGATTTTCGAGGATAAATTTTTCAGCGAAGTGTAGGAATACTATATGTATTCCAAGCGACAATGGAAAATTTAGACCAAAAAGGGCTTTGCTCGGCGATAATAGTTCGGCTCTCTTCGGCTATAGGCAATTCTAAAGCAATTTCCTACACAATAAAATAAAAGAAGAAAAGAGACGCTTCCTCGCATCCCTCAACACTTGGAGAACTTCTCTTTTCTTCTCTTTTGGAGTTGACCCCATTAAATGCTCTTGTGGTCATTCCATGTCCGTTTTAGAAATTTTCCTAAAAGGCTCACCTTTAACTCATCACGCCGGAGGTTTTTCTTCTGCGTAAGATCTTCTACTTCTTTCGCTCTCGATTCTCCTGCCAAAAAAAGATGCTTCCCTTTCGGGAAGCACCTTAATTAACTCATAATCTTTTGATTACTTGTTGAAGTTGTTGATAAGAGTGGGATTTACAGAGTAAACAACACCATCTTCATCTGCTTCGAATATTTCAACGATGATTGAAGAAACTACATAAACGTCATTTCCGTCAGAATCCTTTACAGAATCCTTGTAAGAAAGCATAATCATTCTAACTTCAAGATCGGTGTATTCTTCGCCTTCTTCAAGCTCTTCTCTCTGAGCCTTGTTGTATTCGTCAACGAGGTCATACATATCAGCAAGCTCTGCAAGAGTAAGCTGTGTATAAACACCGTTGTCATCCTTATCTGAGAGACCCCAGATAACTACAGAAGAATCAATCTTTTCGAGGTCTGCTGATTCCTTGTATCCAATAAGATCCTTAGTTGTGATAACACTTGTAAGAGTTGCACTCTTAGCAGTCTTGAGACCGCTCTTGCTTGTTATCTTCTCATAAACTTCGGATGAGTTGTTGAATCCATAGAGGTAACCAGCTTCAGTACCCTTGTTTGTAACCTTGTCATATTCCTTGTTGGTATCAATAGCCTCTTCCTTGTTTGTAAGAGTCTCATTGTCCATGAATGTGTATGCGTTGTAAAGCTTGCCTTCCTTAGGAAGAACTGAGCTTGCTACAGGAGCATAGAGAACAAGGCGTCCGTCGCTTGTGTAATCCTTGATTGCATCAGACTGACCTTCAATCTCGTCATCAACGATTGTTGCAAGAAGAGTATATGTCTTGTCTGCTGTGTTGTATGCAAGGTATGTTGTGCCGTATGTGATAGCTGTGAATGACTTATCTGTGATGCTATCCTGTGTATACTTGCCAAGATACTTGAATGAACCGGAAGCTGTGCCTTCCTTAGCGTATCTGTAGTATACAGCTGATGTCTCATCAAGGTCAACCTTGTTTACAGAGAGATCATCATGAGTGATTGAATAAAGGTCATTCTTTGCATTGTACTTAAGAGTTGCACCTGCGGGAATCAATGTGTATACTTCTTCATCGAGGTTAGCATCGATTGTAAGAACGTAACCATTTTCATCCTCTTCGTATGCAGCAACGAGTGTGTAGTTGTACTCTCTCTTACCGTCGCTGTTTTCACCATGTGTATACGCATCAAAGAATTCTGCTGCTGAATATTCAACACCACCGATAACTGCAGCAACGTCGCTTGCAAGAACTACTTCAAGTTCTTCGCCGTCAACGAGAAGAGTTGCAACATAAGCTGTATCTTCCTGCATTGTTACGGGGTTGAATTCGCCTTCAGTCTTTTCTACGTCCTGGAAGATTACAAAGTTGTAATCTGTGAGAGAACCTGTAGCATTTGTATAGATGATTTCGCCTTCGTAGATGTAGTATGTCTGAACATTCTTGTCACCAAGTATGCCTACGCCGAGTTCCTTAACTTCTACACCTGCAACTGTGAGCTTGTTGAACTTAACTTCACCAACTTCGTTAAGAGTAACCTTACCGTCCTTAGAGTTAAGCTTTGTTGCATATGTGTCAACGGGAGTTACAACATCTGCATAGAGTGTGTCGCCCATTGTAGCGCCTACGAAGATGTCATTCTTCTGAAGTGATACTTCGTATACGTTTGTAACAAGTGTGCTACCTGTCTTTGAACCGTCAAGTGACTTGTAGTTAACATACTTGTCACCGCTCTTGGTAGAAACTGATGTTACCTGGTATGCATACATAGGCTCGATAACGAATGCATCAACCTTGCCGTTGCCGTCAAAGTCAACGATACGAACGAGGTTCTTAGCGTTAGGAGCAAGAGTCTTGTAGAAATCCTTAACAAGCTTGTCATCTTCGTCGAAGATAACAGTGTCAAGCTTGTTACCCTTTACGTCGTAAAGAGCGATGGGATCTGTTGCATCTTCTGCAAAATCCTTAGCTGTGTAAGCAACACCGTTGATCTTAAGAGTCTTGTGATCGCTTGTGTAAGAGATGCTTACTCTATCTGTTACAGAACCGTTGATAGATGCACTTGCGAGCATTTCTTCGTTCTTAGAGATAGTAGTGATATGAAGGTTGATGAGGTCATCTGTCTTGTCAGCGAAAGCTTCGAGACCGAGATCCTTGAGTTCAACTGCTTCGGCAGAACCGATGCCGTCTTCTGTAACTTCAGCAATAGCGATCTTGTCGCCATCGTTTGTCTTAGCACCGTAGTTTTCTGTACCTACGATTGCGAATGTTGCTTCAGTGAAGTTCCAAACGTCAACTGCAAGAGTCTTGTTCTGCTCAACAGGGAGATAGAACTCTGTGCCGGGGAGCTTCTGGTTGATTGTCTTAGTCTCCTTCATGGGAGCCTGAAGAGCGTTGTACATGATCTGAGCAACCTGACCTCTGGTAAGCTTGTCGCCGCCCTTAACAGTAGTGGGGATGCCTTCACCGAGTTTGAGGTCGTTGAGAGCCTTCATTCTTACATCAACAGGCCACTGAGCGGGATCCCACTCGTTGTAACCGAGAGTACCTGCAACCATCTTAAGAGCCTGGTCGTATGTAACGTTGTCTGAAGGACCGAAGTTACCATCGCCGTAACCGCCGATGATGCCCTTGCTTGCACACCATGAGATGTAGCCTACAGCCCAGTTGTCAGTCTTAACGTCGTTAAACTTAACTGTGCCTGCACCTGCATCTGTGAATGTGGTGTAAAGAACATAAACGAGTTTTGCCATCTCAGCACGTGTAACGTTCTGATCGGGCTTGAATGTACCGTCTTCGTAACCGCCGATAACGCCGAGCTGGTTAAGAACACTGATTGCTGTAGCGTGATCTACACCTGCTGTAACGTCTGAAAACGCGGATACTGAAAGTGCTGCGCCTGCAATCATGAGAACTGCAAGGAGCATTGCTAAAAAGCGTGCGCTTGTTTTCATAGTATTGAAAACCTCCTAAATTATTTTTTCGCCTTTCTTTTGGCATTATCATAATAGCACACTGTTTTCAAAAAAACAAGTGTTTTTGCGTTTTGTAACACAACTGTAACATTAGACAATGTTTTGTTACATACTTTGTTGCTTTTGTTACAAAGCATGTCATTTTGTTACAACAAATGAAATATTTTCCTTTTTTAAAAAGACTTACTTCGATTCCTTGACAATTCCGTCAACTTATTATATCATATATATAACATAAATGAAAGGATTGATATAAAAATGGTTCAAAGAAGACGAAGAAGACATATGAGACCGGGCGCCGTAGCCGTTATAGGTATTTTGATAATAGCATTACTTTTCGGTGCCCTTTACATTTTCGCACCCGGCAAGGATGACGGAGAAAAAACTCCGATAAAAGAAGAAACAAATCTCCCTGACGAAAATAAAAATAAAACCGAAGCTGAGCCTCCCGTTCAGCAGGAAAATCCCGGCGAAGCAGTGACTCCGGAAGCTCCCGAAGAGCCAACCATTCCTACCGAGCCCGAAAACCCCGCTGAACCCGAAAAGCCTGTTGAGCCTGAGACACCCACCGAGCCTGAAACTCCAACACAGCCTACAACTCCAACACAGCCTACAACTCCAACACAGCCTACAACTCCAACACAGCCTACAACTCCCGAAAAGCCAAAGCCCTCGGGCAACGAAACCAGACTCTCCTTTGTGGCCTTCGGTGACAACCTCATACACAGTGCGATTATCGAGGACGGAGAAACTCTTGCAAAGAACAGCGGAAGCGATAAGAAATACTATTTCGAGCCTATGTATGAAAACTTCAAGGGAATCATCTCAGGTGCAGACATAGCATTTATAAATCAGGAAACACCCATTGCGGGACCCGACTTCCCTGCGGCGGGATATCCTAACTTCAACACCCCCGTTGAAATGGGCGACTGCCTTGTAAATCTTGGCTTTGATGTAATCAACACAGCTACAAACCATATGCTCGACTGCCGTGGAGCAGGACTTATCCACCATGTTGACTATTGGGAAAGTCAGAAGAGCAAGGGCGTAATCCAGGTAGGTAGCTATAAGAATAAGGAAGATTATAATAATATCCGAGTATACGAAAAGGATGGCGTAAAGATAGCTTTCCTCGCTTACACCTACGGTACAAACGGAATGACCGCCGGTAGCTCATATCCCGACATATACGTTCCCCTTCCCACAGAAAGCGAAATGACAAGACAGGTTAAGGAAGCAAAAGAGCTTGCCGACCTTGTTTTCGTATCAATGCACTGGGGCGACGAGGACTCCTTCACCCCCAACGCAACACAGCGCAGCTGGGCACAGGTGCTTGTAGATGCGGGAGCCGACGTAATAATCGGTACTCACCCCCACGTTGTTCAGGAAGTCAAGTGGAAGGAAAATGCCGAGGGACACAAGACACTTATCGTTTATTCACTTGGTAACTTCATTTCAACAATGTACTATCCTTGGAATATGTTCGGCGGATATCTCAGCCTTGAAATTGTAAAGGACGGAGATAATGCATGGATAGAATCTCCCCTCTTCAACCCCACAATGTGTCATTACAGTATGCAAAGACGTTCTCTCAAGCTGTACACACTGGACAATTATTCTCAAGAGCTCTATGACACACACGGCACAACACTCAAGAGCTCAGCCTATAGCTACAACAAAATCATCGCAAAAATCAAATCGGTAATATCGGAAGAATTCCTTCCTAAATACTATATAGAGTATAACGCAAACTAAAGGAGACAAAAATGCTTAAAGATTTAGTTATAAAAGACGCCACCGTGTTTCAGAAAAAGGAAGGCTTCATATGCGACATGGACGGAGTTATCTACCATGGCAATAAGCTTTTGCCGGGCGTACCCGAATTTGTGGATTGGCTTAAAAGAGAAAATAAAAAATTCCTCTTCCTCACCAACTCCCCCGAGCGCTCCCCCAAGGAGCTCAGCCTCAAGCTTGCACGCATGGGCCTTGATATTGACGAAAGCCATTTCTATACAAGCGCACTTGCCACAGCCGCCTTTCTTGCTTCGCAAAAGCCCGGATGTACCGCTTATGTTATAGGCGAGGCAGGACTTATAAATGCGCTTTACGACCAAGACATCTATATGAACGACGTAAACCCCGACTACGTTGTTGTGGGAGAAACACGTTCTTACAGCTACGATAAAATCGAGCGTGCTGTCCGTTTTGTATTCAACGGAGCAAAGCTTATCGGTACAAACAGCGACCTGACAGGCCCCAGCGAAAACGGAATTGTCCCCGCTTGCCGTGCCCTCACCGCACCTATTGAAATGACCACAGGCAAAGAGGCTTACTTCATCGGAAAGCCCAATCCCCTCATTATGCGCCACGCCATTCATCAGCTTGGCTGTCACAGAGCGGATACTCTCATTGTAGGTGACAGAATGGATACAGACATTGTTGCGGGCATTCAAACAGAGGTTGATACAGCTCTGGTACTTACAGGCGTTACAAACGATGAAAACTTCGACACCTTCTCTTACAGACCTCACTACATACTTAACAGTGTAGGAGACATTGCAGGGAAATGAAGATAGTTTATCTCGATAAATACGCTCTCAACCCGGGTGACCTTGACTTTTCAAGCCTTTTGGAGCTTGGAGACATAACACTTTATGACAGAACGCCCACCGCCGCCGAAGCCATCAAGAGAATAGGTGATGCAGAAGTTGTTATTGTCAACAAAGTGCCTATGACAAGGGAAATATACTCGGCTTGCAAAAACTTGAAATTCATAACCGTAACCGCAACCGGCTACAACACCGTTGATACGGAGAGTGCAAAAGAATACGGAATCACCGTTTCAAACGTACCCGCCTATTCTACCCCATCGGTTGCACAGCACATTTTTGCGCTGATTTTAGAGCTTTGCATCAGAACAGGAGACCATGCAAGAAGCGTAAACGAGGGTATGTGGCAGAGCTGTCCCGACTACACCTACCATATATCAAATCTCACCGAGCTTTCTGGCAAAACACTTGGACTTATCGGCATGGGTGCTATCGGATGCGCCACCGCAAATATTGCAAAAGCTTTCGGAATGAAGGTCATATGCTACCATTCAAGACAGCACGTTGACGGCGTCGAGCATGTTAGCCTTGATGAGCTTCTGGAAAACAGCGACATAATCTCCCTTTGCTGTCCCTTAAAAGAGGACAACAAGAGAATTATAAGACGGGAAACCATTGAAAAAATGCGTGACGGAGTTATGATAATCAATACCGCAAGAGGCGGACTTATAGACGAGGACGACCTCGCCGAAGCAGTAAAATCAGGTAAGGTATCGGGTGCAGGACTTGATGTCCTCACAAACGAACCCCCGACAAATTCATCCCCGCTTATCGGACTTGAAAATGTCATCATCACGCCCCATATAGCCTGGGCACCCTTGGAATCAAGAACACGTCTCCTCGACGTCACAATCGGCAATATAAAAGCGTATATGGACGGAACACCGCAAAATGTAGTGAACTGATTCATATATCGCACGCAAAAAATCAAACAAATAAAACAAAACAAATAAAAAGGGGTTGTAGCAAAATGAATTGCTACAACCCAAAATTTGTATACATTTAACAATTTTCGTACAGGTCGGTTTTACATCGACCTGTTATTTTTGTGCAAACTGCGAATTTTGCTACAGCCCCAATTTTTCAAAAAAATTTCGTCTCCTCCTTACGGCGGTTTTTGTTATTGCGCCTTACGGCGCTGATTGGATGATTTGAGATTTGAAGATTTAAGATTCCAGATTTATCCATAAAGCGGGGCGGACGGCGTAGTACCCGTGGTGGAAAATGGTCCCGCCGGTGCTGACCAAGCCACCACGGTTGACACGGACACCGTAGGTGCCGACCGAGCCACCATAGTCGACACCTGCGGCATAGCGCTGACTGTAGCCGGGCGAACGCAGCCACCAACAACAGTTACCCATGTAGTCTTCCGAAACACCATTAGCAACCGCATAATCCGTAGGCTTGCAAATCATATCTGCACTCGACGAAAAGTACTTATTTGCTTCGTTTATGCTCAAAAGGAATACTTTGTCCTGCGTTGCGTTTCCTGGATTTGTACTATATTCCGGATTCTTGTCTGCTGTCACCGTAACAGTGGGAATCATAGCCTTTTCGTCGGATGTGAAGGCTGTGTTTAAAAATTCGTTGTTAAGCCACCTTCTCAGCATACAAGTTTCCCATGCAACATCCTCCCATTTTTCATTATATGCCTTTGCATCAAGTCCATATTTACTTATCACAAGTGCTCGACCGTCTTTTACTTCAAGGACGCGCCACTCTATTTCTTCCTTGCCGTTAGAGGTGTTGTTGTCCTGCTCGTATCTTCCAAATTTGATATAGTCGCCTACCTTTACAGATGTTGGTAAAACAACTTTGGGTTCCTCAACTTTGGGTTCTACATCCTTGGGCTCCTCAGCTATAATCTCGGGTTTTACCGTAACAATACATGTTGCACTCTTTCCGCCCGAGGTTGCTGTAATTGTCGCCGTACCTGCATTTTCGGCTGTTATCACTCCGTTTTCAATGCTTGCAACAAGCTCGTTTGAAGTTGACCACGTGACTGTTTTGTCCGTCGCATTATCCGGCGTTACCGTCGCTTTAATTGTCGTAGTTTCACCCTCGGTAAGAGTCACACTTGTTTTATCAAGAGTTATATCAGTAACTGCAACGTTTTTTGCTTTGACTGTAACGTTGCACGTAACATTTATTGTACCGACTGAAGCGGTGATTACAGTCGTACCCGCTTTATGCGCAGTGATTACACCATTCTTTACGCTGGCTACGGATTCATTGTAGCTCGTCCAGCCGACGGTTTTATTTGTTGCGTTACTCGGTTCGACTGTTGCAGTAATAGTCACACTCTCCCCTTCGGTTAGCGTTACGCTTGTATGACTAAGTTTTAAACCCATCGGTTCAATCTTTGCTTCCTCCTTAGGCTTTTCAACCTTAGTCTCTTCCTTTGGTGTCTCTTCCTTTGGTGTATCTGTTTTAGGTTCCTCAACCTTTGGTTCCTCAACCTTTGGTTCCTCTGCCTTAGGAGGCTCAATGGATTCGGGCTCTGTCTTGGGCTCTTCCGGTTCCTCCGTCGGATTTTCCTGTTCGGTAGGCTCCTCAGGCTCATTCTCTATCGGCTCATCCGCTTCGGGTTCATTTTCGGGTGCTTCCGAGGGTTCTTCGGGATTTATTTCCACAATCGGATTGTAGGGTGTTGGGCTATTGTCAAGTGTCACATTACCCTGAACGGGTACGGATACTTCGTCATTGTCCTGTCCTTTAAGCACAAACACAGCCGCAACTGCAACAATAACCACAAGGAAAAGCGATGCTATCAAAAGAGGCAACAGCTTTTTCTTTTTATTTTCGGGAGTAGCTGTCGGAGGATTTGCGGTAGGTATTGCAGGCTTTTGTGTCGGTTTTTCGTTTTTTTCCTCCTTTGGCAAAGCAGGAGCAGCAGGAATTATTGGGGAAGACTTAAATTTTCCAAAAACCGCTTTAAGCTCGGCGGTGTTCTGATATCTCTCCACATACTTTACCGCAAGCATTTTTACGATTATCGGCTGTAATTCCTTCGGTATGCCCGCCATATCAAGGGTGTCATCCTCCATTCTCGACATGACGTCATCAATAATTTTGCCCGTGAGAGCAAAGTAAAGCGTTGCACCGAGAGCATAAATATCCGTCCAAGGACCTTGATTTCCCTTACGGTGATATTGTTCGGGCGGCGCAAAGCCCTGCTTTAGGATAACCGAAAGGCTCTTTGAAGCCTCACCCAGCACAAAGCGTGCGGCACCGAAGTCAATGAGCTTTACGTCACCGTTTTTGCAGATAAATATGTTGTCGGGTGCAATATCACGGTGCAATACACCCTCGGCATGTACAACAGAGAGTGCGTCAACTACCTTTGATGTAATTGAAACCGCCTCGCTTGCATCAAGACTTCCGCCGTTTTTTCGGATATAGCTTTTAAGGTCGATGCCCTCAAGATATTCCATGACAAAGTAAGCGGTTTTATTCTCGTAAAAAAATTCATTTACGTGGATAACATTGGGAGCCGTCTTGAATTTGGAAACGGTCTGCGCTTCCTCGTAGAATTTACGTGCCCCCTCTTCGAATGCTTCTCTTTTGTCCTCACTTATGAGATTTACAACCGTCTCACCTGTATTACGTGACACAAGAGAATCGGGGAAGTATTCCTTTATAGCAACCTTCTCACCGTTTTCAAGATTAAAACAAAGATATGTAACACCAAAGCCGCCCTTACCAAGCACTCGTCCCACGGCATATTTGCCTGCAAGGACCGTGCCCTCCTTCAGGGCGGTAGTATACCTTGACAAATTGGATATTCCGTCACAGCTGACACAAGCCTCGTTGATAACCTCTTCGAAGCATAGGTCACACAGCTTTTTATCGCCTAAATCAAGCATTTTTACTCCTTTTTATCAACCGATATAATTTTAAGTTAAATATAACATATTTTTGCAGAAAAATCAACATTTTTTTACAAAAGAGAAAGCGAAGGCTCAATACCTTCGCTTTCAGCTTTTACCTAAAAATCTCCGTCCAGGTTTCTTCGTCAACTCTGCCTGTGGGATTCAGTCCGCTCTCTCTTTGGAGAATTTCAACGGCACGTCTTGTGGCAATGCCGAAAATATCGCCGTTTGAGGCGTTATTTGCAAGAATTCCCTTTTCGCAAAGTGCCTTCTTCATCTTTTCTACGTCCGCACCCACACACCCCACACGGAGTGGTCTTTCAAAACGCTCACATCTGCCAAGCATCTTGATACGTCGGTGAGTTGTATTTTCAACACTCACCGCACTCGCTTCGGGAGTCTTCTCTTCTACGGCAGTCTCCGTTGCAACGCTCTCTGTTTTTTCCTCTGTGCTCACCTCGGACAGCGTCGGCTCTGTATCAGCCAAAACATCTCTGGGCGTTACGGGGGTCGCTATATTCTCTATTGCCTGATTGAGTGTATCCCATGTAAACTTACCCACAATTCCGTCGGGAAGCAATCCGAAGAGCCGCTGAAACGCACGCACGGCACTTTCGGTATCGGTTCCGAAAACTCCGTCAACTCTCACCTGCGGAAGCTCGGGATATTTTACTCTCACTCTCTCAAGTCCTCTTTGCAGGTACCTGACATTTTCACCCCTTGCACCTCTCTGCAATGCTCTGCCGGGGAAGGGACGCTCACCAAGGTCGGGGAAATAGCTTGACGCCTCTTTTCTGTAAAGGTCATTCAGATAATTCCACGTTTTCTCATCCACGACACCCGTTTCGGGAAGTGATACAAGTCCCTGGAAGGCTCTCACCTGACGGGCGAGCTCCTCGTCATAAACATTTGTAATATTTATAGGAGATATGTCCGCATAAATATTACTGAGGGCATCAAGAAGCTTCCTAACATAAACCACAGTGTTACCCTCAGCACCCAAATTCAGGGGAGCACCGGGATAAGGCTGAAGCTGAACAGTTCCACCCACCGGAGGCACCTGCACGTTATTTTTTATTCCGTTGTACACATCCACAAGCCTGTCCCATGTAACTCTTCCCACAACTCCGTCGGGGTCAATTCCGTATGCCCTTTGGAATGATACCACAGAATTCAAGGTGCTCTGTCCGAACACTCCGTCAATTGCCACCGTCTTTACCTCGGGATTGTACAGTGCTATTGTGCTGAGATAAAGCTGTATTTCAAGCACCTCAACGCTTCTGTCGCCCAGCTTCAGAGGTGTTCCGGGGTACTCTTGAGCAGCATAGTCCACCCGCTCTCCTTCACTGGTGAGCTCGGCAAGATCCTTTACCGCAACATAAACCCTGGAAATTGCATACCACGTGCCCTTTCCTACAATTCCGTCGGTGTCGAGGTTGAATATTTTCTGGAACTGTCTGACACTTCTCTCGGTAGACTCTCCGTACACGCCGTCAACAGAAATAAAGGGAATAGACGGATAATTTAAGGCAATTCGGTTAAGCTGTTCCTGTATTCTCCTTACAGGCTCACCGCTTGTGCCTACCCGCAAGGGATTACCGGGATACGATTCAAAGGGACCGCGCAGGTCATCGGTTTCCACAAGCTCTATATCACCGTAGTAATATTCCAATATTGACTGTGCATCAAGTCCGTCATTGGCAAGAGTTACCGTACCCCATTGAGAAAGTCCGTCACACCTTGATGTGGTACCGTTGCAATAGCGAGCAAAAAACGGCTCCTCTCTGCCCGGCTTTTGCATATAAACGTTGAAAATATCGTCTACAATTTGGCTTATGTTTTTGAAAATGTTTCTGCCCTCAACAAAGTATTGGTCAAAGGCAGTATCATTGGTTATGTCGAAATCATAGCCTCGGCTTCTGTACCATTCGGTGTAAACTCGGTTTAAAACAAAGGAAATCTGAGCTATAATATTGGCTCTCAGTGACTCCTCCGGCCAGGTTGGGTAAATTTCCGAGCTTGCTACGTTCTTTATGTAATCCTGGAAGGTAACAGTCACATTACGAGCCGAAAAATCGGTGGGTGAACCCAGATGCACCGTGATGTACTCGGGGATATAGGGGAAAGCGTGTAGCTGTGAGGAGGGAGACTGCGGAAAAAGTGTTGCAGTGTCCCCTTCGGGCTTTGGAGGAAGCCGAAGAGCGTTGGGCGGTATATTAAAGGTGTTTGGCTGATTTGAGGAAGGAAACGCCTCTGTCCTTGGTTGGAGCGGGATTTGTAAAAGCGCTTCCATTCCCGCAAATACCTGAACTCCGTTTATAAAGGTACCTATAAAGTCACCCGTGAGTACCTCTACATCAAAAAGTCCGTAGGGAGCAGATACTTCCTTTTGATTGAGAGAAAGCACCATGTCGGGCACTTCAAGCTCAAACGAGGAGCTAATTCCTTCATCTCCAACCGGGATTGCCTGCTCATACAACAATTCACCCGATATGGTTTTAACTCTTACAACCGCATCGTTGACAGGCAGAGCGCCGCCGGTAGTCAATTCTATTTTAAGTGTTCCTGTTTGCATAATAACTCATCCTTTCTGGGTGTTATAATGCATTATATGAAAAATCAAAAAAAATGTTACTCAAACAGCTTGCTTTTTTCGCCTTTTTCAAGAAAAGGATAAACATTCAAGGTGTTGTTTTCCACTGTGGCAAGCATTATATTTTTTACCTTCGCACCTCTTTTGTCAAGCTCATTCATCAGCCACATACGGCTTTTTTGGATGCTTTTGAGATTGTCCTCCATAATGTTTCCGTCAATTATAACATTTGCAGAAAGAGTAGCTGTATTCCCCTGACTTTTTTCCAGAAAGCTGAGCTTACCGTTTGATTCCATAATGACGCAGGACACGTTTTGCAGCGAAAAATAACCGTTGGTTCTGCACTGTGTGAGAAATTCCCCCATATCCATACGCACCTTTGACATATTCTTTCTGTAAAAAATGTCATTTCTGAAGAGTATCACGGGTTCACCGTTGAAAAAATGTCTCGCCTTTACTGATTTATTGCAGGTATAGGAAATAAAGAAAGCCGCAACACCGTACACAAATGTGGTAACAGCAGCAGGTAAGAAAACATCTCCACCTATTGCCATCTCCGCCGCAGACGAGCCGATTGTTATTCCCGCAATATAATCGAATGCCGACATTTGAGATATCTGCTTATCACCCGTCAGCTTAGTCATTAAAAACAAAAGAATTATGGAAAGAATACTTGTAAGTACCGCCTTAAATATAATCAAAATATCACCTCTGAATGATATTTTGCTCCGAAAAAATCTCTATATACAAAAATATCAGACTCATCACAAAAGTAACAAGTCTGATATTTTATTTAAATTATTCCATATTCGAGATAAGAAGATTGCACCTATCTCTTGTGTAGCTTGTCCCCACCGAGTTCATTGCCATGGGAGCGCCCGAGCCACCTTCCCACAAAGCACCTTCCGCTTCAATGGCTTTTTCTCTCTCCGCTCTCCACTCGGTATCATTTTCCATCAAATCTGTGTATTCATCAGGAGACATTACAGTGTAAAAATATGCGTATATTTCCTCAAGAAGGTCTTGCCACTTAACATAAACATTGTAGGATTCCTGGTTAAGGTCACGCTGTGTCATTGCGGTTTCAAAATTTTCTCTGCTGTATTTGTCAATCGCCGCAGCCTTGTTCATAAACTCAGCTTTTTTGCCTTCTTCCAATACCTCTTCCTTGCTTTCCTCAATGTCCATAGCTGTACCGATGAAGAAAGGAAGATTCTTTTCGCAGTCAATAAGCATATAAACAAAGGGTCTGTCAAGATATACTTCCTTCGGAGGCTCGGGGTCGGGCATCATTGCACTTTCAGCCTTCATTTCAACAACGGTTGCCGCACCCGCCTTTGTACCCTTGCCATCAACGTTTATATAAGTCTGGTGAATAACACGGCTTATACAAATGTTTCCTTCACTCGACTTGCCCATTTTTGAAAAGTCGGCAAGATATTCATTAAAGGCGTTCTTCATACCCATATTTTGAAGAATTTCGCTCATTTCAACCTTGTATTCGGTCTCAAATCTCGGTATAGCCGCACTGACAACACAGCTTTCAGGGTTTGCAAGCATTTTATTCAGCTTCTCGCCGTTGAGTGACGCAATATAATCCGAAACAGTCACGCCTTCATTTGGAAGAAGTGCGGCAAATGCATACTTGCGGTCCTTGTAATACTTAATAAAGCCTGTGGCGTTCTCATCGGAAAGATACTTGTTCTCCGAGGAATACATAAGCTTGACATCACGCTTTGTACCGTCCTCGGTAGTAAATTCACCGTCTCTTATGAGATACTCGTCATACATTTTCTGCCATTCGGCATCAAAGGCAAGAGCGTTTACAAGGTACATTATAGCCTCGGGAGGAATCTCGTTAAGGATATCCTTTATCATTCCGTCGGTCTTTTCCTCAACCCAGGAGTTTATCTCCTCAAGAGTAGTGGAATCAAATGGAGCCTCAAAGATACCTGCGCCATAGTAATCTTGATTTTTCTTTATGAAAGCCTCTTCAACTGTAAATGTAGGTGTCTTCTTTATCCATATTGAATTTGCAAGGCTCAGCTTATACTTGTCGGTTTCGGGAAGAGCCTCCATATATGCCTTTACCCATGTATTCAAATCATCAACAGGCATACCAAGTACCGCTTCCATTTGTGAAAGCGTTTCGGCATCTGCACCGTTTGCAGTCATCGAAAGAGCAACAAGCACCGAAAGAGGTGATATGAGAGTATTCTCACCACTGTCAAGACTCTCCTTGAAAAGTCTTACCGCAAAATCCGTCACCGCAGAATCGCTCACTTCTTTAAGCTCAGCGTTGACTTCAACCTTTTCGGGAGCATCTGCTCCACCGACACCACTTATGTCCTTTGTGTCTGTAACGGTAAATTCAACCGTGTAAATTTCCTTGTCATAGTCACCCGCACCTCGGAAGTTCATTACCTCCTTTGAAAGTCGGTAAAGACCCGCTTCAAGCTCTCCGTAAAGGAACTCCCAGTTGATATCAAGCTCGGTTTCCCCGTCCTTTGGTATCAGATAGGCAATGGCGTCCCACGCAACCTCGGCATACATATCTGCATCCTGCCACGCTCCGTCCACATTCTTTTCTATCTTATACCATGAGCCTGTCTGAAGCTCTCCCGTGAAATCTCCTCCGTTTTGCTCGAAGACAACAGTCAAGCCCGTAGCGGTTACGTTTTTTGCTGTCAGCACAAGTCCCCATTCATTCTCGGATTCTGTCGCCTCGTTCATCGCCTCTTCTTTTGCGTCATTGCCTTCATTCTTGTCTACAAGTTCATCGGGAGATGCCTTGTTATCTGTTTTATCGGGAGTTTCCGGTACAGATGTTGTACATCCCACCATTGATAACATAAACACCACCACAAGTAAAAATGCTAATATCCTTTTCATCATTTTCCTCCTTATTTTACCACTGCTCCGCCCCATTCGATAGCTGTGAAGCCTTCACGCTCGGGGGATGTGAGTATTTGTTCTTCGATTTCCACATATTCGTCAAGCACCTTGTATGCCATAAACACACGGATAAGGGTGTCGGGTGCGGGCGTTATGTCAAGCCTTGCCGATTCGGTGTAAGCCTCACTCTGGAATGAGATGAGATTGTACTCGTTTTTCTCCATGAGAGGCAACCAATAAACTATAAACTCACAGGCTTCACGGCGGTTGAGTCCAAGCAAAGGAAGTGCGTATTCAAAAAACTTCGCCGTATCACTGCCTTTTATACAAAAGCCCTTTGAAAAATCATACTCTGCACGAGTCACACCTTCCCAATAAAGGTAATTGTAGGTCTGACCACTCTCATCTGTAAGTGTGCCATCGGGGCTTGCCACAACACTCCAGCCGTTATTATATGCGGGATAAGTGCAGGTAAATCTGCCGTTGAGTGAGAGTTTCACATCTACCTTTGTTTCCTTTTCGGGATAGAGATATATAACAGGCTTTTCGGGTTCGGCAATTTCCTCAAAATAATCCTTTACACCTTCGATTATTTTAATTATGTTTCCACGGTTGTCTATGACAAAGGTAGCCTTTTCGCCATTGGTGTTTTCACCCGCAACAGTGATTCTCCACAAGCCTTCACAGAAGTAGAAGTCAACTTCGGCAGCTTCATATGTTGAGCCTGCTTTCTGCCTTGCGATCCTTACAGCCTCAGCCTCGTCGATATAGCCTTCGCCAACCTTAAGGGTTGCCAGAATCTCCATTGCCTCGTCACCGTATTCGCTCCACCATGCCTTACCATCATTGATAATGGCATAATCTCCGTATGTGCCGAGAATATTAATAAAGTCCCAGACCTCGCCGCCGTCATACGTGCCCATTCGTGCACTGTATCTGCCAAGGTCATATTCTTCTCCCACAAGACCTGTTCCGCAAACTCCGAAAAGCTCATAAAAGCCTATTCTGAGCTTGTTTTTCTCATGCCCCGATGGATAGATATTTACCGAAAATTCAACACTTTCTTCGTTATCCGTAATGTCATACTCCCAGCCCTCTTTCAAGGTGACGGAAATATTGCCGAAGCCTTTTTCGTAAAAAACCTCGGTGGTCTTCTCTGTTACATCCTTGCCGTTGAGAAGCACCGTTATGCTGTCCGCATCCTTGACATCAACACCCGCCTCGGGCTCGATCAGAATATGCCATTCTGCCATATCATCTGTGCCCACTTCGGGAACAATAGTTTTTATTTCAACCGTCATCTCTCCATCAAGAGTGCTCACGCCTTCAACCTCGTGACGAATCGAACCGCTTCCCTCTTCAAGAAGCACCATTATAAGTATTTGAGATTCAAAATATTTTTCATCATACTTGTCACATGCATCAAGAAAGCCGATGGTGGAATCCGAGTAGATTGTACCCGTCCGTCTTTCAAGGGAATATTTGTGACGATTTGCTTCATAGTAAGCCTGAAGCTCATCTGTTGAGCGGATAAGTGTTACAACGGGATATTTCACATCATCATGGTAGCCGTCTGTACGGATGTATTGAGCCTCAAACGAACACTTCTTAGGAGGTGCCTTTTCCTCTGTCTTTTCCGCCACATCTTCGTTTTCTGTCTTTTCCGTTGTATCTGTTTTCGGAACAGGCTCTATTTTATCGGATGTACAGGAAACAAAGCAAAAAGCAAGAACAAAAGCTAAAATCAGCAAAATACATATTTTTTTCATGTCAGACTCCCTTTCTTGTTTGTATTTGTCCCTTTAGACGGAAAATATAAAAATTTGTTCCAAAAAATTCAAAATATGTTTTCGGGAGTAATAAAGGGGAGTGTGCTTGTTTAAAAGCATCCTCCCCTTCTAAAAAGATTATTTGATTTCCTTGCCTGTAAAGCCAAAGGTTACCTGTGCACGAGGTGTCATGCGGTTAAGAGACTTGGCGGTAAGCTCTGCTGTGAACTTTCCGCGAGGAACCTTGATGCTGCCCGAGAACCAAATAGGTCTCTCGTTGCCGTAACGGTCAAGCACCTTTGCCTCTTTTCCGTCGAACTCGATAAAGTCTGTTGACTTGAGCTCACATTCGAAGGTAACAACCTGGTCGCCCACCTTGAGAGTTGGGTTCTTAAGCATATCATATACATGCTCACAAGCGGTAATAGATGACATTCTGACCCCTGTCATATCACCAAGAGTGTCAATGTCAATACCGGTTGTTCTGTCATGGTTGAGTCCCGAACGGAAGATTGCATAGTTGCCCTGGTCGGGGAATGCTCTGTCGGGTCTTTCGCCGTTGTCGGATTCGATGAAGATAAACTCTCTCCAGCCCTCAAAGTTCACATCAATGATATACTCACCGTGTCCCATTTCAGAGTTGGTAGCACATCTTGAATTGATTCTGATAGCACCGTTCTTTCCGTTACCGAATACTCTTACCTTCTTTGCAAGCTTGTCGGCATAGTTTATCTCGCCGCCGTATCTGCAGTAAAGCTTCTGAGCAGTAAGCTCCTTGTTTTCATCAAGAGGAAGAAGAACCGAGGGATTCTTGCCCGCTGTTGAAAGGAATGCTTCGATTCTGATAAAGGGAACCTGTGCGCCGAAGGGATTCTTATATTCAGCCTTGTTTCTTTCGGCATCGTTCAGGTCATAGAGTCTCTTGTACTGGTAATCCTTTTCTACAAAGGTATACTTTCCGCCTCTCTTCTCCTTGAGCTGTACTTCATAAGGACAGTCAATAAGCTTCTGACGGTATTCCTCGGAGAAATACTGCTCCTTACGGAGAGTGTCGTACTTTCTGAAGATATCCATGTTACGCTTCATAGCAGCAAAACGCTTCATGTATCTGGGAAGTGAGCTCTCAAATGAAGTGGAGAAGTCATGCATAAGAGCAATTGCGGAAACATGCTCAATGGAGTCAAAGTGATGATACTTTGTGTGCTCGTTTCCGGGATACTTTTCTGTAAGAGGATAGAAATCATACCATCCGAACATGGGAGGACAGAAGCAATCAATATATGTAAGATTGCTCTTTCTGTGACGCTCGTTCCAGCCTCTGTATCCACGGTAAGGTGTATCCCAAGCACCCGCTCTGCCTCTTGCATTCCAGAAGGAAGGATAGAAGGTAGCACCCTCAACAACGGGGTCAACCTCACAATACTTGAGCACCTCGCAAAGGAACATAGCCGAGTAGTACCAGCCGTCCTTCTTGTTTCCGTGATATGCGATACCGTCAAGGGCATCGAAATAAATCATCTTAAAGCCTGCTTCGTTGTAGGTCTTGGCTGTAAGACGGGCTACCTCAAGGAAAAGCTCTGAACCACGAACAGGAGCAATGCCGGCATAGTGACCGTCAAGGTGCTTTACAAGTGCGCCCTTCTTGTGGTCAACAGCCTTTGTACCGGTACAACCTCTGCCCGTAACCTTGATACCCTTCCAGTCACGGTCAAAGCTGATAAGCTCGTTATCAACAAGCATGAAGTATGAGTTTGATACACAGAAGCCTCTGTCCATTGAAATGCAGTCGTTGGGTTCTTCTGTCATGATATATTCTGTGTCGGCTGTGATGTCCTCGGCAAGTGTAAACACTTCAAGTGTACCAAGGTCCTTCTGCCACTTGGGGTCAGCAAGGAGAGTTTCACAGTCGGGACGGATATAGAAGGAATATGTGTGCATATTCGCATAAACGCCGTTTGCCTCAAGCACATCGGAAACGTTCTTCTTGAATTCCGCAGCACTTGCATAACGCTCCATCTTGAAATCGCCCTGACGGAATGTACCTCCACCGTGGTGGAAGTTTACCTGGTCAACACCAAGCTCAACATAGAAAGGTACATTTTCCGCAATGAATTCGGGAGTTGATTCGTGTGCAAAGAAATTGTTGCCGAAGTTAAGACGTGAGTCAACACTCCATGCACCACCTCTTGTATTGCGGATACCAGTATTCTTATCAACGGTCATTACCGCCTTCTTTATAATCTCACGCATTTCGGGACGGGGTGAGATAACAATGGCAAATCTTGCGCCCTTGTCTCTCAAGTGAGGGAATACTTCACCAAGTGTTTCTTTCTCGTTTCCTGTGGGGAAGTAAACGGGATTTGCCCAATATGTAAGCGCTACACCGTTTGCGCACACGCCCTTCTTGTCGGTGTGGTCATAATCAAATTTAGCATTAGCAAGTCTTATGCCGTGGATACCTTCGGGTATTTCGGTAAGAAGATTAAATTCAAAATAATCGGGGTCTGCTATAACCTTTACGTCATATGAGCCCTTGTCTGTCTTGACAGTAACAATGTCACCCTTGAGAGAAATTTCTTCACAGGGAGTGCAGTTTCTGTTTTCGTCAAGCACGGGGAAAAAGCACCAGTCTTCTCCCTTTATATTTTTACCGGTTGATTTGTCTATGATTTCTTCAATCATAGCATTCTTCTTTGAAAGTGTTATTCTGGCACGGTCATTTTCAATAACTATGCTGTTTTTTACCTCTGAAATTGCCATATTTACCTCCTTTTGGCAACAAAGTTTTACAAGTTAACTTTATCATAAAAAGCTTTTTAAGTCAATGATTTTCGGCAAATATATTTTATATGGTCATTTTTGTGCTACTCAGATTAAAATTTGTGCTAACCACAAAATATAGTATGTTTTTTAGAAAAAAATTAAAAAGTCTACCATACTTCGACATAAGACATTAAAGTTTAATGATATGATAATAACAACATAAATATTACACAAAAAAATAAGAAAGGAAAAAACATGTTTAAAATCCGTGAGACAGAAAGGACGGATAAAAAAACGCCCGACTTCGAAAAGGAGTCGAGACTAAAGGAGGAGACACGAAGCTTTTTCGTGTCGGCAAAAAAGTATATTGCAAAAAGTATGGCTCTCTACACAGGACTTATAAAAAAGATGTTTGATAAAATGTCGGATATGCTGTCCGAGGAATTGGGTGAGGAAAGTGCCACTTACCAAAAACGCACAAAAATACTTCTTTTTTCTCTTTTGCTTGTAGGAGTAGGCTTTCTCATTTCCTCAACCGAATTTACCGCAGGTACATACCCCCTTGCAATAGCCGTTGTGTCCTCTGCGGGAAGCCGAGTCAAAAGAAAAAACGAGTTCACACCACGGCTTATTATGGGACTTGCCTTCTTCTCAACCGTTCTTTCCACTCTGCGCATGAGCGAAAACGGTCTTTTGTACTTCACGCTGATATTTACAGTTTTCATTCTCCGAAGCGTTGCCACCTCGGGAAAGTTTGATGAAGGTGCGGTCTATCGCACACTCACCGCCTTCTTCTCCTCCCTGATACTGTCACTGTGTCTTTGTACAATGAACTATTTCAACATTGATTCCATATTCAGCGGAGTGAGTCTCACGGTAATGGCTACCGTATTTACTTATATGTTTTCAGGCTTTTTCGTGTCGGTTGGAGAGCCCTTTTTTGAAGGAGGTATAAAAAAGCGTGTAGAGGTTGGACTTGCCGCAATGTTTTTTGCTCTTGTGCTGGCACTGAATGACTTTGGCATCTTCGGGTTTTCTCTTGCCGCAACACTCTCCTTTACCGTCACCTGCCTTGCTTCCAAAACCCTTGGTGCGATGCATGGGGGTGTGTTCGGAATGATTGGCGGAATTGCGGCAGGAGGAGGTCTTTTCGCATCAGCCTTTGGCGTTGTGGGAGTGGTAACATCGGTTTTCTTTTCGGTGTCGGATATTCTTGCTCTTGCAACAGCGGTGTTTATCTCCTCGGCTACAGCAATATATATCGGAGGATTTATGGGCTTTGTCACCATTCTTCCCGAGGTGCTTTTCGGATGTATTGTAATATATCCCATACTTAAAGCTTTGCCGATTGCCGAAGAGCGTATTGCACTTGTCTCCTCAACCGTAAAAACCTCTGAAAAGCACGAAAGAGAAAGCGTAGAAAAGGAGCTCACAAGACTGTCCGGAAGTCTCGCTTCCCTTTCCGAAGTGTTTTTTGCCGTAACAGATACCCTCAGAACTCCTACCGTGGAGGATGTAACAAAAACTGTTGAAAAAGCCTACAACAAGGTATGTGCCACCTGCTCTATGTCGGGAATGTGCTGGAGCAGACATTACACGGATACCGCTGACGTAAAAAACAATATATCAATAAAAATCATGGAATCAGGCAGAGCAAACAAGGACGATTTCCCCGACCACTTCACCGAGCGCTGTATCAAGCTTGACAATATTCTTGACGCCATAAACAAAAACTATGCCGCGCTCAGATATGTGGCAAATGACGTTGCTCACGCAAATTTGATTGCAGGAGAATACCACACCGTATCAAAGCTTCTGCAAAGCACTGCAAAGGGTTTTCGTGATTCCGAATCGGAAAACCTTGACCTTGCGGGAAAAGCATTCCGTGCTATGAGAAGCCTTGCAACTCCCTTTGGCAGAATAGAGGCATGGGGCAGAAGAAAAAGTATCATTGACGTATTCGGCGTGCAGCCGGAAAGAATCGAGCGCTCATCTGCCGAAATAATCGCATCCTTTGAAACAGAATGTGCAATGCTGTTTGAAGAACCCGAATTTATAAAGCTGGAGACCACCTCTGCACTTCGTATGAAAAGACGTGCGCCCATAACCCTTGAATGTGCGAAAAAGAGCGTAAGTAAAAAGGGAGAAAGAGTAAACGGTGACAGTATATCCTTCTTTGAAAAGGACGACGGATATTTTTACGCCCTTATCTGCGACGGAATGGGTAGCGGACGGAGTGCCGCACTCACCTCACGCCTTGCCTCGGTGTTTCTTGAAAAGCTTCTCACCTGCACCGATGACAAAAAGGTTACTCTTGAAATGCTCAACTCCATGCTTATGGCAAAAAAGGATGAATGCTTTACCACACTTGACCTTGTGGAAATAGACCTTTTTGAAATGAAGGCAAGCTTTATGAAGGCGGGAGCTGCACCGTCATTTATAATGAGGGGCGACGGAATTTATAAAATAAATTCCGCAACCATGCCTGCAGGAATTATCGAAAAGCTGACCGCAGAGGAAACAGTGATAAGTGTACGTGAGGGTGACATAATCGTTATGCTGTCCGACGGCATAACCTGTGCTACCGATATGTCCGCAGAGGATAATCCTTGGCTGGTGGAGCTTATTGACGCAAACCGAGGTAAATGTGCCTCCGACCTTGGTGAATGTATACTTTCGGAATCTCTCACTCGCTTCGGCGCAACCGATGATATGTCGGTTGTGGTCATACAGGTAAGCAGATGTTAATAAAATACGCATAGTATAGCCGAAGGGAGTCGAACTATTATCGCCGAGCAAAGCCCTTTTCGGTCTAAATTTTCCCTTGTCGCTTGGAATACGTGTAGTATTCCTGCACGGTGCGGAAAAATTTATCCCCGAAAATTATCTTTCCTCGGTTCGAGGGAAGTTTCAAGAGGTAATTTTTGTTCATATCAAGGCATCTTTTCCGAAGTAATACTTTATGTATTACAAGGGAAAGTAACGAAGATAGGGACGAAAATCACCCTTGAAACCGACAAGAGTTCGGCTCTCTTCGGCTATATGTTGACAAATATGGTAAAAAATGATATGCTTAAGGAAACAGCCAACAAGTAGCAAGGAGTGATATCATTTGGAGATACTGCAGCTTAAATATTTTTGCGATGCGGCTGAAAAACAAAATATTTCCTATGCCGCCAAGCTCAATATGGTACCCGCCTCGGGTGTATCCACAAGCATAAAACGATTGGAGCAGGAGCTTGGCACCCCGCTTTTTTACAGATATGCCAACAAGATAAAGCTTACCGACCGTGGAAAGATATTCTACGAAAACGTTTCCCGTATACTGAACGAGCTTGACGGTGCCGTGAAGGAAGTACAACAGACCGATGAGCCTGCGGGAAAGATAGTTATTTGCATCATGTCCTGCGAAAAAACGGTTGAAACGGCGGTTGCGGAATTCAAGAAAGCCTATCCCGGCGTTGACTTTGAACTGCACCAAAGGGTAAAAAACGCACTGAACGCGGATTTTTACATATCCGATGAGGAGTTTTATATAAGAGGATGCCTGAAAACAAGTCTTATTGAGGAAGAATTGGTTCTTGCGGTAAGCCGTGACAGCCCTTATGCTTTAACCGAAAGCATCCTTATAAGCGACCTTAAAAAAGAGAAATTCGTATGCACCAACAGCTATACAAACATATACCACCGTGTCAATTCCGTGTGCTTTGACAACGGCTTTGTTCCCGACATTGCCGTCACCGTAACAGCTCCCGAAAAAGCGATAAAATATATCGAAGACGGTATATGCATTGGTATCTTCCCAAAAACCGAGATTGTCGAAAGCCCCGGTGTGGTATTGAAAAAGCTGGATTGTCCGAAAAGAAAAGTATGTGCCTTTTATGAGGAATCCCGAATGAGAGTAAAAACAAATCAGCTTTTCTTGGATAAGCTCACAGAAGTGAGTAAAGCATTCATGGCCTCGGAAGAAAACTGAAACGGGAAAATATGCGCCCTACCATACTATACATAACATAGTATGGTAGGGTATATTTTGTTTGGTTATATACTTTGAAAACAGAATAAAGTATAATGATGACATAAGTAAACTATAAGGAGAAATAAAAATGAATTTTAAAGATATAGCGGAATATGTGGGAGTCACATCCTTCCCCGAGGAATTTGAGGAAATATATAAGAGAATCAATGCAGTTGAAACGATATTTTGTGACCTGTCTTATTTTAAAAAATACGAAGACGAGTACGGAATACTCGGTGAGTACTATACCGTCGCCACAGATGCCATAGAAAAGATAAAAAAAGATGAAAAGCTCTTTATATACGGCAAGATATACTGCGAATACGCAAAGACAGCCACCACTACAGAGGTACGCTGTACTCCCATGCCGAAGCTTGATACCTCGGCTGAAAGAGATTATTTTGCCTTAGGAGTAATGTACTCGATTTTCCCTTCCGCAATCGAGACTCTGAAAGACCGCGGCTTTAGTGAAGAGAATATAAAAAACGCCTTCAAAGAGGTATATAAAGCCATCGAATCAAGCAAGAAACAGCTTGGCAGACCCGCTATGATGGACGTTTATTACAACTGGTCAATGCTCTACGTTTACGGCGAGATATTCCCTTGCGGAGGCTTCACCTTCCAGCTCAAGCAGTTCCCTCACGAAGTTATCTTACTGCAGAATAAAGTGACGGAAGAATATATTCCCGTAATGACAGGTGGGATATTCAATAAAGACGGACTTGTTCTTGGCAGTGCGGGAGCAGAGGATGAAGAGGGGTCATTCGGTGCTGAATTTGAAGAAACCGAAAATGCATACCTTTGCCGTAAAGTGCAAAACGGAAGGGTACTCAGAGAAAAAGCGGAGTATAAAAAATCGGAATGGGATTGCATATTGAAAAACGGAGACTACGTTTTGGCTGTACATATACCAAGAAATACGGATGTGACCCACGAAGCCGTAAAAAGAGATTTCAATATGGCACTGGACAGAGCAAAGCAGGTGTTCCCCAAGCACGACCTGCACCGTCTGATATGCTGCTCATGGCTTCTTGACCCCACTCTTGAAAAGCTCATGGGAGAAAATTCAAGAGTTGTGGGATTTGGTAAAGAGTTTGTAAGATTCCCGGTAAACAGCCACGGAGAGGAGCATAAGCTTTTTGTTTTCCCCGGCTTCAACGGCGCTCTCTCCGATTTGCCTGAGGAAACTTCGATGCAAAGAAAAATAAAAGCGCTTTTGCTTTCCGGCGGACATATATATGCCGTAGCAGGTGTTTACGCAGAAAAATAGTTAAATCGGAGGTGTAATTATGTATTGGCAAGATATGAGAGAGGAAATGTTCCCGAAAGCCGTTATGGAATTTTCGGGAGTCTGTGTTGTGCCCTTCAGTGCCATGAACAAAAAAGCGCAGTACCTTCCCGTAGGCGCGGACGGAATGATAGTTGACTCTATTGTAAGAGAAGCCGCAAAATCAGAGGATGTGGTAGTATTCCCCACCGGCTCAATACTTGGCGAAACCTCCGACAGCGGAGCATCAGGAAAGGGTGCAATACAGCTGAGTCAGGAGCTTCAGCTCACCCTGCTTTGTGACCTTTGTGATGAAATTGCCCGAAACGGCTTCAGAAAAATATTGATCGTACATAAAGAGCCTCAGGACTCAACCTTTTTAGGGCTGTTCATGCGATATATGGGTTATCAAAGGAAGCCGTATGCCACTCTTTTGGTAAGTGCGGTGAACAGCGAAATATCAAAGCCCGAAAACGTACTTGAGGAAATAAAAAAGCGCCGCGGTGAATTCCCGGATATCACCGAGGAGGATATGAAAACACTTAAAAAATGGGCTGAAACGGGATATGGAACAAAGGGCAGCTCATATTATCAGACTTTCGACAAGGATGTAACCTTCTGCGATGCGGCTCTTGTCATGGCGGAAAGCCCCGAGCTTGTAGCAAAAGACCGATATGAAGCGGAAAGCTACAGCTCTACCCACGCATCGGATGGTCTTAGAGAAGCCTTTGTAGCCTGCTCCAATATGCAGAATTCAGACTATCCAAGGGGTTGTGCAGGTCTGCCGCCCCATGGCTGTACAAGTAGCATCGGAAAAGCGTACCTCAAGCTGAATGCCGAATTCATGGCGAGAGTGTTCAAGCTGGTAAAAGAAGACGAGAGATGCGTTATAAGTGATGCAAGATATTAAGGGGGCTGAAAAATGTTATTTTGGGAAAGACTGAGAGAAGAAGAATTTGACAAAGCAATAAAAGCATCCGAGGGAGTGTGTGTTGTTCCCATAGGATGCTTGGAAAAGCATGGTCAGCATCAGCCGACAGGCTGTGACCTTTATATTGCAAGAACTGTACTGGAGGAAGCGGCAAAAGCCGAAGAGGTCGTAATATTTCCAACTCCTCATTGGGTTGGAGATGTCTCCCCCTATCACTCAAGGCTGAATCCCGACGGAGCTCACGGCGGAATAGGACTGAATCCTCTTACCCTCTTCAGACTCCTCGAGGAGCTTTGCGATGAAATATACCGAAACGGCTTCAATAAAATATTACTCTTTTCGGCACACGGAGGAAATGCATGGTTGCTTCCTCAGTTTTTAAGACATCAGGCAGAAAAGAAAAAGCCGTATGCCACATATTTCTACACAGTTGACGACAATGTGGAAGCGGCTGACCCGGAAAGACTTCTGAACAACATCCTCACAAAAAGGGATGAATTCCCCATGATAACCGATGAGGATATAGAAATTCTGAAAGGCTGGCTGTTTGCGGGATGGGGCTTCGGAGGCGGACACGCAAACTTCGTGGAGGATGCACAGCTTATGGTAAGACACAAGGAGCTTATCGCACCCGAAAGATACGATGCCGAAAGCGGTCTTTCCACTCATAAAGCCGATTACCTTTATGAAATGGGCATACGCTCTGTAAGAAGCACCAACTATCCCAACAATTATTCGGGGTATGCTCCTCACGGAAGCAATGAGCGTATAGGACAGGCGATAATAAAGCTTGATGCCGAAAGAGCGGCGAAAGCGCTTAGGGCTGTAAAAGAGGATGTGTCCTGCTTAAAGGCGGTAGAGCATTAATCATATAAGAAAACCGTGATTTAACCCAAGGGGCGGTAAAAAGTCCGAATGACTTTTACCGCCCCTTATATTTATGCGTTTCTTGTATAAGTGATTGCATTAATTTCCCCTTCGCTCACGAGGAAAGTCAAAACAGTATTGCCTTTTCTGTAAATAAGTGCCGAGGATGTCTTTTCGGTAGGAGCACCGTAAACCGCTTCTACACTTTCTGCTGTATCTCCAATAGATACACCTTCGGGTGTGGACACGGAATCATCCTTCAATTCAATGCTGAGCACGTAGTCAACGCTGTCCTTGGGGTAAGTTCTTATAATCACACTTCCCCAGCTGTAAACCTTGTCAAGTCCCTGATAAGCACATGACTCGGATTCGAAATAGCTTGACGGCTCACCGAGAGTATTTGCAATAGACTCCATTTTTGCATCAAGTGCAACAGAAGCTCCCTTGAAATCGAAGGTATATCCGGGGGTAACAGTATTTTCCTTCGTTTCCGTATCGGGAGTATTTACTTTTTCGTCGTTTTTTTCTTCTCCGCCGCATGAAACAAGCACAAGGCAAAGCAAAAGTGTCAAAATCAAAATTCTTTTCATTTTTTATCCTTTCACGGCATTTGCGCCGAAGCTGACAAGCTTTCCGTATTTTTCAAGCTCGTCCGTCTGTTGCTTTTTTTCTTTTTCGTAACGCTTGGTTTTTTCTTCCCATACAGAGCTGTATTTTTCATCCCTTCTTCTATCGGGAAGCTCTGTATTTTCCTTCAGCCATTTTCCAAAGTAAATGCTGAATTTTTCAGCACCCCATACGTTCAAATGAAGTCCCGCATCATAAGTGTCCTTCGTCATATCCAAGCCGATTTCCTCTTGAAGCGGTATGAAATTTATATACTTTAAGCCGTTTTCCTTTGCATATTCCTCCATTTGCACATCCCACTCATCATACCAGTGAGGATATTCAATGGGGGCTTTTATGAGAATAAGCTCAATGCCCTTTTCTTTGCAAAGCTTTGTCATCTTTTCGAGATACTTCATAGCATTCTCGCCAAGAGTATAATCTGCAAGGGGCATGGGGTCGGGAAACCCCATACAAGGCTTCGCATCTGCTCGCATATAGTAGCCGTTATGTGTTACAAGATCTTTTTCAAATAAATACTTGAAATCGTCAGATGTAAGCTCCGACCATCTGCTGTGATAGCGGAGAATGGGAAAAAGATATTCAACAAACTTTTCATCCTCTGTCATTGAAGCCTTGATTGCATCAACCTTTGCGGAGGACCATTCCATTCCGTCGAGTGTCATTCGGTTGTATGCCTCACTTTGAGGCTTGTCATATTTCAATGACAGAACGTTAAACACCACAACCTTTGGAGTTTCGTATCTCAAGGTATCCTCAAGCAAATAATACGATTGCCACACAAGCTGTTGAGCACTGCCCCTTATATAGGAGGTAATTCCGTACTCCTCATAGAGAGTTACGGGAGAGATGTTCTCATAAAGCTCGCAATCCCCTATCATTACCACGTCGTGATTTTCGGCTTCGTTGTAATACTCTTCAATCATTGAGCCTTCAATGATGCCCGTCTGATATTTCGGGACAAGAAGTCTTTGAAGAAGATTAAGGGCAGCAAAGGTAAGAACTACCACCAAAAGAATTTTTAAAAATCTTTTCATTTCGTCCTCCCCTTAAAACTGATTGTAGATAAACTGCGATGAATCATATCCGACGCCGTATGCACCGAATACAAATGTCACAATTGTAAGAACTGCCACAGCGGTGTAATAAAGCATTTCCGAACGCTCATATATAAACGCTCTCACACTTCCCACTCTTACCTTGATAAGGCTGACTCCAAGGACAACAAAAAGTCCTGCAAGGAGAATTATATAATCCGCACCGCTTATTCCAAGACCTAAAAGTGACCCATCGGTGAATGCTCCGAGATTAAACTCGGTGAACATTGTTCCTATCATCTTAAATGTAAGGGGAACGTTTCTGTAACAGTCAAACATACGGATAGCACTCATAAGAAGGATTGTTCTTATTATCTGAAAAACAGTGTACGGTGCTTTTTTATACCACGGACATTTTTTGTGGAATTTGGTGTAAAGCGGCTCAAGCTCTTGTGAAATCATTATAACAACAAAGTTCATAAGACCCCAAACGATAAAATTCCATGCTGCACCGTGCCAAAGACCTGTGGTAAACCACACCGCAAGGCTGGAAAGATACACTGTCACACGCTTTCCTATAAAGGACCCGAGATGCGCTCTCGACCATTTTGAGAGCTTCAGCATTGGCGAGCAAACCGATATGGGATAGAATATATAATCGGTGAACCAAGTACCCATAGTTATGTGCCATCTGTTCCAGTATTCCTTGATGTTCTTTGAAAAATACGGAAGATTGAAGTTTTCGGCAACCTTTATTCCCATGGTATTTGCAATACCTATGGTGATATCAATTCCGCCGGTGAAATCACAGTACAATTCAAAAGCATAAAAGAGCATTGCAATAAACACATATGTACCCGTATAGCTTTCGGGCTTTGAAACAAGCTCTGTGACAGCCGTTATGAGTCTGTCGGCAATTACTACCTTCTTAAAATATCCCCATGCAATACGCCCGATACCCATGGAAATCATCTTTGAATTCAAGGGCTCGGGATTGTACAAGGTCTTTGACAGCTGTCCGAAACGGCTGATGGGACCTTGTACCATCTGCGGAAAGAAGGTTACAAAAAGGCTGAGCTTGAATATGTTTTTCTCTGCCCTCTCAGTACCTCTGTAAACATCAATTACATAGCTCACCGTCTGGAAGGTATAAAAGGATATACCCATTGGTATTATCAGCTCCACAGTACTGAGCCGCGAGGCATCCGACAAAACGGAATTAATGCTTTCAATCACAAAATTCGTGTATTTTGTCACCGAAAGAATTCCGAGATTGACAAGAAGTCCGATAAGAAGAAAAACTCTCTTCTTTTTCTTCATTGTTTCCTTGTACTTTTTCTTGTCGGCGGTGGACATCTCCTCCTTGTGCTCCTTTAAATACGAGGTCTGCTCAAGGTTCATGGCATCCATCTTAATACAAGTAAAGTATGCGCTGACAACAGTTACTCCCACAAAGATAAGATATCTCGGGTCGGCAATGGCATAAAATCCCAGACTTGCCACAAGAAGCAAGGTCCAGCGGTATTTCAGCGGGAAGGCATAATACAGCAAGAATACTGCCGCAATAAAGGCAATAAATTCGTAGGAAGTGAAAAGCATTTATTCCTCCGCTATTTTTTGTATAAGCTCATAAAGTGCTTTAGCCGAATTGAAGTTTTCGGGAATTATCTCCTCTGCGGGAATCGCCACGTCAAAGGTATTGTCGATTTCCGAAATAATTGCAATTATATCAAAGGAATCAAGTATTTTGTCATCAATTAGAGTAGTACAATTTTCATAGTCTACATCGGGGTGCAGACTCTCAAGTATTTCAAGTAATTCTTCCATATTCATTCTCCTTTATATTAAACCATTTTGAGAAGTGCTATTCTGTCAAGCTTTCCGTTTGCGGTAAAGGGCATAGCTTCAAGCTTTTCCACCTTGTTGGGAATCATATATCTGGGAAGCTTATCCTTGAGCAGGGCTATCAGCTCGGAGGAATCTATCTCTCCGACATAGAACAAAACTATCTTGCTCTTTTCCTTGTCGTAGACACATCCCGACATATTTACGCCCTTGATAAGATTTACGTTTACCTCTATTTCGCCAAGCTCTATTCGGTGTCCCATATGCTTTATCTGGTAATCCTTACGTGACACAAATATGAGCTCGCCTCTTTCGTTTAGACGTCCAAGGTCTCCTGTTTTATAGATAAGCTCCGGATAATTCTTGTTGAGAGGATTTTGCACAAAAACCTCTGCCGTCTTTTCGGGGTTGTTGTAATAACCAAGTGTAAGAGATGTACCCCTTACGCATATTTCTCCCACCTCTCCGTCAAGTGCGGGAGTGTTATCGTCTTTTATGAGAAGTATTTCTGTGTTGTGGAAGGGCCCGCCGATGGGAATTACCTCATCAAGGGCAAAATCACGCTCAACCTTGAAATAGCAACACATTCCCGTAGCTTCCGTAGGACCATAAAGGTTTGTAAATTTTGCATTCGGCAAAGCCTCACGCCAGCGATTGAACTGCTTTATGGGAAATACCTCGCTTCCGAAGGCTACCGTGTGAAGATACTCGGGTACAATCTTCTCGAAGGTTCTGAAAGCAGATATCATGGTAAGCGCAGACACTACCCAGCAAATTGTATTTATTTTGTGGTCATTCAGATACTCCACAAGCTTTATGGGGAACATAAAGAGCTGCTTTGGTACAAGATATGTGGTAGCTCCGTATTTAAGCGTTGGATAAAGCTCCTTCAGGCACGCATCAAAATAAAGAGGTGTCTGATTTGCAAAGCGTGTATCCTCATTGAAGCCAAGCACATCCGATAGGTTCTCGATATAATCGATAACCGATCTGTGGCAGGCAATAACGCCCTTGGGAACTCCCGTTGAACCCGAAGTGAACACTATATAAATCGGGTCTGTATCCAGTTGCTTGTCACGTATTTCGGAAAGTGCCAAGGTGTCCTCGGGACAGCTTGAAATGCTGTCATAAAGAAGCACCTCGCCGTCAAAATCATATTCTCCGAGAAGCTCCTTACAATGCTCATCGCATATTACAGCTCTCGCATTAAGATTTTGAAAAATAAGCTCTATTCTGAATTTCGGCATTTCCGCATCAATAGGGACATAATAGCATCCGCCGTATACACATCCGAAAAATGCGGCTATCATCTTTGGCTGTTTTTCCATAAAAACCACAACCGGCTCACGGTATATGCCTTTTGAATGAAGCACACTTCCGATTGAACGGCTATGGGAATAAACGTCTGCAAAGGTAAGCTCGGTAGTATCGTCCGAAAAAGCAACCTTTTCGGGCACTCTCAAAACCGTAGCTTCCAAATATTCCATTACGTTAGTCTGCTGCATAAACTTCTCCTATTTTAACGAAATAAGCTGTGAAAAAGGTATTCTCGGTATTTTGCCGCACAAAGAGATTGAATTCCATGCGAGAATCTCCATGGCATCCGCAAATCCCCGTCCTATATCAAAATCACGCTTTATAAGAGACAGCTCGGTGCATCCGAGTATTATAACCTCAGCACCACCGTCGAAAAGCTCTGCTGTCACCTTTTCAAACTTTTTAATATCCACGGGCGAATTTGTCTTTATCTCATCATATATCAGACTCATAACAAGTGACTGGCATTCTTCGGAAGGCAACACAAAATCAAGTCCCTCGCTCTCAAGTGATTTTTGAAAAAGTCCCGTCTTAACAGTGCCGCTTGTCGCCATTATGCCAACTTTTTTTGCACCGCTTTCCTTTATTGCCAAAGCTGTCAGCTTTATTCCGTCAAGAATAGGAGCTGTAATTCTTGTCTGAAGCTCATCGTGAAAAGCGTGCGCCGTCATACAAGGAATTGCAATAATTCCCGCACCCATATTGGAAAGTACTCTGCCTGCTTCTGTCATTTTCGGGAGCGGACTGTCCGTACTTTTTCCGAGAATAAATGCTGTACGGTCAGGAACTGATGGCACCGAATAAACAAGCATTTCCAAATGCTCCTGGTCGCAGGACGCATCGGTCATGTTGGTTATCATATCCATAAAATATGTTGTCGCGGCAGGTCCAAGCCCTCCGATAACACCTAAAGTCATTTTTTTCACCTTACTGATTTATAATCCTTCTGTTTACAAAATCAACATATTGCTGCACCGATTCGGTTGCACGTTCAGGATAAAGACTCTTATCAAAAAGATGTCCTATACTGTAATATGTTCTGTCCCAGGTCTCTGCCTCGCTGTCTGTCATCATAAAGGTACGAAGATTTCCTCTGACAAAGGGTGATGCATCAAAATGATACCATCCGCCGTTGTAATATACAAGATTCCAATAATGCTTTGTATTTGGATGGTCTCTTTGTACCTCCATCTGTTCAAAGCCCATATGCTCAATTAAAATTCTCGCAAGAGCGTAGTAATTGTAACAATCTCCCATACGTTTTGTAAGTGCATCATAGGCTCCCACAATATAATTGGACTTGTCAGACGTACCTGTGTAATAAATATTCTTATTTATCCAAACAAATATGGCATACAGCTTTTCAAGGTCCGTCATATCGTCGGTTACAAGCTCAGAGAGAAGCTCGTCCGCAAGCCTGTGCGTCTCTGCCTCAAAAGAAGGACGCTCTACAACAGATACGGGCACCTCGGCATTTGAAATGTTTCCCGATATATCAGTTGCGGTAAAGCTTGCCGTGTATTCACCCACAGTATTTAAGTTCACCTTGCTGCTGTCTATCGAAAGCTTTATATCACCGCAAAAATCATCTGTGACAGTGATTTGCTTTTTGTAACTGACAGTATCTCCGGCAAAAACAATAATCTGCTTTACACCTATTATGGGAGCTGTCGTGTCATTTGCCACGTTTACGGTACACTGTGCTTCGGAGATGTTTCCTGATCTGTCGGAAACGGTAAAGGTTACGTTATAGCTTCCTTCTATTGATGTATCTGGCTCCTCGGAAAGCGTAAGTTTCGGCTCGGAGGCCGCATTATCGGTAATTTCGGGGAGTGATTTTACATCAATTCCCTTGCCCACCGGAACATTGTACACGGGGGCACATTCAATCTCGGGAGCTTCCTTATCCTCTTCGAGTACAAGAATACATTCCTTTGTTGCTGTATTTCCGGCACCGTCAACCGCCGTGTATACGATTTTATATTCTCCGGGTGCATAAAAGCTTCCGTCACTGCTTACAGAAAGCACAGGATTCGGATCAATGGTATCCTTTGCCACAACGCCCTCCAAAAGGTTAGCATCGTCATAAAGGTACATATGCCTATCCGAAACCCCTTCTATTATGGGAGCTGATTTGTCCTCGACAACAGTAATTGTAATATCCACCCTTGTTTTGTTACCAAATGCATCTGTAACAAGCAAAACTCCGTCTTGCAAGCCGGGAGCATCCTTGGGCGCGGTATACCACTGTACCGAGGTTTCGGTTATATCTTCTATCGACTCAATACATGTTTCGGGGGCGGGTGTTTTTCCAAGCCACGACTTCACGTCTTTTTTTACACTTACCTTCGGACCTGTTGTGTCGGTTATTGTAAGCTCGGAGGTGTATTTATCGTCTCCAACCAATATATTTACAGTATAAACACCGGGTGTATTGACGTCGATATGACTTGTGTCATTTTCGAAAAACGCCTCCGCCGGAGGATTGTCCTCGAAAAACAATGAAAGTGTTATAGGCTGTCCGGCTTCGGAACGAACGGATTTTTTGAAGCCCGTGTCCGACAAAAACACAAATGCGCAAATACTTGCCGCAGCAACCAAAAGTATTATAACTGTTATTATTCCTATTTTTTTGTAATTCACATTTCTATCCATGTAATATCACCTTCAAATACTCTAAAAGACGTTTTAGTCCGTTTCTTTGGGGTTGGTGTATATGTTTACCGTTTTAATCCCTTTTTTTAAAGCATATTTCACTGTGGAGGCAGTGCCTCCCTTTTCTCCACCGTCAAAAAAGCATATGACGGCAGAGGACATATCCACCATTTTTCTGTTGCGCTGATGCATGCAGTAGCGAGTATACGGAATACTCACATATTCGTGAGAATCTGCCACCGACAAAACCGCCTTATACTTCTTCTTTTGTTCGGAAGTCCAGAATTTATCCTGGCCTTCACACGGCAACACAAGATGGAGCTTAATGTCCGAATATTCGCTTTTTAAATCAAGTACAGCTTCTGCCGCCAGAGTATCAAATCCGATAGCGCCTCCTGCGACAAAATTTTTATATCCAAGCTCAATGAGAATCACAAGCTCCTTTTTGAGCCTTTCCTTCAAGTCAGTCAAATCAGAGTAAGGAATATCCCTGTGACCTGTAAAGCAACAAGTAATCTCCTTCATTGATTTTCTCCTTTGAAAAACTTAATCGGCTTGATTGCAATTCCAAGCGTATAACTTCTGACCTCGCCGAGAGCAAAAAAAGCTCCCGAATCGTCAGTTATGCGAACACGGTCTCCTTCCGTCAAAGGCTCCTTTATTCCCGCACGTGACAAATATATTTCTGCTCCGTTTTGCGCAAGTCTTGTATAAAATGGCGCAAGAGCTATGCGTGGGCAATCAGAAAAAAGCTCTTCTGTGGGAATAAGAATCTTTCCAAGCTCATCCTCACTCATTTTCTCAAGCTCATCAACGGTGTGTGACATCTCAAGAGAAAAGCTCCCTGCATGACGTCTTTCAAGAGCACTCATCGCCGCACCGCAGCCCAGCTTTTTTCCAATGTCCGCAATAAGAGTACGTATGTATGTGCCCTTTGAAACGCAGGTATCTATTTCCCATTCGCAATCACCTATTTTTTTAGACGAAATGGAAAAAACCTTTACCCGTCTCGCTTCTCGCTCAACGGTAATACCCCTCCTTGCAAGGTCGCAAAGCTTTTCACCGCCGACCTTAAGAGCCGAGTACATAGGGGGGATCTGATCATAGTCACCAAGGAAGGAGCCTATCACCGAGATCACCTCTTCATCGCAGGGAATACTGTCACTTGTTGCAAGCACATTTCCCGACGTGTCCTCTGTATCAGTTTCGATTCCGAGCCTCATCACGGCACAGTAATTCTTTTCGTCAGAAACAAGGAATTCGCTTGCCTTTACCGCTCCACCTACCAAAACGGGCAATACTCCCGTCGCCATAGGGTCAAGCGTTCCTGTATGTCCCACTTTTTTTGTATGGTATATCCGCCTTATTTTATTTACAACATCGTGCGAAGTTACGCCGTAAGGTTTATTTACAATAAGTACTCCGCTGTTTGTTTCGCTCATAATATTCCTTTTTCTTTGATGTACGCTGTTAGCGTATTAATTATGTTTTCGGGGGTGTCCTCAAAAAAGCATCCTGCCGCAGAATGATGACCGCCGCCTCCGAAGGCTGCACAAATCACCGAACAGTCAAGGTTGTCGGATGAACGCATCGAAACCTTGATTCCGTCATCCCTCTCCTTGAGAGTAATGGCAAGCTCAACGCCCTCGGGTGATTTGCCAATCTGCTCAACGCCGCCGGTATCTGAATCGGTAAGACCGTGACGTGCAATTATCTCCTTGCTGACAACCGAAAAAGAAACCTTTCCACCGAAAGCAAATTTGAGATTTGCTACAATATCGCTTTCAAACTGCATCTTGTTGATAGGCTTTGCTATAAACAAAGGCAGGTTAAGATATCCGAAATTCCCACCGGGCACGTAACGTGTCAGCTGTGCCACAGATGAGAAGGTATGCTCGGTTGTGTTGGAAAATTTGAAGCAACCGGTATCGGTAGCAATTGCAGTGTAAAGACACTCGGCAATGTATCTGTCAAAAGGAACATCCATCTCCTTTGCTAATTCAAATACAATTTCTCCGGTTGCCGCCATATGATTCATACAAAGCAGATTCTCGCATTCAACCTTGTTCTGGTTGTGATGGTCTATGGCAAGTATAATCTTTTTTGTTCTGTCAAAATCCCCAAGCAATGACATATCAGCCACGTCAACAGTAATAATGTTGTCACACTTAATATCAGCATTATCGGTATTCCAAATATAGCTCAAATATCTGGGGAGGGTGTCAAGGCATAAAACCTTGACACGCTTTCCCGTTTTCTTGAGTATCGCCGCAAGTCCGAAAGCCGACCCCATAGCATCCCCGTCGGGGTGAATATGAGTGTAAATGTGAACATTATCAAGAGACGAAAGCAGCTCTGCCGTCTGCTTTATGTCAATTGTCTTGCTCATTTTCCTCTTCATCTCCGTTCATGCCAAGACTCTTGAGAACACTTTCAATACGTGCTCCCTTCTCAGCCGAATCATCATATTCAAAGGTAAGCTCGGGAGTGATTCTCAGATTCAGCTTTTCGGCAAGGGAGCTCCTGATATATCCCTGTGCACTGTAAAGCCCTGTTTTCACTTCCTTTGGTGCTCCGCCGATACAGCTGAAATACACCTTTGCAAACTTCATGTCACGGCTGACATTAACCGCTGTAATTGTAACAAACGATGACGAAACCCTGGGGTCCTTGACTGTTCTGAGAATGTCCGAAAGCGTCTCACGAGCCGCCTCATTTACTCTCATCTGTCTGAATTTGTTCATGCTTCAACCTCTTCCATTATGAAGGCTTCAAGAATGTCAAGCTCCTTGATATCGTTGAATTTTTCAAGTCCTATACCGCACTCAAATCCCTGAGCAACCTCACGGGCATCATCCTTGAAACGCTTAAGTGAACTGATCTTATCCTCAAAGATAACGATACCGTCACGCACTACTCTTATCTGTGATGCTCTGGTAACCTTACCGTCAAGCACGTATGAACCTGCAATAACACCAACACCGGGAACCTTGATGGTCTGACGAACCTCTGCACGTCCAAGAACGTTTTCACGGTACTTGGGAGCAAGCATTCCCTTCATAGCTGTTTCTACTTCTTCTATGCATTCGTAAATAATTCTGTAAGTTCTGATGTCTACCTTAGCCTCAGCCGCAGCGTCCATAGCTCTCTTATCGGGACGAACGTTAAATCCTACGATAATAGCGTTGGATGCCGATGCAAGCATAACGTCGTTTTCATTAACGCCGCCTACCGCACTGTGGATAACACGTACACGAACTTCTTCGTTGGATATCTTTTCAAGTGATGCCTTAACCGCTTCGGCTGAACCTTGAACGTCTGCCTTTACTACGATATTAAGCTCCTTGATACCCTCCTTAACCTGATTGAAGAGGTCATCAAGAGACATCTTTGAGTTTGCCTTGAATGCCTTTTCCTTCTCCTCGGCACGTCTCTGTTCGGCAAGATCTCTTGCCATTCTCTCGTCCTTAACCGCATTGAATATATCACCTGCGGTAGGTACTTCGGAAAGACCGAGAATCTCTACGGGAACAGAAGGTCCTGCCTCGGAAATGTTCTGTCCCTTATCGTTTATCATTGCACGGATACGTCCAACTGTTGTGCCTGCGATTATATAGTCACCTGTGTGGAGAGTACCGTTCTGAACAAGCACTGTTGCAACAGCACCTCTGCCCTTATCAAGCTTCGCTTCGATTACTATACCCTTTGCCTCACGGTTGGGATTAGCCTTGAGCTCGGCAACCTCTGCTACAAGAAGAACAGATTCAAGAAGCGTATCTATACCCATCTTTGTATGTGCAGATACGGGTACGCAAATAACATCTCCGCCCCATTCCTCGGGTACAAGGTCATACTTGGTAAGCTCCTGCATTATATTATCGGGATTTGCTCCCATTTTATCCATCTTATTTATGGCAACGATTATTTCAACGCCCGCCGCCTTTGCGTGGTTTATAGCCTCAACTGTCTGGGGCATGATACCGTCATCTGCCGCAACAACAAGAATCGCAATATCTGTCGCCTGAGCACCTCTTGCACGCATTGCGGTAAACGCTTCGTGACCGGGGGTGTCAAGGAAGGTGATGTCATGACCGTCAACATTAACTCTATAAGCACCGATATGCTGTGTGATACCGCCGGCTTCTCCCGAGGTAACGTTTGCGTGACGGATCGCGTCAAGAAGTGATGTCTTACCGTGGTCAACGTGTCCCATTACACAGACAACAGGTGCACGCTCTACAAGGTCTTCCTTGGTGTCTTCGCTGTCATCGATAAGCTTTTCTTCAATGGTAACAACAACGATATGCTCTGCCTTTGAGCCGAATTCGTCGGCAACGATAGCGGCTGTATCAAAGTCGATTGTCTGGTTGAGAGTAACAAGCATACCAAGTCCCATAAGCTTCTTCACTACCTCTGCGGTTGTTACGTGAAGTTCCTTTGCAAGCTCGGAAACTATCATCTCTTCGGGAAGCTTTATAACTGCGGGAATCTTGGGCTTTTCGGGTGCCTTCTTCTTGGCATCCGCCTTTGCCTTGTCTGCCTTTCTCTTGTCGAAGGGACGGCCTCCGCCCTTCTTGTTGAACTTCTGCTTGCCCCAATCGTTTCCTGACTCGGGAACGTAATCAAGAAGCTTTTCGTCATACTTTGAAAGGTCTACCGCCGAGTCAATACCTCTTGTATCAACTACACGTACTTCCTTCTTTGTATTCATCTTTGCTTCGCCGGGGTTGTGCTTAACATTCATTTCAAGCTTCACACCGCCCTGCTTCTGGGCAGGCTGATTCTTCTTTTCATTTTTCTTGAACTCGGGCTTCTTTTCGGTCTGCTTAACTTCAGGCTTGGGTTCAGGCTTCTTGAACTCGGGCTTCTTTTCGGGTTGCTTGAACTCAGGCTTAGGCTCGTGTTTTCTTTCAGGCTTCTTTTCTTCAACCTTGGGTTCAGGCTTCTTGGTCTCAGGCTTCTTTTCCTCTGCCTTGGTTTCAGGCTTCTTGAACTCGGGCTTCTTTTCCTCTGCCTTAGGTTCAGGCTTCTTGAGCTCGGGCTTCTTTTCTTCTGCCTTAACCTCAATCTTTGGCTCTTCAGCCTTAACGGGAGTCTCGGCCTTTCCTCTTTCAAAGCCTGCAACAATGACTTCTCCGTTTATATAGCTGTCAATATTTTCTATTTCGCACTTGCCCGCAAGTGAATTGATGACAAAGTCCACCTCGTCATCGCTGAGTGTCGCCGGTGCAGGCTTAACATCAGCCTTTCCGGGAATTATAGCAAGTATGTCACGGTTTTTGAGGGCAAAATCCTTTGCCAATGCCGCAACTTTATTTTTATTTGATACTGCTGACATAATATTCCTCCAATCGTTTTCACATCTTGGTGTTAATGCTGTTCTTTACAAGAACTGTCATATTACCGTCGGTAACCGAAACGGACGAAACGCTTCTTAAAACGCCCACTGCTACCGAAAGCTGTGCCATAGTATAGCACGGTGTGATATATTCCGTTTTATAAAAAATTGCTGTGTCGATAATTTCTTTTTTTGTATTTTCCGACACATCGCTTGCAATGATAATCAGTTTTGCCTTTCCGCATTTTGCACTGTCACGCACCTGCTCTGTACCAAGTGCCACATGACCTGCACGTTTTGCAAGACCGAGAGCCATAAGGAATTTATCCTGCATATTCATGCCTCCTCAAGCTCACGTCTTATCCCCTCGAATATCTCCTCGGGAATCTCACACTCAAAGGTACGTTCAAAACGCTTTGCCTTTACAGCTTTTTTCAAACACTCGGCACTTTTGCATATGTATGCACCGCGTCCCGATTTCTTTCCTGTAAGGTCCAACGATATTTCACCCTCGGGTGAGCGTACAACTCTGACAAGATTGCTCTTTGGAAAGGACTCCATACATCCGAGACACTTTCTCTCGGGAATTTTCTTTACCATAACTATCCGTCCTTATTATCAAAATTGTGCCTTGATGTCTATCTTGTAGCCTGTAAGCTTCGCCGCAAGACGTGCATTCTGACCTCTGTTACCGATTGCAAGGGAGAGCTGATCCTGAGGAACAATAACGGAGCAACCCTTTTCAAGCTTGCCTTCCTCTGTTACGCCTGTGGAAAGTGTTACGTCCACAACGCTTGCGGGAGAAAGAGCCGCCTTTACAAATTCTTCAACATTTTCGCTGTACTCGATAATATCTATCTTTTCACCTGCTATTTCATTGGTGATATTTGTCTTTCTCATACCCTTAACACCGATACATGAACCGATGGGGTCAACGTCCTTATTTCTTGAATAAACAGATATCTTTGTTCTTGAGCCTGCCTCACGTGCGATGGAGTGGATAATAACCGTTCCGTCCTGAATTTCAGGAACCTCAAGCTCAAAGAGTCTCTTAACAAGTCCGGGATGCTTTCTGGAAAGTACGATTACAGGCTCCTTTGTGTCTGTCTTGATATCAACCACATAAACCTTGATGTACTGACCCGAGCGAAGTATTTCGCCGGGGATCTGCTCTGCCTTGAAAAGTGTTGCCTGCTGCTTGCCAAGCTCAAGGATTGCATTGCCTGTGTTCTTGTCAATAAGTACGATTCTTGCAGAAACGATGTCGTTCTTCTTTTCCTCGTACTCGTCAACAAGCATCTGTCTTTCAGCCTCACGGATACCCTGGATAATAACCATTTTAGCCGCCTGAGCCGAAATTCTGTTGAATTCCTTGGTCTTAACTTCCTTTTCGTATACGTCGCCGAGCTTGAGACGCTTGTTTATCTCCTTGGCCTCGGCAACAGTGAGCTCTGCATCGGGATTTGTTACTTCTTCAACAACTGCAAACTGCTCAAAAACTCTTACTGTTTTCTTTTCAAAGTCAATTGCTACTCTTACGTTGCTCTGACCGTTATTCTCTTTTTTAAATGCAGTTTGAAGTGCCGCCTCTATCTTCTCGAGAAGATAGGTTTTGGATATGCCCTCTTTTTCAAGAGCGTCAAGTGCTTCAAAAAATTCCTTGTTCATTGCCTTTCTTTCCGCCTTTCAGCGTTTTCCTTTCTATTTATCTTTTTTAAATATTTCTGCGTAATCTACGATGTTCTTAATTGATGCAACCTTGCTTTTTTCCACAGTCACGTCATTTCCGTTAAAGGTAAATACAATTCCCTCATCCGAGTAATCCTTTAACGTACCCTCAAAAGCCTTTGGAAGCAACTCCATGGGAGCAAACATCGAAACCGAAACCTCGCACCCCTTGTATTTTTCAAAATGCTCGGGTCGCTTCAACTCCCTTTCAAGTCCTGCCGAGGAAACCTCAAGACAGTAGCTGTCGGGAATGGGGTCCTCCTCATCAAGTATGGGGTTCACCGCATCGGTTACCGCCACACAGTCATCAAGTGTCAGTTCAACACCCTCCTTGTCAATGGTGAGAATGAGGTTGTAATCACTGCCCTCTTTCTTGTACTCCACATCCCAAAGAATGTAGCCGAGCCCCTCAACTGTGGGACGAAGCAGAATATCCGCCTTTTCGGCAATATTCTTACCCTTTTGCTCTTTTGCCAATAAAATCACTTCCTTTGCAAAAATCAAAGAGAGTGGCGACCACTCTCTTTCATCATAGTTTATTTAATTACAGTTGGATTATACCATATAATATGTAAAAAGTCAATACTTTTTCGCTTTTTTTAAAAATATCCCCTTTTAATCTTGACATTTTCCCCAAAATAATATACAATACTAAAGCACGAATAAAACGGGGTGTGGCGCAGTTGGTAGCGCGCGACGTTTGGGACGTCGATGCCGCAGGTTCGAATCCTGTCACTCCGACCACGAAAAAACACTCTTTTGTCTAGTAGACAAAAGAGTGTTTTTTCGAACTAAGTGTGCCTTGCGGCACGATAAGTACACCTTCGGTGTGTGAAGCAATGCTTCGCATCGTGAAGTGCCTGCGGGCGTGGGTGGCACACTTAACTTCACATTGTGCAAAGCACAATACTTCACAGCGGCGTTGCCGCTGCTTCACTTGGGCGAAACCCAAACTTCACTGAATGTTGCTTGTTGCAAGAGTGTTTTTTCGAACTAAGTGTGCCTTGCGGCACGATAAGTACACCTTCGGTGTGTGAAGCAATGCTTCGCGTCGTGAAGTGCCTGCGGGCGTGGGTGGCACACTTAACTTCACATTGTGCAAAGCACAATACTTCACTGCGGCGTTGCCGCTGCTTCACTTGGGCAAAGCCCAAACTTCACTGAATGTTGCTTGTTACAAGAGTGTTTTTTCGAACTAAGTGTGCCTTGCGGCACGATAAGTACACCTTCGGTGTGTGAAGCAATGCTTCGCATCGTGAAGTGCCTGCGGGCGTGGGTGGCACACTTAACTTCACATTGTGCAAAGTACAATACTTCACAGCGGCGTTGCCGCTGCTTCACTTGGGCAAAGCCCAAACTTCACTGAATGTTGCTTGTTGCAGATGTTTATGATATAATATGTTTGAATAGGAGGTATCACTATGTCAGAAAGCAAATTGAGAACGCAATCAATGGATTTTGCAGTGTCCATTATTAACCTTGTCAAATACCTGAAAGAAAAACGAGAATCCATTATTTCTAATCAAATCGGCAGAAGCGGCACATCTATCGGTGCAAATATCCGTGAAGCACAGTACGCTCACGGCAAGGCGGACTTTATCGCTAAATTGCAAATCGCCCTTAAAGAAGCCAATGAAACCGGGTATTGGTTAGAGCTACTGTTCAAAACAAATTACATATCCGAAGATGAATACAAATCCCTTGACTCCGCTTGTACAAGTATTCGTGTTATGCTTATCTCCTCTATCAACACCGCTAAGGAGAATAAAGATGTCAAAAGGTAAAGTGTATATTTCAAATTATCCTGACAATCCTCCGGAATGGTATTGGATTAGTGGTTTACATGACGCTTGTATTATAGGTACAGAATCATTTGAGTTTCCCTTCGATTATAATAAATTTGTTGGCGAAAAGAATATATACAATCGAAACCTCATAACCTTGAGAATTAACGCAAATGGTGCGCTATATGACAATGAGGTGAAAGAGATTCGTCTTTTCAATTATAGGATTCTGACCGAGGATATTTCTTTAGAAGGCAGAGATAAAGTTTGGTGGTTAGCAGACAGACTTGTTGATCACGGTAAATACTATACTTTAGAAATTGATTTACAAGATTTTGATGCTTATCCCGAGGAATTTACATTCAAAATAAAATTCGAACGAGCAGAAGTTGACAGATAATAGGTGTACTTTTGCTTTCTTTTACCTCGATTCTACTCCGTTTGCTTACTCTTTCGCAAAAGAAAGAGAAGGGCGAAGTCCTTCTTTTCCTTTTGTATTAAAGTTTGATAGGATTCGCGCCTCTTGAGGGACAAAGCGTTAAGAAAAGTGTCCTGTGGACACTTTTTAGCTTTGTGTCCGAGAGCTATGCCCAAAGAAAAAAGACCTCATTGAGGTCTTTTTTGCGTTTAAAGGGTATTGGTTTTCAAAATGTATTCCTTAGGGGAACATCCGAATTCTTTTTTGAAGCTTCGATAGAAGGCGGCATTGGAGGAGAAGCCGCTTTCCATGATGCAATAGGTGATATTGTGTCCCTCATACATCATCATTATTGCCTGTCGCAATCTGGTAATGGTGATATATCTTCCGGGGGTAATGCCGCAGCAGGCTTTGAAATATCTTGATATATGGCTTTGTGTATAGCCGAAATGCTTTGCAATTTTGATGGGTGAAATATCGTTTTTATAGTTTTCACCTATATAGAAGAGGATTTTTGTTATAAGCTCGGGGTCCTTTGGAAGAGTCGAGTCCTCCAGCACCGTATTTTCCAGAATAGTGCCGAGTATAACATAGACGTAGCCTGCTTGCATTATGGAGTTGATATTTTCTTCCTGCAAAAGGGAAAAATATTTTTTGATGGTGTTATATGCCTTTTCGTTTGATATATATGGCGAGGTGAGTCTTTTATTCTCTGTTGCCGCCATAAATTCCTCGCACATACGAGTGGGGATGAACAGATTTGAGGTGACCGAGTGCGAGGGTGTTTTATAGGCATGAGAGGAAAAGCTCAATATTACGGCTATGTCTCCCTTTTTCATAAGATTACGTTTGCCGTCGATGGTCATTTCAATCTCACCCTCGTCCACCATACAAAGCTCAATGCTTGAATGAAATTGCAAAAAGCAATAATCATCCTTCCAATTAAAGCAGGACAGACAGTCCTTTTTGTCTCTTGACAGATTAAATTTCGGATACATATTTCTCCTAAAATATCAAAAATCGAGATGAAAAATCTCAAAATCGGTATGAAATTTGCAAAAAATCGTAATATAATTGTACTGCATTTTAAAGTTAAAGTCAATACTTTGAAACAAAGAGGTCTTTATGGCAAATAATAAAACTAATTTGTGTGAGGGGCCACTGACAAAGCAAGTAATATCCTTTGTAATTCCCATATTATTGCTTGGATTTTTACAACAGCTATTCAATGCGGCTGACGTAGTGCTTGCAGGCCATCTCAGTACAAGCGGAAGTGATGCCGTTGCGGCGGTGGGGGTAACCAATCCTCTTCGAAGTCTGTTGGTCAGCTTTTTTATGGGATGCTCTACGGGTAGTGCCGTTACCGTCAGTCACGCAATCGGGGCAAGAAATAAGAAGGATATCAAAGATTCCGTACATACAGCAATGCTTTTGTCGGTGATTATTGGCGGATTACTGACGGTTGTGGGAGTTGCCTCCTCCGGGGCGTTATTAAAGGCAATGTCAACTCCCGAAGCTATTTTACCTCAATCAAAAATATATTTGCAGACTCATTTCATGACGATGATTCCATCCATGGTATATAATTTCGGTGCAGCGCTTTTACGTGCTAACGGGGAAACTCAAAAACCGCTTTACTATTATCTGGTCACCGCACCCGTAAAGCTTGTGCTGACGGTGCTTTTCCTGCTGGTGTTCAAGCTTGACCTTGTGGGTATCTCTCTTGCTACTCTTGTATCCCAATCTCTTGCGGCGTTTCTGGTTGTAAATTCTCTTGTAAAAAGCGATAGAGATATCAAGCTCTCACTGCGCGATCTGAGGATTACAAAAAAGCCGATGGTAAAAATATTAAAGTTGGGCATCCCTACGGGTATACAGTCCTCTACCTATTCTCTGTCGAGCGTTGTAATACAGTCCTCGGTTAATTCACTTTCCCATCTGACAGGCTTTATTACAGGTAACGCCGCAGCTTACAGCATCGAAAATTTCGCCGAAATTGTCACCGGTGCTTATCTGCAGGTTTCCATGAGCTTTGTCGGTCAAAACGTTGGCGCAAGGAATTATAAAAGAGCAAAAAAGGCGTATATGTGCGCAATAGCTCTTTGTACGCTGACAGTGGTTATATTGTCGGCCATTGTAATCGGATTTGCAAAGCCCTTGCTGAGCCTTTACATTAAAAATTCCAAAGAAGCGATTTATTGGGGCACGGTGAGAATTTTGTTCATCTTTGGTCCGATGATAATCCAAGGCTTTATGGATACTACCTCGGGTGCTTTACGAGGCTTGGGCGTGTCTATTTCCAATACGGTAATATCGCTCCTTGGTATATGCGGATTCAGAATAGCTTGGTGTATGACCGTTTTCCAAATTCCTCAATATCATACTCCTCAAGCTTTGTTTATAGCTTATCCCATTTCTTGGGTAATAATTTCGGTTTTGCAGCTTGCAGTGTTCGTTGTGGTTTTTAATAAGCAAAAGAAAAATGCAAATTAAAATGGCACGCAAAACAAAGCTATCCCTCAAAATGGCTTTAAATACGCCGAAGACTCCTTTTCGTTTGAGCAGCTATAGCCGAGGAAAGAGCAACGCGAAGCGGTGCATCGAATCCCGCCACTCCGACCAGAAAAAAGCATCGACTTACGTCGGTGCTTTTTTCATCCAATCAGAAGGATTGGCATGGAATCATGACACAGTCATGCATGGCACCAACCATTCGGGTGCGCATTTCCTCCGTCATTTGATTTATCCTATAATCTCTCTTATATTACGTTCCACATCGGTAAGCTCCGCAAGAAGTCCTCTTGCTGAAACTCGTATGGCACCGTTACCGAATATAATAAGCTGCTCCTGACAATCCGAGGTTGCAACACGGACACGGTGATTCTTTGCAAGCTCATGGGACACCTTTTCAATGTAGGTATCTGCGGTTTCCGCTTCCTTTGTATATACTACCGTAATTCCGCCCACTTTCTCGGTCTCGCCGTGGTTACGCTTAACCTTATATGCATCAAACACCACGATAACATCACAGTCGCAAAAGCCTCTGTAATTGGAAAGTCTGTCGCAAAGCACCGTTCTTGCAAGGTCGAGACTTTTTTCTGACATGGCACGAAGGTCATCCCAGCTATAAATTATATTGTATCCGTCCACCAAAAGGTATTCGGAGCCTGTATACGCTTTACTGACGGGAGATGGCTTTGGCTTTGGTGTCGGCAGCTTTGCCTTCACTTTTTTTCTCGTATTGAAGTTTCTCTCTTTTATCGGGCCGTAGGTGCGCTCGAATATGCGCATCAGCTCCTCGTCATCGGCAACCGCACGCATATATCTCTCGGCGCGTGCTGACAGCTCTTCTTCGGTTTCGTCCGATATATCAACACCGCTGTCAAGATGCTTGTAGCTCTCCACCTCATACCAGGGCACTGTAAAGCCCGCACCATGGTCGCAAAAAACCGAATCGGCAGTATTTCCCACATCTCTGTCAGCATCGTAGCCGCATTCGGCAATAACAGCCTCGGGCTCGGTACATTCCTCGTATCCTTTAAGGGACGTAAAAAGCTTTCCCGCCCCCTTTGTATACCCGATGATGTCACGGTGATAGCCTCGCATTTTAGATACGGGAGCACTTCCCGAAAGCATCGAAACGCCATCCTCAAGCTCGGGTTCACCGAAGCGTCCACCCATTGCGGAAATATCCGTCATTGCACGTCCGATGCATTCGGAGGGCACCTCGAGACGAAAATCATACCAGGGCTCAAGTATAACAGACTCCGCCATTCGAAGTCCCTGTCTTACTGCGCGCCAGGTGGCTTGACGGAAGTCACCGCCCTCGGTGTGCTTCAGGTGCGACCTTCCCGCAATAAGAGTAATTTTCATATCTGTTATAGGTGAGCCGGTCAGCGCACCTATATGATTCTTTTCGTAGAGATGTGACACCACAAGACGCCTGAAATGACCTTCCAGTCCGCAATCTCTGTCGGCATCGAATACAAGTCCCGCGCCTCTTTCAAGAGGCTCTATCAAAAGCTGTACCTCCGCATAATGGCGCAAGGGTTCATAATGTCCTATTCCCACAATTGCGCGGCGTACAGTTTCGCGGTAAGCAATAGAACCGTCGCTGAAGGTAATGTTCATTGAAAAACGCTGTGCAATCACACGTGTCAGCACCTCAAGCTGAACCTCGCCCATGATACCAAAGTATATTTCGCCCTTTTGCTCGTTGTACATAACGTGAAGGGCGGGCTCTTCCTCTTCAAGCTCACGGAATTTTATAAGAGCGGTGTGTGCATCCACTCCATCGGGTAAGTCCACCCGGTAGGAAAGCACCGGTTCAAGGTGCACTGCGCCGCAGTCCTTTTCCTCACCAAGTCCCATTCCCGCATAGGCGCTTGTAATCCCCGTCAGTGCACAGACAGTACCCGCTGTCACCTCATTCACTGTTTTATACTTTTCACCCGAATAAATACGGATGGTATTTATTTTCTCCTCGGTGACACTTCCGTCAAAATGCTTTAACGTCAAGCTATCCTTTACATGAAGAACACCACCTGTGAGCTTTATGTGTACAATGGGCTCGTTTTTATCACGGGTAATTTTATAGACCTTTGCTCCGAACTTATCGGAATAATCGGGTGTATGAACGTATTTTGCAACACCCTCAAGAAGCATTTCAACGCCCTTGCCGTGGAGTGCCGAGCCGAAATAACAAGGAAAAAGTCGTCTCGTGGAAATAGCCTCCGAAATATCCCTGTCTGAAAACTCTTCTCCCGAAATAAAGCTCTCCATCAATGCCTCGGAGCACATTGCAAGCTCTTCACGGTGCTTTTCCAGAGCAAGTGCTCCTATATTTACAACTCCATCGCCCAGTCTTGAGCGAATATTACTGCATACATTTTCTTGCGGGAAGGAGGCAATATCCATTTTGTTCACAAAAATCACAGTGGGAATTCGGTATGCTTCAAGCAGTCGCCAAAGAGTAAGCGTGTGACTTTGAACTCCGTCGGTTCCGCTTATCACCAGTACCGCACAGTCAATTACTCTGAGCGCTCTTTCTGTTTCGGGTGAAAAATCGACATGCCCGGGTGTATCGAGCAGAGTGAACTCTGTATCTCCGTAAACAAAGGATGCCGAGCTTGAAAATATGGTTATCCCTCTGTCTCGCTCAATATCATTCGTATCCATATATGTGCTGCCCTTGTTTACAGAACCGAGACTTCTGACAATTCCCGATTTATACAGTATCGACTCGGACAGCGTGGTTTTTCCGCTGTCAACGTGTGCAATTATTCCAATGGTAAGTTTCTTCATTTCTGTGTTTCTTTCCTGATTTTTGTGGTTAGGCTTATTTTAACACATTTGTTCAGGTATGTCAAATTGTATAAAAGGATTGAAAGTATTGCAATGAAAAATAAACTGTGATAAAATAATTAGGCAAAAGTATAGAAAAGGAGACAGCCATGAGTGATTTTGAAAAGCTTCATTCCGGAGAGCTTTATTTGCCAGGAGATGAGGAAATAATGAAAGAGCAACTGAAGTGTCTGGAAAAGCTGTATGATTTTAACAATACTCGTCCGTCGGAATCGGATAAGAGGGAAAAGCTTCTCAAAGAAATGTTTGCCGAAATCGGAGATGGGTGCTATATAGAGCCTCCGCTTCACGCAAACTGGGGCGGAAGGCATGTGCATTTTGGAAAAAATGTATATGCAAATTTTAATTTGACCTTGGTTGACGACACGCATATAACCGTCGGAGACCACACAATGCTCGGCCCCAACGTTACAATAGCCTCTGCCGGTCACCCGATATTAACCGAGCTTCGAGAAAAAGCATATCAATATAACGCATCGGTCAGAATCGGAAGAAACTGCTGGATTGGTGCGGGAGTTATAATCGTTCCGGGAATTACCATAGGCGACAATACCGTTATAGGCGCAGGAAGTGTTGTTACAAAGGATATTCCCGAAAATGTAGTTGCTGTAGGAAATCCATGCCGCATTCTCAGAGAAATCAATGAGCATGACAAAGAATACTATTTCAAGGACAAAAAAATCAATTTGTAAAAAAGTCGCCTTGCTGACGCTCACGAATTTAATAGTTTGACTTTATTTGTTATAAGCAAATTGCGATGCAAATTCCTATATAATAAAAAATGCTTTTCGACCATAAGAAAAAAAGCTACCTAAATTATTCATTAGCGAAGCGACTTCATTATTCATTATTCGTTAAAAATCCACTTTCGATAAATGAATAATGAATAGTGAATAATACAAACAAAAATCCGCCTTCTATCGAATGCGGATTTTGTTATGGGTTATAGCCCCATCAAAGCTTTTATTGGATTTTTAGTATATGGTATAAAGTAACGTTCTACACCTTTATTCTGTTCTGAGTGCTACAACGGGGTCCTTCTTAGCGGCACTTCTTGAGGGGATAATTCCCGAGAAGAGAGTGAGTATAACGCTTATAAGGATAAGCACACATGCCGTTGAAATGGGAAGGTATGCACTGAGATTTGTAATTCCGGTAAGTGCATGAATTATTGCATTGATGGGAATGCAAAGTCCGTAGGTTACCAGAACACCAAGCAATCCCGCCGCAAAACCAATCAAAATGGTTTCGGCATTGAACATAGTGGATACATCTCTCTTTGAAGCACCGATTGCTCTGAGAATACCGATTTCCTTTGTTCTTTCCTGAACCGAGATAAGAGTTATAACGCCTATCATTATTGAGGATACAATGAGCGATATTGCCACAAAAGCTATAAGAACGTAGGTAATCGTGTTAATTATCGTTGTGATAGAGGACATCATTATGCCGATATAGTCAATATATTTGATTTTGGAAACCTCATCCACGCCGTTATTGTACTCGTCAATTGTTTCCTCTATAATGTCCTTGTTTTCAAAGCTTGAAGCAAAAAGATTTATCTTGGAGGGAATGTCACGGTCAACATATCCAAGCTTTCTGATGTTAAGCTCATAATTGGAATCTGAGAAATCCATTACCGCATCGTACCACGAGGTAATTACTTCGGTATTCGAGGTTTCAATCAACTGAGTCAGCATTGCCGACAGCTGTTCTGCGGGAATTTGCGAAAGCTGTGTCGCAACCTCTGCAGCATATTGCATTTTCACCTGTTCGGCAAACATGGATGCCATAAAGGAGTTCAAATCCTTATCCGACATTGCCGAAACGTACTGTGAAACCTCCTCGGATGTGCTTCCCATTTCGGAAACGAGTATTTGAATGAGAGTATTCTCTATTTCCTCTCTCTTCATAACACCAAGCATTCCCTCTACCTGAGAGATTACAAATGCTTCCTCGGGAATGGATTGTACCTTTATATAAAGTTCTGCTTTTTCGCTTTCGTTTAATGTTGAAACATATTTCTTAAATTCGCTTTCCTTGATTTCGGGCGTATTAGCCGAGGAATCACGGAAGGGCTTACCTGTGAATATATCCTTGCCGGGATTATCAAGCTGTGCATTGATTGCGGGAAGTGACTTTGACTGCTCAATAATATAATCTGTCAAAAGAGACGTATACGCAATAGAGCCGGTGAGCATATGAGCTTCGCTTGATTCATTGGGACGAATGATACCTACCACTTTAAGGGGAATAGCATTGCTGTAAAGATATCTGATACCTGCCTCGGTATTTCTCATGTCGGTATATACACCGCTTGCTTCATCAAAAGAATAGCACGAAGCGTTGAGAACTACTCTGTATTCCTTGCTCTTTATCTCCTCGTAGCTCCACTTGTTCATGTTACGTTCAAGGGATGTCTGCTCTGTTGCCGCACGAACTATATTTGCCATTTCCTCCTCGGAGGTAAGACCGAGAGCATAAAGGGTAACGTCGTCCAGCTCATTGTTTTTATCAAGTACAAGAACTATCTCGTCATAGCTATTAGGCCAGTCTCCCGAAACAAGCTCGTACTGGTCCTTTACAAGAGAGCTTACTGCAGAGCCGTCCTTGCCGGGAAGCATTTCCTGCCACAGCTTCATACCGCCCATGTTTGCAAACATACCCATAGCCGAGCCGCCCGTTGCCATCTGGTCACGTGCCGCTATCATTGAAGAAAAGTCTATTCCCATATACTTCAGTGCCAATTCCTGAAGAAGTGTTTCGGTATCGGAATAAACTATCTTTCCGTCGGGTCCTTCGGTATATACCGTAAGATTGAAATCATAGCCATACTGAACACCGCTGAGTGCCTCGGAAAGCTTTGATTCGGGGTCGTTCTTTTTGTCCTCTATGAAGGTCTTAAAGGATTTTAAATCGTTCTCCTCCGCTTCAAGACTGTTCATGGATTCTATAATATTGTAAACCGCAGGCTTTACGTAAACTGCATCCAGCTTGTGGTCAACCTCCTCGGAGGACATACCCATAAAGGTCTCCATAAGAGATGACATATCAACAACAGAGGATTCAACGGTCAAAGGATAGGATGAAAGAGTATTTTCCTGAACCTCGTCTATATACGTTGTAAAGCCCTTTGAAAGTGCATAAATAAGTGCAATACCTATAATACCGATTGATCCTGCAAAGGCTGTGAGAAAAGTTCTGCCCTTCTTTGTAAACAGATTTTTAAGGGAAAGTCCAAAGGATGTCTTAAGGGACATAGAAGGCTTCTTGGCATTACTTATAGGCTGACCTTGTTCTTCTTTTTCCTCCGAATCAATAGGTCTTGAGTCATCCGTTATTCTTCCGTCCAGCATTTTTATGATTCTGGTGGAATATGTTTCGGCAAGATCGGGGTTATGGGTAACCATTATTACAAGTCTGTCTCGGGAAACCTCCTTGAGAATCTCCATAATCTGCAAGCTTGTTTCAGTGTCAAGAGCGCCTGTCGGCTCATCGGCAAGAATTATATCAGGGTTGTTTACAAGAGCTCTTGCAATTGCAACTCTCTGCATCTGACCGCCCGACATTTCGGAAGGACGCTTGTATATCTGCTCAGAAAGTCCCACATCTTCAAGTACCTTTTTTGCTCTCGCACGGCGTTCAGCCTTGCCCACACCCGAAAGGGTGAGCGCAAGCTCAACATTTTGCAAAACCGTCTGATGAGGTATCAGATTGTAGCTTTGGAAAACAAAGCCTATGGAGTGATTTCTGTAAGTATCCCAGTTTCTGTCATTGAATTTCTTTGTGGATTCCCCATTTATAATGAGGTCGCCCTCTGTATACTGGTCAAGTCCTCCAATGATGTTAAGCATTGTAGTTTTTCCGCATCCCGAAGGACCGAGAATAGAAACGAACTCACTTTCACGGAATTTCAGGTTAATTCCCTTGAGTGCCTCAACCTCTCCGTTTCCAGCGGGGTAAACTTTCTTTATGTTTCTGAGTTCCAGCATTAATTTGCCGCCTTTCAATAAAAAATACACATTTATTTTATTATGTCCATATTTTGAATACATTACCAAATTATAAATATTTTGTTAAGTGTTTTCCGGAATTCTATTGACTTTTAACAGTAAAAACTATATACTAAAAAAGAAAGGATGTGTGATAAAAATGAAGATACTTTTTCAGGGAGACAGCATCACAGATGCAGGCAGAGACAGAGATAATTTTCATGATTTGGGATACGGATATCCTAAATACGCCGCTGAACTTATAAAGAAGAATTATCCGGATATAGAGTTTGAATTCATTGACCTTGGAATCAGCGGACATCAGACCAAGGATTTACTCGCAAGACTTGAAAGTGATTTTATAGATATTCAACCGGACATAGTTTCCATACTTATCGGTATTAACGACGTATGGCATCATGCCGCCGAGCGTGACTGGATACCCGGTGAGGTGTTTGAAGAACGTTACCGCACAATTCTCACCGCAATAAAAGAGCGTACAAATGCGAAAATAATGATGCTCGAGCCCTTCCAGGGACCTGTTGAGGACAAGGAAATCTTCAGAATCGACCTCAATCCCAAGATAGACATTATAAGAAAGCTTGCCCGTGAATTTGCAGATGTTTATGTACCTCTTGACGGACTTCTTGCATCAAAATTCATAAAGGAAAACCATCGTGATTACCTCTATGACGGTGTGCACCCCGCAAACGGACAGAACAGTCCCTCAACCAAGGGCGCAGAGTATATCGGAAGTGTTTATGCGGAATACATAAAGGAAATAATTGACGAAATAAAATAATTTAAGGGGCGGATTCTCCGCCCCTTAAAACTGTCAAAAAATACCACACTGCAAAAAATCCGTCCCTTATTCTTCGGGAGGAATAAACTCAAGTACATCCTCTATCTTGCAGTTAAAAACCGTGCATATTCTTGCAAGAACATCTGTATCAAGTCTTGTTACTTGGTTTTTACAATAATTATTTATTTGTGTCCGTTGCATCTCGGCTTTATGACTTAGCTTATTTTTGCTCATTCCCGATTTCTCTATAAGTTCGTCCAATTTTATTTTAATTTTTCCGTATTCACTCATAATTTTTCCTCATATTTGTATTGACAAATATATTATAAACAAGTTATAATAAAAAAGTAAGATGTGATATGTCTATTGAGACTTCTTGCACATATAAGAATAACGAGGAAATAAAAATGGATAAAGTAGGAATAACCAAAGAAGTTGATAAACTTGGTAGAATAGTAATACCAAAAGATTTGCGTGATATGTTTATGATTAACAAAGAGGTAGAAATAATAGTTACAAGTGATGGAATACTTTTGCGAAATCCACAGTATATGCTAATAAAAAAAGCATCTCTTGCAAAAAGTACGGATTATAAGCATATGTAAAAAAGAGTGCCGAAGCACTCTTTTTTACATATATTTATTTTGCTTTTTCGCAAGCTTCAAAAAGTCCGTTGATATAGGCGGCACCCAGTGCTCTGTCATAAAGACCGTAGCCGGGTTTACCTGTTTCACCCCATATCATTCTTCCGTGGTCGGGACGAACATATCCGTCAAAGCCGGTTTCCACAAGCGCCTTTGTTATTTCATACATATCAAGGCTTCCGCAAGCGGAAAGGTGTCCGCTTTCCTCAAAGCTTCCGTCATCCATGATAACGATATTTCTCATATGCATAAAGGCGATTCTGTCCATAGCGGAATACTTACGTACCATTGCAACCACATCGTTGGATTTTGCGCATCCCAGTGAGCCTGTGCAGAGGCAAAGGCTGTTTGCGGGACTGTCAACGATTTTGAGCATTCTGTCAAGGTTTTCTTCGCAGGTGATGATTCTGGGAATACCGAAAATGGGATAGGGCGGGTCATCGGGGTGAATTGCCATTCTGACGTCGCACTCCTCGGCAACGGGAATTATCTTCTTGAGGAATTTTTCAAGATTCTTCCAAAGTCCCTCCTCACCTATTTCACCGTAAGCTGTGATAAGCTCACGAACCTCGCTTTGAGTATAGCTTGAGTCCCAACCGGGAAGGTGTATATCATCCTTCAAGGGGTCAAGGTCTCTCATCTGGTCCCAATACATTACAAGGCTTGTTGAGCCGTCGGGAGCGGTCTTGTCAAGCTGTGTTCTTGTCCAGTCGAATACGGGCATAAAGTTATAAGTAATACATTTAACGCCGTATTTTGCGCATCTTCTTATGTTTTCGCAATACACGTCGATAAGGTGGTCAACGTCTCCTCTGCCCAGCTTTATATCCTCGGGCACGGGAACGGATTCAACGATATCGAAAAGCATACCGTTTGCCTCAACCGTCTCCTTCATTTTTTTGAGGCTTTCCTCGGGCCACACCTCTCCGGGTGCTACGTCGTATATGGCACTTACGATTGAGCGCATTCCGGGTATCTGTCGAATATACTCGAGAGATATGGGATCGCTTTCGCCGTACCATCTGAATGACATTTTCATAGTTTATCTCCTTTTTATTATGTTATCTTACGGTGTATATTTTGGGTGTAAACCGAAAATGAAAGTTTATCTTTATTTTCGGCTACGCTCTCACCTTTGTTTCAAAGTGCGAACACATCACTTTCAACAACAATTTTTTATAGGTTGAAAACCGAAGGTTTTCTCCTTTTTTGAAAATTTCATTTTCTTCGTTCCTCCCTCGCACTGGCGTACATAAGTACGCCGACGGCTTCGGGATAAACGATTTCCCCTCCAAAATCTCCACCTTTTTGGGGGGCAGGTCTTACGGTGTATATTTTGGGTGTAAACCCAAACAATGCACAGTGCAAGGTGCAAGGTGCACAATTGTGATGGAAAACCTGCGGTTTTCTTCATTAAATTAAAGTAACAAAAGGTAGAAAATCGGGCTTCCTCCGGGAGGAAGCTGTCACCGAAGGTGACTGAAGGAGAATGCGTTAGTTTATAACGTATTCTAATCCCTCACTGCCGAAGGCTCCTTCCACCACTTCGTGGTCCCCCTCCCTCTCGGAGGGAGGCTTTTTTGCTGTGTAGTGTGATAGATTGACAATCTCGCCTTATGGGAGGCTTTTTGGTTCACAATGAACAATTTAAAGAAGATTTTCGAAGAAAATCAACCTTAACGTTTGCAAAGCAAACACTTCATGTGACTTCAGTCACATTTCACTCACCGAAGGTGAATTTCACGTTTTGACAACGTCAAAACATTTCACTGCATAAGGGCAAAAGCCCTTATGCTTGCGGTTTTCTTATTCTGTTAAGTCTGCGATTCAGGGTAAGAAGCTCGTCTTTGGTGAAGCTCACATCCATCATTGCAACCATTGAAGTAAGTCGCAAAAGTGTAAAGGAGCCGAGCATCTTCATCATATCTGCGCTCTTTCCTCCCGATGGCATAGCATCCTCGATTTTGGAGAAAAATTCCGCCATTACCCTTGCGCCGTCATGGCTTGCCAAAATTACCTCTACCTTATCATTAAGACTGAGGCAACCTTCGGGCTCGGTAATATCAAACCAATTGAGCAATGCACCCTTTTCCTTGAGTCTGTACTCCTCGTTGAAGGTATCGACCTTGCGGATAAGAGAGGTGTCACGGCAGTCACCCGCCACAGCCTCAAGTGTGGTTTCGCCCACATTGGGAACTTCAAATTTAAAAAATCTGTCGGCACAGCTCTTCTTGCCAAGGCTCTTTCCGTTTGCAAAAAGCTCAACGGTGGAAAGGTTGGAATACACTGTCACCTCGGTCACGTCCTCCACACGGTCAACATATCGCTTGCCCGCAATGTGAACGAAGGGTTCACTTGAAAGATGTGCCTTGTAGGCATAGAAGGAATCCTTTTTGTATTTTCTGTCAAATGTGACAAGTCCCTTGTGATTCTGTCCGTTTTCGCCGCCTTCCGCTCTTGCATCGGCACCGAAATCAAACATGTTCCACACAAAGGTTGCCCAGATATATTTGCGTGAAAAAAGCTGTTTTATAAGTTCCTCATGGTAATACGCCTGATATTCCTCGGTATAATCGCCCTGTGTCGGCTTTGAGGTATGCCAATTCAAGGCTTCCGCACCGTATTCGGATATTGCAATGGGACGTAGAGGATATTCCTTGTGGAAGGTGTCAAACCACTCTCCGTTCATGGAGGTGTTTCCGCCATACCACCCAAAATAGTGGTTATATGCTATCAAATCGGGTATCTTCAAATACGCATCGTGAATCGAGCACATTGTGAGAACCGCAATAGTCGTATATCTTGTGGGGTCAAGGGTATGGCAGAGGTCATTGAGTATTCGGTGGTTTTCAAGAAGCTCTTCCTTGTCATGTCCGCCCATGGTTATTTCGTTTGAAAGTCCCCAGAAGCAAATGGAGGGATGATTGTAGCACTGTACAATAAGCTCCTTCATTTGTGAAACAGTGTTGTCTCTACCTTCGGGAAGATGGTTTGAAATATATGGAATCTCCGCCCATACCACCATACCGTATTCGTCACAAAGATCATAAAAAAAGCTGTCATGCTGGTAGTGAGCAAGTCGTATCGTATTAGCTCCCACCTCACGGATAAGCTCCATGTCCTCTCTGTGATGCTCTCTTGTCAGAGCATTTCCCACACCAAGTCTGTCCTGATGACGCGAGACTCCTCGAAGGGGATATTCCGCACCGTTTAGTATAAAGCCTCTTGTAGGGCTAACCTCAAAGGTTCGGCATCCGAATCTTGTCTCTACCATGTCATAGGTTTCGGTGTTGTCGAAAAGTGTTACTCTCGCAGTGTACAAATAAGGGTCAAAAATGCCGTTCCAAAGGTGTACGTTGGCGATTTTAAGAGTACATTTCTTTATTGAGGCTGCAAGAGTTTCGCTTGCAACGCAGGTACCTTCGACATCTAAAATTTCAAACATCAGGTGCTTGTCCTTTTCCTCGCCAAGGTAGACATTTATCTCCGCATCGGCATTTTTACCGAGAATTTTCGGTGTTACCGCAATACCGGGCGCACCTATATAACCAAGGTCAAAATGACTCGTGGGTACAGAAATAACTTTGACGTCACGGTAAATACCGCCGTAAAAGGTGAAGTCCGCCATTTGAGGATAAACAGTGTCGGAGGGAGAATTGTCAACCGATACGGCAATAATGTTATCGTCGCCAAGAAAAGGTGTCATATTCACTCTGAAGGTGGAATACCCTCCGTGATGATGCCCCGCTTCCCTTCCGTTTATATATACACGTGCTGAGGAATTTGCACCGCAAAACTCAAGCCATAGCTCACCCTTGTCTTCTCTTTCAATGTCAAGCCTTTTGAAATACCAGCACTCGCCTCGGTAGTAATCGTTTCCGCCGTCCTGACCGTCATCGGCATTCCATGTATGGGGAAGGTTCACTCTGTCTCCGTCAGGAAGCTCCAAAAGACTTTGCGGCTTATTCTTTGTGAAAGTCCAGTTTTCGTTAAAATTATAAACTTTTCTCATTTTTTCTCCTAAAACATTATACTATTTTTTGCTATATGAGTCAAGTGTAGTTTAACCAAAAAAAGCACATTTATATTAAGTTTTTGTATTTTTTTCTTTAAACGGGGAATTTATAACATTGTAAATTTTTGTGAAAGGACAATGTTATGAAAAACACAAGACCTTTTGGTATCCGTGATAAAATAGGATACCTTTTCGGTGACTTTGGAAATGATTTTACTTTTCTTATTTCATCCTCTTTTCTGTTGAAGTTTTATACAGACGTTATGGGAATCGACGGATATATAGTGGGAATAGTTATGATGATTGCACGCTTTGTTGATGCATTCACCGACATATATATGGGAAGAATATGCGACCGAAGCCGTACAACGGCAGCGGGAAAATTCAAGCCGTGGATAAGACGCATGTGTGCCCCCGTGGCAATTGCCTCCTTCCTAATATATCAAAGTGCCTTTGCCTCATATTCAACTACCTTTAAGGTAGCATGGCTGTTCGTGACATATATTCTGTGGGGGTCTGTTTTCTACACCTCCATCAATATTCCCTACGGCTCTATGGCGTCGGCAATTTCACCCGAGCCCTCCGACAGACAAAGCCTTTCCACCTTCAGAACCATGGGCGGAACACTGGCAGGACTTATTGTAGGTGCGGGAATTCCCCTTTTCGCATATAAAACCGTAGACGGAAAAAGCATTCTGGATGGCGGAAGATTCACTGTTATAGCAGGTATTTTCTCAATTTTTGCCGTTATATGTTATCTTATCTGCTACGCTCTCACAACGGAAAGAGTAAAGAGCAACGGTGACGTAGCAAAATCCGATTCCATTTTAACTCTTTTGAAAAAGGCTGTTACAAACAGGGCTCTCATTTCAATTATAGCCGCCTCTGTAGTAATGCTGGTTGCACAGCTCACAATGCAGTCAATGGCAAATTATATCTATCCCAATTACTACGGTAACGCACGTATGCAAACGGTTTCCACAATTATGATGATGGTGGGAATGATAGTTGCGGCAACAGTGGCAAAACCTCTTGCAAAACGTTTCGGAAAGGCTGAAATAAGTGCCTTTGCAAACATTTTTGCCGCAATTGTATGCATCCTTTTATTCTTTATACGCCCCGAAAACGTGTGGGTTTACGTTTCTATCGGACTCATTATCTGGCTCGGTCTCGGAATATTCGCCATGGTGACCTGGGCACTCATAACAGATGTTATTGACTACTCGGAAATAAAGAACAACAAGCGCGAGGACGGCTCAATTTACGCCCTCTATTCCTTTGCCAGAAAGTTAGGACAGGCGGGAGCTGCGGGACTTTCGGGATTTCTCCTCACCGCTATCGGTTACAGCGATACCACTGCATTTGACCCAGATGTGCTGGACGGAATATTCAACATTGCCACACTTGTACCCGCAATCGGCTTTATTCTGCTTGGTATAATTCTGTGGTTTTGGTATCCCCTTCATAAAAAGACAGTTGAGGAAAACGTACAAATACTGAAAAAACGCCACGAAGGACAATAAAGGCAAAAAGCACGGGGCTACAGCAATTTGTTTTGCTGCAGCCCCTGTAATTTTGTATATAACGGTAATAATATATCTGTTATAAACTTATCTTACTTGTCAGACTTCTTAACTCGTACATTCTTTTCCTCGCTCTTTTCGATAAGCTTGTTCAGTCCAACCGAGCAAGCAAGCACAACAAAATAGATTATCGCAAAAAGTGCATATGAAACAAGTACCTGTGATGCAGGTCTGCCCGAGCCAAAGGTAGCAATAAATGCGGCTGAGTTAATTATAAAGTGAAGCACCACTTTAAGTGCCGAGGGAATTCTTGTGGAAAAAACCAAGGAGGAAATTCCGAATATTATCGAAAATGCGGCAAAAATCGAAATGCTCTCCGCCTTGAGAGAGTCAAGCTTTTCATCAACCAGGAACTTTCCGAAAAAAAGGACAATTCCGGTAAATGCAAGTGCAAAATGGCAAAGTGCACGGTAAATTATAGAAAAAGTTCTTTTCATTTTATTCTCCTTAAAATTTATTGTATATAAGTATATCAAAAACGCAGATAAAAATCAATATTTTTTTAAAAATGATAGACAATTATTAACATTTATGCTACAATAACCTCAAAGTGATAAATTGAGATAAAACAAGGAGAAGATATAATCATGACAAAATACGAAGAAACGATAGAGCTCTTAAAAACACTTGCGGCAATTCCCGCACCTTCACACCACGAGGAAAAGCGTGCCGAGTTCTGCCTTGACTGGTTTAAGAAAAACGGAGGCGAAAACGCCTACATAGACGAAGCTCTCAACGTTATTCTGCCCATCGGCTGTGACGGATGCAACGAAATCACTGTTATCGAAGCACATACCGACGTTGTTTTCCCCGACACAGAGCCATTTGAGGTAATTGATGACGGAGAAAAGCTTCACTGCCCCGGAATCGGTGACGATACCGCAAACCTTGTGGTAATGATGATGACCGCAAGGGACATACTTGCCGAAAACAAAGACATAAAGGGACTTATGTTCGTTTGCAACTCCTGCGAGGAAGGACTTGGAAACCTCAAGGGTACAAAGCAGATATTCAAGGATTTTGAAGGAAGAATTGCACGTTTTGTAAGCTTCGACTCCTCTGTGATGAACAGAATAGTTGACCGTGCGGTAGGCTCCGAGCGCTTCAAGGTGACGGCACGTACAGAGGGCGGCCACTCCTTTGGAAGATTCGGTAACAGAAATGCAATCGAAGCTCTTGCACAGATAATTTGCGACATATATGCTGTTGAAGTGCCGAAGAAGGAAAGCAGAAAAACAACCTACAACGTTGGTGAAATATGCGGCGGTACCTCTGTCAACACAATTGCGCAGGAGGCATCCATGCTTATTGAATTCCGCTCCGATGATGAGGATGGCTACAATTTCATGAAGGCTGAATTTGAAAGGATATTCGACAAAGCAAACTCCGCAGATAACGTTGAAATTGAAATAGAGCTTATCGGAAAGCGTCCCTCGGGCAAGGATAACATCAAGGGTCTTGACGAGCTTATGAAGCTTACCGCGGACACAATCCGTGACGTTGTAAAGCTTGAGCCCTCCTATGGGTCAAGCTCCACAGACTGCAACATTCCCCTCTCTCTCGGAGTTCCCGCAGTGTGCTTCGGTGTCGGCGGAATCCACGCAGGCTCTCACACCCGTGAGGAGTGGGTCAACAAGGAATCCTTAAAGCTTGGACTTGAGCTTTGTCTTGAGTACATTCACAGACTTATAAAATAATCAATGCACAATGAAGGAAGAAAACCTTTGGTTTTCAACCATAATTATCAATTATTCATCATTAATTACAAAAAGGGATACAAAAGCTCGACCCAAGCTTTTGTATCCCTTTATTTTTACTTCTTATGCATTCTGAAGTCAAGCCTTTTGGGAAGCGGATATTTTTCATCGGCTTTTACGGGGTCATCTATTCCCATTTCCTTCTTGTAAAGCTTTCTGTAAAGCTCAAACCATATTCCTGAAATAGACAGCTCGCCTTCCTTGATGTCATCCATGGTAAAGGACTCGTTCAAAATTTCAACTGCCTCCTCAATGCGTTCAAGCTTCATCAACGCAGAGGTTTTATACAGTCGGAGTCTTCCGTCCTTCTGCAAGTCTTCGGGCATACTTCCGAATACCTCAAGCCATTTTTCAAAGAGCCCGTTTTCATTGAGAATTGTGGCACAGTCGATATAAATACCTCTGACGAACAGCATTTCACTTGCTCTCACTATATGAGAAACCGCCTCGTCACTATTCTTTTTGAGGCTCCTGAAAAGCATGGCAAGATTGCGGTGTGCCCAACCGTTTTCGGCATATTCAAGCGATTTTTTCCAGCACTCCTCCGCCTTGTCATATTCCTTCATAGCGTAGTAAACGGTGCCCTTGTGAAGCTCTGCATACCAGTTTGACTCTTCAATGCTCAAAAGCTTATCCATCCAAGGCTTTCCGCATACAAATCCGGGAGGAGGCGTTATAACATCAGGTGCAGGGAATTCTTTTGACGAGAGAAGTCTGTGCCACTCATGGGTTTCTTCGTCCGTCTCATTCACGGGGAAGGTATGATACTTGCTTATTCTCTCTCCCCGAATCCTTTCCTCGAGTGCACCCCAACCGCTTCCCTCAAAGATTATGCTTCTCTTTGTCACCGCTTCATCCGAAGGGAATGACAGTGTGTGAGGGTCGCCGATTTTTTCGGATATTACACGTCTTACTTCGTTTACAGCCGTATTCCAATCGGAGGAATGGAGCTTTTCGGGGTCTCCCTCCAGTCCCGTGTACGCCTCAACCCAAGACCATTCGGTCTTGCCGGGCATGGGGATATGCTCAAGCTGAGTATGGGCAAGTCCCGCCTGAATTTCTATGTAGGCATCGTCTCTGTCGGACAACCATCTGTTCCAGTTCCGTCCGCCGTCTCCCTTGCCCCAAAGGAAGGTCTTTCTGCCGATTAGCTTGTCTGTGGAGCACTGTATAAGTCCGCGTCCGTCCTTTTCGGTAGATGCTATCCATTTAGCCTCGGCGGGAGGAATTTTATAAAAGAAATCGTTTGATTGGGGAAGATTTATGGGATAGGTAACATCGGTACCGAGAGCATAAGGAATGGAAACCTTGTCAAGGAGATATCTGTTTTCGTCATAGAAGCAAAGAAATGAATCGTCAGTCGGCACTATTACCCTTGTGTGCTCGGTTTCGGGTACGGCAATGTTTGACCACCAGTACATATACTTTTCCTTGTCCTCAAGGTTTTCTATTCTGCACTTGAGGTATAAGACCTTTGAATCCTCGGGAAGCCATGCACTGACTGTGTATACTACTCCTCTGATACGCTCAAATTCATAGAGATTCAGAATGTCGCCGTGGGGTGTTTCCGCCCTCTCGCAAAAAAGCGGTGAGCAGGTCAGCGGATTGTGCCCCTTTATTCCTACATTAAATTCAACGCCTCCACTGAACCAAGCATTTCGAAGTCCAAGATTTCCCGGCTGAAATACATGGTTTTCATACAAAAGCTCACGCTTTTGCTCCTTGTCGTAGAGTGACCAAAGTCTTCCTCCATACTGAGGGAGAAAGGTTGCCTTGAGGTATTCGTTTTCCACCACTGCAACCGGCATTTCGGTGTCAACGAGAACTCTGTCATACTCATCCTGCATCTGATAAGGAAGCATCGTACTTATCATGCCCTTACCAAGGTGAGTTTGTTCCTCGGCGGTTATTTTGTCTGTAATCTCAAATCCTGCGTGGATATACATATTGTTCATGATATCGGGCAGTGGTGTCATTTTACCCATTGTTGCGGCGGGTATTTTATATGTTGTAAGCTTAACCATAACTTTTCCTTCTGACATTATTTCAAAATATCTCTTAATTTCTGTAAAAATTCATTTTGTGACATATTTGTGTATCTGTTAAAAAAATTCTTTATTCTGTATCTTACTGCTCTCGGTGTCAAAAATACTCTGCCGGCGATTTCCTCTATACCGTCACCGTTCATAAGTCCGAACATTATAGTTCTATCAGTGCTGTCGCACCTTTGGAACACTTCCTCAAGGCTGATTATCTGCTGTGACATTTCTCCGCTAAAATACGTATCATCGGTCACCGCTTGCCCTGTAAGCTGTGCTTTTTTTACGTGTGAGGAATAATCCATGGGAGATGTTTCACCTGTGGAAAGTCCCGGCACAAAGCAGCAGGGCAAAGAAAGTGTGTAGTGGCAGGGAGAAACCTCCTTCTCGATAATGTGATAAAGATTTACCGCCTGCTCACCCATTTGTGTATAATTGAAGGCAACCGAGGAGATGGAAACCGTATGATTTGCGGCAAGGAAGGAATGTCCCATACCGATAATATAGCAATCATCGGGAATAGAGTATCCCGCCTTTCTCATTTTGTTTATGAGACATACCGCAACGGTGTCATTTGAGCAAATAACACCGTTATATTTCTTCTCGGGTAGAATTTTCAAGAATGAATCCACACATTCCTCGATGGTGGAACTTGCGGGGTAGGTATTCTTTTCGTCTCCAAAGGCTTGACACTTGGTAATGTCAGACACAGAATTGGCGTGAGGTGCAAGAAATGCCGTCCTTGTGTGCCCTGTTTGCTTTAAATACTCAACACAGTATTTCATTGCCTCCTCAAGCTCAAACACTACTCCGCTGCATATTGAACGGTGAATCGGTAACATACATGCATTCACCAATATGGGCACAACACCGTATTCGGTGAGCATATTGATGTTGTAATCTATCCAATCAATATCACTTCCCACCACCAAAACGGGCATACCGTAAAAGCTGTCCGTATAAGGAGTATCCAGAATGCACAGTGTATCACGGTGCTTCGTGGCGGCATTGTTTATTCCCTCAAGAATGTTTGAGGTCCAGTAAGAGCCTCTGATTTTTGGCTGTACCAATACATAAACGGGTGAAGATATCATTTTCTCTTCCTATTCCGCATACAAAATTTTATATCCGTATGCATCTATTCCAAATCCGTCGGTGACATTCTCGGAGTCTAAAGCATCGGTAACCGTGTCCACCTTTTCCTTGAAGGTCACCTTTACAAGGTCAACGGGAGTTGAGGAAATGTTAACGGCGAAGGCAAGAAGCTGTACCTTGCCTGTAAGGGTTGTATATTTATAATAGCTTACCTTCACCTTTTCGCTGTCGGTTACGGTACCGTTGGCGTAATAAGGAAGCCAGTCGGATTTATCTATTGGAAAGGCATCAATTACACGCCATATCTCACTCATAAGGTCAAGGGGATGCTCTATATCGTTGGGGCGCGGAAGTATTCCGTGAAGAATCGAGCAGGCAATTGCGTTTTCAAAATTCCAGAGCGGTCTGTTTTCATAGGCTATAAATTCCGCAGGCACGCCCATGTTACGTCCGCTATACTCTGCTCTAAAATAGTCAAGCGCCATATCCTCGGTTGAGCCCTTTCTGAGGCTGAACTGCAGGTTTTCACCGTACCACGCCTGGTCGATGTAGGGTAATGCCGTGAAATTTACAATCGAAAAGAAATGCACGTTTATCACGGCTCCTCTTGCCGTCATTTCCTGACGGAGCTTCTTGAACAGACGTCTCATCGCATGTATCTGATATGACCCCTGAAGCTGTCCGTTTCTGTCATACCACCCGCAACCGTGCTCCACATCGGCACAAAGCATTGGCATGGCTGTGCCGTCGAGATAGATTCCGTCCGTATTATATTTGTCAACTATATCGGTTACGCCCTTCAGGAAGATATCCGCATACTCGGTATTGTAGCACAACCAATAATCACGCTGAAATGGTACTCTCCACCAGCCGCCGAGTCTGCTTGAATCGGGGTTCTTTATAAGAACACGATTTTCAAGCTCAGGCCACACCTTCGCCATGGTGGACAGCTCGTATCCGAAATACGTCAGCACCTTTATTCCTCGTTTGTGGCATTCGTCAACAATGTATTTTATCTGCTTTTCGGTGTACTCCGAAAGCTCAAACCAGTTTTGCGATTTATTCCATTTTTCATGAAGAATGAGAGTGTCCACTCCCTTTTCACGAAGTCTGTCGAAGCGGTTTTCGGCAGAAAGGAAATCCATATAGTTGCCCTTTATCTTTGTTCCGCAATCCAGATGAAGAGCCTTGTGGATATAAGGCTGCTTGGGAAATGGCTTTACGGGTGTTGCTTGGAAGCCGAAGCGGAAGGTAATCGGCTTGTAGCCGAATACTCCGTCCTCAAAGGGCTTTGTCCAGCTTGCGGGATGTGAATCGAGAAGGTGTATTCTCAAAAGGGTTACATCCCCCTCTTTTATCACCTCTATGGCATTCAAATCATCATCGGGCTGCCAACCCTTGCAATTTTCGGCAAACCATCCAAATCCCATCTCATCGTTGCCGAACCACAAAAGAGGCTTGAAGGGAAGTGAAAAGGATTTGTCGGGAAGCCTGCCGCCCGAAGATGTGGGAGAATCGGGGAGGACAGTACCGTCGCAAAGTCTTATCTCTCCGCCTCTGTGCTGATGGTAAAAGTGCATATATTCGGACTTTAACGGAATTTCAAGCCACAGCTTATCAAGCTTATAATTCAGGGGAGTTATGGCAGCCGTGCCGAATTCCTGCGCAACTGTTCTTCCTCTGGTCATAAGCTTTAACTGAATATCCACACATCCGTCATAGTCAATTGTGCTGCAAAGGTCAACAATAAAGCGCTTTGTCTGCTTTGCACCGCAAATTACCGCTTCACTGTCGCTTCTTTTTTGTATAAAGCTTTCGCTTTCGTTATTTTTATAATCATTATCCCACTCGGATACCTCTCCGTCCTCCTCGCACACAATGCGAATAGGTGCGGCAAGCAGCTCGTGTCCCTGTGTCACAACAGACTCAGGCAGACCGTCTGCACCAAAGGTATAGCTCTTTCCCCACAAATCAACCTTGTGGGAAAGTTCAATGTCGGTTATACGGACGGGTAAAAATGGACGAGGTATTTTCATGTCGGCTCTTCCTTTCTTTTTTCTAATGTCAATATATCACAACAAAGGAAAAACATCAAGGAAAAAAGCAACATTTTTTTAACTGTTTTTTTCCTTATCCTCTCACATCATGGATTCCGAAAGCTTTTGAGGTTGACAAATGAGATAAAATATGCTATATTATCGTCAGCACACTGTGTGCTGGGAGGTGAGAATAAGAAAATGATAAGGGACACGATGTCCGAAAGAATCATCAGCGCTGCGGAAAAAATCGTTGTATCGGAGGGTGCCGATGCTCTCAACGTAAGAAAAATACTCAAAAACCTTGGAATAACCAACAGAGTTTTTTACAACAGATTCCATAATATAGCAGACGTGTTATCCATAATATACGAAAAAACGGTTTTAAAGGTAAGAGAGAGCCTCAAATCCGCATACAACCCAGAAAAAGACTTTTTTGACACAGTGACAGACATTTCCGTAGGTACTCTTGTAATGTCTTATAAGAGTATGATGAATTTTAACCAATATGTTTTTGAAAGCGATTCGCGTACTCAGAAAAATTATGAATGGTGGACGTCGGAAATTGAAAAACTAATAGAGTATGCAAAGAAAATGAACTACATTGACAAAAGAATTGATTCTCATATAATGGGTTATTCTATATGGTGCTTCATCAGAGGCTTCAACGCCGATGCAGTGGCACGTAAAATGCCTCTTGAAGAGGCTGTAAAAAAATTCAGATACAGCTTTTCCGTACTTATCAACGGTATGAAGCCGTAACATTACACGATATTGAGGTAAATATGAAAAAACAGATATTACACGAAAAGAAAGAATTTGCAAATATACGTGAGCTTGTTGAATGGGCGGGAGAAGAGCACGGTGATAAATGTGCCTACTCCTTCAGAAGGTCTCCCCTTTCAAAGGATATCACACGTATCAGCTTCAATCACTTCAGACAGGATGTAAGAAATCTTTCCAGCCAGCTCATTTCAATGGGCTGTGAAGGAAAGCACTGCGTAGTAATCGGAAAAATATCCTACGAATGGGCGCTTTTATACTTTTCGATTATGTCGGTGGGCGGTGTCCTCGTTCCTCTGGATAAGGATTGGACTGCAGCCGACCTTGCCGATACCGCAAAGAAAGCCGATGCCGAGTTCTTGTTCTGCGATGAAGATATAGCAGACAAGGCAATGGTCATTGCGGATGCCATTGACGTTGAACCCTACTTTATGCTTGCCAAGGAAAACGAAAAGAATGTAAGAACACTTCTTGCCTTGGGACATATGAAGTACGTTAAAAACTCATGTGCTTACGAAAACATTGAAATTGACAGCAAAAAAATGTCGCTCCTTGTATTCACCTCGGGTACAACAGGCAAGGGTAAGGGCGTTATGCTCTCTCAAAGGGCAATCCTTTCGGATATTTCATCGGTAATCCCTTATATTGATTTTTCAAACAAAACACTGGGAGTACTTCCTCCCCACCACACCTACGGCTCGACGGTAATGTTTGCGGGACACGCAATCATCGGTGCCGAGGTATATATTTCGTCCGGTCTTAAATATATAACAAAGGAGCTCAAGGAGCAAAAGCCGGGACACCTCATCCTCGTTCCCCTTTATCTTGAAACCTTCTACCGCAAGATACTTGCGACCATCAAGGAGCAGGGCAAGGAAGACATTCTGAACAGCACAATGAAGATGAGTAAGGCAATGCGCCGTGCAAAAATAGACCTCCGAAAGAAGCTGTTCTCCTCGGTGAGAGCGGCATTCGGCGGAGAAATAAAGACTATTATTTCGGGAGGCGCTCCCATAAGTCCCGAAATTCTCGAATTTTTTGATGCCATCGGTATCTCCACTCTCAACGGCTACGGAATAACAGAGTGCGCTCCCATAGTTGCGGTTAACAGAAGCCGCAATATCGTACCCGGAAGTGTGGGAAATGTTCTTGACGTTAACTCGGTAAAGATTGACTGTCCCAATGAGGATGGCGAGGGCGAAATACTTGTCAAAGGCGACAATGTAATGCTGGGATACTACAAGGACCCCGAAGCAACCAAGGAAGCCTTTGACCGTGACGGATATTTCAGAACGGGCGACTACGGTAAGGTTGACAAAAACGGGATTCTGTATATCACGGGAAGAAAGAAGAATCTTATCATTCTGTCAAACGGTAAAAACGTTTATCCCGAAGAAATAGAAAACGAGCTCAGCTCGGTACCCGGAATTCTTGAAATCGTGGTATATGAGGGACAGAGCAAGAGAGGAATCGAGCGTAACGAAATAGTTGCGGAAATATTCCCTGACAGAGACTATCTTGAAAAGAATGGAATTACCGACGTCAAAGCTCATCTAAAGACCTATATTGACGCCTACAACAAGACAGCCGTTCCCTACAAGAAGATAACACTCATCCGTGTTCGCAAGGAGGAATTCCCCAAGAACACATTAAAAAAGATTCAGAGATTCAAGCTTGACACAACAATAGATTAAAAAAGGGCTGCTTCAACGAGGCTACACCGAAAAAGAGCTAAGATAGCTTTGAGAAAAGGTATCTTAGCTCATATTTTTTAGTGATTTATTGCATTTTTGAAAAGTGTGTGATATAATTATTTGATACACTGATAAAAAAACTTCTCCTTGAAAGGAAATCTGGTGAAAGAGAATGAAAATCAATGTAAATTTTGATAAAATACAAGGGAAAATCAAGCCAATGCACGCAGTGGGACAGCCGCCTTTTACGGGAGGCTTTGCAAAAATAGACTTTTCTCCCATGCAGATTTTGAAGGATGCAAATATTCCATATTCAAGACTTCACGATGTGGGCGGTGCCTTCGGCGGTAACAGATACGTGGATATTCCCAACATTTTCAGAGATTTTGATGCAGACGAGAATGACCCCGAATCCTATGATTTTGCCTTTACCGATGAACTCATAAAAGGACTTGTGTCCTACGGAGTCGAGCCGTATTTCAGACTGGGTGTTACCATAGAAAATCAGTGTCACATCAAGGCGTACCGAATTCATCCCCCGAAAGACTACGGTAAATGGGCGAGAATTTGTGAGCATATAATCCGTCATTACAACGAAGGCTGGGCTGACGGCTTTACCTTCGGCATAAAGTATTGGGAAATATGGAACGAACCCGAAAACCGTGACATCCCCGAAAAAAATCAAATGTGGACGGGAACGGCGGAGCAATACTATGAGCTTTATGATGTTGCCTCAAAGCATCTTAAAAAATGCTTCGGTGACAAAATAAAGGTTGGCGGCTACGCTGCCTGCGGCTTTTACGGAATATTCGGCAACCCCGACAAGTACGGAATGACCGTAGAAAAGCGTGACGGTGAGCGTTATAACAGCTCGAAAGAGGACTACCGCATAAACTTCTTCATCAACTTTATCAAATATGTAACAAGCCATAATTCACCCATAGACTTTTTCTCGTGGCATACCTACGGCGGTATAGAAACCATCCCCGCAGAAGCAGATTTCGTAGACAAGGTGCTCACCGAATACGGACTTGAGCATATAGAAACCCATTTGAACGAATGGAATCTGTCCCATGACAGAAAAATAAACACATCAAATTCATTTGCATCGGCAAACGTTATGGCTATAATGCTTGCAATGCAGCACAAAAAGACCGACATGCTCATGTACTACGATGCAAGGTATGTAGCTGTATCGGCATACGGCGGCTTCTATGACCTTGCCACCTTCAAGCCATCCAACGTTTATTACGCCTTCAAGGCATTCGGTGAGCTTTATGCTCTTGAAAATGAGGTTGAATGCAGTCTTGACGGCGAAAAAATCTACGCTCTTGCCGCAAAAAGCGGAGATAAGAAGTCAATTATTGTTTCTAACACAGGAGAAAGCACAAAGCTTGAATTTGACCTTCCCTGCGGATTCTATGTATATATAATCGACAAGGACAATTACATAACAAAAACAGAATTGAATCCCCTTGAATTCACACTTCCCGAAAACACCGTTGCTATTATTAAAAACTTTTGAAAGATGAGAAAAAAAGATGACTGTAAGCTTTAAGAATCTGACATTTGATATAGACGGCGAAAAAATTGTGCTTGCCAACGTTGGCGGATACAAGCAACGAAATCGCCACGGCTTTCTTGAAATACAGGTAGCTGGAGAAAACAGACCCTCTCACGCAGGAGTTAAAGCTGCATATTCTTCGGAAGAAAAGCACCTGAAGTATATATCACACACACTTGAAGAAAACCTTTTGTGCGTTATTCAGGAGTCGGAGCTGATACAAGCCAAGACCTCGTTTGAAGCATTCGATGATACCGATACGGTGAGAGTGTATACCGAGGTTACGGCAAAAGAATCCTTGGTTTTGGAGCAGGTGTCATCCGTTGTCATCGGAGGTATTTCACCAATGGGCAACGCAAGATCCGACGATGTGTATCTTACCCGCTTTTTTCAAAGCCATCACACCGAATGTCAGCCAAGACGCGCTTCTCTTGAGGAGCTTGGATTTATAAGTGACGGTGCGCAACAGGTATCGCAAAAGAAAATATCCTTCGCAAATATCGGAAGCTGGTCAACAAAAGAAGCTCTTCCTCAATGTATTATCGAAAACACCTTGGGGATGCTCATGTTCCAGATAGAGAGCAACGCATCCTGGTATTATGAAATATCCGACCGTGACGGCGACATATATCTCTACCTTGGAGGTGCAGATGCCACAAACGGCTCCTGGAGCAAAAAGCTTGAAAAAGGAGATAGCTATCGTACATATTCGGTTGCTCTTGCCTTCGGAAAAGATTTAAACGAGGCCGTGGGCGAAATGACAAAATATCGACGTCATATAAGTACTCTTGCACCTGCAGATAAAAATCTGCCCACTATATTCAATGAATATATGCATCTCTCCTGGGACTGTCCAACAGAGGAAAACACAAGAATATATGCACCCGTTGTGGCGAAAACCGGAGTTGAATACTACGTTATCGACTGCGGTTGGCACAATGATGAGGACAGCCGAGGCATATATAATTATGTGGGACAGTGGCGTGAAAGCCATACACGTTTTCCGAGCAGCGTGCGTGCCACAACCGACTTTATACGTTCACTTGGAATGAAAGCGGGACTTTGGATAGAGCCCGAGGTCATAGGCCACAAATGTGAGGAGATGCTAAACTACTACACCGACGATTGCTTCATCAGGCGAAACGGAAAAAGGGTGTTTACCATGGGAAGGTACTTCCTTGACTACCGACATCCGAAAGTTATCGAGTATATGACCGAAACCATTCGCCGAATGGTAGAGGACTACGGTGCAGAGTACATAAAATTCGATTATAACCAAGACTTGGGCGTAGGCGGCGAAGGAGATGCTTACAGCCTCGGAGAGGGGCTTGAGCTTTCAGCCCATGCCTTTATAAAATGGGTAAATGCCATGACAGAGCGTTTTCCTCATGTGGTTTTTGAAGGCTGTGCCTCCGGTGGTATGAGAATGGACTACAAAACACTGTCGGCTTTCTCTCTTATATCCACCTCCGACCAGATAGATTATTTGAAGTATCCCTACATCGCAGGAAATATACTGTCCGCTGTTCTTCCGGAGCAGGCGGCTGTATGGTCTTATCCCGTAGGCTACTGCAAGCCTGAGGAGATAACCGACGACCAAATCGTTTTCAATATGGTAAACAGCCTGCTTGGACGAATGCACCTTGCAAGTCACCTGGAATATATGACAGAAGAGCAATTTAAGCTTGTCAAAGAAGGAATACTGGTTTACAACTCTATTTCTGATTTTAAAAAGACAGCTCTCCCGTATTTCCCCTGCGGACTCACAAAGTTCGGCGATGACACAGTAGTTGCGGGACTGAAAAACGGCAGCACAGCATATCTTGCCGCATGGTGCATTGGAGAAAAAGAAATCCGCATCCCCATTCGGGCAAAAAACGCAAGTGTTTTATATCCGTCATTACCGAATACCGAAATAAAGGTTTCGGAGAATGAAATAATATTAAGCTTTGAACGTGAAAAAACAGCAGCTTTTATAAAACTTGAAATAAAGGAGTAAAATCATGATTACAATCAAAAACAAATATATCACAGCAGGCTTTGAAACTCTTGGCGCAGAGCTCAGGACACTTATTTGTAACGGCAGAGAATACATATGGCAGGCTGACCCCGAATGGTGGGGAAAGGCATGCCCTGTTATGTTTCCCATTTGCGGCGGACTCTTTGACGACGAATTCATCTACGAGGGCAAGACCTATCATCTTGACAAGCACGGCTTTGCGTGGGTAAGTGAATTCGAGGTGGAAGAAAAGAGCGACAGCTCTGTTACCTTCCTTTTGAAAAGCAATGAGGAAACTCTCAAATCCTTCCCCTTTAACTTCGAGCTTCGCATAATCTACACTCTCGTAGGCAGACAGCTTCAGGTAAGAAACGAAGTAAAGAATCTCGGAAAAGACACAATGTACTTCTCAATCGGCTCGCACGAGGGCTATGCACTTCCCGAGGGCATTGAGGAATATGAAGCTCTCTTCCCCCAGAAGGAAACTCTTTATGCTTGCGGACTTGACGGCAACTTCATAAATGACGAGAGAACACTTATTGTTGACAATTCCGACAAGCTCTCCTTCAAGAAGGAGCATTTTGCAATAGACGCCCTTATTTTCCCCGAGGTAGTATCACGCTCGGTAATTCTCCAAAAGAAGGATGGCTCACGAGCTATCCGTGTGGAATTTGACGGATTCTTCAACCTTATGTTCTGGCAGGAATGCGGTGCGCCCTTCCTTTGTATCGAGCCTTGGAACGGTCTTCCCGACGTTGTGGGAGAGGGTAAGGACTTTACAAAGAAAATAGGCATTCAAGAGGTAAGTGCAGGCTCGACATATGTAAGAACACACAATATCGAAATACTGAAATAGGAGAAAGAATATGACACAGCAGGAACTTACTGTATTAAACCTCGGTCAAAGCCTTGACGACCTTGCAAATCTTGACCCGAGAGGCTACGGTGTATGTAAAATTCTCTACAAGGCATCCCGTGAATACACAGGTGCTCCCCTTTCCATGAATTCGGCAAGGAAGCTTTGCGACACCGTAAAGGAGGGCGACTTTGTTTACGTAATGACGGGCTTTGTGCTCCGTCCCTATAAAAAGGCGGAGATGGACGGAATCGTGAGCTCAATGCTCCTTTGCCGTGCCCTTGTTAAAGCCTTTGGAGCAAAGCCGATTATCATATGCCCCGAGGACAACCTTGAGGCTGTAAAAAATCTTTCGGCATGTGTTGGACTTCATCTCTTCGAAGACTTTGAGACCTTGAAGGAAATACCCGTATCAATGGGTGTTATAACCTTTACAAAGGATGCATCAAAGGCAGAAAAGCAAGCCGAGGAAATAATCAAAGCGGCAACTCCCACAGCTGTTATCAGTATTGAATGTCCGGGTGCAAACGAGCTTGGCTGTTATCATAACGCCATAGGACTCGGTGTTACCGAGCTTGAAGCAAAGCAGGATATACTATTTGAAAAGCTTCAGGCAATGGGTATACTCAATATTGCAATAGGTGACCTTGGAAACGAAATAGGTATGGGAACAATTTCCGATACCTTGGAAAAATATATTCCTTATGCAAGACGTGGCGCCTGCTCCTGCGGATGCGGCGGCGGTATTGCGGTAAAGACAAAGGCTGACAACATCATAACCGCAACGGTGTCCGATTGGGGATGCTACGCAATGATAGCGGCACTTGCTTATCTCCTTGAGGATGCCGATATAATGCACACAGCCGAGCTTGAAAAGGAGGCTGTAATATGTGCAAGCCGAAGCGGAATGATAGATATGTACGGCTGGCTCGTTCCTGCAATTGACGGATTTGGACTTGAAATAAACCTTCCCATTGTTTCGCTTATGCGTGAAATGGTTATCAGCGCATTAAAGCTTAAAACCACATGCAAGACCTGGTTTGAAAAGGTAGAGGAGCTTCACTATTTTGGATGATATAAAATTCTTGAGCTGCGGAGATTCTGCCGTAACGGTGGAATTTTCCAAAGAAATAAATGAAGAGACCAACAAAAAAATACGTTTTCTTGCCTCCAACCTCTCGAAAATAAAGGGAGTTTTTGAAAGTGTGCCCACATTTTGCAGTATAACTGTATATTTTGACCCTTTTGTCATATCAAAGGCAAGGCTTGAAAAGAAAATTCTTCGCTGTATTTCGTCATACACCGAAGGAAACGACAGCAAAAAGCGTATTTTTCTTATTCCCGTGTGCTATGAAGGGGATTTTGCACCCGATATGGAGGACGTATGCTCTCTTACGGGGCTTTGCCGTGATGAGGTTATAAAAATTCACACCTCAACCGACTATCTCATATACATGCTTGGATTCTTGCCGGGATTCCCCTATCTTGGAGGAATGGACAAGAGAATCGAATGTCCCCGTCTTGACACTCCCCGTACCCTTATACCCGAGGGTGCTGTGGGAATCGGAGGAAAGCAAACAGGAATCTATCCCCTTGCATCCCCCGGCGGTTGGCGTCTTATCGGAAGAACTCCCGTAAAGGTATATGACCCCACAAGAGATGAACCTATACTTTATAAAGCGGGAGATTGCATACGCTTTTATCCCATAACCTCCGCCGAATTTGAAGCCTTTGACGGAAGAGTTGAAGTAAAGGAGGAAATGTGATGAACATTACTGTAATATCACCCGGTCCTCTTTCAACCGTTCAGGATGCGGGACGTTTCGGATATATGAATACAGGCTTTTCTCCCGGCGGTGCCATGGATACTTACTCCATGAGAATTGCAAATCTGCTGGTTGGCAATGCACCCGAGGACGGTGTGATTGAAATGACGCTCATGGGAATGAGTGTAAGCTTTGACGGCACCTCGGTCATTGCTTTAACAGGTGCCGATATGTCGCCCAAACTCAACGGAGCCGAAATTCCAATGTATACTGCCGTTGAGGTAAAAAACGGCGATACTCTCTCTCTTGGCTTTTCCACTGTGGGTATGCGCACATATCTGGCTGTTGCGGGAGGCTTTGACCTTCCCCTTGTAATGGGAAGCATGTCAACAAATCTCAAATGTGCCATAGGTGGCTTTAACGGGCGAAAGCTTCAGGCGGGAGATGTGATTCCCCTTCGACACTCAATTTCTCTTTCGGTTATCGGAAGAAGAAGTGTTACACCTAAAAACGATTATAAAAATGAAATAAAGCTGAGAGTAATTCTCGGTCCGCAGGACGATTATTTTACAGATAGCGGAATTAAAGACTTTCTGTCCTCCGAATACAAAGTTTCGGGGAAATCCGACCGCATGGGAATAAGACTTGAAGGAGAAGCTGTGGAAAACAAAAACGGCGTGGACATAATCTCCGACGGAATTGCAACCGGCTCTGTACAAATTCCGTCCTCCGGTACACCTATTATCATGATGGCAGACCGACAGACGACGGGCGGATATGCAAAAATCGCCACAGTCATTTCGTCCGACTTAAAGCTTATTGCTCAAGCTCGTGCAGGTGACAGAATAAAATTTGAGGCAGTAAATGAAAAGACGGCACTGAAAGCCATAAGAAAAGAAAAAAGAGAGCTTGCTTTCATGCAGTACAGATTTAATTTTGCAATATACAAGGAGAAATAAAATGAACTATTCAAATGCATCTCCAAAAGAAGTGAGACAGCTTATCCGCGAGGGTAAGATAACCACACAGACCTCGGGAATGTGCGACGGCTTCGCTCAGGGAAACCTTCTCATCATCCCCAAGGAGCACGCATACGATTTTCTGCTCTTCACCCAGCGTAACCCCAAGCCCTGCCCCATACTTGAGGTAGGAGACGTGGGAAGCCGTCTTGTCAAGACTATGGCGGATAACGCAGATATTGCCACCGACATTCCCAAATACAGACTGTGGGAGTACGGCAAATTGGTTGACGAGTACACCGATATTTCACACCTTTGGCGTGACGATTTCGTGTATTTCCTGATTGGCTGCTCTTTCTCCTTTGAGGGTGAGCTTCTTGCCTCGGATGTGCCTGTTCGTCACATTGAGGAGGGTAGAAACGTACCCATGTACATGACGAATATTCCTTGCGTACCCGCAGGTATTTTCCACGGAAACGTTGTGGTAAGCATGAGACCCATGCCCGCCGACCAGGTAATAAAGGCGGTAAGTATTACCTCATCCATGCCCCGTGTACACGGTGCACCAATACACATCGGTGACCCCGAAAAGATAGGTATAAAGGACATAAACAAGCCGGATTTCGGTGATTCCGTCACAATAAAGGACGGAGAGATACCGGTGTTCTGGTGCTGCGGTGTTACTCCCCAGTCGGCAGTGATGAGCACAAAGCCGCCAATTGCAATAACTCATTCACCCGGTCACATGTTCATCACCGACGTTAAGAATTCTCTGTTGAAGGATTGATTTATTTATAACAGGGCGCTGCCCTGTACCCGCTTAAGACCTTTTTGTAAAAAGGTCTTAAGAATTCCAAAAATTTTTATTTTTTATATTTTATTATTTAATTTTGTTTTTAGGGAGAGCCCGAGAGGGGGCTTTTTTCAAAAAAGCCTTCTCTCGGTATAATAAAAACCATGTACAAAATAGACTTGAACAGCGACCTTGGTGAAAGCTTCGGCGCTTATAAAATCGGAAGGGACTCCGAAATAGTCCCCCTTGTATCCTCGGCGAATATAGCCTGCGGTTTTCACGCAGGAGACCCTACGGTAATGGCAAAAACAGTAAAGCTTTGTCGTGAAAGCGGTACGGCAGTAGGTGCTCATCCCGGCTTTGATGACCTTCAGGGCTTTGGAAGAAGAAATATGGCAATAACCCCCGATGAGGCGGCTGCAATAATAACGTATCAGATAGGTGCACTTGATGCTTTTTGCAAATCAAACGGATTGAAAATGCAACATGTAAAGCCTCACGGGGCACTTTACAATATGGCGGCTAAAGACGCGAGTCTCTCTGATGCCATATGTCGTGCAATTTATAAGTACGAACCCTCTCTTATTCTCATGGGACTGGCAAACAGCGAGATGATAAAGTCGGCTGTAAAAATAGGACTCCCCTACGCTTCTGAGGTGTTTGCTGACCGTGCTTATGAGGATGACGGAACACTTGTTGCAAGAAGTAAACCCCGTGCCATGATAGAGGACGAGGACGAAGCGGTTGAACGTGTAATTACCATGATAAAAACACACACCGTTAAAACAATCAGCGGTAAAACGATTGAAATAACACCCGACTCGGTTTGTGTCCACGGAGACAGCGAAAAAGCACTCGCTTTTGTGGAAAAGATAAGAAAAGCACTGACCGAAGAAGGCATTGAGATAAAGGGGCCCAGATAAAATGAACAGTACACCAAGAATAGTATTGCCCGATAAGTGGAGCGCTGTAGCCGGAGACACTCTTCAACTCTTTTACAGAGGAATGATAGAGCATCCGTTCCCCTATATTTACAATATAGAATTTCTTTGTGATATGGGAAAGAATACCCCTCGTTATTTCGAGGTCACTCCCACCTCGGAACAGATTGGTTTGCATCCCGTGACCTTAAATCTTCGTGACTGTGATGATAAGATTATAGCATCTGCGACCTCTGTAATTGAGGTGCATCCAGCTCACGTGTCACCAATAAAAAACAAAAACGTTCTTTGTGTGGGCGACAGCCTTACCTCGGGTGGTATATGGTGCGATGAGCTTAACAGAAGGCTCACAGAAACCGACGGCACTCCAAAAGGTGACGGACTTGAAAACATCATCTTTATCGGCACAAAGAAAAGAGGCAAAACAGGCTTTGAAGGCTACGGCGGATGGACGTGGGAGTCTTATCTCATTCCCCCTCCTGCCATTGCAAATGAAATGATGATATATTCCGACCATAACAAAAACGACAATGACCAACACAGCTTGTGGAAGGATGAAAACGGCGGTATATGGAAGCTTGAAACCATACTTGAGGGAAAAATCAAGCTGATACGCCAACAGCCCTTTGCCGACATTATTCCGAAATCGGGCACTTTGCACCATATGTCAAACGCTGTAAATTCCGAGCCTATCGTGTATACAGATGCACAATCGACCATAAGAAATCCCTTCTGGGATACAGAAAGCGGTAAGGTTTCTTTTAAGTCCTACTGTGAGAGAAACGGATTTGAAGGCATTGACATCATGTGTACACTTCTCACTTGGAACGGTGGCGGATGCTACCTTGAAGAAGGCGGAAAAGACAGAATCAACCGTCAGGTGGAGCTTGCGAAGAAATTTCTTCGTATTTTCCACATCGAGTATCCCGATGCAAAGGTGCTCATGATGGGAATTCAGCTCCCCGGCCTTAACGGAGGCTGCGGTGCAAGCTACGGTGCGGGTATCGGTCCAATGAGCAACTACGCAAACTCATACGCACTCTGTCGTTATGTTTTGGAAATGAACATTGCATATCAGGCACTTGCAAACCTTGAAGAGTTCTCGGGATATGTGGAATTCGTGAATATTTCCGCACAGTTCGACAGTGAAAACAATATGCCCGAAGCGGATAAGCCCGTAAATCTCCGAAACACCAAAACCGAAAAGGTTGGAACAAACGGAGTTCACCCCACCACCGAGGGCTACTATCAGATAGCCGATGCGGTATACAGAAGTATAAAGCTGTAATAAAATTTTGAGGCTGTAGCAAAACACATTGCTACAGCCTATTTTCATCGACTATAATCGAAATTGTCGTTATACATCGTAAAAGTTTCGATTATAGTCGATAAATATATAACTGTTTCTGCTTAATCTTAAAACTTCATTTATTAAAAAACCCCGAAAAAATAAACCGTAGTTTGCAAATTGGTTGCAAACTACGGCTTATTTATATTTTAATCACATTTAAAGTTTTTGGAATTCTTAAAACCTTTTTACAAAAAGGTTTTAAGCAGGTACAGGACAGAGTCCTGTTATAATAAATTTAAAATTGCTAAGTCTCGCCTTGTTCTGCTTTTATGCTTTGCCCTGAGCTATGAAAATTTGTGAAAGACGACGCGCTCGCGAAAATCCCAAGGAAGGCTTACTCTGCGTAAGTCGACGACGGGATTTGAGCAGCAAGCTAAGTATTTCGCAAATTTTTGACGCTCGCTTTGTTCTGCTTTTATGCTTTGCCCTGAGCTATGAAAATTTGTGAAAGACGACGCGCTCGTGAAAATCCCAAGGAAGGCTTACTTCTGTGTAAGTCGACGACGGGATTTGAACAGCAAGCTAAGTATTTCGCGAATTTTCGACGCTCAGAGGATAACGCCGTCCTTAAATATAGATATATCCTGACAACCCATTTTTTCGCTGGTGGTTTCCTTGCCTTCGGCGGTTTCGAGGCAGAGAGCGAAAAGCTCATCTGCTGTCTTTTCCATGTCGGCACCGTCAACAAGCACACCTGCGTTGAAGTCTGTCCAATGAGGCTTACGGGTTGCGATATCTGAATTTGTCATGACCTTGAGTGTGGGTACGGGAGCACCGAGGGGTGTTCCTCTGCCTGTGGTGAACATAATGATATGAGCACCCGAGGCTGTAAGATTGGTAATTGCAACGATATCGTTACCGGGTCCGCTTACAAGGTGGAGACCTGCGGATTCGGCAGCTGTCTCGCCCATTCCCATAACAGCGGTAACGGGCACCTGACCACCCTTCTGTACACAGCCAAGCGACTTTTCCTCAAGTGTGGTTATACCGCCCTCCTTGTTACCGGGAGAGGGATTTTCGGCAACACTTTCGCCATGGCTTACAAAGTAGTCACGGAAGTCCTGAACCATTTTAGCGGCGCTTTCAAACACTTCTCTTGATACGCAACGGTCAAAAAGCACCTTCTCACCGCCAAACATCTCGGGAACTTCTGTCATCATGATGGTTGAGCCGTGGTCATAGAAACGCTCTGCCACCTTGCCGACAAGAGGATTTGCGGTAATTCCGCTGAATCCGTCCGAGCCACCGCACTTGAGACCTATTTTCAGCTTTGATACGGGTACGGGGGTACGCTCTGTCTTATCAGCATAGGCACGAAGCTGGGTAATGAGTTTCTTACCCTCTTCTATTTCGTCAACACAATCCTGAGTGTTGAGGAATTTTACACGGTCGGAGTTCCATGAACCGAGTACCTTCTGTATTTCGGGAATATTTGAGTTTTCACATCCAAGTCCCAATACAAGAACACCGCCTGCGTTGGGGTGATTGATAAGACCGCAGAGAATCTTACGGGTGAGGTCCTGGTCATCGCCCATCTGTGAGCAACCCCAGGTATGTATGTATGTTTTTGAGCCGGTAAGATATGCAAGTCTCTTTGCAATACCGTTTACACAACCGACTGTGGGGATAATCCAAACCTCGTTACGGATACCGACACTGCCGTCTTCACGGAGATATCCCATAAAGGTCTTTTCCTTTGTGGGAAGTGTGGGGGTATAGGGCTGATATTCAGCAACAACCTTACCTGTAAGGTCGGTTTTCATGTTATGGGTATGTACATGCTCGCCCTTTTTGATATCCTCGGTTGCGTGACCGATGGGGAAGCCGTATTTCATTACCTTTTCCCCTGCCTTGATGTCAACAAGTGCATATTTATGACCGCTTTTAAGGTCAACCTCTACATTATCTCTTTCATTAATTTGCATTCTTCTTTACCTCTTCTGCCATATCGGTGAGATCTTCACCCCAGAGCTTTGTATTTGCAAGGATCTCATCAACTGTGGCACTCTTCATAAACTTCACAACATCGGGATCGTCGTTTGTCATATCTGTACGATAGAACTCAATGAGCTTTGCAAAAGCAAAGGTGAGTGTTTCGGGATACTTGCCGAATCTCTTCTTGTATTCAAGAATTGAAGGAAGCACTCTTACCTTGAATTTACTTACGGAGTTCAAAGCAATGGAGGAGAGATAATGCTTGATATAGGGATTTGCAAAACGTTCAAGCACGCTGTCGGCATAGCTCTTGAGCTCGTCTGCAGGAAGGTCGAGAGTAGGAATTATTTCATCGAACACGCATTTTCTGAGATGTGTGTTCATTGTTTCGTTGTCAATACAGCTCTTCACGGTATCAAGTCCCGAAAGAAGAGCATAAGGAACAAGTGAAGTGTGCGCACCGTTGAGGATACGTACCTTTCTTGTGCGATACATTTCGAGCTTGTCGGGAGTAACAATAACGTTGAGTCCCGCCTTTGAGAAGGGAAGCTCTTTTTCAATATCGTAATCTGTTTCTATTACCCAAAGGTGGAAGAATTCCGAGGTGTTGACCATCTTGTCCTCGTAGCCAAGCTGCATATCCTCGTCCTTGGGATAGCCTGTGTTGATTCGGTCAACAAGAGTGTTGCAGAATACGTTTTCCTTTTCTACCCAAGCCTTGAAATCCGCTCCGAGATTCCAAAGGTCTGCGTAAGAGAGAACAGCCTTCTTGAGATTGTCTCCGTTGCGGTCAATAAGCTCGCAAGGAAGGAAAATAAATCCGCCGAGTCCCTTTTCAAATCTTCTCTTCAAAAGCAAAGTAACCTTTGCAGGGAAGGTTTTGGGAGGAGCATCAGTAATTTTGTCCTCATCTGAGAATACTATACCTGCCTCGGTAGTATTTGACACCACAAATCTCATCTCCGGCTGATCGGCAAGTGCAAGGTAGGCTTCAAAATCATCATAAGGCTTCACACATCTTGATATAACGTCAACAAGAGTTTTATCAACACCCTCAACGCCTCTTATAACGTGGGTATAAAGACAGTTCTGTGAGGCAAGCAGGTCACACATTCCCTGCTCAATGGGCTGAACCACTACAACGCTGCCGTCAAACGAACCGTTATCACACATTTTCTGGAGCATCCAGTCCACAAATCCGCGGAGGAAACCGCCCTCTCCGAACTGAATGACTTTTTCTGTTCTTATCTTCTTTTCAAAATTCATAGCATTGCATCCTTTCACGTTTTGTAAGCAGTTACATTTTATACTATAATTTTAAAAAAAGCAATACTTTATCAATATTTTTTTTGGAGTATTGCAAAAATATAATTTATAAGCTATAATGGTATTCGGAAAATTTTACCTATATTTAACCGTAACTTTTTGTTAATTTATTTTTTATCTTTTATAATTCACACGAAATATATCATTGGAGGTAGAGAGTTTGATATATCTTGTTGAAGATGATGAAAACATAAGAGAGCTTGTTACCTATGCATTAAAAAGTATGGGGCTGGAGGCGGAAAGCTTTGAAACGCCCTCCCTTTTCTGGACGGCAATGTCGAAGAATCTGCCATCGCTTGTACTTCTTGACATTATGCTTCCCGAAGAGGATGGACTGACTATTTTGAAAAAGCTCAAGCGCACACAGGGCACCTCGACCATTCCTGTAATAATGCTGAGTGCAAAAAGCTCTGAAATAGATAAGGTCAACGGCTTCGAGTTGGGAGCCGATGACTATATAGCAAAGCCGTTTGGAGTAATGGAACTTGTTGCAAGAGTAAAAGCAAGGCTGAGGGACGGCAAGGAGGAAAAGCGTTTTGAATATAACGTAGGTCCTCTTTACGTATGTCCCGAAAAGCACATTGTTACAGTAAACGGTGTAGGTGTCAATCTTACCTACAAGGAATTTGAAATACTTTGTATGCTTCTTAAAAATATGGACATAGTTCTTACCCGTGACCAGCTGCTTAACACAATATGGGGTTATTCCTTTGACGGTGAGAGCAGGACGGTGGATGTGCATATCAGAACGCTCAGGCAAAAGCTTGGCGTTGCGGGAGAGCTTATAGAAACTGTCCGAGGAATCGGATATAAGATAGGTAAATAGGTAAAATATGAAAGAAAAGATTTCAATTTCAAAGGAAATAGCAAAGGTTTCTCTGTGGGTGTCTTTGATAACACTGATAGCCTCGCTTCTGACTTTACTGTTTGTTTATTACACAATAAGCGATATGGGGTACGCCGTGGTGGCGGCAGTATGTATCGGAGGAATAGCATTTATTTTGCTGTCTCTGATCCTGCCGGTAAAAACCGCCGACAGAATATCAAAAAGAATCAATTCCATAGACCCCGAGGCTCCATATCTGCAGGATATGTACACCGAGCTTGACGAGCTTGTAAAAAAAGTGGCACAGTACAAAAAGGATACCGCAAAGAAGCTAAATGAAATGTCAGACCTGCATACAAAGCAGGATATTATGAGACGTGATTTTACGGCTAATGTATCCCACGAGCTGAAAACACCCCTTACAAGCATCAAGGGATATTCGGAGCTGCTCCGTGACGGAATTGCAAAAAGCGAAGATATTCCCCGATTTGCGGGAAAAATATATGAGGAATCCCACCGTCTAATAACCCTTGTGGGAGATATTATAAAACTGTCACAGCTTGACGGAAACGATATAGAAGTAAAAATAGAAAAAATAGACCTCTGTGAGCTGACCTCCGCTGTAATTTCACAGCTTGAAATGGCGGCGAAAAGCAAAGACGTTACCGTAACACTGACCGGAGACCGCCCCATTATTACCGGCGGTGAGCAAATAGTGGAGGAAATGATATTCAACGTCATTGACAACGCAATAAAGTACAACCGTCAGGGTGGTGAAGTAAACGTCAAGATACGTCAGAGAATAGACGGCGTTGAATTTGAAGTAAAGGACACAGGCATCGGCATTGCAGAGGAGGACATTCCTCATATATTTGAACGCTTCTGGCGTGCAGACAAGAGTCATTCCAAGGAAATCGGCGGCACGGGACTTGGACTTTCCATCGTAAAGCACGGTGCAATGTTCATGGATGCCCACGTGTCGGTAAAAAGTAAACTAAACGAAGGTACAACTGTAAGGATACTGTTTTAAATGATTACATTCGAAGATATTAAAAAGGACGAAACCGTAAAGATTTATATTCAAAAGGCTGATGAGTCCCTCACGGCGCTGGGCTTTACCGAGCACAGCTTCGCACACGTGACGAAGGTGGCACTTACTGCAGCAGATATTCTGAAAAAAACAGGGCACTGCAACGAAGACATAGAGCTTGCAAAGATTGCGGGCTTTATGCACGATATCGGAAACCTTGTAAACCGTGTTGAACATTCCCAGAGCGGTGCCGTTATGGCGTTCAGAATACTCAAGGACATCGGCATGCCTCCCGAGGATATTGCAACAGTGGTTACCGCTATTGGAAACCATGATGAAGGTACGGGCGTTGCGGTAAATGATGTGGCGGCAGCACTTATACTTGCCGACAAGACCGACGTAAGACGGTCGAGAGTAAGAAACCGTGACGTATCCACATTTGACATTCACGACAGAGTAAACTATTCCGTTAAAGAATCCAGCCTTGCGGTAGATGCGGAAAACAAATACATTATTCTCTCCCTTACCATTGATACGGAAATAAGCTCGGTAATGAATTATTTTGAAATATTCTTAACCCGTATGCTGATGTGTCAGAAGGCGGCAGAAAAGCTCGGTCTTGTGTTCGGACTGTCAATAAACGGACAAAAGCTTTTGTAATTTAGAAAGAAAGGAAATAAAAATGGATATTTTTTCAGTATTTTCACTGCTTGGCGGACTTGCTCTCTTCCTCTACGGAATGCATGTTCTTTCCGAAGGACTTGAAAAGGTTGCCGGCGGAAAAATTGAAGGAGTTCTTGAAAAGCTCACCTCAAACCGTTTGAAAGGACTCCTTCTCGGTATGTTTATTACAGCCGCAATTCAGTCCTCATCTGCTGTAACCGTTATGCTTGTCGGTCTTGTAAACTCTGGAATCATGCACCTGACACAGGCTATAAGCATTCTTATGGGTTCAAATATAGGTACAACACTTACCGCATGGCTGCTCAGCCTTACGGGAATTGAAAGTGACAACATATTCTTGAGACTTCTCAAGCCGTCATCATTTTCTCCACTTCTTGCCTTCATAGGAATCCTTATGATAATGATGGCAAAAAATCAGAAAAAGCGTGACCTCGGTGCAATCTTCATCGGATTTGCAGTACTTATGTACGGTATGGATTTCATGTCGGCAGCCGTTGAGCCTCTTGCCGAAATGGAAGGCTTTTCAAGTATTCTCACCGCATTTTCAAATCCCTTCCTCGGCGTTATCGCGGGTGCAATATTCACAGCAGTAATTCAGTCGTCTTCCGCCTCTGTCGGTATACTTCAGGCACTTTCAATGACGGGACAAATTTCATTCTCCACAGCAATTCCCATCATTATGGGTCAAAACATCGGTACTTGTATAACCGCCGTTATTTCTTCAATAGGTGCAAACAAGAATGCCCGCCGTGTATCAATCGTGCACATACTTTTCAACTGTGCGGGAACACTCATTCTTCTGCCTATATGGTGCATTGTGAACATGATAGTGGACATTTCTTTTGCCGATTCAGCAGTTTCTCCCTTTGATATAGCTGTTATACACTCCATATTCAATCTTACAACCACCTTACTTCTCTTCCCCTTTGCAAAGCTTTTGGAAAAGGGTGCACACCTTATTATCAAGGACAACAAGCCGGGCGAAAAGGTCAAGGTTTCCTTCCTGGACGACAGACTTCTCACCGTGCCTTCAATTGCCGTTGCAAAATCAACAGAAGCCGCAAAAACCATGGCTACACTTGCAAAGCGCTCTGTTACCGATGCCCTTCTCCTCCTTGAAAAGCACGATGAAGCAAAGGCATCAGACATTGTGGCAACCGAAGGGATACTCGATACATTTGAAGATAAAATCGGAACGTATCTTGTAAAGATATCAAAATGTCAGCTCACCGAAAAGGACTCGGGAGACGTTTCCATGCTTCTCCACGTTATAACCGACTTTGAGCGAATAGGCGACCACGCAGAAAATCTTGTTGACGTGTCCAAGGAAATGCAGGACAAGGGCATATCCTTCTCGCATGAAGCAAGACGTGAGCTTGCGGTACTTGCCGATGCCATATCCAAAATTCTTGACAACACCGTTACAGCCTTCAACACAAACGACCTGGCACTTGCACGCTCGGTCGAGCCTCTTGAGCAGGCAATAGATGCTCTTATCACCGAGATACGAACACGTCATATATCACGTCTGCAAAAGGGAAGCTGTACAATAGAGCTTGGATTTGTGCTCACCGACCTTCTCACAAACTGCGAGAGAATTTCCGACCATTGTTCAAACATTGCGGTTGCAATGATTGAGGGTGCCCACGGAACATTCGATACTCACGAATACCTTCATGCAGTTAAAACAAAGCCCGATTCCGACTTTGCGGAGCAGTGTGAGGAATGGCACAAGAAATTTGAAATTAAATACGATATTTAAAACAATACCGTGTGGGTAAAATGCCCGCACGGTATTTTGTCAGTATTGACATTTTCTTCAAAAGTGCTATAATGAAAGGTAAGATTTTATCTTTTAAGGAGGAAAACAAAAAATGAAATTCACACAAAGAATTACAGCGCTTGTAATCATACTTATTATGGTTATGGGCATATTGCCTTTGAATGTACTTGCGGTAAAGTCCTCGAACAAACCGGAAGGAATTGCTGTAATGCCTCTGGCAACCACAGACAAAACCGCCATAACCGATGTTGTCAAGGTTAAGGTAACGGCAATAAACGATGCAACAGGAGCAGAAGAAACGGTTCCCGGTGCAACAGTACGCCTTTTTGTGGGTACAAAGGAAAAGAAAACAGCAAAGACAGACAGTGAAGGTATTGCCACAATTTCACTTTCCGGACTTACAACCGATGAAAAGTACAAGGCAACCATTTCAGCTGACAAGGTCGTGTCCCGAGGAAAAGCCATCGACGGAACAGACCGAGATGCTTTGTATAACAAATACTATCCCAATGACGGCGGAGGCTACTACCGTTATTCTTTGGAGCTTCACTCAGAAACCATTGATAAAAACGGAAACTGGGTGGGTGAAAAGCTACCAAAGGTTTCCTCTTCAAATAAGATAGACATGGTATTCGCAATAGATGCCACAGGCTCTATGTACGATGAAATAAACAATGTTAAAGAGAATCTCGAAGCCTTCTCAAAGCTTCTTATTGACGAAGGACTTGACATTCGATTCTGTATCATTGAGTATCTGGACATCACCACAAATGAGTACACCGTAGTACACGAGGTTGCAGGCTCAAGATGGTACAATAATATCGACTCCGTAAAGAAAGTACTGGGAGATATAGAGCTTGGTGACGGAGGAGACTGGCCCGAAACTCCTATTGACGCACTTGGTGAAATTGCAAACTCATCGGCAATGAAGTACCGCAGTGATGCTCATAAGTTTGCATTTGTACTCACAGATGCCGGCTACAAAAATGACAATACACACGGCTACAAGGATATGAAGGATGTAACAAATGCCCTTGAAAAGCTCGGCATTGTAACCTCCGTAATCACCACAAACTCATACAAGAGCAATTACGAGAACCTCATTGAACAGACCAAGGGTATATATGCAGACATTTATGCAAGAGATTTCAAATCCGAAATGGTAAATCTCTCGGGAAGTATTATTGATGCAGTTACACGTGAGATGGCTCTCACCCTTTCCGAACCCCGACTTCTCGTAAATATGTCAGCGTGTTATTTTGCCAATGATAAAACATCAAAATCGTCAGACTACAAAAACAATGTCAAGAAAATGTTGAATGAGTATGCTCATCAGCTTGCTGAGACCTCTGACGGTCACGTTATGATTGACAAAATGCTGCTTCTCACAACCGACAACCGTGCGGACTTTTACGATACAAACACCGACGCTTCAAAATGCGATATCCGTATTGAAACCGAAGAAAAAGATGACGGAAAATGGTGGTTCAATGTACAGATACATTCCAATGCATATGTTCGCGGATTTTTCAGTGATGACACATACATCGCAGAATATAAGGACGGTAAAAAGGAACAATTTACAAATTTGAAAAACGGCTCGGAATTAGACGGAAAAAAATCATTTTACCGTATACAGATGAGCGCAAAAGAAGGCGCAGGATGGAACTATCTGATAAGTAAAAATCCCAAAGACTATTCTTCAACAGTGCTTCACGAAACAGGTCACTATTTATTCGGCTTCTGGGACGAATATCTTAATGCTGATAGCAAAGAATGGAGTGATGTTGGCGGCAAACCAAACTCCCAGTATGGCTTGATGGATAATCAGCACATAGATATTGAAATGTCAAAAGCCTCCTCAGACTACAGTTATATGAGTGGCAATTTTGCAGGAACTTCAAAGGATAAACATACATATCAATCCTGGAACCACAAGGAATCGTGCGAGGATTCTTTGGCACGTTTGCTTACATCCGGAACATACACCCATCTCGGTAACACAAATTCATTTGCCGGATTTTCAACGGGAAAATACAGAATCACCTACACCAAAGCACCAAACGGAAAAGACAGAAAAGCAACATATTCCTACGCAGGTCTTGAAAGCGGAGACTACATGAGCACAACCGCACACTCGGCAAGTGCCGTGACAAGTGATACTCCCCGTGCCCTTGCAATCACAGAGGGACTCTCGGGTGCGGCTGACACAACATATTTTGACTCATTCACTCGCACTGTAACATCCCTTGGAAACGTAAGCATAAAGGGAACAGACTCAAACGCTTCTTTCACCATTTCTCCTCTTGACGGATATTCATACAGCCTTTACGCAAGGAAATCGGGTGAGTCAAGCTTTACAAACATAAAACTTACAGATGCAGGAACAACTTACACCGCAACCCTTCCCGTAGGAACAAATGCAATTGCCGAAGTACGTGTTGTGGCAACAAAGGACGGAAAGACATCTTACAACGTATACTATGTTGACCGTTCAAACAAGACAAACAAGGGATATATCTACAATTCAGCCGACAACAAGGTAATGGCATATGTTATGGCGGATGAAAATTCCTCCTACACCTTCGTAGCAGATAACACCTCTTACACAAACGGAGAATATTTCTCCATTAATCAGGCAACCGCCATAAGCTCTGATGCGGGTATTACAATCGACAGCGGAGAAATTTATTCCGTTGCCTCCTTCATGGCTGAAATCGACCTTAAATCAATCAGCTGGTTCAAGCTCAAGGACGGCACATGGACAAAGCTTGCAACAGATTACGCAGAAGAAGAAAACATGAATATCGGCGCAAGAGCCGACCTTCAAGGAGAGGGCACATATGTTCTCATGGCGAAAAAGCTTCCCGCATCCCCTGCCATTGCTCCCGAAAATGTATCCTACAAGAGCGCAACAGACAGAGATGCGGTTGTGACAATCTCCTTTAGCGATAAGAATACCGGAAGCAAATACTACAACGTATATTACAGTGATAAGGAATTCACCGATAAGAATTCCGAAAATGTAATTGTTAACTCCTTCAGTGCAGATTCTACCAACCTTACCTTCAATCTTTACGAGCGAGGAAGAGTTGTATATGCTGCAGTCGAAATAATACTTGAAGACGGCAGAAGATCACCGCTGAGCAAGCTTATCCGCATTGAAGCGGGGGCGGCTGACTCCGACGGTGACGGAATTCCCGACTGGTACTGTGACGAGTACCGAATCTGGGGTGACGGTATTACCGATAAGGACATTGCAAAGAGTGACGATGACGTGGATACACTCCCCAACCTTGAGGAATTCAAGAGAGGAAGCGACCCCACAAACCCCAATGATCCCTTCCATACAACAAATGTAGCTGTTACGGGACTTAATGTAACAACAAAGAAAATCACACTTGCCCCCGGTGCTACCGAGTCTGTAAGTGCAACGGTTACACCTGAGAATGCAACAAACAAGAAGGTTGACTGGACTGTCAAGGACGAAAGCATTGCCACAATCAAAATTGAAGGAAATGTGTGCAAGATAACAGGTAAAAAAGAGGGTGCAACTCAGATTTACGCAGTTACCTCCGACGGAGGATACTCTGTGACAATAGACGTTGAAGTTAAAAAGGAAGCTCACGTCCACAACAATAAGGACGGAGCTTTGGAAAAAGACAAAACACATCACTGGAAGGTGTGTGATGACTGTAAAGCAGAGTATGACAAAGAAGTTCACAAGGAAAGCTCCTGGATTACCGACAAGAAGGCAGAGGTGGGTAAGGCAGGTGAACGCCACAAAGAATGTACTGTTTGCGGATATGTAACAGTAAAAGAGGCAATTCCCGAGCTTACTCCCGAATCCGAGCCTGAGGAAGAAGAACCTAAGGAAGAGGAGCCAAAGCCTGAAGAAGAACCAAAATCTCCATACACACAAAACCACATCCACTCGTATTCATCGGGTGGTGGCGGAGGAGGATATGAAGTATCATCCAGCTCAAGCATTGAAGGCTGGCAGATTGCACTGATTTGCATTCTGATACTTATCCTCGTAGGCTTCATAGTAATTGTAATAATTCTCTTGAAACGCAGATAAAGAAAAATGATGTAAAACCTTTTCGGGTTTTACATCATTTTTTATGTTATTATGTTTAGCTCAGCTGTTCAAGAAGCTCCTTTGTAGCAGCCATTGTTTCGTCCATAAGAGTAGGTGTGAAGTTTGAGCTTGATGCCTCATAACCGCCCTGCTCAAAGGCAGCCGCTGAGGGGAGATAGCCCTGATTTCCATTTACAAGGGCAAGAGTGAGAGTGAATTTTCCGTCTGCCAATTCACGGGCAGCATTACCGTAAGCTGTGAAAGGCTCACCTGCAAAGCCAACTATTCGAATATCGCCTATGGCAACAGCGGTAATAGGAAGCTCACGGTAGAGAGGCTGTTTGCGAAGGCTTCGGATTCTTCCAAAGTTTCCGAAGTCTGACATTGATTCTGTTCCGTCAAACTCTCCCGCTGCATGTCTGCGGAAGAATTCCATTGCTTCGTCGTAGCGCTCCATTCCTTCGCTCTTTGTCTTGTTGTAAATAGAAGTTACGGCAACCGCAACCTTACCGTCGGAATGAGGTGTTGTGCTGTTCCAGATTTCCTTTACAGTATTTGCAACTGTGCGTCCCATATACTGTGAGTATCCGTAACGACCTTTGCCTTTGTAAAAATCGCCGCCGTTATCACGGGCATAAAAGAAGTTCAAATGGTTTGAGTCTCCCTGCACACCTGTGAAAAAGATGCAGGATACATCATCGTTATCGGCTTCAACAAATTTTCTTGTAAAGCCGGGCCAGTCAGCCGAACAGCCTGTTCCGCCGATAACATCGGGGTGTGTTGAGAAGCACACAAGAGCAATATCCTTTGCATCCTTTCTTGCAAATCGGATAAGACGTACTGTGTTATCGGGCTCTTCGCAACTCTTTACTATACGTCCAAACAGGTGAGGACGGGGATTGGTCTCAACGCTTCCGTCATCAAGGAAGTAGCGACGCACAAAGGAAATCTGCTCTGCGGTCTCTTTTTCTGCGGTTGATACTTCGCAATCCTTCATATCGGCATAGGCAAGCTGTGCTACATCGCAGAACTTACAGTAAAGCACCTCAGCATATGCATCGCTCATGTGATATCTGTCTTCCTGATGCATAAGTCTGAAGGAAGTATGCTGATGAATTGCGTGAAGCACTATGTTTTCTTCCTTAATGCCGAGTCTTTCACTTATTCTCTTCTGGATAAGCTTACAATCGCTTATCATAATACCAATAATATCGGCTGAAATCAAAACAATTGTGTTTTCGCCATCATTCAATGCAATTGCGTTAAGATAAAGGTTGTCCTTGATGGAGTCAAGGGTACGCTTTTCGTAATATCCGTCAAGTGGTGTGCCAAAAGGCGGTGTAATATCAAGTCTTCCAAATCCTACTTTCATAATAGACTCCTTTGCAATAATTCTTTTTTACGATTGTACACCAATAAACAAATGTTGGCAATATAAAATAGCAAAGAGTATTTGTAAAATCAATAAAATTATATGAATTTTACCGAGTTTTCTATAGGAAATCTTTCAAAATGACGGGGGTTGGGCTCACATTCCTTTGAAGGATATCCTATTGGAAGAAGTGAGTAGGGGTAAATGTTTTCGGGAAGGTCAAAGACGTCCTTTACCTTTTGAGCGTTAAAGGCACATACCCAGCACGAGCCGATTCCAAGCGACTGTGCCTCGAGCATCATATGGCAGGTGATAATTGACGTATCAATAGGTGCTGCACACCAGCCGTCATTTGTCCTATGCCATGCAACATCCATATCCGCACAAATCATAAGAACTGTGGGTGCGTTGTAAGCGCTGGGGGTGACAGCTCTTATTTTTTCAAGTGCCTCCTCACTTTGCAAAACGTACACTCTCTGAGGCTGTTGATTCTTGGCGGTGGGAGCTATTCTTCCCGCTTCAAGTATTTTGCTTAACAGCTCCTCAGGCACCTGCTCGGGAGCAAAATCTCTGACAGAATATCTGTTTTTCAAAAGTTCAAGTATATCCATATTAATACCTCCATAGCTTTATATACACAATTGTAACACATCTTAAACCAATTGTCAAAGTATTTAATTATTAAAAAAATTAACATTATGTACTTGTATAAAATAAAGTATTGTTATATAATATATTAAAAATACAATCATATGGAGAATGACTATGATAGAACAGATAAAATTACAGGCTAAAACCGCTCTTACAGAGCTTTTTGAAGTTGCAAATCTTGAAGAGGGCGACATTATAGTTGTGGGCTGCTCCACAAGTGAGGTTATGGGTGCCAAGGTTGGCACATTCTCCTCTCTCGACGTTGGACGTGCCCTTGTGGAAACCCTTTACCCAATGGTAAAAGAAAAAGGATGTTACCTTGCAGCACAGTGCTGTGAGCATCTCAACCGCTCGGTAATAATAGAACGCCGTGCGGCAAAAGAATGGGGACTTGAAAGAGTCAACGTAAAGCCTCAGCTTCACGCAGGCGGTGCATTCGCAATGACACTTTGGGACACACTTGACGAGCCTTGCGCTGTTGAAAGAGTGCAGGCGGCGGCAGGCATGGACATTGGAAGCGTACTCATCGGTATGCAGCTTCGCCCCGTGGCAGTACCTGTAAGAACAAGCGTTGATGTAATAGGAAAGGCAAGACTCACAGTTGCCCGTACCCGTCCGAAATTCGTAGGCGGAGAGCGTGCACTGTACGTAGATGAACTGAGATAAATGGAAATATCTGTACTCGGTTGCGGAAGATGGGGAAGCTTTATTGCTTGGTATCTTTCGAAAAACCACAAAACCGTGCTGTGGGGACGTGAAGGCTCGGCTAACATAAACACAATTCTCACATCACGCTCCAACGGAACTCTTTCCTTTGGAGAAAATACTACCGTAACCACAAATCTTGATTTGGCTCTGCAAAATGACACAGTGGTCATTTCAATAGCCTCGCAACAGCTCGGTAACTTTGCAAAAATGCTGTCCGAGAAGATTTCCGACAGCCGTGAAAAACGCTTTATACTCTGCATGAAGGGACTTGAAGAGAAAAGCGGCAGAAGGCTTACGGAAATATTCGACACCGCTTACACAAAACCTCATAAAACAGCCGTTTGGGTGGGTCCGGGACACGCAGAGGACTTTGTCAAGGGAATTCCCAACTGTATGGTTATAGATTCGGCAGACGAAGGGCTCAAGGAAACTCTCGCAAAAGAGCTATCCTCTCCCCTTATCAGATTTTACGTGGGATGCGACCTTATCGGAAGCGAGGTAGGTGCGGCAAGCAAGAACGTTGTGGGAATAGCCGCAGGTATGCTTGACGGACTTGGACTTTCCAGCCTTAAAGGAGCTCTTATGGCGAGAGGTGCGGGCGAAATATCAAGGCTTATAGCCGCAATGGGTGGTGACAGAATGTCCGCCTTCGGACTTTGCCATTTGGGAGATTACGAGGCGACGGTTTTCTCACCTCATTCTCACAACAGAGCATACGGTGAGGCTTTTGTAAAGGGTGAACCCTTCGACAAGCTGGCAGAGGGAGTTGCCACCTGCCGTGCCATGAGAGTGCTTCAGGAAAAGTACGACACGGAGCTTCCCATATGCACAGCAGTATACAGAATACTTTTTGAAAATGCAAATACAAAAGAAACACTTGATACACTGTTCTCAAGACAAATAAAAAATGAGTTTTAAGAGAAAGGGAATGAAATGGGTTTAATAACTAAAATCTTCGGTACTCACAGTGAAAGAGAAGTAAAAAGAATACTGCCCACAGTTGAAAAAATAGAAGCACTGGGTGACAAATATGCCGCTATGAGCGACAGTGAGCTCCGTGCACAGACAGATATTCTCAAAGAAAGACTTGCAAAGGGTGAAACCCTTGACGATATCCTTCCCGATGCATTTGCAACGGTGAGAGAGGCATCTACAAGAGTGCTGGGAAAACGCCATTACAAGGTACAGCTTATAGGTGGTATCGTTATACATCAGGGCAGAATTGCCGAGATGAGAACAGGTGAAGGTAAAACACTTGTTGCTACCCTTCCCGCTTATCTTAATGCACTTACCGGCAAGGGTGTGCACGTTGTTACGGTAAACGATTATCTTGCAAAGCGTGACAGCGAATGGATGGGTAAGGTCTACTCCTTCCTGGGACTCAGCGTAGGACTTATAATCCACGACCTTGACAATGATGAGCGCCGCCGTGCATATGCCGCAGATATAACCTACGGTACAAATAACGAATTCGGCTTCGACTACCTCAGAGACCACCTTGTTGCACACAAGGAGGAAATGGTTCAAAGACCTCACAATTTTGCAATCGTTGACGAGGTTGACTCGATTCTTATAGACGAAGCGAGAACTCCCCTTATCATTTCGGGACACGGTGAGAAGTCAACAGAGCTTTACGATATCGTAAACAGCTTTGTAAGAGGACTCAAGCCTCTCAAAATCAAGGAGGCAAACGACAAGGAAATCGACGAGGAGCAGGATACAAAATACGATTACATCATTGATGAAAAAGCAAGAAACGCCACTCTTACCTCCAGTGGTGTAAAGAAGGTAGAGGAGCGCTTCAATATAGAAAACCTTGCGGATTTCGAAAATGCCGCACTTTCCCACCACGTAAATCAGGCAATCAAGGCGTGGGGTACAATGAAGCGTGATGTTGACTACGTTGTGAAGGAAAATCAGGTAATAATCGTTGACTCCTTCACAGGAAGACTTATGCCCGGCAGACGTTATTCCGACGGTCTGCATCAGGCTATTGAGGCAAAGGAAGGCGTAAAGGTAGAGCGCGAGTCAAAGACACTTGCCACCATTACCTTCCAGAATTATTTCCGACTTTACAAAAAGCTCTCGGGTATGACGGGTACTGCCCTTACAGAGGAATCGGAATTCCGTGAGATTTACTCACTGGATGTTATTGAGATTCCCACAAACAAGCCTATGATAAGAAAGGATGCCGAGGATAAGGTATATAAAAACGGCAACGCAAAAATCGAGGCTATTCTCAATCAGATAGAGGAATGTCACAAGAAGGGACAGCCTGTGCTTGTAGGTACTGTATCAATTGACAAATCCGAGGAGCTCTCAAAGCTTCTTTCCCGCCGAGGAGTAAAACACAATGTACTTAACGCAAAGCTTCACGATAAGGAAGCTGAAATAGTAGCCCAGGCAGGTAAGCTCGGCGCCGTAACCATCTCCACCAATATGGCGGGAAGAGGTACGGATATTATGCTTGGCGGTAACCCCGAATATCTTGCAAAGAGTCAGCTCAGACGTGAAGGCTTCTCGGATGAGCTCATTGCCCTTGCAGACGGTGTAACAGAAACCGACAATGAAGAAATTATCGGCGTAAGACAGAGATATACCGAGCTTGTCAGTGAATACGAGAAGGATATTGCCCCCGAAGCCGAAAAAGTAAGAGCGGCAGGTGGTCTCTTTATCCTGGGTACGGAAAGACACGAATCAAGAAGAATAGACAATCAGCTTCGAGGTCGTGCAGGCAGACAGGGTGACCCCGGTGCATCCGCCTTTTATCTCGCACTCGACGATGACCTTATGCGTTTGTTCGGAGGTCAGAGAATTGCCGGAATCGTAGACCGTTTCGGACTTGAGGACAACCAACCCCTTGACGCAAAACTTCTTTCAAATACCATAGAAAATGCACAAAAGCGTCTTGAAGGACAGAATTTTGCACGCCGACGTAACGTACTTATGTACGATAATGTAATGAGCGAGCAGAGAAATATCATCTACGGCGAGCGTCAAGAGGTACTTGACGGTCTCGACCTTCAGGATAAGATTCACTCAATGATTGTTTCGGTTATCAATACCAAGGTAAGCGAATGTATGGTAGGTGACATTCCCGATGAATGGAATCTTGACGAGCTCAGAAATACCTTTGCCGGACTTTTGACAACGGATGACGACTTCAGACAGACGGGTAATGACCTTGATGCTCTTACCGCGGAATCCGTAAGCGAAATGCTTGTTGAACGTGCCAATAAGGTATATGCCGAGATAACCGAGCTCTTTGGCGAGGAGAGAATGCGTGACCGTGAAAGAGCGGTGCTTCTCAGAAACGTTGACCTCAAATGGATGGACCACATAGATGCAATGGATTCACTCCAAAGCTCGGTAGGACTCCAGGCTTACGGTCACAAGGATCCCTTCATGGAATATAAAATTTACGGCTCACAGATGTTTGACCAGATGGTATATGACATTCGTTGCGATACCGTCCGTCAGCTTCTTACCCGTCCCCAAAAGCCCGAGGAACCCAAGAGACAGGCTGTTGTTAAAATCGTTTCCGCAAGTCACGGCGGTGACGGCTCAACAATTAAAAAATCCCCCGTTAAGAAAACTGCCTCCGAAAAGGTGGGACGTAACGATCCCTGTCCCTGCGGAAGCGGACTAAAGTATAAAAAATGCTGCGGAAAGAACGCAGCAGACGGCGAATAATATGAAAAAAAGAATGCACTTTTCTTTGATATTCTGGGGAATGTTCTTTATATTCTCCCCCGACATCAGCATATTTGACTTTCTTCCCGATGTTATAGGATGGTTTCTAATAGTGCTGGGACTTGGACGTCTGTCGGATATAGAAATGAGAGCCGACGATGCAAGACTTCTTGCAAAGCGTATGATGCTCTTTTCTACAATAAAAGCTGTCCTGTCACTGTTCACCTTTCGATTCAGTTCGTCCGACCTTCTCCTTATCACCTTCAGCTATGCAATACTTGAAATGATAACCGTTATCCCTCTTGTAAACGATATGTTCAAAGGGCTGGATTATACGGCAATGCGTGTTGATGCGCCTCTTGATTCGGATAAGCTGAACACTGCAAAATGGTATCTATACGTTTTCTTTACAATAAAAAACGTGCTTGCCATTGCCCCTTCCACCGTTGCGCTTTTTGACAGCAACACAACGGGAGAATTCAAGGCGGATTCATGGTTTGTGAACTTTGATGCGGCAATGCGTGTCATGATGATAATAGCATTTTTCCTGTCAACGCTTCTCTTTATTGTCATGCTTTGCTTCTTTATTCCCTTTTGGAGAAGAATTGCAAAAAACCGTGACCTTAACGAAAAGCTCTCGGATTACAGGCAGAAAAACGTGCTTGAAATACCCGCTTGTATGGTAAGAAAGAACACCTCATTTGTGCTCTCTATGTTCATACCGGGTGTGGTATTCTTCTTTGACTTTTACCTTGACGGTGTTGATATACTCCCAACCTTTGCGGGATTCATTATGATATTTATCGGTGCCGTCTTTGCTATGAAGCGAATGGGACATTCCTGCAAGCTTCTTGCGACAGTTTCGGCAATAGGCGGTGTAATTTCCTTTATTGCTTTTCTATACCGCTTTATTCCCCTTACCGAAAACAGCTTTATTATCGACTATGGCTTTTCATCAAAGACTTACACTCTGCCGCTGGCGGGTGCAACGGCTGTTTTTTCAATAATAACTTTTATTCTCATATTCAAGCTTGCCGGAGAATTCAACAAGAAATACACGAAGTATAATTTACCCGACAGCCTCACGCTTTATGTAATTGCAGGCATAATACTTTCGGGATTCGGCTTCCTCTTGTATTCCTTCCCCGACAAAAATACCACCTTTGTATTCCCCTCCCTCGTTTTCGGCTCTGCCTTTTGCGGTATGGGAGCGTACTACTTTATAAAATTAAAGAAACAGATAATTCAAGACAATAAAATCTAAAGGAGATAAAAAACCTTGTGCGGCTTTGTAGGAATGTTTAAAAACGGCTCTCTTTGTGACGAGGAGAGACTTCTTGTATCAAATATGTCAAACGCTATTGCTCACCGAGGTCCCGACGAGGACAAGGCTCTGCTGTTTGATAGCCTTGCCATAGCCTTTCGACGACTGAGCATTATCGACCTTGAAAAAGGCTCTCAGCCTTTTGTTTACGGCGAGCGATATGTTGGAATATTCAACGGCGAAATATACAACTATCTCGAGCTCCGTGACGAGCTTATCCGTGAAGGCTATGAATTCAACACCAATTCAGAAATAGAAGTAATGCTCACTCTTTTCTCGAAAGAGGGCGAAGTCTTTATAAACAAGCTTCGTGGAATGTTTGCATTCTGCTTCTATGACAAGGAAAAGAACACAATAACGCTGGGACGTGACCCATTTGGAATCAAGCCCCTTTACTATATGAACAAGGGCGACAGTGTTTATTTTTCATCCGAGTCCAAGGCTTTTTATCTTGACCCCACTCTTGACAAGGCGAAGATAGATAAAAGCCGTCTCCAGCACTACTTTACTTATCAGTACGTGCCCGAGCCTTCCACACTTCATCCCGATATAAAGATACTTCCCGCAGGTCATTACATGGTTTGCGACTTTTCAGCCGAAACGCCCGTGAGATGCGAGAAGTACTACACTCCCGTTTTCAAGCCTGTAAAATCGGATGATTTTGAGAAAAAGGCGGCTCTTCTCCGAGAAACGGTGGAAAGCTCGGTAAAATACCACATGATAAGCGACGTTGACGTTGGTACATTCCTTTCGGGCGGTATAGATTCAGCGGTAATCACCGCAACCGCAAGTAAGCTCAACCCAGGTATCAAGGCATTTACAGTTGCCTTTGGTGTAAAGGAATACTCCGAGATGGATGAGGCATCGGGCATTGCAAAGCACCTCGATGTTGAGCATATCAAGCTTGTAGGCACTATTGAGGACTTCAAGCGTGCCTTTGACAAGGTGGTATATCACCTTGACTTCCCCATGGCTGACCCCTCCACTATGGCAATATATCTCATTTGCGAGGAAGCGGCACGTCACTTAAAGGTTGTGCTTTCGGGTGAGGGCTCTGATGAGCTTTTCGGAGGATATCGAATTTATAACGAAACACTCACCTCATCAAAGATATATTCGCTTCCCGGCTTTGTAAAAGCCCCCTTGAAGCTTCTGTCAAAGATACTTCCAAACGGTGTCAGCGGAAAGCAGCTTCTTTACAGAGGTACAACTCCCCTTTCCGAGCGTTATATCGGAAATGCATTTATATTTGACGAAAAATCAAAGCGCTCCATACTTAAAACCTGTGACGATTCGGTACACTTTACAGATATTACACGTGACCTTTACAAGGATGTTGAAGGTATGCCCGGCATCACGCAAATGCAATATGTTGATATGCATACATGGCTCAGAGGCGATATTTTGGTAAAGGGAGACCGACTCAGCATGGCTCACTCCCTTGAAGTGCGAGTACCCTTCCTTGATAAGAAGGTATTTGAGGTTGCATCAAGCCTTGCAACCGACGAGAAGCTCTCACACGGCACTACAAAATATATATTCCGCCACGCATTCCGTGACCTTGTAAATGAGGAGACCGTAATGCGTCCCAAGCTCGGCTATCCCGTACCTGTACGCAAGTGGCTGAAAGAGGACCTTTACGATTGGGCAAAGGATATAATCGTAAACTCGGGTGCAGATGAATACATCGACAAAAAAGAAGCCCTGAGGCTTCTTGACGCACACCGTGAGGGCAAGGAGGATAACTACCGTAAGCTTTGGGTAATACTCGTATTCCTTCGTTGGCATTCGATGTATGTCGGAAAATAAGTTTTTATTACGAGAGGAGGCTTTTTTGAAAAAGTTCCCTCCCGTGCTCTCCTGAAAAACAAACACAAAAAACGCTGAATTGCTTCAGCGTTTTTTATGTTTACACAACCCCATTTTCAAAGTTTCTTGGCAGGGCTTGGGACAGAGTCCCAATATAAATAAATTACTTAATTCTCTTCACAGCAGTTGAAAGCATAAGCTTGATACGGTTGAGCTGATTTACCTCACTTGCACCGGGGTCATAGTCAACTGCGGCAATATTTGCATTGGGATACACCTTTTTGAGCGCCTTTATAACACCCTTACCCACTACGTGGTTGGGGAGACAGGCAAAAGGCTGAATACAAACAATATTGTCGGTTTCGTGAGTAAGAAGCTCTACCATTTCACCTGCAAGGAACCATCCTTCGCCATACTGGTTTCCGATTGAAAGGAACGGCTTTGTCATTTCGGCTATCTTTTCAATGTCAATGGGGGCAGAGAAGCGTTTGCTCTCCTTCAGTGCCTCCACAGCAGGCTTTCTCAGCCACTTCACAGCCTTGATCGCAAGCTTTGAAACAAGGTCAGCCTTCTTTGACACACCCAGATATTTGTGCTTGTATTGGTTGTTGTAGAAGCTGTAATTGAAGAAATCGATCATGTCGGGTACGATTGCCTCTGCACCCTCTCTTTCAAGCAGTTCAACCAGATGGTTATTTGCAAGAGGCATATACTTTACAAGTATTTCGCCAACTATTCCGACTCTCGGCTTTACTATTGTTTCGTCAAGCTCAAGAGCATCAAAGTCACGCACGATTCCGCGGCATATGTCACGGTATTTCATGTGCCCACGTGTACCCTTTATAGCTTCTATACAGATATCACGCCACTTTTCGTGAAGTGCATTCGCCGAGCCCGGAATCTTTTCATAGGGACGTGTTCTGTACAGGCAACGCATTAACAAATCACCGTAAACTATTGCGTGAACTGCGTCAATAAGCATGCCGGGTGACAGCTTAAAGCCGGAATTCTTCTCCATTCCGTTGGTGTTGAGAGATATGACGGGAATGTGCTCAAGTCCCGCCTTTGCAAGGGCACGGCGGATAAACGCAACGTAGTTACTTGCACGGCAGCAGCCGCCCGTCTGTGTCATAAGGATTGCAAGACGGTCGGTGTCATATTTGCCCGACAGCACCGCCTCCATTATCTGTCCCACAACAGTAATTGAGGGGAAACATGCATCGTTGTTTACATATTTCAAGCCAACGTCAATAGCAGTGCGGTTATCGTTGTCAAGCAAAACCGCATTGTAGCCATGCTTCGTGAAAAGTGTCTTTACTATATCGAAATGAATAGGGCTCATCTGTGGCGCAATAATGGTATAACCGCTGTCGTTCATTTCCTTGGTATATTCCTTGCGCTTGTAGGAATAGTCCCTTTTGTTTGATACAACACCCTCCTTACTGCGACGTTCCATTGCCGAAATAAGGCTTCTTATTCTTATTCTTACAGCACCAAGATTGTTAACCTCGTCTATTTTCAAAAGAGTATACAGCTTACCGCTGTTTTCAAGTATTTCTCCCACCTGATCGGTTGTAACCGCATCAAGGCCGCATCCAAAGGAGTTGAGCTGAATAAGCTCCATGTCATCACGCTTTGAAACAAAGCGTGCCGCAGAATAAAGCCTTGAATGGTAAACCCACTGGTCAACTACTCTCAAATCTCCGCCGCAAACTATGGGGAGTGAATCCTCTGTAAAGACGTTAAGTCCGTAGGAGGCAATAAGCTCGGGAATTCCGTGATTTATTTCGGGGTCAACGTGATAAGGTCTGCCCACAAGGACAATTCCACGCTCACCCGATTCGCTCATTTTATCGAGGATGCGCTTACCCTCTGCCCTTATATCATCCTTGACCTTGAGCATTTCTGCCCAGGCAAGCTTTACTGCACGTTTTACTTCGCCCGCAGGGATACTCCATTCATCCCACGCCACCTCAACAAGTCTCGACAAAACGGTCTCTTCACTTGTAAACGCAACAAAGGGACGAATATATCTTACACTTCCGTCGCTTACCTGCTCTACGTTATTTTTAAGATTCTCGGGGTAAGAAACTACGATGGGACAGTTAAAGTGATTCTTTGCGTTTTCGTTTTCCTGACGCTCGTAGAATACACAAGGATGAAATATTGTCTTAACGCCCTCGTTTATAAGATATTGAACGTGTCCGTGAGCAAGCTTTGCGGGATAGCACTCCGATTCGGAGGGGATGGACTCCATTCCAAGCTCGTAAATCTTCCTTTCGGAAAAGGGAGAAAGCTTTACCGAGAAGCCAAGCTCATAAAAGAAGGTCGCCCAAAATGGATAATTTTCGTACATATTAAGCACTCTGGGGATACCGATAACACCACGCTTTGCCGATTCTTCCCCGTGTACGGGATAAGAAAACAGTCTTTTGCGCTTGTATTCAAAAATATTCTCCGCGCGCTTGGTCACGTCCCCCTTGCCAAGTCCCTTTTCACAGCGGTTACCCGTAATGTGACGGCGTCCGCCGGGGAAGGTGTTGACGGTGAGCATACAGTTGTTTGAACAGCCTTGACATCTGGTGCTCTTTGCTGTATATGTAAGCTCGTTTATTTCTTCAAAGGAAAGCATTGAAGACGGTGCTCCGACATATTCGCTTCTTGCGATAAGAGCCGCACCGAATGCTCCCATAAGTCCTGCAATATCGGGGCAGGTAGCCTCAATGCCCGCTATTTTTTCAAAGGCACGAAGCACTGCTCGGTTATGGAAGGTTCCTCCCTGAACAACTATATGTGAACCAAGCTCCTTTGCATCGGCTAATTTTATAACCTTGTAAAGGGCATTTTTTATAACCGAATAAGCAAGTCCCGCAGAGATGTCGGATACCTCCGCACCCTCCTTTTGAGCCTGCTTTACGTTGGAATTCATAAAGACGGTACATCTTGTACCCAAATCCACGGGAGCCTTTGCAAAAAGCGCCTCCTCTGCAAAGCCTTCCGCAGTATAACCGAGAGAATTTGCGAAATTTTCAATAAATGAGCCGCATCCCGAGGAGCATGCCTCGTTGAGAAGAATATTGTCAACAGCTCCGTTTTTGAGCTTAATGCACTTCATATCCTGACCGCCGATGTCAAGTACGCAGTCAACACGTGGGTCGAAGAAGGATGCCGCCGTACAGTGAGCGATAGTTTCCACCTCTCCCGAATCAAGATTAAAAGCCGATTTCAAAAGTGCTTCTCCGTATCCTGTGGAGGTAGCTCTCGCTATTCTTGCATTCTTCGGAAAGAGTGCCGCCATCTCTTTTATTGCACTTTTTGCCGTTTCAATGGGGTTTCCTTTGTTATTTGCATAGTAAGAGAAGAGAAGCTCTCCTTTATCGGAAATAAGAGCAAGCTTCGTGGTGGTAGAGCCTGCATCTATACCGAGGAAGCAATCCCCCGAATATTCTGAAAGAGCTCTCTTTGCTACTCTTGCACCGCCATGTCTTTTCTTAAAGTCCTCATACTCCTTATTGGTTTTGAAAAGAGGCTCAAGACGAGGCATTTCAAAGGTAATCTCAACACCGCCCTCAAGGGTTGCAATAAGTGAGGATATACTTGTTTCCTTATCCTCTCCTGCCTCCATTGCCGCACCCATAGCCGCAAAAAGGTGGGAGTTTTCGGGGTCAACAGTGGTTTCGTCTGTGAGTCCCAGAGTTCTGATAAATGCCGCCTTTAGCTCCGTGAGGAAATGAAGTGGCCCTCCGAGAAATGCTACGTGACCTCTTATAGGCTTACCGCAGGCAAGTCCCGAAATAGTTTGATTTACTACCGCCTGGAAAATGGAAGCGGCAAGATCCGCCCTTGTAGCGCCCTCGTTTATAAGGGGCTGTATGTCTGTTTTTGCAAAAACTCCGCAGCGTGCCGCTATGGGATATATAACCTTATAATCCTTTGCTTCAATGTTAAGATGCTCGGCATCAGTCTGCAGAAGCGATGCCATCTGGTCAATGAAAGAGCCTGTACCGCCGGCACATACGCCGTTCATACGCTCCTCAAGACCTCCGTCGAAATATATAATCTTTGCATCCTCACCGCCAAGCTCGATGGCTACATCAGTCTCGGGTGCTATCCTTTGGAGAGCTGATGCTACTGCCACAACCTCCTGAACAAAGCCTATATTCATCGCTTTGGACAGATTTATGGCTCCTGAGCCTGTGATTCTTACTTTGAGTAAGCACTCACCAAGCTTTTCCCTCGCGGAGATAAGAAGAGCCTTCAAGGTCTCCTTTGTCTGAGCGTTGTGACGGGTATACTCGCCGTATATTATACTGTCTTTTTCGTCAAGTATCGTTAGCTTGACCGTGGTTGAACCTATATCTATGCCTGCGCGGTAAATCTGCATTTGATTCTCCTTCGTTTTGCAAAAAACTGTATTGATAGAATAACTCAATATATATTAGTCTATTTTAAGAAATTTGTCAAGTTAAAATTTTCCTATTTATTATATATAATATATTACTTTTTATATGTCATATCAACAAAAAACTCACAAAGCAAATATATGCCTTGTGAGTTTTAATCATTTCTTTTTAGACGTTGTAAAGGTTACGTCTACACCGTCGCTTTTACAAATTATGTCTCCGTGGATATCGGTTCTGTAAATCTCCACGTCTGCATCCTTGAGACGGCTGAGGGGTTCTACATGCGGATGCCCGTATTCGTTCCCCTTTTCCACCGAAATTACGCCATATTTCGGCATAACTGATCTCAAGAAAACATATCCCGTGGAAGTGTTACTTCCGTGATGTCCCACCTTTAAAACAGTGGCGGAAAGGTCAATTCCCGAATTCACCAGCACATCCTCCGCCTCTCGCTCGGCATCTCCCATAAAGAGAAATGAGGTTTCGCCGTAGGTGATCTTCAGCACTATTGAAGTGTTATTCTCCCCCTCGGCAAAATTACAGCCGAGTATATCTACTCTCGCACCGCCCAGCATAAAGGATTCCCCAGCCTTCGGTACAAGTATTTTCGAGTTTGAACGCTTGACGTACTTTTCGATAGTTTTGAAATAATATGAGTCACTGTCCGAAGTGGGACAGTAAACAATCCCGGGCGTTGCGGCATTGAGGGCTCCTCCCATTCCACCTGCGTGGTCCTCGTGTAAATGTGTGGCTATAACGTAGTCAAGATGCTTTATATCATACTTTTTGAGATAGGTGTATACAAGATTTGAGTCCTCTTTGTTTCCCGCATCAATCAGCATGTTCTTTCCGTCGCACATTATAAGGGCACAATCTGCCTGACCTACGTCTATAAAATGCACCTCGAAGGAGCCGTCAATGGGGATTGCCTCCGACGGCTTCTTTATGCCGTAATAAAAAGCAAGAACTACCGCCACCAACAATGCCGACACCATCAGCGGCAAAGAGAATCTCTTGTTTCTGAACTTACCTCGCAAAATATTCCTCCGCATTATTATTTAACAAGCCCCAGCGCCTTGACAATTTCCATTACAACAATGGGAACAATCACCAAGCCGAGCACTGCAAGATAAAGACTTGCAGGAAGAAGTACAAGTCCAAACGCTACACGAAGGAAGGGCACGAAAAGTACCAGCAAAACAAGAAGGAGAGATGCAAGACAAGCAAGATTCAGCTTCTTGTTGGTAAAAGGCCCAATCTTAAAGATTGAACGGGTGCTTCTCATATTGAAGGCGTGAAGAACCTGAGAAAGTGAGAGTGTTGCAAATGCCATTGTCTGTGCACCTGCAAGAGTTCCGGTTACATTTTCACCAATCTTGAACGCCGCAAGAGCAAGGAGTGCAAACATTGCACCCTGCAGCACTACGCGGATTCCGAGACCATGTGCAAAAATTCCCTCGTTTTTCGGCTTTGGCTTCTCGTTCATTATGCCCGATTCTACGGGTTCCATACCGAGTGCAATGGCGGGAAGTGAGTCTGTTACAAGATTTATCCACAAAAGCTGCATGGAAAGCAAGGGAGTCTTATGCCAAAGAAGCATTGCCACAAATACAAGTATTACCTCACCGATATTTGTTCCGAGAAGGAAGCCTACAACCTTTTTAATGTTGGAGTAAATACCGCGTCCCTCTCTTACCGCCTCAACGATAGTTGCGAAGTTATCGTCGGTAAGTGTCATATCTGCGGCACCCTTAGCAACGTCCGTACCCGTTATGCCCATGGCACATCCGATATCAGCCGCCTTGAGGGCAGGTGCATCGTTTACACCGTCTCCCGTCATTGATACTATCTGATTCTTTCTCTGCCATGCCTTTACAATACGTATCTTATTTTCGGGAGAAACTCTGGCATATACCGAAATGCTCTCAACCGCTTCGTCAAGCTCACGGTCGGTCATTCTGTCAAGCTCTGTACCTGTAATCGCTCTGTCACCCTCTTCAAGGATACCAAGAGCCTTTGCGATAGCCGAGGCTGTAACAACGTGGTCACCTGTTATCATAACGGGCTTGATTCCCGCTTTTTTACAGATTGCAACAGCTTCTGCCACCTCGGGTCTCGGCGGATCTATCATTCCCACAAGACCGATAAAGGCAAGGTCACATTCAAGCTCGGCGGGTGTGGGATTTTCGGGAACCTTATCAATAAACTTATATCCTACTGCAAGTACTCGGAGAGCATCACGGCTCATTTCGTCGGTCATTCGTCTGCCGCCCTCAATGTCACCTGCAATACATTTTTGTGCCATTACGTCAAAGGCACCCTTGACAATAACCATATATTTACCGTTGATATCATTAACGGTGGTCATAAGCTTTCTGTCAGAGTCAAAGGGGATTGTGGCAAGTCTGGGGAACTGACGTGAGAGCTCATCCTTGTCAAAGCCTGCCTTCATTGCCGCGGCAACGATGGAGGTTTCGGTAGGGTCACCGATGTGCTCTTCCTTACCGTCTTTTATTACAACAGAGCCGTCACAGCAAAGAGTCGCAAATTTCAAAAGGCTGTTTACCGCCTCACTTGCTCCCTCTCCTATGCTCTCTGCACTCTCTGCACCACTGATGTATGCCTTTACGAGAGTCATTCTGTTCTGGGTGAGAGTTCCGGTTTTATCCGAGCAGATTACCGAAGTGCTTCCAAGGGTCTCAACCGCAGGAAGACGTCTGATAAGTGCACCTCTCACAGCCATTCGCCCAACACCTATGGAAAGAACGATGGTTACAATGGCGGGAAGTCCCTCGGGAATTGCCGATACGGCAAGAGAAACCGAGGTCATGAATATATCAAGAGCCTCAATATCGTTTGCAAGACCTACAACAAATATGATGCCGCAAGCCGCAAGGGCAATTACACCAAGATATTTACCAAGCTGTGCAAGCTTCTTTTGAAGGGGTGTCTGTGTCTCCGACTCCTCATTGAGAAGATTTGCTATCTTACCCATTTCGGTGTCCATTCCCGTTGCTGTAACAACTGCAACTGCAGAGCCGTAGGTAATGGAACAGCCTGAAAATACCATATTTGTTCTGTCGCCCACAGGCGCATTTTCCGCAACCTCTGCAAGAGCATCCTTTTCGCTGGGTACTGATTCACCCGTAAGGGCTGATTCCTCGCTTTTAAGACTGGCGGAAGTGAGCAGTCTTGCATCTGCAGGCACAAAATCACCCGCTTCGAGCTTTATGATATCGCCCGGCACAAGAAGGGCAGCGTCAATGATGCTTTCGTGCCCGTCACGTATAACCCTGGCATGAGGTGCGGACAGATTCTTCAATGCGTCAAGTGCTTTTTGTGCTTTACTCTCCTGCATAACGCCCATTACGGCGTTAAGAACAACAATGAGAAGAATAAGTATCGGCTCAAAAAATTCCTTGGGTTTGCCTTCTGCACAGGCAACAATAAAGGAAATAAGAGCGGCAACCAGCAATATAAGAATCATAACATCCTTAAACTGCTCGGCAAACCTTTGAAGATTTGTCTTTCTCTTTTTCTCCTTCAGCTTGTTTTCACCGTATTTTTCTCTGACTGCCGAGACCTTTTCTTCGTCAAGACCTTTCGCCTCATCCGTTCCGAGGCTTTTAAGTAGTTCGTCCTTTGATAAACTGTGGGGTAACAATTAACATTTCCTCCATTTACATTATTTTAGTGTTACTTTTTGTATTATAACAAATAATTACTTATTTTACAATAATTACAAGTGTTAATTTTGAAATTGTTCAAACTTATTCTTTACAAAAAAAGACAAGAGGATGTAAAAAACTCCTCTTGAAACTTTTTATTCATATATTCTTGATACTCTCGAAGATATTCCCGTGTAAAGGGCATAGCTTATCTCTCCCGAAAGTGCCGCATATTCGTCGATTGAGATACCCTTCTCTCCCCAGAATACCACTTCATCTCCCATATTCACGGGATTTTTTGCATCGGTTATATCCACCATAAGAAGATCCATACATACATTCCCCACAATGTTGAATATTTCACCGTTTATCTTTACTCTGCCCTTGTTGGAAAGAGCTCTGGGAATTCCGTCGGCATAGCCTGCGGTAACGGTTGCAATAACGGTATCTCTTTTTGCAGTGTATGTTCTGCAATAGCCCACACTCTCGCCTTTCTTTATCTTCATCGTCTGCCCCACTCTTGCACAAAGAGTCATGACCTCACGGAGGGGCATATCGGGATGCTTTGAAAGATACGCTTGCTTTACCTCCTCTGAAGGGTAGGCACCGTAGAGAATTATTCCGGGTCTTACCGCCGAAAACAGTGCATCGTCACGGGTGAGAATTGCCGCCGAGTTGGAAATGTGTTTCATTCCCACATCAACTCCCATACGGGAAAGCTTCTCCGTTATCTCCGTAAATTTTGACACCTGAAGCTCGGTGTATTCAGAGCCGAGACTGTCACTTTCCGCAAAATGGCTGAATATGCCTTTTATGTTGATTCCGTCAAGACGGGAAATTTCCTCTATTTCCGAAGTAACCGTCGGAGACGTCGCATCAAAGCCGAATCTGTGCATTCCCGTATCAAGCTTTATGTGAACCCCCAGCTTCAGTCCTCCAAGTCTCCTGGATAGAGCCTTTGCGTAATCAAGGCTCACAACCGTTTGAATTATACCATTGTCGGCAAGCACACCGGCAAAGGCGGGATCGGTGTAACCCAGCACTAAAATATCATTTTTAATTCCGTTTTCTCTCAGTGTCAAAGCCTCGTTCATCTCTGCCACGGCAAAAGCCGCAACCCCATCCGTCAACGCTCGTGCAAATTCCGTTGCTCCGTGTGAGTAGGCGTTTGCTTTGATTACAGGGATAATCCCGCAGTCATCGGGCAAAAGCTCCTTTATGCAGGCAACGTTGTGTAAGAGGTTGCTTATTGATATTTTGGCATAACACCTTGTGTTTTTCATTTCGTTTCTTCCTTGTGTACTTTTATATTGAAATTCTTGTCTTCTATTTCCAAAAGCCTTGACTTTTTATCAAATTCAAGTCGGGCGCTGCCCTCTTTTATGGCATCGAATACCTTCTTTATTCTCACGGTATCCGCCACACTCCCCTCAAACACCTTGCCGTTATAGCTCACCTCACCCTCTTCTCCCTCAAAGCTTATTGTAAGTCCCTTCGGAGAATCGGGAGTAAAGGTAAAACACTCCCCCGACACTGCAAGAGTACCCGAAAAGCTGACTTCGGAGTCGGTGTAGGTTATGTAAAGGGTGCGTGAGGTGTCAAAATATGTTTCTTCAAGACTTCCTTCACTGCAGGAAACAAGCAAAACAGCGCTTAAAAGTATAAATAGTCTTTTCAAAAGCTCACTCCTTTTGTAAAAGACTATTCCGAAAAAATAATTTTATTACTTTACGAAGCAACTTCTGTTGTAATACTTGAGCATATCGAGGGCCTTTTCGGTAGCGTTGAAAAGAAGTGCTCTCTTGTCGCCGCCTTCATCCTTGAAAATAATGCAATATGCATCCTCGGCATCAAGTGACGACAGAGCGTTTATAGTGTCTATTCCGTCAAGCTTTGCATTTTTCAGGGGCAAAACACTTTCGGCGGATGCAACCTTGAACTCAACCATCTGACGGCGGCGCTTTCCACCGGTTATTTTGTCCATTGACATGATTCCCGATACAATAAGGTACTCATATTCAATGTTTGTAAAGCTCCACATCATCATGGCAACGTAAACAATCAGCACCACCGCTATAACCGCTATCTGCGGAATCTTGACGGGTCCGAACATCAGATAGACTGTGAGAGCGAAGAGCAAAACCGCAAAAGCGATTATCGCAATTCTTATTCCCAATATTTTCTTGTCGGGTTCTTTTCTTACGAGATACTCTGTATAATTAAACGCATAATCCGAGCTTGCTTTTTTATAACTGTTGTTCATAAATACTTACCTCCGTGTTCAATATAATAACACAAAAAGGCAAAATAATCAACCGAAAAAATATATTTTGCATATTAATTTATATTTAACACCGAAATACTTGTATTTTTTAAAAAATATGTTATAATTTACTGTAATTGATAATTAATTTTATTCGATTTGACAAAAAAACACAAAAAACACATGAAGCGGAGGATAAAAGATGAAAAAATTCAGAGTAGGTATCTGGGGCTGCGGCGGAATTTCCGCAATGCACAGACGTGCGTATCAGCGTCTTGAGGAAATGGGCTTGCCTGTTGAAATAGTGGCACTGTGCGATATAAACGCCGCAAATTTTAATAACGAAATAAAGATAAATGTATCCAAGGTAAGCGACACTCCCTTGAAAAAGGTGGACCATTGCTACATTGATGTGGATGAAATGATTGAAAAGGAAGACCTTGACCTTGTGGATATATGCCTTCCCACCTTCCTTCACAAGGATGCCGCAATCAAGGTTCTCGAAAGCGGAATTAACGTACTTGTTGAAAAGCCTATGGCGATGAACAGCGAAGAAGCACGTGAAATGCTTGAAGCCGAAAAGTGCTCGGGAAAACGCCTTATGGTAGGTCATTGCGTAAGATTTAACAACGCTTACAGCACTATGCGTGAGGCGATTAAGAGCGGAGACTATGGAAAGCTTATTTGTGCCGATTTTTCAAGACTTTCAGCCGTTCCTCTCTGGAGAATGAACAAGGGCGGTCCCAACAAGGGAAGACTCGACGGTGTTATTCTCGATATGCACATTCATGACGTTGACTATGTTCAAAGTGTATTCGGACTTCCCAAAGCAATTTCCGCAGTTGCATCGAAAAATAACTTTACATATTGCGACTCTGTATCCACGACCTTCAAATACGAGGATGCTTATGTCAACATAAGAGGTGATTGGGGACTTCCTCAGAGCTTTAAATTCACCGCACCTTTCAGAGTAAATATGGAAAAAGGTGCTTTTGTGGGCGACGACAGAGGAACTTTGATTCTTCACCGCGACTCAAAGGGCAGCAAGGTGCTCTGTAAACCCGATGATGACAGTAGTATTCTTTATGAAATAGAGTACTACGTTGATATCCTTATGAACGACAAGGAAAACACTATAAATCCGCCAGAGCAGTCGGCTGATACCATCAGACTTGTGGAAATAATTGAAGCCAGTGCAGAAAAGAACGGAAAAACCATAGTTTTGTAAGGTTTTAAATTTCGAGATTGACAATTTTGATAAAATGTAGTATACTAATAAAAGATTATTTTCAGAAAGGAATTATAAAAACCATGGCAAAGAATTTGACAAAGCTTATATGCGCATTGCTGGTCATTGTTCTTCTTGCTCTTGTAGTATTCTTCGGTATCGGTTCAAAGGAAAACAGAATTTTCCCCGCTATCACCGATGACGATGCTATAATCAAGGGACTCGACCTTGCCGGAGGTACTTCACTTACCTATGAACCCGACACAGAAAACAGTGATCTGGTTACACAGGAAAATATGGATATAGTTATCTCCATACTTACAAGACGTCTTACAGACGCAGGCTACACAGAAGCATCACTTACACAGCTCCAGGATGACGGAAGATTCCAGATAGAAATTCCGGGCGAAAGTGACATTGATGCATCGAGAAACCTTCTCGGTAACATCGGTGAGCTTATGTTCCTCGCATCCGACGGAACAGTAGTTCTCACAGGCAGTGACATCAAGAGTGCGACCGCTGAATACGGAAACACAGGTATGAGTGCTGTTCCCCAGCATTTCGTATCCATCACTCTCAAGGATGAGGGCGTGAAGAAGTTCTCGGAAGCAACAAAGAACGTTTCAACTCCCGAAAAGATTGCCGACGGCTCAAACTGGATAATGATTCTCCTTGACGGACAGATCATGTCCATGCCCAGTGTTGACGAGCAGCTCACAGAAAAAGAAGTTATGATTACAGGTGACTTTGATGAAGCGAGTGCAAGAGAGCTTGCCAGCGTTATTGCATCAGGTCAGCTTCCCTTCAAGCTCCGTGAGATAAGCGCCGAGGTTATCGGCCCTTCTCTTGGTCAGGATGCTCTTGAAACCTCAATCTTCGCAGGTCTTATCGGTATTATCCTTATCGCAGTGTTCATGATAATCGTGTACAGACTTCCCGGTCTTGTATCGGTTATAGCTCTTGCGGCTTACATGGCAATTGAGGCTATTCTCCTTGTTGCATTCAAGGTTAACCTCTCACTCCCCGGTATCGCAGGTATCGTTCTGTCAATAGGTATGGCAGTAGACGCCAACGTTATCATCAACGAGCGTATTAAAGAAGAAATTCGCTCTGGCAAGGGTGTTCTTTCATCCGTTAAGTACGGCTTTAAGGGTGCCTTCTCATCCATCATCGACTCTAATATTACAACGATCATCGCAGCTGTTGTTCTTATGATATTCGGTACAGGTACTGTAACAGGCTTTGCAATTACACTTCTTATAGGTGTTCTTGTTTCGATGTTCACAGCTCTTGTTATTACACGCTTCATTATGAACACAGTAGCAAAGCTTGGTGTAAACAATCCCAAGCTTTACGGAATGTAAGAAAGGAGGAGACGTTAAATGAAATTTATCAGCAAAACTCATATGGATGTAACCGGAAAGCGTAAGGTTTGGTTCATTCTTTCCGCACTTGTTATAATCGCTTGTGCTGCGGTAATGTTTATCAACGGCTTCATCCTTGATACAGATTTCGCAGGCGGTGTTTCACTCCAGTACAACCTTCACAAAGAGCTCGATTCCGAAGAAATTCGTGAAATAGAAAAGCTTGTTTATTCGGTTAAAGGCTTCAACGGTGCTTCTGTTCAGAAGGCAGGCAGCACAGGTGTTGTTATCAAGGCTCCCGCATCCGATGACCTTAATCCCGATGCAGTTGCAGAGGTAAGAAGCCTTCTTAACGACCGCTACAAGCAGTATGCTCCTGTTAAAGAGGAAGCTCCCGAAGAGGAAAAGGCTGAAACCAACGAGGAAACCACAACAGAAAAGGTTGAATCCTCTACTCCCAACGAAATAACTCCTCCCGAAACAGAGACAACCGAGACTGAAACAACAGAAACAACTGAGACTGAAACTGCTGACACAGCTGAGGTTGCTCCTGCCGAAATAACAGACGAAACTGTTGCGGCAGCAGACGGCAAAGAGGCTACTACAACTGAAGCAGCTACAACTGAAGCAGCTACAACCGAAGCAGCTACAACCGAAGCAGCTACAACCGAAGCAGCTACAACTGAAACAGCAGACACTGAAACAACCGAGTCAGCCGAAACAGAAGAAAAAGCTGAAGAAGAGACAGCCGAGACAGAAGAAGAGGCTGATGAAACAACAGCAATTGATGACCTTGCAATTGAAGTAATCACCGAAACCACAATTTCTGCTTCAGTTTCAAAGGAAATCAGAACCTCCGCTGTAACAGCAACAATCATCGCAGTTCTTTGTATGCTTGCTTACATCATCATCAGATTTGAGTGGAGAGCGGCAATTGCAGCAGTGCTTTGTCTCATTCACGATATCTTTATCGTGGTTGCATCCTACTCAATCTTCAACATTCCCGTAAGCTCAGGTCTTATTGCAGTAGTGCTTACAATCCTCGGTTATTCAATCAACGCGACCATCATTCTCTTTGACCGCGTTCGTGAAAACCGCAGAAAGCTTGGCAGAACAGATTTCGGCATGATTGTAAACATAAGTGCACGTCAGACGCTTATGCGTTCAATCAACACAACTCTTACAACACTCTTCACCATCGGACTTATTTACATCCTTGGTGTTCCCTCGATTCAGAACTTCGCACTTCCCATCATCGTAGGTGTAGTTGTAGGTCTTTACTCCTCTATCTTCCTTTCAGGCTCCTTCTGGTATGTCCTTTCAGGCAAGAGAAAGTAATAAAAAAACGGTAATATAAAAGCTTCCCTCACATATACTTTTAAAAAATATATGTGAGGGATTTTTTTGTCCAAAAAACTGATAGTTGTAATCATCTGCCTTATTATAGCTCTGTTTTCCGTAAAAAAGGAAAACAAAAGTCTGGACGAGGCAGAGAGTATGCTCATTTCAAAAATGCTGGAAAGTGAGCGGATAACCGAAGTATTTTCAATGACCGACGAGGGAGTGTATACGTGAAGATAAAAATTGAGCCTTCCTTTGTCATAACACTTTCTGTGCTTTTTTTAACAAATGACCCAAAGCACGTTTTTTTCATGCTTCTCACCGCCCTTCTTCATGAGCTCGGTCATATAATGGTGCTGATTCTTTCCGGAATTAAAATAAAAGCACTTGTACTTGGCCTTTTCGGAGGAACACTGGTGCTTGAAAAAAAGCTTGTAAGCTATCCCAAGGAGGCTGCGGTGGCTCTGTCGGGACCGGCTGTAAATCTTCTTGTGGCGACAGTTTTGTTTTTTGTCCTGCGGCAAGGCTTTTCACGGGATGTTTTCTTTGTATTTCTTGCCAATGCATCTTATGGGATATTTAACCTTCTTCCAATTGCAAACCTTGACGGAGGCTGTGCACTGACCTCTCTTCTTTCAATGAAAAAAGAGCTATACGAAAGTGAAAGAGCGGTTGCCCTTATTTCACGTATAACCCTTTTTATAATGGCGGCTTTTTCTCTCTACCTTGTAACGCTGTCGGCTTTTAACATTTCTCTTTTTGTGCTGACTCTTCTCTTTTATGCCGAAAGCTGTGAAGGTCATATCATATCGGGATACGAATTCTGTCGCAAAACCTCGTAGACAGCAACAGCGGCAGCATTTGACAGATTGAGACACCTCAGGGAATTCTTCATCGGGATACGCACGGCACTGTCACGGTGTGCATCTATCAGCTCTTTTGGAAGTCCCTTTGTCTCCTTGCCGAAAATCAGATAAACGTTTCCTTCATAGGTCACATCTGCAAAGGACTTATCGGTTTTTGAGGTAAAAAAGAAGTAGTTACCCTTGTTTTTTTCAAAAAAATCCTCAATTGACGGATAAACGTGAACATCGAGCTTGTCCCAATAGTCAAGGCCTGCTCTTTTCAGCTTTGCACTGTCTATTTCGAAGCCAAGCGGCTCAATCAAATGCAGACTTGCGCCCGTTACGGCGCAGGTGCGTGCAATGTTACCTGTGTTTTGGGGAATTTCGGGCTCGTGTAAAACTATATTGATGTGAAGCATTGGTTTTCCTTTCAAAATAAGACTTAATTCGACCTTATCATATTAACACATTGTGTCGGGATTGTAAAGCGAAAAATAAAAATTGCAAACTAATCTTGACAAATATAGGAATAAACAATATAATTATAAGAGTATAAAACGTTTGAGAGTTTATACTCGCTTTGTGTATTCCATCGAAAAAGATGGAAACCGTACCGAAAATATAAGGAAAGGTGAATACATGAAAAAAAGATACCCTGATTATGAACGCAGACCTTTTAGGGATCTCAGAGAGCTTGTAAAGTCGGCGGCAGATACATTGCCCGATAAGACTTATTTGAAATATAAAGGAAAAGAAAAAGGCGAGATTGTTGAATTAAGCTTTCTCGAGTTTGATAAATATATAGACAGAATCGGAACCACTTTGACCTACCTTGGACTCAAGGGTAAGCACGTTGCCGTAATAGGCGACACCTCAAAGGAATGGATTGCCACCTACCTTGCCGCAGTAAACGGCGGTATGGTTATCGTTCCCCTGGACAAAGAACTACCCGAGGATGAAATAGAAAAATTTCTCGAATTTGCCGAGGTTAAAGCAGTTGTATACTCCGAAAGATTCCACGACCTTTTCAAAAGGCTGTCCGAAAAAAGCGATATTGAATATTTCATAAAAATGGGAGAGACGGATGAAAGTGAGACCGACAAACGTTTCCTTTCTACCGAAAAGCTTGAGAAGCGTGGTAAATTGCTTCTCCGTGAGGATTACACCGACTTCCTTGATAACAAGATAGATATTGAAGACGACGCCGTTATCATTTTCACATCGGGTACCACAGGTACATCCAAGGGCGTTGTGCTCTCTCAAAGAAATATAGTGAATGCCGTAAGCTCATCGGCGAGAATGCTTTCCTTTGAAGAAACGGATGAAATAATGTCGGTGCTTCCATTGCATCACACCTATGAGATGACCTGCGGTATTCTCACCCCCATTCTCGTAGGCGCAACCGTGTGCATCAACGACAGCATGAAGTATCTTACAAAGAATCTTCAGCTGTTCCGCCCTACCGCAATGATACTCGTACCTCTCTTTGTAACAACTGTATACAAGAGGATATGGGATACTGCGGCAAAGAACGAGCAGACAAAGAAGCTTAAACGGGGAATTTCACTGAGTAACACTCTTATGAAATTCAATATTGACCTTCGCCGTACATTCTTCGGTCAGGTTACGGCGGCATTCGGCGGCAGACTTTCAAAAATCGTTTGCGGCGGTGCGTCTCTTTCCCCCGACTATGTAAAGGGCTTTGAGGAGCTGGGCATCAACCTTGTTCAAGGCTACGGAATCACAGAATGCTCACCTCTTGTTTCTGTTTGTCCCTTCCACTGGAAGAAGTACTCCTCCGTGGGACTTGCGGTACACAACGTAGAGGTAAGAATAGATAAGCTTTCCCCCACTGATACCGAGGGTGAAATACTTGTAAGAGGTCCCAACGTAATGAAGGGATATTACAAAGCACCCGAGCTTACCAGCGAAGTAATTGATGAGGATGGATGGTTTTATACCGGAGACATAGGCTACATTGACGAGGACGGCTTTATATATATCACGGGCAGAAAAAAGAATATCATCATTCTTGACAACGGAAAGAACGTTTTCCCCGAAGAGCTTGAAGAACACATTTACAAAATCGAGCTTGTTTCCGAGTGCATTGTAAAGGCAAAGGAAAACCAATGCGGAGAGACGGTTATTACGGCACAGATATATCCCAATTTCGACAAGGCACGGGAGTTGGGACTTGAGGATATCAACAAAATAAAGGATATCATAAAAGAAGAAGTGCAGGAGCTCAATAAGAAGCTTCCGATTTTCAAACAGATCAGAAGCATTGAGATAAGAAAAACGGAATTTGAAAAAACAACTACAAAAAAGATTAAAAGAATCTAAAGGAGAATGACTATGTTTGAAGAGATTAAAACAGCATTGGAAGAAGAGCTTGATGTTCCCACAGAGCTTATTACACCCGATGCGGAATTCGTTAACGACCTGAAGCTCAACTCACTTGAGCTTGCCGACCTTGTTGTTTTGTGTGAGGAAAAGTTCGAGGTTGAAATCGAAGAGCAGGATATCCACACACTTATTACAGTGGGAGACCTTGTTGACTATCTTGAAACAAAGACAGGTAAATAAGAAAGGAATCTGAAAATGGCAAACACAGTAAATGCAACTCTCACCATGGCAGGCGGAGACGTAATAAAGCTTGAGCTTTATCCCGATATCGCCCCCATAACAGTAGAGAATTTTGTAAATCTTGTAAACGAAGGCTTTTATGACGGACTTATTTTCCACCGTGTAATCGCAGGCTTTATGATTCAGGGCGGATGTCCCCAGGGTACAGGAATGGGTGGCCCCGGTCACCACATCAAGGGCGAATTTGCCGCAAACGGCGTTGCAAATAACCTGAAGCACTCAAGAGGCGTTATCTCAATGGCTCGTGCAATGGACCCCAACTCTGCCGGAAGCCAGTTCTTTATCATGCACAACGATGCTCCTCACCTTGACGGTCAGTATGCCGCTTTCGGTAAGGTAACCGAGGGTATCGAGGTTGTTGATAAGATAGCAGGTGTCAAGACAGACGGACGTGACCGTCCCCTCTTCGACCAGGTAATCGAATCAATCACAATTGATGAATAAAAAATTGCAAATGGTAGGCACTAAACGGTGCCTGCCATTTTTATATCACAAAAAATGTGTTCGCTCCTTATTAAAGAAAGCGAACACATTTTATGTTTATTTGACTTTCATTTTCGGTTTAGGCCCAAAAGAATTGCCTTTTTACTTAATTTCCTTACCTGTGAAGCCAAGTGTGAGCTGTGCTCTGGGAGTGCAACGGTTAAGTGCGCGGGCGGTGAGCTCTGCCTTGAACTTGCCACGGGGTGCCTTAAGGTTAGAAGTGAACCAGATAGGCATTTCGTTGCCGTAACGGTCAACTACCTTGGCTGTCTTGCCATCGAACTCAATGAAATCGGTTGACTTGAGCTCGCACTCGAACATAATACCCATTTCACCAATCTTGACAGTGGGATTCTTGAGAACTTCATATACATGGTCACACGCGGTAATGGATGACATGCGAACACCCTCCATATCTCCCTCTGTGTGTACTGTAAGCTTATTTGTTCTGTTGTGGTTAAGGCTTGAACGGTATGTGGGATAAAGTCCCTCGCCCTTTTCGAAGCTGTGATCCTTTCTTTCGCCGTTATCGGACTCGAGAAGGATAAATTCACGCCAGCCCTTGAAGTTTACGTCTACGATATATTCACCGTATCCCAGCTCGGAGTTGGAGCCGCATCTTGTCTTGATACAAATCTTGCCGCCCTTACCGTTACCGAACACACGAACCTTCTTTGCAAGCTTGTCGGCAAGGTCGATTTCTCCGCCGTAATTAACCTCAAGCTTCTGAGTGATAAGATCCTTATTTTCGTCAAGAGGAAGCATTACAAAGGGGTTATCTCCCGCGGTTGACATCATAGCTTCAATTCTGATGAAGGGCACCTGAGCACCGAAGGGATTCTTGAACGAGCCGTAGTTTCTTTCAGTATCATTCAGGTCATAAAGCTTTGCAATCTGATAATCCTTTTCAACAAAGGAGAATTTCTTGCCTCTCTTTTCAATAAGCTCAACCTCGAAGGGAGAATCAATGAGCTTCTGACGGTATTCCTCATCGAAGTAAAGTGACTTACGAAGGTCGTCATACTTCTTGTAGAGGGCAACGTTACGGCGTACACCTGCATATCTTTCGTAGCTGTACTTGTTTGTACCGTTGAATACGTTGGAGAAGTCATACATGAGAGCAAGTGCACCCATGCGTGCGATAGAATCTGTGTGATGATACTTTGTATGCTCGTTTCCGGGGTATACATCTGTCTGGGGATAGAAGTTGTACCAACCAAAGGTAGGAGCAAGATAGCGGTCGATATGAGCTCTGTTTTCAAATGCGTGGTGCTCGTTCCAATGCTTGTAGGAGCGATAAGGAGTATCGTGAGCACCAACACGTCCTCTTGCCGCATAAAGTGCGGGGAAGAAGGTGGAGAACTCAATGAGAGGATACTCGTCGCAATACTTGAGTATTTCGCAAACGAACATTGCGGTATAGTACCAATATTCGTATTTTTCGCAGTGCTTTGAAAGACCGTCAAGAGCATCAAGATATATCATCTTAAAGCCGCCCTCGTTGAATGCCTTTGCTGTATTTCTTGCTATCTGTAAGAAAAGCTCGGAGCCGGATACGGGAGCAACACCGTGGTAGAAGCCGTCAAGATGCTTTATCTTCTCGCCCTTCTTGTGAGCCACAGCCTTAGTGCCCGCAACGCCTCTCTTCGTAACCTTGAAGCCCTGCTTGTCATGTGCGAAGTTGATTATTTCGTTTCCGATAAGAACGAGAGGTGATGACTTTGCAAAGAAGCTGATGTATGGCGGAACATTTTCTGTCGATTCATCTGTTGGAAGGAACTCCGCATCAGCCGAAACGTCTTCGGAAAGAGTATATTCACCAAGAACGCCCAGATCCTTCTGCCACTTGGGGTCGGAAAGAATGGTATCACAGTCGTAACGAATGTAGTGTGAATATGTGTGAAGACCCGATGCGATTCCGTTTGCCTCAAGCACATCGGAAACATTCTTCTTGAAATCTGCCGCCGAGTCATAGCGCTCCATCTTGAAGTCGCCCTGACGCACAGTATACATACCCTGGTGATAGTCGATCTGGTCAACGCCTATTGCCTTGTAGAATTCAAGGTTTGCATCGACGTATGCCTTGTCGGAGTTACCCTCTATAATGTAGTTGCCGAAGTTGAGTCTTGAATCTCTTCCCCAAGCACCGCCTATTTCGGACATAAGACCAACATTGCGGTCAATCGTGCGGCAAACCTCCTTAATAAGGTCACGCTGCTCTGATGTGGGACAAAGAATAATAGCAAGCTTTGCATTTTTGTGCTGAAGGTGGGGGTAAACTGTACCCTTCGTGTTACCTGCCATTTTCTCATTCTTTTCGGTAATGCCGTATGCATTTGGTGTTCCGTCGGGGAAGTAATTGGGGTCGATCCAATAGGTCATGGCAATACCCGCGATGCGTGCACTTGCCTTGTCTGTTGTATCGTATACAAATGACATATCAGCAATTTCAGCCTTGAAAATGTCTGTGGGAAGCTCGGATACAAGCTCAAATACAAAATAGTTATCAAAAACGGTTACCTTTACTTCCATCTTGCCCTTGGGAGTGTCAACAACGATAACGTCACCCTTGACACTGATGTCTGTGGGGAGTATCACCGTTTCGCGGTCTGCATCAACAAAGGAGAAGAAATAAGTGTCCTCGTTTTTGATGTCCTTTCCGTTTTTCTTGTCGAGAATTTTTTCAACTAAAGCATTTTTCTTTGATAAAGTAATTTCGGCATAGTTATTCTCAAGAACTATGCTGTTCTTTATCTCTGTGATTTTAGCCATAATTTCCTCCGATTAATATCGTTTGTTTGGTAATTTTTTACCTGAATCTACCTTACCATAAAAGCTGATTAATGTCAATAATTTTGAAGAAAATCTCTTTAAAAAAATCATCATTTTCTTACCTCGGTGGGAGTCATACCGAATGCCTTTTTGAACACACGGCAAAAATATGCGGTATCGTAAAAGCCAAGCTCATAGGAGACCTGTTGTACGGTCATATCTCCCACCAAAAGAAGGACTCTGGCTCTTTCAAGCTTTCTTTTTATTCTGTAAGAGGTGGGTGACATTCCCGAGTATTCCTTGAAAAGCCTTTCAAAATAATTTACACTTATATTGCACATTTCGGAAATTTCCTCAATGCTCTTTTCCTGCTTCGGGTCATCCTCAAGGTACTTTATACCCTTGTAGATACATTCAAAGCTCTTTTTTATGGTGCTCTTTCTCTGGCTGTCAAGAATGTGGGAAATAAGCTCGTAAGCTGATGCCTTCAGCCTTGCGGGAATGGGACGTGGACGGGAAAAGTCGTGAATAAGCTTTGAAAAAAGTGCCCTCACCCCATCATTTTCATGACCTACAATGCCCGCCTCATCAATACGGATTCGCCCGTCACTCGGAGAAGTCAGTGCAAACTCAAACAGAAATGTAGCAACGCTGTCATGCTCTACATCACAAAAAGTCCAATCGTACAAAGCGCCCTCGGGGACAAAGAAAATACTTCCTTTGGGGATTTCCCTGCACTCTTCCTCCCCTTTTTGTTTGTACTTTCCGCTGCAACCGAGAAAATACAGCAATGCATTATTAGGTCTGGGATACTTCATCGAGAAAGTATTATCGGTTTGCCAATGCTGATTTATCGCCACTATTTCGGATAAATCAAAGTCAGCGTTGTATAAATCAAAAAAAGTTTTCAAAAAAACCACTCTCCTTATCACCATTATAAGCAAAGGATGAAAAAAATCAATGGTTTGTGTGAAAAAATACAATATCTGTAACAAAATTTCTAATGCTTTTTTGCTTTTTGTGTGATACACTTTATTCAAGTTAAACGAAAGGAGACAACAAAAATGATTAACGTTACCGTTTGGAATGAATACTTCCACGAAAGAAAAGACGAAAAAATCGGAAAAATATACCCGAAGGGCATACACGGAGCAATTGCTGAAATGCTGGGGAGAGACGAGGAGTTCAATATCCGCACAGCAACACTCGACATGCCCGAGCACGGACTCACCGACGAGGTGCTGGAAAATACCGACGTTCTCATATGGTGGGGACACATCAAGCACGGCGACGTATCCGAAGAGGTTGCGGAAAAGGTAAAGAAGCGTGTGCTTGACGGAATGGGACTCATCGTTCTCCATTCGGGACATCTCTCAAAGCCCTTTGTAAAGCTCATGGGTACAGTCTGCCGTTCAAAATGGCGCGAAAATGATGAGAAGGAGCGTATCTGGGTAATTGAACCCTCTCACCCTATTGCCGACGGACTTCCCGAGTACATAGAGATTGAAGAAGAAGAGACCTACGGAGAAAGATTTGAAATTCCCGCACCCGACGAGCTTGTATTTATCAGCTGGTTCTCGGGCGGTGAGGTATTCAGAAGCGGTTGCTGCTACAAGAGAGGTCTGGGCAAGGTATTCTATTTCCGTCCCGGACACGAGGGATATCCCATTTATTACCGCGAGGACATTATAAAGATACTTTCAAACGCTGTAAGATGGGCAAAGGCAACCAACTTCACCCGTCCCACACTCGGTCACTATGAAGCCATTGAAAACGTAAAGGACAAGTTTGAGGGCAAGAGCGAAGCAGAGCGTACACACGCAAATCTCGGAAAATCATAAGGAGTAAAGATATGAAAAGAATAGGTATAGTAGGTGTTGGCGGAATTGCCAACGGTGTACATATAAGGGAGCTTCTTGAAGTACCCGAATGTAAGATAACGGCAATTTGCGATGTTAACCCGAAGGCTATCGAAAAAACGAAGGAAAAGGTTGGCGATGTGCTCGTCTTCACAGACTACCGTGACCTTATTGACTCAGAAGAGGTAGATGCGGTTGAGGTATGTACCCCCAATCACCTCCATGTGGAAATTGCCGAATATGCGGTGAAAAAGGGCAAGCCCGTAAACGTGGAAAAGCCTCTCGGTCTCTCCGTAGCTGACTGTGCAAGACTTGAAAAAGTCATAGCCGAAAAGGACATTCTTAATATGATGTGCTTCTCCTATCGCTTCAAGCCTGCAGTACGTTGGGCGAAGGATATGATAGACAAAGGACTCATCGGTGACATTGTAACAATTAATGTTGAATACTCCAAGTCAAGTGCCTTCTGGCAGGGCAGAAGAATGGACTGGCGCTTTGTCAAGAAATATGCGGGGACCGGAGTTCTCGGAGACCTGGGAGTACATCTTATTGACATGGCGCAGCTTCTCGTAGGTGATTTCAAATCGGTAAGTGCCACAACGGGCATCGTTGTAAAGGAAAGACAGCTTCTTGACTCGGATGAATGGGGCAAGGTAGAAACAGACGATTACTGTAATTTCATTGCCGAGCTTTCGGACAGAAGAAACGGCAAGAGCGTTTCTGCAACCTTTGCCATTACCCGTTGCGCACTGGGTCACGCAAACACCATAAGATATGATATCTACGGCACTGAGGGTTGTATCTCTTTCAATCTCAATAACCCCGAAGAGTTGACCTTCTGTACAGACAAGAAGGACGGAATGTCAGCCAAGATTGAAACATCAAAGGTTCCCGAAAAATACTACATCACTCAGGAGAGAGCGTTTGTTGATTCGCTGAACGGAAAGTTCTGCGACTACTTCCCCACTGTAAAGGACGGTATCAAGTGTCAGACAATACTTGATGCGGTAGAACGCTCAGCAGAAGAAAAAATCATTATAAACATTTGAGGAAAATATGAATACACAATTCTTTACAGATAAAACTCACGAGTTTGCTTCTCAGGAGGTCTTCCCCTCCCTCAGAATGGACAGTGCGGACACTCTCGTTATCGGAAACAAGGCTTCAACCGATTTCCTCGGCTTCGGTGTGGCAATAACGGGTTCCTCCTGCTATAATCTCAGCCTTATGGGGGCAGGAGAAAGAGAAGAGTTTCTCAAAAGAATATATTCCAAAGACGGTCTTAATCTGAGCGTTGGACGTCTGTGTGTAGGCGCAAGTGACTATTCGGCAGAGCTTTATTCCTACGATGACGTTGAAGGCGATGTGGAACTCAAGCATTTCTCAATCGACCGTGACAGAAGATACGTCATCCCCATGATAAAGGAAATCATAAAAATAAATCCCGACATCTTCCTTTTTGCATCCCCCTGGAGTCCTCCCGGTTGGATGAAAACGGGCGGCAGTATGTGCGGTGGCTATATGAGAGAGGAATTTGTTGACTGCTATGCGGACTACTACATAAAATTCCTCAAGGCGTATGCAGACGAGGGAATAAAAATCTCCGCACTCACACCTCAGAATGAGCCAAACACTCAACAGCACGGATTTATGCCCGCCTGCATCTGGCATCCCGAAATTGAGGCAAAGTTCATCACTACCTTACGCCGTAAGCTTGACGAAAACGGAATGGACGTTAAGATCTGGATGTTCGACCACTCCTTCATAGATACAAACCGTGTGCTTTGGTCTCTTGACAACTGCAAAGGACTTGCCGAGTCTTGTGATGCTGTAGCCTTCCACTACTATGACGGCGCTGTGGAAAATACAAAGGCTGTGACAGAGCGTTATCCCAACCTCCCCCTCCACTTCACCGAGGGTGGACCGAGACTCTATGACAATTACTCAACCGACTGGTGCAAGTGGAGCATGATGATATCAAAGGCGCTCTCCTGCGGGTATAAATCCTTCACGGGATGGAATCTTTGCCTCAATGAAATAGGCGGTCCCAACATCGGTCCTTTCTTCTGCGGAGGACTCGCCACTCGCAACAGTGTGACGGGAGAGCTGACTTACAGCGGTCAATACAAGGCGTTTTCACACATCGCACCCTACATAAACAAGAATTCAAAGATTTATCCCATAGGTGAGAACGAATACTTCGGCAGGGACATGTTCAGATATCCCGCTCCCAAAACACCTATTTGCGGAATTGCCGTTGACAACTCCGACGATAAAACCGTACTCCTTCTTGTAAATCCCGATGCCGATAAACGTCAGACACAGATAAATATTGACGGCAAGTGGTGGTACATCGAGCTTATGCCCGACAGTGTATCAACGGTTATAATAGAATAACAGAATAATATAAAAATATCTCCGTGAGTAACAGCACGGAGGTATTTTTTCTTGACACATCACAAATCATATGATAAAATATATCAAATTGCAATGAAAGGATTGATTTTTATGGCATTCAAGCGTGCTGATATACTTTTACCTCGCTTCGCGGGAGACAGCGAAAAAATGAAAAAATGGAGTGTGGTTGCATGTGACCAGTACACCTCCGAGCCCGAATACTGGAAGGAAGTAAGCAAGGTTACGGAAGGTGCATATTCCACACTTTTCGTGACCGTTCCCGAAATATATTTGAATGACAGCGATATTGACGAGAGAATCAAAAACACCAACGCCACAATGGACAAATATATGGCAGAGGATGTTTTTGAAGAGTACAAAAATGCATATATTTTCGTTGAAAGAACGCTCCGTAGCGGTGTAAAGCGTCTTGGTATCATGGGAATGGTTGACCTTGAGGAATATGACTTTTCAAAGGAGTCAAAGTCAAAGATAAGAGCGACAGAGGGTACTGTTGTATCCAGAATCCCTCCCCGTCTCAAGGTAAGACGTGATGCTCCCGTTGAGCTTCCCCATATCATGCTTCTCATTGACGATGCAAGTAAGGATATAATTGAGTCAAATGCGGCAAAGGTAAACACCTTCCGCAAGGTTTACGATTTTGACCTTATGCAAAACTCTGGACATATTACAGGCTATCTCCTTTCCGATGAGGCGGCAGATGAGCTTGACCGCAAGCTTACAGCCCTTTCAAACCTTGATGACTTCAACAAGAAGTATGGCGTGAATGAAGCCACTCCCCTGGTTTATGCAATGGGTGACGGAAACCACTCACTTGCAACAGCAAAGACCAATTATGAGAATCTCAAGAAGGAAATGGGAGATGCGGCAAAGAATACTCACGCAAGATATGCTCTCTGTGAGCTTGTAAATCTTCATGACGACTCTCTTGTTTTTGAGGCTATCCACAGAGTTATTTTCAATGCCGATGCGGACAAGTTCATAAAGGCACTCGAAAAGGAATATACTCTGAGCTTTGATGAAAATGCAAAGGGACAGTCCTTTATGCTGGTACGTGACGGAAAGCAGACTAAGGTTACCGTTACAAACCCCACAGAATATCTTACAGTTGCAACTGTTCAGAAGGCACTTGACGACTTTATTGCAGAAAACGGTGGCGAGGTTGACTACATTCACGGTGAAGATGTTGTTATAAACTTAAGCCGTGACAATAACTTCGGTATCATTCTCGATGCAATGGACAAGTCTGACCTTTACAAGTCTGTTATCCTTGACGGTGCACTCCCCCGTAAGACCTTCTCTATGGGTGATGCCTGCGACAAGCGTTTCTATACAGAAGCAAGAAAAATAAAGTAATTTTAAACGGTCATTTCATAAAACGAAATGACCGTTTTCTATTGACAAACACATTACAATTTAGTACAATCAAGGCGAATTGAATATCAAAGGAGTAATCGGTATGAATAAGTTCAATCCCAATTTTTATCTTGATGCCAAAGACGATGCCGAAATGATACAAAAAGCAGTTGATGCAGCGAAAGAATGCGGAGAAAAAGTAGTCATTCCCCGTCACAACGAAAGAACGGGCAAAGATATATGGATGCTTCCAAGGGCTGTAAAGCTTTACACAGGCACAACCATTTGTCTTGACAACTGTCACATCCGCCAGGCAGATGAAAGCTTTGACAATATTTTCAAAAACTTATTTGCCAGAACCGATGAAGGCAGACTCATTGAAAACCGTCAGTATGACATTCATATTTACGGTCTTGGAAATGCAGTTCTTGACGGAGGCAATCACAACGGACTTGTTGAGCGCAACGCAAACCGTGACGGACGTCCTGTTACCTTGGTTAACTCGCCATTGCACTTTGTAAATTGCGAAAGAATATGTGTCGAAAATCTGAGAATTGTTAATTCCCGTTATTGGGGTATGTGCTTCCACTATTGCTCAAGCGGAAGAGTATCAAATATTCACTTTATGTCGGTGGGCAACTGTCCAAATCAGGACGGTATCGACCTTCGTACAGGCTGCAACAGCTTTGTTATTGAAAACATCTCGGGATTTACTCAGGATGACACCATTGCGCTGACCTGCCTCAAGGATAGTGCAAGATATGATATTGAAGGTATGGATGACTCCATCCACAACGTAATAATCCGCAATATTACATCCTTCACACTCTGCGCACAGATAAGACTCCTCAACAACTACGGCAGAAAAATCTATAATATACTTATTGAAAACGTTCAGAATTTTGCCGAATATGACCCGTGCGATGAAAGAAGTAATTCCTTGCCCCTCCGTATTCCTATGAGTAAAAACTACTACATTGACTCCGAAACCACCTCTGCAATGCCGGGAGGTGAGTATTGGGCAATGTTCACACCCGACAGATATTGGACAGCGGCCTCCATACGCCTGGGAGAAAACCATTACTCCGACCCCAATGACCCGAACTCTGCCGCAAAGCTCGGGCAAATGTATAATATCACCGTAAGAAATGTTCAATCCCGGGCAAGGACTCCCATATATATTGCAAGAGCCCTTTGTGACTCGGTTATAGAAAACGTTCAGGTTTTCGGAAAGTCCCCCATCGCAGTATATTTTGACAAGGGTGAGTATGACAACATAAAGCTTCGTGACATCTCCTTTAACCGAAATGCATTCCACGATCCCGCCTATGACAACATAAAAGAAGAAGACTGGTGCGGTTTCAACAGCCGTTCTGTGGTATATTTCAAGAAAGCGAAAGCCACAAACATTTTCGCTGACGGTATTACAACCGCCGTTGATTCTCCAGCCGTATTTGCGGGAAGCGGTGACGTAAGTATTTCAGCCCGTGATATATGCTCAAGAAACGGTGATATTCCCGTATCAAAAGGAGACATAAAAGTAAAGGTGCTTTAAAATGAAAATCACAAAAACCACAAGCCTCACAAATTTGTTTATAGGTGAGAAAACAAACATTTCACTTCCCCGCTGTGATTACAGTAAATATATCGCGGAGTCTCTTGAAAAGCTCCGTGACAAAGCTCCTGAAAATGCCACGATTCTGAATTCCCTTTCCTTTGTGCTGGGGATTCCCGAAGAGATGCGCAATTCCTTTGGCGAGGAAGAAACCGAAAACAAAATCACCAAGTCCGAGGCGAATGACTTTGTAGTCGGAGCTGACAAGGTAGAAAGCTCTTTCCAAAAAAATGATGTCAGCCGTGAGGAATATCTCATTTCCTTTGGCATGGATACTGTGGTATATGCTACCGAAGCAAATGGCTTTTTGATGGCTCTTTCAACGCTGATGACAAAGACCGACAGCACAGGCTTTACCGAGCAGCTCATCTATGATGCTCCTGCCTGCTCCACAAGAGGCTACCGTGTATATTTGCCCGGTCATGAAACCTTTGATGAGTTTATTGAATGCTTGGATTTCCTTGTTTACTACAAGTACAACAGCATCATACTGGAAATAGGCGGTGCAATGGAATACAAAAGGCATCCGCTTATAAATGAGAAGTGGATTGAATTCTGCAAGGACATGAACAGTAAACCCGGAAGAGCTGATGAGGTACAATTAAGTCAGCAATGGGCAAAAAATTCCATTCATTCCGAAAACGGTGACGGTGAATATCTCACTCAGGACGAGTGCCGTGTACTTGCAGCAGAATGCAGAAGACGCGGACTTGAGGTAATTCCCGAATGTCCCACCCTCAGCCACGCCGATTATATTTGCCTTGCGTATCCCGATCTTGCAGAAAGACAAAACGATCCCTATCCCGACACCTACTGTCCGTCAAATCCGAAATCCTACGAAATAGTATATGATATTCTGGACGAGGTAATAGAAGTATTTAAGCCGAAAGCCATAAACATTGGCCACGATGAATATTATAGCGTCGCCATATGTGACAAATGCCGCGGCAAAGACCCTGCCCGAATATACGCAGATGATGTTATCAAGATAAAGGAATATCTCGACTCCAAGGGAGTCGCCACATATATGTGGGGTGAAAAGCTTCTGAAGGCACGTTATTTCAACGGTATGAAAATAGGCGGATGGGCAGACCCCGAGGTGTGGAGCGGTGTGACATCGACAGTACCGTGGATGTTCCGCTGTGCGGATATGCTTCCCCAAGGAATCACCTATCTCAACTGGTATTGGGAATTCGGAGACCACCTTGACGATGAGTATCATTCAAGACAGTTCCCCGTACTCTATGGAAATTTCGATGCAATAAGATGCAAGAACTACCGTCAGAGAATAAACTACGGTGTAAAGGGCGGTTTCGTATCAAATTGGGGCTCTTGCAAAAAAGAATATATGCAAAGGAATTTTCAATACTTCAAGCTTGTGAATTCCGCTTATGCCATGTGGAGTGACAGCTACGATTCAAGTGATTCGGAATGGCTTCATGAATACACATTGGATGTACTGTATAAGACCTTTTCTTCGGGAATAAAAAATCCCATAAAGGTGCTTCACGGTGCAAATCATTCTGTAAAGCCGCAAATGTTCTGGTGCGGAAGAGCTATAGACAATTCTGTATATATGCTGGGGCATTATGAAGTGACGTACAGCGATGGCACAAGGGAATATCTCCCCGTAAAGCTCGGCACAAACATAGCCTCCCGCAATGCTACCGAACGTGAAATAAAGGAAGCCTCATATTCCACAAAAGCGGTGAAGGATGGCGACAAATATCTTTTCGAGCATCTTTATGAAAACCCACATCCCGAAAAGGAAATAAAATCAATAACCTACCTTCCCGAAAAGGGCAAGGAGGATATTGTAGTCGATTATAGTTTCCCCGAAATATAATAAAGTAAAACGTCAGACACATCCTTCGAATCGATGTGTCTGACGTTTTTAATAGTTTATTTTGCAACGGATTCGGCATAGCCCGAGGCTAAATTATCGGATAATATCTTAACGGTAACCTTGCCGGGCTTATTTGTTCTGACTATTGCAAGTGCTTTACCCTTAAAGGTATGACATACAGGAGAGGTATACTGATCGTCACTGCAGGGGTTACCGCTGAAAATACCCAACAGCTCACCACCGTGAACGACCGCACTTATTTCCTCCTCTGCCTCTGCCACCAACCTGCCGTAGTTATCGACAACGGTTATATCAAAGTAACAAAGGTCTCGTCTGTCAGCATTGAATTCGCTTGATTCGGCTACTACGTTGATACCCGCAGGCTTGCCGGTAGTTTCGAGAGTGTAACGGGAAAATTCCTTTCCATCTCTGTAGGCTATTGCGGTGATTTCACCCTTTTCGTAAACGGTATTCAAGGAGGCTATCCCCTTTTCGGGTACGGACTCTCCAACGCTTCTGCCGTTTATCTGCCACTCCACTCTATCTGCCGAAATATACGTCTCAACCTTTATAGGTCTGCCCACGTATTTATCGTCAAAGGTCCAGCTTTCGTGAACGTCCTGACCGTGCCAGTTAGTTCCGTAATATACTTCTCCAAAGTGCTCGGGGTGGGTTACGAAGATTCTCGGAATATCGCCACCCGTCCATACCGCTTCTCTGAAGTAGGACTGCGGTCTTCTGTTTCCGCACAAATCAAGGTCGCCCTGATAACAGCTTCGCCAAGGGTAATCGTTACGGTTTACGGTTGCCTTTTCTCTTTCCCAATAGCCCAAGCCTCCGCCAACCTCACCCAGATTGTCGATAGCCGTCCAGGTAAAATCTCCTATATTGTAGGAGTTGTTAATAACGTGCTGCCATGCATCGTAAAAGCCCACCATCCAATTTTCCGAGCCCCATATTACCTTGTCGGGATACTCTGCGTGGAAGGTATCGTAATGCTGATGATGATAGTTAAATCCTATGATGTCAAGAGGCTCTTCGAACTTTTCGGTGATTTTATTTATTGCCGATTGATTGCCGTTGCCGTTTTTGTTGATCATATATTTTCTGTAGCTTTCGGGATCAATGGCCTCGGGATTAAATGTGGCAAGTGTTATTTTTTGTATAGCCGAGGTTACGAATCTGGTGTTGTCATACTTTCTTACCTCGTCGGCAAGCTTTCTCGACCACTCATAAGCCTCCGAAGTGCCGTCTATTTCATATATTTCGTTACCGATGGAATAGCTTATTACGCAAGGATGGTTTCTGTCTCTTTTAACCATATACGAAATATCTCTGTCCCACCATTCCTTGAAGAAAATATGGTAATCTGCGGTTACGGCAAGCTTTCTCTTACTCCAGATATCGAATGCCTCATCCATAACTATCATACCTATTCTGTCACACACATCAAGCAAGGCAAGTGACGGAGGATTGTGGGCAATTCTGACCGCATTGAAGCCCGCTTCCTTCAGCTTGCGAATCTTTCTTTCCTCTGCCGCGGGAAAGGCACAAGCGCCGAGAACACCGTGGTCGTGATGGATACATCCGCCACGAAGCTTCATAGGCTTTCCGTTAAAGAGCAAGCCCACCTTCGCATCGGCATACACCGAACGGATTCCAAAATCGTTTACCGAGGTGTCAGTAAGCTCGTTGTCACAATATAATTTTGTAGTCAAGGTGTAAAGATTGGGGGAATCAACGTCCCAAAGCGCGGGATTTGAAAGGCTTATAATATGCTCAAGCTCCTTCTTTTCGGACGCCTTAACGTCAACGGTTACCTCATCAAAAGTATCAGCTGCCATATCCTTTCTGCCGAGCTCGAATTTAATCGCAACCCTCGCATCAATATCGGAGCTTACGGTGTATTTAATAACCACCTCGGCACTCTCGGTGCTTTCGTTACGTGTTGAGATAAACAAATCCCAAGGCTCTATGCGGATCGCTCCCCCCTCCCACATGAACACGTCTCTGTATATACCGCTACCGTGGTACCATCTGGTAGAATACTTAAGCGGATTGGTGGTTATAACAAGCTTGTTATCAATCTCGGGAATTACGTGGTCGGTAAGGTCAACCAGAATGGGAGTATATCCGTGGGGATGCAAAAACAGTAGCTGCTCGTTAAGAGTAACCTCTGCGCAATTGTATGCACCGTCCACGTCTAATATATAGTGCTTTCCCTCATCAAAATTCAAATATTTTACGTACTTTCCGTTGACCAACTGAAAATATCCGTTAAGGTCGTCGAGACTCTTGTCTCTCGGCTTTGATATCGCACCATCGTGCGGTAAATCTATATCGATATATTTTTGATTGGTTACTGTAAAATCTCCGTATTTCCAATTTTTCGATATACATCTTTTCAGCATCAGAGTATTCCTCCCAACATTTTTCATGATTGTACCATACATAAATTGTTTTTTCAATAGTTTCAAGCATCTTTATGAAAATTCTCACCCGAAAAAGCAAAGGAGGATATTGTGGTAGATCACTCCTTCCCCGAAATATAAAAGCACATAACACAAAATGTGGCTGCAGCAAAATATATTGCTACAGCCACATCCTTTTACACAGGCATATCAATAAGCTCTTGAAGCTTTTTCCAATACCTCGCTGCAAGGTCTTCCTCACCCTCGATAAATATATTGTAATTCATTGTTGCAAGCTCTCGGTGTGCCTCACAATTGAAGATATTCTTTGAGCGGTGTACTCTTGTCATTCCGTCGCCTATAAGAGGGTTATCGGCATAGTAATAATCTATATGGAAGCACCACCCCTTGTAATATTTCAAAAGCTCTCTTTCGTCCTTGACAATTTCTGCAAGGCTCTCAAGATATGAGAGCATTTTTTCTTTTTTCTCACCCTCAAAGATATGAATAATTGCGGTGTCCTTCTCGGTTTTGTAGGGAATAAGCTCATACTTTATGCTCTTTCCCTTTGAAATCACAAGATTTACCATATATCCGTAAAACCACGGTGTATCCTGCTCTGCCGACTTTGCGTTGAAGAGGAAATTGCCCATACTGTAAATAATCGGCTTTCCGTTATAATACTCTGTCGGCTGAGGGCAATGAGTGTGTCCCGCAACAACCGCATCTGCACCGAAATCAATGAAAAGTCTGTATCTCTCAACAGCACCGGGGGAAGGGAGAGGATTGTGCTCGTTTCCGCCGTGGAAGACAACAATAACAAAATCCGAGGTTTCCTTTTCACGCTTTACAGCATGGAAAAGCTTTGACATTTTAAGCCCTGCCGAGCCATATTTTTCAAAGTCCGCCACGCCGAATTCGTTTTCGCAAGACGAAATAAGTGCAACTCTCAAACCGTCCTTTTCAAAATGCATTGCCTTGTAAGCCGCGTCAAGATTTTCACCCGCACCGCAATGCTTTATGTTATGCTTTTCAAGAAGCTCCATTGTAAGTCTTACAGGCTCTTCACCATAGTCACCAATGTGATTGTTTGCAAGGGTTGCACCGTCAACTCCTCCTTCTTCAAGGAAGCAAATACATGAGGTGGGTGAAATAAGATTGGGTCCGCTTTTTTTAATCGGCTCAAACTCTCCGTCGGCAAGTGGGCATTCCAAATTGATTATTCTAAAATCGGCATTATCAAAATACGGCTTGACCTCTTTGAGAGCACGTCTTGATTCCTCAGCGGTGATATCCTCTTTTGTTTTGAAATTTACGTCTCCTGTAAATATAATATTCATAAGCTTCTCCTTAATCAACACAACTGTCTTCTATAAGCTTTTTATAGTAGTACCAGCTCTTTTTTCGTGTTCTCTCACCTGTTTCAAAGTCCACATAATTAAAACCGAAGCGGAATGTATAACCGGCGGCATTCTCAAAGGAGTCAAAATTTGACCAATAGTAATAGCCTCTCACATTCGCACCTGCCTTTATGGCACGGGACAGCATTCTGAGATGCTCACGGAGATAGAATATTCTGCCGTCATCGTTTATCATTTCCTCTTTGTTGTAGGTGTCCTTTGTTCCCAGCCCGTTTTCGGTAATATACACCTCAGGATCGTTATACTTTTCCTTCATGTGCATAAGCACGTCATAAAGTCCTGCCGGATAGGCTTCAAAATACTGTCCCTCCTGGACATAGTAGTTTTCAACATGCTTGCTGAGTGCGGGTTCATTCTCGTCATATTCCACTCGCCCGGGGTAATAGTAGTTTACGCCCACTATATCCATAGGTACAAATTCACGCTTGATATCCTCTGCATACCCTTCGGGCATATTGTCACGATAAGCCACACAGTCACGAAGAATATTTTCGGGATAATGACCCAGTATCATGGGATCAAGCCACCAGCCGGAGCACCTTTCCATCTGATATACTGCAGCCATTTTATCCTTGCCCGACGGGTCTGCGGGATAAATGGGCACTACCGCAATGACAGCGCCTATCTTACCGCCAAGATTCATGCTCTTGTAGAGCTTTACAGTTCTGAAATGGCAAAGAAGCGCAATATGTCCCGCAAGGATACCTGCACGAAGGTCTGTGCCGTTTGGAGCAAAGGGCGGCCATGTGCGATTTGCCTGATAGGGAGCGAAGCAGAAAACACTTGGCTCATTCATTGTACTCCACAGCTTTACTCTGTCTCCGAAATTCTCAAAGCAAACCCTTGCAAAATGCACGAAATGGTCAATTATATCTCTGTTTATCCATCCGCCTATATCGTAAAGATACATGGGCAAATCCCAATGAAAAATATCGACAAAAGGCTCAATTCCGTTTTCAAGAAGTAAATCAATTACATTGTTGTAGAACTCAATTCCCTTTGGGTTTACCTTCCCATCGATATTGGGAATTATTCTTGTCCACGAAAGAGAAAATCGGAAGGTTTTGAGTCCCTGAGCCTTCATTTCGGCTATATCTTCCCTGAAATGCTTGTAAAAGCCCGAGGTTGGCTCGGTTGTAGCCTTGAACATTTCGGGACGGGCAAAGGAAAACTTATCCCAAATGTTTTCGCTCTTGCCGTCTGCATGAATCGAGCCCTCCACCTGATAGCATGAAGAACCTGTTCCAAACAGAAAATCCTTTGGGAAATCATAAAGTATCATAAACATTTATCCTTTCTTAAAACATCATCGCAACAGTTGCAAAAAACGCAATTACAACCGCAAGAATTTCATTTTTCTTCATTTTAACGCCTGTAATAAAAGTTATAATTGCCGAGAACACAACAGCCGCACCCGTAGAATAGGGGAACTGTACCGATGCGTCGAGAACAAGAAGTGCAAGCATTAAAATTATATTTCCCACACCGCTGCATATGGAAAAGCCTGTCATATGTATTATCGCGTTCATTGGTGTTTTTCTTATTTCTCCCTTTACAAAAGGGAGAAATACAAGTCCCAGAACCATGAGCCAGATACTTGCAAGAGCGGTGTAGCTGTAGCTGTCAACATTTATTAAAGGGTAATTCTGGTGTACCGAGGCGCAAACGCTGGTCATACCGTTGGTTACAAACACAGCAAAGTAATAAAAATACGCCTTTTTGTTGCCTTTCTTGTCCCCCGTTATCGTGCAGATTACCGCAAGGGTGATAAGCGCACAGCAAATGAGCTTGCCTGCTGTTACCTCCTCCTTTACAGGTGCAAGAAATATTCCGTAAAAGAAGGGGAGGAGCATACCTCCCAACATAGAAAAGACCGCAAAGACCGAAAGGTTTGCGTATTTCAAAGCCTTGAGGGAGCAATACATAAAGAGGAAACTTGCAAGACCATGCACAAAGCTCACAATAAGTGAGAACACGTTGGCGTGCATACCCTCCATAAACAACGCTATGACAAAGGCAATAAGTCCCATACCAAAGCCCGTACCCACTGAGAACACAAGGGCACTCTTTAAATCCGTGCCATAAGCCTTCTCAAATCTTTGCTGAAAAAGAAACTGAATCGAAAAAAGTGCCGCCGCACCAAGCAGCATAAAATAATAAATCATGATTACCTTCCGCTATGTAAAAATCAAGCACTATAATTGTAACATGGGGAAAATACTTTTTTCAACCTCAAATACTGTGAAAAAATTCTCAAAAATTTACCAATACAATAAATTTAAAAGGGATGCAAAACTTTTGCACCCCTTCTCTTGATTTCATCCCATAAATACTGTATAAGGCTCAATGTGTATTCCGTCGGTAAGTGTTACGCCATCGCCTAAAATCGCAAAGTCTCCCACTACGGCACCTCCGGAAATGCTCACGTTTTCACCTACCGTAACGCCGTCACCAAGGATACAAGCCTCCAGCCTTGTACGTGCACCTATTCTGGTGTTTCTGCCAACCACCGAATCCCTTATGACCGCCTTGGTCATTATTCTGCTTCCCTTTCCCACAATGCTGTCCTCCACTGTGCCCTTTGATTCGCGGGGAGCGGAAGATGCCTTTACGAAAAAGTTTTCGGAAAGAGTAAGGAGATTTGACCGTCGGTATTCCGCAAAGGAGCCTATATCGCACCAAAAATCCTTTGTTTCATAGGAATACAGACCGCTCTTGCCGGGTAGTAGGAGAGGAAAAACATCCTTTGCAAAATCAAAAAAGGTATCCTTTGGGATAAGCTTCAAAACGTCTTTTTTCATGACGTAGATTCCGCAATTCACCAAAGCCTCCCTTTCATCGGGAAGGCTTGGCTTTTCCAAAAAGCCCACAACCTTACCGTCGCCACGTGCCTCCACAACCCCGTAAAGACGGGGTGTTTTTCTTTTGGTTGAAACCAGCGTTATATCGGCATCCTTCTTTTTGTGGTAATCAAAAAGGGATGTGAAATCTATATCGGTCAGGGCATCTGCCGACAGTATAAGAGTGTCACCCTCAATAAAATCCTCACAGTTTTTCACACAGCTCGCAGTGCCCAGCGGCTTTTCCTCACGGTAATAGACGATATTGATTCCGTGAAGGGATTTGCCTATTTCATTTACGATATCGTCACCACGGTAGCCGAGTCCCACTGCGGCATCCGTTATTCCGTGCTCACTCAGCTTTTCCAACATTATATCCATAAGAGTTCTGTCACCCACACGCATCAAGGGCTTGGGTCTTGTGGCGGTAAGGGGACGAAGTCTCATACCCTCTCCGCCTGCCAGAATTATTGCTTTCAAAAAAATCACCTCACAAAAAAGCTTTGCTATGTTAGTCTACACATATGAATTGTTTTTTATTACACAAAAATCCTTCATATGAAATAACCAAAAAGCCGTCATTTTTTTCGGGTAATCTTATCATTGACTAAAAGGGAAAAGTATTATATAATAATATTCCCCCATTTTTTACGAAAGGAGACGTTGTATGAGCGACACTAAAGGCTACAAAATAAAGAAAAAACTGCTTGACGATACTTTTGCCATTCCCCGAAAGCTTCTTTCAAGACTGTCGGAAGCAGGCTCGTGCGAGCTTAAAATATTTTTGATAATGGCATCAATGGAAACGGATGACGCAATCACCGAGGATGCGATTGTAGCCGAGCTGGAGCGTGCCGGCGTTTCCTCCTGTGACCTTTCGGAGGGATTGGCGTTTTTGAGAGGTGCCGGACTTATTGAAAAAAGCAGCTTGAAAAAGGGTGAGGCCTCCACCTCCTACCAAAAGGAGGAAAAGGAGAAGAAGGAAAAGCTTGAAAAGCACGAAGAAAAGCACAAAAGCCTTTCGAGACCTACATATACCTCAAAGCAGCTTGCCGAGGCGGCGAGCGGAGGAGGCTTCAGAGAGCTTGTGGAATGGGCGAGCAACAGACTGGGAAAAACCTTCAACACCTCCGACCTTTCCACTCTTTATTCCTTCAGCGACTATCTGTGCTTACCCGATGACGTAATAATGCTTGGCATTGAGCACTGTGTCTCCGAGGGTAAGGCATCACTGAGATACGTAGAAAAGCTTCTGATTGACTTTGCCGACCGTGAAATAAACACATATCAAAAGGCAGAGGAATACATATTAAAGAGAACAAGCTACCTTTCCTTTGAGGGAAAGATGCGTGCCATGATGGGACTGGGACAGAGAGCGCTTACCTCCAAGGAAAAGGCGATGCTCTCCGCCTGGCAGGAATGGCAGAGCTCTGAGGAGCTCATAAGACTTGCCTATGAAAAAACCGTTGAAAAAACAGGGCGTGTCTCCATGAGCTATATGCACAAAATACTTGAAAGCTGGCATATATCGGGATTTAAAACCGTTTCGGAAGTAGAGACGGGAGATAAAAAGCCGTCCTCTGACTCGTCCTCCTTTGACCCGGATGACTTTTTCAGAGTTGCACTTGAAAAAAGCAAGAAATAATAATCGAAAGGAACACTTGACATGGCAGAGAGTGTTTACGAAATATTTGAAAATAAAGCTTTCCGAGCCCGTAAAGCAGCGGATGAACGTTCATCCGAGGTTTGGGCAAAGGATAGCCGCATAGAAAAAATTGACAAGGAGCTTTCGGAAATTGGGCTCAAGGTTTTCGCAGCTGCACTTTCGGGCGAGGAAAACAGAGAGACGGAGTTTGCAAGGCTTCAAGCAAGTCTAATGTCGCTCAAGGCAGAGAAAAAAGACCGCCTGAAGGCTCTTGGATATCCCGAGGATTATACCGATGTAAAATACGAATGCCCCAAGTGCTCAGACAGCGGATATGTGGGAATAAAGATGTGCGACTGTATGAAGAGAGCACTTATAAAGCAAAACTATGCCCGTTCGGGAATCGGAAAATATCTTGAAAAACAGACCTTTGACAACTTCAACCTATCTCTTTATCCCTTTGGAGAAGCAAGAGAGGAAATGACACACATATTCAACTATGCAAAGGAATATGCCGGAGGCTTTGACGGTACAAATTCCTCATCCCTTGCCTTTATAGGCGGTACAGGTCTCGGAAAAACTCATCTGTCCTCGGCAATAGCTAAGGCAGTTATAGACAAAGGATATTCGGTAATATATGACAGTGCTCAAAATATAGTATCCACCTTTGAAAGGGAGCGATTTACAAAAGAGGAGAATCAGCGAAGCAGCGAAAAGTACATGACTGCCGACCTCCTTATCATTGATGACCTGGGTGCTGAAATACAAGGAAAATCCAGTGTGTCCTATTTCTACTCGATAATCAATACAAGACTTATTGCCTCAAAACCCACAATTATATCAACAAATCTTTCGGCAAAAGATTTGACAGCACTGTATGAGGAGAGAGTTGTTTCGAGAATTCTGGGAGAATATACCGTTTTTAGATTTGCAGGAGAAGACATAAGAAAGGTAAAGAAACAGTGAAACATACTGTATATACAAGGGACAAAACAAAAGAACGCACCTTTACACCCGCACTTCGTGCTCTTACCAAAAGAGCGGTAAACGAAGCTCTCGCCTTTGAGGAGGCGGAACATGTGTGCGAGGTGTCGGTGACCTTCGTTGACCGTGAGGAGATACGCACTCTCAACCGTGATTACAGAGAAAAGGACAGTGTGACCGACGTGCTTTCCTTCCCCACCTTTGATGCGGATGAGGAAATATTCGTTCCCGAAGGGGAATCTGTCCCACTGGGTGACGTGATAATATGCTACGACCGCTGTCTTGAGCAGGCAGAGGAATTCGGTCACAGCGTTGAGCGTGAGGTGGCATATCTCACCATACACTCGGTATTGCATCTTTTAGGCTATGACCACATGGTACCCGACGAAGAAAAAGAGATGACCGAAAAGCAGGACGAAATCATAAAACAAGTAAGACTTTTCCCGACGAAATAGTCGGGAAATTTTTTATTTACATTGTGTCAAAATCACCTTAAAATACCAAGCATATTCTCATATATGAGAATTTTTAACCAAAAAGAAGAAATTTTGACAAGAAAAATCAAATAAACTATTGAAAAAAAAGACTTTATGTTATAAAATATACTTGTAAATTAGAAAAAATATGCCCTCGGGCAAGAAACGGAGACTACATATGATATCACATGGCAGAAATATTCAGCTGTTCTGCGCAAATGCAAGTGTTGACCTTGCAAAGAGAATTGCCGCACAGCTCGGACTTCCCCTTTCGCAGAATGAAGTAAAGACCTTTTCGGACGGCGAAATAAGCGTTTCACTTTTCGACAGCGTTAGAGGACGTGACGTTTTTGTTATCCAGTCTACTAACTACCCCGTTAACGACAATCTTATGGAGCTTCTTATTATGATAGATGCTCTCAAGCGTGCAAGTGCAGGCAGAATTACTGCAATCATGCCCTACTTCGGATATGCCCGTCAGGACAGAAAGGCTAAGGCAAGAGATCCCATCAGTGCAAAGCTTGTTGCCAACCTTATCACAACCGCAGGTGCTGACAGAGTTCTTACAATGGACCTTCACGCTCCTCAGATTCAGGGCTTCTTTGATATCCCCGTTGATAACCTTCAGGGTGCTCCCCTTCTTGCAGATTACTTCATCCAGAATTTCGGCGATATGTCAAAGGATACAGTTGTTGTATCTCCCGACCTTGGCTCTGTTACACGTTCAAGAGCATTCGCACAGAGATGTAATGCTCCTCTTGCAATCATTGACAAGAGACGTGCAAGAGCAAACGTATCAGAGGTTTGCAACATTATCGGTGACGTTAAGGGTAAGAGATGTATCCTTATCGACGATATGATTGATACAGCAGGAACCATCTGCAATGCAGGTAAGGCTCTTATTGAAGTCGGCGGCGCTACCGAGGTTTACTGCGGTGCAACTCACGCCGTTCTTTCAGGCTCAGCTATCGAGCGTTTCAAGGAAAGCGCATTCAAGAAGGTTATTCTTCTTGATACCATCGCTATCCCCGAAGAGAAAATGCTTGACAAGTTTGTAATCATCCGTACAGACGACATCTTTGCAAAGGCTATCAAGTGCATCTACGACGATCAGCCCATCAGCCTCATATTCAACTGATATGAGCAAGAGCGCAGAGATAATCTGCGTCGGAACAGAGCTTCTTCTCGGAGACATAGTTGACACCAATTCGCAACACCTTTCAAGAGGTCTTGCAGAAATCGGAATAAATCTGTTTCATCGTGAGACGGTCGGAGATAATCACGACCGTCTCGTTTGCGTATTAAAGAGAGCTATAAGCGAAAACGATATCGTTATAACCTCGGGGGGACTTGGTGCCACCTGCGACGATATCACCAAAGAAGGCGTTGCCGAGGCTATGGGTCTGAAGCTTGTCCTTCATGAGCCCTCTCTTGAACGCATCAAGGAGCATTACAGACGCAGAGACGCAGTGATGACCGAAAACAACGTCAAGCAAGCCTATCTTCCCGAGGGAGCTATAGTTTTCGACAATGACTACGGTACGGCTCCCATAACCGCCGTACAAAAGGACGGAAAAACGGTCATAATGCTTCCCGGTGTTCCCCGAGAGCTTGTACCGATGTTTGACGAAAAAATAAAACCGTGGCTGAAGGAGCAATATTCCGACGCCATAATAGTATCAAGAAACCTCAGACTCTACGGAATCGGCGAAGCGGCGGCAGAGGACTTGCTCCGCGACCTTATGGATTCCTATCAAAACCCCACCATCGCCCCATATGCCAAAACGGGTGAAGTGCTCCTGCGACTTACCGCAAAGGGACAAAGTGAAAAGGAGTGTAACGCTCTTATCGACAGTCTTTTTGAAAAGGTTGAAGAAAGAGTGGGACAGTACATTTACGGAATTGACGTAGGCAGTCTTGAGGAGGCAATGAGCCGTGTATGCCGAGAAAAGGGACTTACGGTTTCCTTTGCGGAAAGCTGTACCGGAGGTATGTGCGCAAAGCGTGTAATAGACCTGCCCGGAGCCTCAAAGGTTATCGGCATGAGCGTTGTAACCTATCATGGCTCAGCAAAGCAAAAGCTGCTTGGTGTCAAGTCTGAAACCATTGAGAAATACGGTTTAATCAGTCACGAATGTGCAAAGGAAATGGCTGTGGGACTTTTATCTCTCTCCGAGGCAGACATTGCCGTATCCGTGACCGGTGTTGCGGGACCGGACACCGATGAGGGAAAGGCTATTGGCACCGTGTACATAGGTGTGGCTTCAAAACGGGGTGTTCGCTCATCCTTTATCAACCTTGCAAGAGGCAAGCGTGAAAGAGAGTACATCAGAACACTTGCCGCAAACGCAGCAATAAACGAGGCAAGGCTGGAAGCACTCCTTTTAAATCAATAATATATTTTCCTCCCCCGAATATACTTGGTATATAGGGGGTGGAAACCATAAAATACAAAAAATTCATTTCTTACAAGACTTTATTTGTCATATTTCTTATCCTTGTCCTGATATCATGGACAGCGGGATACTTATTGCTTCAAAAAAGTGCTCTTTTGAAAAAAGCTTGTGAATTTTCGCAAGGCGTATACACAAAATTCTCTCACGCCGCCTTTTTTGAAATGCTCTTTCTTCTGTGGGTATTCGTATCGGGACCCACAATATATGCTCCCGCAAGTGCCATTACGGCGTTGACCGTCTACGGAGTGCTTTCGGGTGCAAGACTTATGCTATGTATGGGCGGCGGTGTATATATTACCGTTACCGAATCACTGTTTTCTCTTTTGTCCTCCTATGTTTTGGTTATTTATTCAACCTTTGTGACCTTGACAGGGCTTGGAATATTCACTCCTAAAAAAACGGACAAAAACGAAAGAGAGCTTTTTGACGGAGTAATGTTCCGTGCCAAAAGCTTCAAGGGTATATTTAATATGCGTTTTGTGGGAAGCTATATTCTGTTCTTTCTTATGTTTTTTGCTTTACAGACAGTGCTTTCCGCATTCAAGGTGTTTTTATTAACTCTATAAAAGAAAAGGGATACAACATGAAAAAAGGATTTAAACTGTTTGATTATTCAAAACCCGGAAAGGGCGTAAAAAAGGCTGAAACGGACTACTCCTTCTTCGGCTTCTTCAAGCTCTTCAAGAGAAAGTTTTTCGACCTTTCAAAGGTCAATTTCCTCTGGATTCTTTTAAACTTTCCTTTGTTTTTCGGCTTTGTGGGACTTTCGGGCAACTTCAATATAGACTTCTCGTCTCCCGCCTCCCCCTTCTCTCCCATAGTAAACGGTGTGGGACTCTTTAACAATGGTGCCGAAATTACAGCCCTTGGGGAAATAATCGGAAAAGATGTTATCATGTCCTATCCCGGACCCACAGCAGAGCTTCTCTTCGGTCTTACCGCACTTGTTATACTTACAATAGGCTTTGCAAATACGGGTATGGCATTTGTACTCAGAAACCATTCAAGAGAAGAGTACGTGGATATGCCGGGCGACTTTTTCCGCACAATAAAGAAGAATTTCGGTCAGGGCTTACTCCTTGGTATAATCGACGTTGTAATCTCTGCGGCGCTTATATTCGCAATGGTGTTTTACAGCACAAACGCAAACGTAAACACCTTATTCGGCATGAGCTATTTCTTCAGCTTTTTCGTTATTGCAATCTGGATAATGATGCATTTCTATATGTATCAGCTACTTGTTACCTTTAAGCTTTCCACCTACAAAATACTCAAAAACTCCTTCATTTTCGCAATGATAGGAATAAAGCGTAACATCGTGGCTCTTATAGGAATAATTGTAACGATTTTCCTGAATATTATGATATACGTATACTTCCTTCCCCTCGGCGGACTTCTTCCCTTCTTTATCACGATTGCTCTTGTATCCTTCATCGGAACCTTTGCGGCATATCCCAACATAAAGAAGATAATGATAGACCCCTACTACAAGTCAAGCGACTATGTAAACGATACTCCCGAGGAATCCTCGCTCTTTAAGGACAGAGGATAAACTTTCAGAAGGAAATATTGAAAGGAATTGTCAAAAAATATGGATAAATTCACACCAAGAACAGCGTTTATTGCAATAATCGGCTGTCCTAACGTTGGTAAATCCACACTTCTCAACCGCTTTTTGGGTGAGAAGGTTGCGGCGGTATCCAAAAAGCCGCAGACTACAAGAACAAGAATAACAGGTATCCTCACCAAGGAGAACACACAGTACGTTTTCCTTGACACTCCCGGTATGCACAAGCCTAAAACCAAGCTGGGTGACAGTATGATCAAGGCAATAAGCACCGCTGTGGGTGACGTGGATGCAGTGCTTTTCGTAACCGAAGCAAAGGGTGAAATGACCTCCATTGAGGAGCAGATGCTCACAAAGCTTCAAAAGCAAGGCTATCCCATTATACTTCTCATAAATAAATCGGACATTGCGAAAAAGGGTGATATTCTTACAACCATTGATATTTTCACAAAGAAGTTTACCTTTGCCTCGGTTATTCCCATCAGTGCCGAGACAGGTGACTCGGTAGATATAATCTTTGACGAGCTTGAGCCATTTGTTGCGGAAGGGGATTGGATGTTCCCCTCGGATATGATAACAGACCAGCCCGAGCGTGTTATTGCCGCCGAGGTAATAAGAGAAAAGATGCTCCGTCTTCTTGACGACGAGGTTCCTCACGGCACTGCTGTTGTAATCGAGGATTTCAAGGATATAAGAGGACATCTCATTGATATAAGAGCCGAAATATACTGTGAAAAAGACGGTCACAAGGGAATAATCATTGGTAAGAACGGTGCTATGATGAAGAAGATAGGCACCTATGCAAGAGAGGACCTTGAAGCCTTTTTCGGTACAAAGGTCAACCTGAATCTTTGGTTAAAGGTGAAGGAAAACTGGCGTGACAGTGTAGCAAGTATCACGAACTTCGGACTCAATTCGGAAGAATAATGTTTAAAACTGTAAAAGGACTGGTGCTTCGCAGAAAAAAATTCGGCGAAGCACACGCATATATAACGATAATTACCGCAGAAGGTCTTGTAACCTTCGGGGCATACGGAATCATGTCTCCCAAAAACCGAAACTTCGCCTCCTGCCAGCCTTATACGCTCTCGGAGTTTGTTCTCACCGCAAAGGGTGAAACGCTCACTCTGTCACAGGCATCCACCGTTTCCCACCTTGTAAAAAGCGGTGTGGACTTTGAGGGACTGTCCCTGGTGAACTACATTGTTTCAATGGCGGCAGAGACCTCCTTCACCGACGAGGATGCGGAAAGCATTTACTCTCTCACCTGTACCGCACTTTATCTCATTGACAGCAATTCTATACCAAGGGAAATAATAAAAGCGGTGTTTGAACTGCGTCTTACAGCCTCTCTTGGCTTTTACCCCGACCTTTCGGCGTGTATTTCCTGCGGCAAGGAAACCGACGGTGGACTATTTGTTCCCTACGAGGGTGGAATAATCTGTGCCGAGTGCAATCTTGACGAAAGCGTTCAGGGCGTAACGGTGACGGGCGGACTCGCAAAGGCTCTTGAGCATATGCAGACCTTACCCGAAAAGAAAGCATTCACCATTCGCTTTGAGGACCCCGTGGTGCAAAATTCATTTTGTACTCTTGCGGAAAGGTATTCCTCCGAGCACCTCGACTGTGCGGCATCGGCTCTTGCTTTTTATAAAAATAACCTGAAAAATTTTTAAGGATAAAAAATGACAGTTACACAAAAACAGCTTTTGGCATTTTCACATGACGCAAAAGCGCTTGAATACAATAAAATACTTGAGCTTTGGGCAAGCAAAGCAAACCTTGAGGGTGCAAGAGAGAGGATTCTCTCCTCCCTTCCCGAAACCGATATAAGACGGATAAAAAAGCTTCTCTCCGAAACAGAGGAGGCAAAAAAGCTTATTAATGTCAAGGGTACTCCTTCGTTTTTCGGTGTAAAGAATATTTCCGACACCTGCGACCGAGCTGAAAAGGGTGCACTTCTCACCATTCCCGAGCTTATAAACGTGGGACAGCTTTTATCGGCTGTAAAAGCACTCCGTTCATACGGTGCGGGTACCGAGGTATCGGGAGTACTTGCCGAACGTTTTGCAATGCTTCAAAATGACCGTGAGCTTGACGAATCCATTCGAAACACCTTTATTTCGGATGATGCCATTGCTGATAATGCATCGGACAAGCTTGCTGAAATAAGAAGAAAAATCAGAGTAGCGGGAAGCCGTGTAAGAGACGCTCTTCAAAAGTATGTATCCTCTCCGTCGTACACAAAGTATCTGCAGGAAAATATCATTACCATGCGTAATTCCCGTTACGTGCTTGCTGTAAAGGCGGAGTGTAAGAACAACATTCCCGGTCTTGTACATGACACCTCGGCATCGGGTTCAACAGTGTTTGTCGAGCCTACCTCGGTAGTTGAGCTCAATAACACCATACGAGTACTTGAGGGTGACGAAAAGCAGGAAATAGAGCGTATTCTCTATATGCTCTCGGCAATGGTTTCGTCAAAGCGTGAGCTTTTACTCCTTGACTATGATATTCTCACGGCTCTTTGCGTGATTTTCTCAAGGGCTGACCTTGCCGTATCAATGGATGCCATATGCCCCAAAATAACCGAAAACGGCGGAGTAAATCTCATAAAGGCGAGACATCCTCTTATCCCCAAGGAAAAGGTTGTACCCATTAACATAAATGTGGGAGATGCCTTTGATACACTTGTTATCACGGGTCCCAACACAGGCGGTAAAACCGTTTCACTCAAGACTGTGGGACTTTTCGCCATGATGGCACAGACGGGACTTGAAATTCCCTGCGATGATATGTCCGAGCTTCGTGTTTTTGAAAACATACTTGCTGACATCGGAGACGAGCAGAGCATTGAGCAATCTCTTTCCACCTTCTCCTCCCATATGGTGAATATTGTGGGAATGATGAAGACGCTTAATGCAAAAAGTCTTGTTCTCTTTGACGAGCTTGGTGCGGGCACCGACCCCGTTGAGGGTGCGGCACTTGCCATGGCTATTCTTGAGCACGTGAGAGAGAGCGGTGCACTTGCGGTTGCAACCACCCATTATGCGGAGCTCAAGGCATATGCACTTGAAACACCAAGGGTGAGAAACGGTGCGTGCGAATTTGACGTGGAAACTCTCCGTCCCACCTACCGTCTCATTATCGGTGCACCCGGACGTTCAAACGCTTTCCTGATTTCCGAAAAGCTCGGTCTCGACAAGGCAATAATCGAAAGAGCCCGTGAATCTGTTGACAGCGGCAACAAGCAATTTGAAAACGTTGTTGAAAAGCTGGAGGAGGCACGTGTTGAGGCTGAAAAATCCCGTGCCGAGGCGGACAAGATGCGCCGCGAGTTAAAGGAAAAGCTTGAAACCGCAACAGAGGAGCGTGAAAGACTTCTTGAGTCGGCACGAAACGAGCTTGACCGTGCCCGCACTGAGGCTAACAGAATCCTGACCAGTGCAAGGACGTCCAGCGACTATGTTTTCCAGGAGCTTGACCGTCTGAAGAAAGAAAAGGACAAGGCGGCATTCCGTGAGGAATACGCAAAGTCCCGTGAGGCTCTTCGTGCAAGGCTGAAGCTTGGCGAAAAGGATGCCGACATACAGATAGAAATAGAAGAGGATGAGGCAGAGTTGCCCCGTGAGCTTGTGCTCGGTGACATTGTGCTTATCACCACCATGAACAAAGAGGGTGTGGTAGAGCGCATTCAGGGTGACACCATCACCGTCAAAACGGATAAGCTTTCAATGAAGGTAAACAAGAACACTCTCCGACTTCTCACAGAGCTTAAAAAGCTTGAAGGAAAGAAGAAGACTCAGAAGAGTGCGACCTATTCGCCACGCCCCGATGTGAAGGCGGAAATAGATCTCCGAGGCATGACGGGTGACGATGCCTGGTTCATGGTAGACAAATACCTTGACGATGCAAAGCGCGGTTCTCTCAACTCCGTAACGCTGATTCACGGTAAGGGCACGGGTGCGCTTCGTGCGGCGCTTTGGCGTTATCTCAAGTCCGACAAGCGTGTGGCAAGCTTCCACGTAGGTGCTTACGGCGAGGGCGACTTCGGTGTGACAGTAGTGGAACTTAAGTGATTTGATTATAACAGGGCTTTGCCCTGAAACCCACTCAAGAAACTTTTCGAGAAAAGTTCCTTGATAATCTTCAAAAGCTTTGAATGTGATTTTATAAAAACAAAAAATTTTGGAACAAAAATAAAACAATTCCGTCTAATGTAGCAAAAGGAGGTAAACACAATGAAAGGTAAAGAAAAATGCAGAATACTCAAGGAAATACGTCAGAAAATCGCAGATGAAAACGGAATAGAGTATATCACCTCCGAATGTAAGCACAAGGGCGACTGCCGTGGCACCTGCCCGAAATGCGAAAGTGAGGTAAGTTATCTCGAGCGTGAGCTTGCAAAGCGTCAGGGTCTTGGAAAGCGTATTGCCATTGCGGGAATTGCCGCAAGTCTCGTAATATCGGGAGTCAGCTGTACCGACAATGAAAAAGCACCACTTGAAGGCGATATCCCCTACACAGATACCGAAACAACCGACGGACTCATACCCGAACCCGAAAACACTCCCTCAACCAAAACAGAGGATGAGCCTTTAATGGGTGAGCCGGAAGTAGAAACCGAGCTTGAAGGCGACATTCCCTATATTGACGAAAACGGAAACGAAGCGCTGGGTCCCGAGCTTCCCGAAATAATGGGTGAGATACCCGCCTACTTCTTCCCTGAAACGCCCGAAGAATACGACGATTACTCCACCGAATTCATAAATGCATCGCTCGCAGGCATGAATATCGACGAGATAAAAGCAGCTTGGGGCGAGGAGGATATGAATCAGATAAGCGGAGACCGAGGCATTATTGCCTACTTCACAAAGGCTCAGGATATTATCGTTCAGTATAACGTTGAAACGAACATAGTAATCAACGTCACTACAATAGAGAATGATGAATAATGCGAAAATAATCGGTATTTCGCGGCTAAGAATGGGGACAGACGGTAAGGGTATAACCACGCTTGTGGGCTTTTACGGCTGTCCCCTTCGCTGTAAATACTGCCTCAATCCTGCCTCCTTCTCACCCGATGCAAACCCACGCATCCTTACTCCATCACAGCTCTATGATGAGGTAAAATGTGACAGTCTTTACTTTCTTTCTACGGGTGGCGGAGTTACCTTCGGTGGTGGAGAACCGCTCTTGAATATGGATTTTTTGGAGGAATTCAAGAGTATCGTGGGAGATACTTGGCGTTTCACTGCGGAAACCTGCCTTTCGGTGGCGGAAGAGAACGTGAAACGGGCAATACATATTTTTGACGAATTTGTAGTTGACATAAAGGATACAAATCCCGATATCTACCTTGCCTACACCGGAAAAAGCAACAATCTTGCACTTGAAAATTTAAAGCTACTTGCAAAAGCCGTCCCATCAAAGGTAATAATTCGCCTGCCCCTTATCAAGGACTATAACACCGAGGCAGACGTAAGAAAGAGCGAAGACCTGCTTCGCTCCATGGGGTTTGAAAGATTTGATAAATTTGTTTATCGGGTAAAAAAGTGATATTGTTTATCCGATATTCGGGGATGTGGCAAAAAATCGCCGCATCCCTTTTCTTTTGCAGGCTCTTTGTCAATAGTTGGGGTAAAAAAGGTTAAAAAGAATTGAATAGTGCGGTCGAGGAAACTCGATCGCATTATTGTATATTGTAAATTTGATGAGAAAACATATGAAGAATGCGATTTCTA
>SVRV01000050.1 GCA_015064635.1 Oscillospiraceae bacterium
GAGACAATCTCCACTTTGAATCCCTTGATTATTTAACTCATTTTTTACTTTTCTTTCATTCTTTCTTGTTTCAACATAAAAACGCTCATCTTGCTTTCGCTTGATGAGCGTTTTTCGACAGTCTGAAGACGGCAGGAGTAATCTCCTGCCGTCTTTATGTTATATTTTTTATTCTTCAAACAAAGGAGTTGAGAAATATCTCTCAGCTGTGTCGGGAAGTACTGTTACAACAGTTTTGCCTTCTCCTAACTTCTTGGCAAGGCGAATTGCTGCGGCAACGTTTGTACCGCTGGAAATTCCGCACATGATTCCTTCCTTGGAAGCAAGCTCCTTGGCTGTGTTGATTGCTTCCTCGTCCTTGACAATGCAGATATCGCTGTATATATCCTGGTTGAGTATATCGGGGATAAGTCCGTCGCCTATACCCATCTGAAGGTGTGTACCTATTGAACCACCCGAAAGGATTGCGGCGTGCTCAGGCTCTACCGCCCATATTTCAATGTCGGGATTGTACTTCTTGAGTGTTTCACCGATACCCGTAATAGTACCGCCAGTACCTATTCCCGAGCAAAAGCCGTGAATTGGGCCATCAACACCGTTGATTATCTCCATACCCGTAACATCTCTCTGTACTCCGGGGTTTGCGGGATTCTCAAACTGCTGAGGAACAAAAACTCTGGGGTCCTCCTCCTTCATTCTCAAGGCCGTTCTTACACATTCGTCAATACATTCGCCGATATTACCCGCATCGTGAACAAGAATTACCTCGGCACCGTAATGATTTACGAGCTTGCGTCTTTCCTCGCTGACGGAGTCGGGCATAATAATCTTTGTCTTGTAGCCACGTACAGCTCCTACAAGCGCAAGGCCTATTCCCTGGTTTCCGCTGGTGGGCTCCACGATTATTGTGTCCTTATTTATAATACCGCGTCTTTCGGCATCCTTTATCATATTGTATGCGGTTCTTGTTTTAATCGAGCCGCCTACATTAAGTCCTTCAAACTTTACAAGTATCTGCGCCGCCCCTTCGGGGGTGAGTCTGTTAAGTCTGATAAGAGGGGTATTCCCCATTGCATCTAAAATATTATTGCAAATCATTTTGATGATTCCGCCTTTCTGAAAATTCTCTTAGGCCCAAAGGTGAGAACAGTTGCAACACCTACAAGCATAAGTCCTGCCCAAACAAGAATGAGATTACCCCATCCGATAGCTGAAACAGAATTTGCGAAAATGGTACTTGAAGCGGCAGCCGCCATATAGCTCATGAAATCAAGGAAGCCCGTTGCACCTGAAACGATTCCGGTGTCCTTAAGGCTGGGACAGTAAACGCTCCACAGCATTGTAGCGGCACAGTTGTTGAAAAATATTGCCATTACCATAAACACTATGTTTACCGTTTTGAAATCTACCAAATATGCTCCAAGGAAGGAAGCAGTTGAAATAGTAAACATCAAAAGCAGAGTCAATTCCATATTTCTTTTAAGTCTTTCATATGTAAATATGGAAACAAAAGCACTTCCGCAAATAAGCAAGGTACAAATGCTGAATATTGATGTAGCTTCACTTTCGGGGAATTTGAGATATTCGGCAAGATATGTGGGAAGCCAGAAAATAACCGTTGTTCTTATAACGCCCGTAAGCAGGGAAATTAATGTAAATACAACTATATCACGCTTGAAAAGCTCTTTTATAGCACCCTCTCGCTTATCGCCTTTTTTACGGTCATACTGTCCGTACTTGACAATTCCTCGCTTTTCAAGCAGTAAAAACGTAACAAAGCATACCGCACCCATTACCCAAAGCACTATACTGCTGACTCTGAAAACAGTAGTCCACGCCATAACGGATGCAAGCATTCCTGCCATAGGCGATCCGAAAAATGATGCAAATGTATAACCGAGGCTGCACCGTGTTGCATGATGCGGCTCTGTGTTTTCAGCAACTACCTTTGTCATGGGACCGTAAATCATGGAAAGGAAAAAGCCCGTCATACCGTAAATGAACTGTATTGAAAGCTCATTCTTCAATATCGGGAAGGTGAAATTACATATACCCGCAAGTATAAGACCGAAGCTTATCATATTTCTTGCTTTTATTTTGTCACCTATTGCACCGTTGATAAGCTGTCCTACCGCATAAAATACAAAATATACAGATGAAACCGAGCCGATAAATTCCTTTGTATATCCGCCCGATGCAATCATTTGAGGAGTAACGGCACCCAGTACATTTCTTGCAATATACACCGCAAGATAAGACACGGAGCATAGCACTCCGAGAAATACAGCGTTTCTCACCTTTTCGTTTTTAAACATTTAATATAAGCCTTCTTTCGATTACAAACATACATAATATCATAATACAAATGTCAGTTTTTGTCAATATTATTTAAAGAAAAGAGAGTACAGTTTATTATACACATCGGTGTTGTCATACGTTCCTCCGAAAACAGCCTCGTCCTTTCCTTTCGCCCACAATACCATAGGGGCGGCGGTATGAACATACGTTGAAAAATCTATTCCTGCCCTGTTTGCCAAAAGCCGTGTTAACTCAGCGGTAATTGGAGTGCGTGTTCCATAATTCAGTTTATCCTCCTCGGTGTAGCCATCACTTCCCAAAAGAGTTTTCTCCCACGCCTTCTCAAGCCTTGTTCTCTCATATTCACTAATGTCCTCAAGGCCAAAAAGACTTTCCACATCCTTCAAAATACTGTCAAGAGGAGTGTTTTCATTTTTGTACCTTGTCACATATTCGTTATCAAAGGTGAGATACGAAATCTTTTGTTCAAAGAGCTTGTCAGGTGCTATCGTGTAGCCAGAACCGGTATATCCAAGGGAAAGTCCGCCTGTTTCATGGTCGCCTGTAACAAGAATAAGCGTTTCGTTGGGATACTTTTCGTAAAAATCAAGTGCCGCACCTATTGCATCGGAAAAAGCTATCACCTCGTGCATAGCGGTTGCCGCATCGTTTGCGTGAAGCGCCGAATCTATTCTTCCTCCCTCGCACATAATGAAAAATCCCTTCTCATTGTCAAGGAGCTCAATACCCATTTCAAGGTAATTTGCAAGTGTCGGTGCCTCTTTCGGGCGGTCTATGGAAAAGCTCATCATGCCCGATGAATCACACCATGGGTCTATTATGAGATGCTTTTTGTTTTTATCCTTTTTGCCAAAAATATTCTCTTTTGTATCAATTACAGTATAGCCCTCTTTTTTTGCAAGAGACGAGAGATGCTCCCCGCCTCCCTCGGGGTCAAGAAACTGCCCACCGATAAAGAGGTCAAAATCCGATTTGGGAAGGTATTCGCCTATTTCGTAATAATTATATCTTGAGGCGCTGTGCCCATAGAAAACCGCAGGGGTTGCGTGATTCATATTGGCAGTGGTGATTATTCCCACCTTCATATCAAGCTCTTCTTTTAAAAGTGTGGCAATGCTGTCCTTTTCCTCACCCCAAGAAGTTTCGGCAATACAAACGGAATTGGTTTTTATACCCGTAGCCATAGCCGTACCGCTTGAAGATGATTCGGGAATAAAGGACTCGGCATCATAATTTGTAAAAAGTCCAACCGTATCAAAATCGGTAAACGAAAGCTCTGCGGGTATAACCGAATCATATCTTGAAGCAATGGCATCACGTGTGAGCTGTACTGCATTGAAGCTCATGCCGTCCCCTATAAAGAGAAATACATATTTTAAGTCCCATGTGCCGTCCTCACTTGCAGGACAACCTGTAAGGGTGAACATCATAATGATTATTAAAAGAAATGCTGTTATTCTTTTCAAACAATATCACCTCAATTTTATTATAGCACAAAAGGGGCAGAAGTTCAATACTTTACACGGTTTTAAAATTCGATTTCAGGCTTGACAAATCAAAATGCGTATGATATAAAGTACATAGAAAAAGTTTAAGGAGAAAGCTATGAAAAGCTATTGGATGTGGTATCCGGGGGACTATGAAATATATCATACGATGCTCATACATATGAGACGTGATGAGAGAGAGCAAACGGTACCTGCATTTTGGAAAATGTCCTCACCCGAAGTTAATGTAACCTTTTCAACCGTCGCGGGAGGCGGAAAAATGACAGCTTATTCAAACGGCGAAGGCTATGTACAAATTGATAATAAAAGACTTCCTTTAAATAAAGAACTCACAATTCCCGAAGGAGAACACAAAATATCTGTTTCTGCGGCAAAGCCCGGAGGTTTGCCTGCGGTATACGTAGAAAGTGACGTTTGCCCATCAGGAGACTTGTGGAAGTGTAATGCACACAACGGAGACGCATTAAAAGTCGGTTTTTCCAAACACCATGACTCCCTTGACAAAACACCGGAAATATTCCCCTTTGAATACAAAACTCTCACTCCTGTTTCAAAGGAAGAGGTAAACGGCGGATACCTTTACGATTACGGTTGTGAAACCTTCTGCCGTATCAACGTAAAAGGTATTTGTGAAAACACGTTGATTTGCTATGGCGAAAGCCGTGAGGAGGCACTCGACGGTGACAATTGCATCATATTTGAATATGTAAAAGGTGACAAAACGCTGAAAGCAAGAGCATTCCGATACATATATGTGAACCGGGACATTGAACTTGAAGCCGAGTTTGAATATCTTCCTCTGGTACAGCGAGGTGACTTTAAGTGTAATAACCCACTGATAAATCAAATATATAACACCTCGGTATACACCTTCTATCTCAACTGCCGTGAATGTTTCCTCGACGGAATCAAGCGTGACCGCTGGGTATGGTCGGGAGACGCATATCAGAGCGGGAAAATAAACGCATATCTCTATGCAGACCGTGACATTGTAAAGCGTACCGCCCTGGGTCTCTTCGGAAAATCTCCCGTCGTTCAGCACATAAACACAATTATCGACTATTCGTTCTTCTGGATAATAGGTCTTTTTGAATACTATATTACCTATGGAGACATTGAATTTTTAAAGGACATATTCCCGAGGGCGGTTGAACTGATCTCCTTTTGCGAATCAAGGAAAAACAGCGACGGCTTCATAGAGGGTATAAAGAATGACTGGACCTTCATCGACTGGTCGGATTTTGACATGACAGGCGCAATGTCGGCTGAGCAGATACTTTTCGTTGCCGCATACAGAGCAATGGCAAACATAGCCGAAGCCATTGGCGAAAACGGTGACGAATATCTTGAAAAAGCAAAGGCACTCAACGAAAAAATTGATGAGTTCTACTGGAATGAGGAGCTTGGCGGATATATTGATTCATACTCCTCGGGCAAAAATCATATAACGAGACATGCCAATATTTTTGCTATTCTTTACGGCATAGCCTCCCCTGAGAGAACTCGGATTATAACCGAAAAGGTTCTGAAAAATGACAACATCACCAAAATCACCACCCCTTATTTCAAGGGCTATGAGCTTGATGTATTGGCAATGCTGGGCGAATTTGATGCCGTTGAAAAGGAAATTGTATCATATTGGGGAGAAATGATAAAGCTTGGTGCAACCTCCATATGGGAGGAATTTGACCCTGAAAAGCGTGGTGTCGAGCATTACGGAATGTATTCCGATAAATTCGGTAAATCCCTTTGCCACGCATGGGGAGCAGGCTCGGTATATATATTCGGCAAGTATTACATGGGCGTATCCCCCACCGCTCCGGGATACGAGACCTTCAAGGTTGAGCCAATCATTCGCCTTGGCGGATTTGAGGGAAGGGTACCCGTAAGGGACGGAGAGGTAAAAATAAGAGTGACAGACGAGTACATTTCCGTCACATCAACAGCTTCCGGCGGTATATTTGTATACAAGGGACAGGAGTATCCCTTAAATATAAACGAAGAAATAAGGAGAAAACTATGAAAAAACTTGCAATGATAGGATGCGGCGGCATCGGTAGCTATCACCTCAGTCATTTTGTCAATTTCAAGGACATTGTTGAGCTTGCGGGATTTTGTGACCTTATCCCCGAAAAGGCAGAAGCCTTTGTTGAAAAAGCCGGCTGCGGCAAGGCATTTACCGACTGGCGTGAAATGTATGACGAGATACAGCCGGACATGGTATTTATCTGTATCCCTCCCTACTGTCACGGCGAAATCGAGCTTGAAACAATAAAAAGAGGCATTCCCTTCTTTGTTGAAAAGCCCCTTGCACTTGACCTTGATTTAGCTCGTAAGATAAGAGATGCGGCGGCTGAAAAGAACCTTATCACCGCCTCGGGATTCCAATGCAGATATGCTAATGAAATAGTAGAGCCCGCAAAGCAGTTCTGCCGTGACAATACCGTAATTTATGTTGATGCCACTCGTATGGGCGGTGTTCCCATGGTTGATTGGTGGCGTCACAAGGACATTTCCGGCGGTCAGATAGTAGAGCAGACCATACACCAGTTCGACATTATCCGTTACATCTTCGACGAGCCTGTAGAGGTATTCACCTATGGCACAAGAGGATTTGTAACCGAGGTGCCCGACTATGACACAGATGACCTTTCCACAACTGTTGTAAAGTTCAGATCCGGCGCACTTGGAGTAATATCCACAGGCGACTACGCTACAAAGGGCGCAAGCTTTGATTCTAAGATCGTATTCTCTACCCGTGACAAGAGATGTGAGCATAAGATTATCGGCTCTACCCTCATCTACGGCGACAAGCCCGCTGAGCAAAAGACAGACGGCTTCGTTGTGTCGGGCGACGGCGGACTTGGGGCAGGTGGAAACGAGGTTATCGAGTACAAGTTTGCAAAGGATGCGGGTATCGAATGCGACAGGACCTTCATCGAAGCGGTCATATCCGGTGACGGAAGCAAGATCCGTTCTCCCTATGCCGACGCCTTCAAGTCTGTTGCCTTCACTCTCGCTTGTAACAAATCCATGGAAACAGGCGCACCTGTCAAGGTAGAGCTTGAGTAATTATATCATGGCTTTGCCCTGAACCCCACCAAAAAGCTTTAAATGTATTTTAATTACAAAAAACTCTGAGCTTTAAGGCGCGTGTTCTTAAGGACAATAATTTTAAAGGCTGAACGTTTGTTTTCGTTCAGCCTTTTATCGTAAGGTTTTAGGATATCCTAAATGTTTGGAATATGGTGCACATATTCCCTGCTTGTTACAGTACCGGACAAATAATCAGCTTTCAATCATCCCATTGACAGCATTTAATCCGTAGGTCTTCAAAATTTTTATTGCACTTTCTATATCTTCATACGTGGTTTCGGTATCCGGAAGTGTGTTTGTCATCCCGAGTGCTTCATATCGGGAAGCGGCAAAATGATGATATTGTAATACCTTTACTTTCGATATTCCTTTAAGGTTGCTCAAAAAATCACCTATTCTATCACACTCTTCATCGTTGTATCCCTTAACCAGAGGATATCTGATTTCGATAGTACATTCACTCTCAGACAGAAATTTTAAATTCTTCAATATCAATTCATTGCCCTGTCCTGTGCATCTTTTATGCACTGTTGGGTCAATGGCCTTGATATCATACAAAAACTTATCTACATACGGAATAATATTCTGCAAAACTTCACGATTTATAAAACCACAAGTATCTATGTAGACGTTTATGCCTTTTTCATTAAGCCTTCTTGCAAATGCAACGGCAAAATCAGGCTGAGCGAGACACTCTCCACCCGACAAGGTAACTCCGCCACCACTGTTTACAAAAAACTTTTCGTCTTTCATTACCTCATCGACAAGTGAATCAACATCATATTCCTCTCCATATAAAACAAGTGCATCTACAGGACAGCTTTGTGCCGTTTTTTCATTGTGTTCATCTACGCAGATTCCGCAATGTATACATTTTTCTCTGAAAAAAGCAACTTGCTTTTCAAAGGATATACTTTCTGGGTTATGACACCAAATACATTTAAGGGGGCACCCTTTGAAAAACACAGTGGTTCTTAATCCGTCACCGTCGTGTGATTCCATACGTTTTATTCCTGATATAAAGCCTTTCATTTTATTGACCTCGCTATGAATTCATCTTTTTCTTTTTCACTGAGTGAGGAGAATAATACATTCCAACCGCACAACCGTACCTGTAAGTTTGGATACTTTTCGGGATTCAGCTTGGCATCCTTCAAAACTTCTGTATCAAGAACATTATAGTGTACAGCAAAACCGCCAAGCTCAAAATATGTCTTTAGTGTAGAAAACAATGTATTTAGCCCGTTTTCTCCGCGGACAGCAGACAAATGAAGGTCAATATCCACAATTGCTCCGTTTGGTGTTTTTGAAGTGTCAATAGATGCAACAGAGAGAAGATGTGCTGTGGCACCATCACGATCAGCTCCAAAGGCTGCACTGGTGTTTTGCGAAAGCGTTTCACCTGCAAGTCTGCCGTCTGCAGATGCTCCTGTTTTTTCGCCAAATTCCCAGCGCCAGTTTATAGAAAATAATCCGAGTCTGTACACTCCGCCTTTTACATTTGGTTTTCCTGATATGGCTTTGTGCATTACATCGACTATATCCTTTGCTATTTTGTCTGTACGTCCTTCGTTTAATCCGAATTTGGGGAATTTATTTTTTATCGTTAAACGCAGAGCCTCCTGATTTTTCCAATTAGATTTTAATATTTCAATCAAATTGTCAAGAGTCATAATTTTATCGTCATAAACAAGTTTTTTTATTGCAACCAGGGAATCTACCGCCGTTGCAAGACCGATGCCGTTTACAGATGAATTGTTATATTTAGCCGTATAATCACAGTACAAATCGCCACCTTTTTCCAATGCCGATGTATATGTTCCTGAAAATATCGGGGCAGAATGCACCTGTTTGTAATGCGCCTCGCACAAATCTGTCATCTTCATTGCACAGTTGCACATATATACAAGTTGCCTTGTAAACTCAACATATAATGATTCAAAGCTGTCAAAGTTTCCGCTGTTTTGCAAGCCTGCCTGCATCTGTGAAAGCATAGTTTTACCGTTGTTCAGTGTGAACTCCAATGCCATTGGAATATTTACTCTTGCGTTACAGGACGAGGTCAGTTCACCTTCTCCGCCACACTCGTAACAACCTACAACATGATAGTTTACTGCGTCTTCATGTTTTTCTCCCATTTTTTCAAGAGATTCTATAATTTTTCCATCCGACATAAATACTATGCTGTTATTACCTTTGCGGACAGCATCAAGAGCATTTTTTATAATATCTTCAGGGGTGTTTTCTGTACATAACATGTGAAATTTCGTATTGTTTGTATTTGCTTTGGTATATGCATCAAGGATTATATATGAAAGTTCGTTGATTAAATCGTTTCCAAAAATATCTGTTCCTCCAAGTGCAAAAGGAATATTGGAAGGCGCCTTTAATTGGTCTATTTCTTTAAGATAATCAAGAAACAATGCTTTTACATTATTTTTGCTTTCCTTAACAAAAAATGGATAAAAAAGACTGTCAAATCGACCGAGTGTTCTTAAATATGTTCCTTCAAACACGGTTTGCAACACATAATAAATGATTGTTGTCTGCATCGCTTCAAATAAATTTGAAGGAGCATTTTCAGTCAGATTTACGAGGCCTGTCGCCATTTCTGTCTTACCGTTTTCTGCGGCGACTTCTGAAGCTCGTTTCATAAAACGCAAAGCAGCATCATAAACTTTTGATATTTCGTTATAAAACCTCTGTTTCTTTTTGTCATCTTTGTTCTTTTCAGCATACTCGGATATTCTTTTTCTCAAGCCTGAAATACCTAAGGAAATTACACTTTTCCATTCTGTTGTAGTATGGCTAAAATCATAATTGCCGGTAAATGCACGCGTTTCTTGTCCGGCAGAAAGTCCGTTTTCTGCTATTTCCGAATCATAATTTCTCATCCTTCGGTAGTATATATGATTCGGTATTCCGCTACAATTAACCTCTATGAAAAAGCGGTTACTTTCAGGCACTGTGATTTCACAGTTATCAAGGAGAAATATAA
>SVRV01000011.1 GCA_015064635.1 Oscillospiraceae bacterium
TCTTTTTCCTTGTAGTTTGATCATTATATCTCCTATTCATATTTTGTTTTGTTTGTAGTGTGTTTGTAAAATGTACAGTTGCAGACATAATGATCAACTCCTTTTCTTAATTTGTATTGTAATTATGCCATGATTTTTATGATTAGTCAAGTATAAGCTCGTCGAAAAAGCACCGGGAAAGGTTCACTTCTACTTCCTTGCTCAAAAATGCCGTTTGGCATCTATCAATTAAATTGCTTTTCGCCACCGCGAAAAGCTAACCTTTTCACTATTACCTCTTACCTATTACTTAAAATTCCGTACACGCCGAATTAGTGAAAAGTGAAAAAGTAAAAAATTCCGCACACTCGCGTGTACGGAATTTTTTGGTGGAGACAACTGGAAGCTCAATGCTCCACAGGAGCATTGATGAACCGCGAACCGGATTCCGCCTTCGGCGGAGCCGGTTCGTTCTGTAATTGTCTTCAAATAAAAAAGACGCCTTCGGCGGCTACGAATAAGGATGTTATACCATAAGTAGTTGTTCGGAGCATAGGAGATATGGAGAAATCCATATTTCCTATTGCTTTTCATGGGTATTTTGCCGTTATACACACATAAGATCGTTGAGCTCGCCAAAGCCTTTGAAGAGTATGCGAATCTTCTGCTTTACGCCTTTCTTTGCGTGTTTGCTTTCACGTTTCCCGATGATGATCTTTTCGATCATCGTATCGCACATTTCAAGGAAATCATCCTCTGATTTCTTCCGCCTTTTGCGCGGAGCCATTGACGGTAGCGCGTTCATACGAATTCGCTCGCTGCTGTAATCGGTATGCCCGTCCATGTAATTATCGTCGATATATTCGGCAATATCGGAGAACAGCTTCTCGCTGATCTTGTATGCCGCCTTGTCAAAGATGACGATATAGACCGTCATTTCGTTTTCGAGAAGGAAGTCGCTGATAACGTCGATAGCAACCTTCAAGGCTTGATCCTTGGGGTATCCGTACACACCCGATGAGATAAGCGGGAAAGCGACGGTTTCACAGTTGTTCTCCTTAGCAAGAGCCAGTGATTCTCGGTAGCAGGATTCAAGCAATGCCTTTTCTCCGTGTTTACCATCCTCGTAGATAGGACCAACGGTATGTATTACATGTTTCGCAGGCAGATTATAACCGCCCGTGATCTTTGCCTTGCCGGTCTTACAACCGCCAAGTGTTCTGCACTCGGCAAGCAATTCGGCACCTGCGGCACGGTGAATCGCTCCGTCAACACCTCCACCGCCGAGCAACGACTCGTTGGCGGCGTTAACAATGGCATCAACCTTCATCTTTGTTATATCGTTTCTTGCTATTTCAAGTGGCATAATATTTCATCCTAAATTTCACTTAATATTACGATTGTGATCCGTGCTGAGTTTTAGATATCTTTGAAATCTCTAAACTTTGCGAAACGTTACCCCATCTTTCGGTAATTTTCTTTTTTATTTCTCCATTTGTTTCAACAAAACCGAGTTCCAATAAAATGTAATACTCTAAGATTTCAATCAATACCGTATTGTATGTTTGCAATTCTTCTTGAGAAAGAACTCTATACTTTTCCTTTATACCTTCATCGTAATGAATATAATAATTTCTGGAATGAGCAATGATTGACGGGAAATCTTTATAATTAATATCGCCGGTATCAAAATGTATTTTCCATTCAGCAATTAATAGATCCGCAAGTCTGCTTTCAAGAGTGATAAACCTGCTGCTATGTGCCAATAAATATGTTTTATATTCGTCAGCACGTGTTTCTCCAAAAGAAGATAAAAGGTTATCAACTCGCTGCTTGAATTCATCGATGTCGTTAGTGACAAAACGGGAATGATATGTCTCTAATGCTTGAACCAAATTGAGAAACACTCTTGTTTCAGAACTCTTTTCAACATAAAAAGGTTCTAAAAACAATTCGATTATTGGTGCTAATTTATCGTGCTTTGAAAAGTAATTTTCGAATGAATTTTGTTTTATTAGTTCTCCCAAATTAATCCATTTCCACCTACGTTTTCGGGAAGATATTTTCATTTCATGTTCTTTTATATCTTCTCCATAAACCGTTATATTGCGTTCAATATTTCTTTCTCCATAATTATCAAATAATTCATGAGAACAAACACTAACAGCCTCAACATTTATTCTTCTTCGAGTTGATATTTCTAATAATCGCTTTAACTTTTCAAATATTTTATTAAACTGAAGAAGTGTTTGTTCATCCTCAAAGATTATTTCAATAACACCGTGTTGTTTTAACTCAATCTTTTCAGTCAACAATTCTCTATCAATACATGGCAAAAAAGAACCATATACTAAATAATTAATGGTAAATTTTTCGCTACTATATATTTGCTTTTTGACGTCTTCTTTTTTGCTTTTTACTTCATAGTTTTCGCCTATACAATAGGCAGATTCTTCACCCCACTCGATTATATCTGAAAGGGTATAATGAGCTTTATAAAAAGTTTGTTCCGTTTGTCCTTTTTCACCGATGCCACAAAGAATATATGAAGCATCAAAAGTAAACACGGTTGTGCTATAAGATATCATATCTTCCGTGTTTATCCTTCTCAAATCAAGCAAAGTGAATTTGAATCCGGAATCCAATTGCCCACATAAATATGGCAATTCCAAAGGAACCTCCAAAAAACTTCCTATCCTATTTTTGTTTTTGACATTGATTTTTAATATTATGCCGCCCTCTTTTTCGTTGTAATATAAATCACACTGATATTCTTTGTCGGCACAATATACTTTTCCACTACCTCTATACGGAAGTTCCATGTTTTTTCACCTCAATTCAACTTGTATGTATTTTGTTGACTAAACGCATCACTCGCGAGTTATAATAATCCGCATCGAAAAATAAATCCCTTGGATAACATAGGCGGTAGTATGTTTTTTCTTTGTACAATTGTAAACATACACCATTTGTTTTTTCATAAAAAGTCAATTCGTTATCATTCAAAAAGATTAACTGTATGTGCAAGTGCCTATTTGCAGTTTTATCCAACAATCTGCTAATAGCGTCTATAATATTGTTCGTTTCCGACACGATAAGCTTCTGATAATTGCTCATTAATTGTTTCCAGTAATCAGAGTTACGTGTAACTTCAACAGAGGATTTATCTGTCGCATATCCTCCACCTATTACACCATAAATGGTTTCGTCACCAACTTCAACAAATGTAGTAATCCCTGCTTTTCTAAGCGCCCCATAATCAGCATCCGTTACTTTTTGAGATAATACACCTTGAATTTTATTGGTAGCAATAAGATTCGGCCAATTATTATGCAAAATTTTGATCATTTCCTGTGTTGAGTACAAATTTGATTTAGAGTGTGGATATATTTGTATTAAATACGCTATATCCTCAGTAAAGAACACAAATAATTCAAAATCACTACGTTTCACAAAACCATCGCGATTTTTTCTTTTGCTCAGATGAAAATGATGTATATTCCAATCAAATAATAATAAATCTTTATACCCCGGGTCCAATATCGTCTTACTCATATACATACTGAGGCTTTGACCATGTATAATTTTTTCTTCGATTTCCTTGAGTGCTTCACTATATTGGGGTGGACACACAAATTCCTTTGATTTTAATATTGTTCGTGGCATGTTGGTTACTAATCGTTTTTGAACGTTAAAAAACAATCTAATCCAATCTTCTTCTGTTTTATCAGCAACCTCGAATCCCATTTCATACAAACGGTGTTTGGATATGTTTTGTAAATCACTCAATAAATCAATTTCGATGGAATACTTATTTTTCTCGAGCACAGAATTCTTGAAAATCATTTTACCACCAGCATTATCAATGAATTAAATTTATTTTTTCTTATACCAAACTTTGATACATCTTCATAAGCTCCGCAACACAAGTACTCTCGGTCATGCTCTTTACATCAAAGCCATACGCTTGCATAACGGCGCGGTCGTTAGCCTGGTGAGCCTTACGGAGCTCCGGAGGCATAGCAACTTCGTCGTAAAGGTCCGCTAAAGAGCAATCGGGGTAAAGAGCACGGGCATCAAGAATCGCCTGTGCTGTTTCCTCAATCTTCTTTTTCTGCTCGGCGGTAGGATTACACCACGGGAAATTGTTATAGACTATCTTAATTGAATAATCATATCTCATTTCCAATCTACCGCAAACAGCACGCATCCATGCCATATGTACATTTGACTCCAAAATGCCAAAATGATATAATTCAGCATTCGGCATCAATCTAAGTTTGTTGCTACAAAGAACACTATCATCCATATATCCCATAGGAACATATTTTCGTTTTTCTGAAGAAACTTCCGGTATTACAACAAACTTGCCAACAGGCATATTTTCCGTTTGGAAACGGGTAGGCGTGTCTGCCAATTTTAATGTAGCTGCTCTTTTGCTTGTTAATCTAAATTCTCGAACGGCTTGAACTCGTTTTAAGCATTCAGGCATTTTTCTTAGTTCATTAGGAGAACATTCACCCAACCACAGACAATATCGCGGTTCTTGATTTATGAACTCTTGAGCACCATACCAAGGTTTAAACCACTTTTCAGATTGTGGTTCTTTCTTTATAAACTCGTTTTTTTCTTCTAAAGAAAACAGATAATTTCCATCATCTATAGGTTGATTTCCCATAGCAATGCTTGGCACATTACATAAAGGTGCGCTTCTGTTTTCTATAAACACATTGTTAGCATCAACTAAATAACCATTGATGTTATTAACTACAAGGGGACGCTCAGCTGAATATATAACTTTAGGTCTATAAGATGAAGCACAACTAAATCCAACAATAACACAATGAACATGAGCCTTAATGCTTGCCTCGCTATCCCAACGGAATGTACGATGTGCAAAATCGATATGAATCCCTTCTTCAAAAAGAGGTTTCCAAAGGGTAGCAACACTTTCACCTTGTGAGATAGAGTTTGTTGACACCAACGCTGTGCGAATATATGTACCTTTCATAAGCTCAGAAGCTTTTTTATACCAACATGAAACGTAATCAAGATTACCTGAATTTTTCCATTTTTCTCCGAACACGTCAAATAACTCGTCTTTTTGTTCTTTGTTCATCCAACGTGCACCAACGAAAGGCGGATTACCCATAATGTAATCAAGCTTGTCCTTCGGTACGACGGTTTCCCAATCGGTACGAAGAGCGTTGCCTTCTACAATGTTGGCATAAGATTTCAAGGGAAGAAAATCGAGGGACATATTTACAATGTCCTCTGTCTCTTTGAGCATCTGGCTTTCTGCAATCCAAAGCGCAGTTTTCGAAACGGTTACGGCAAAGTCATTGATCTCAATGCCGTAAAATTGACCGATGGACACCTTGATAATGCCGTCAAAGCCGAGCATGATCTGTCCTTCGTTTATAATTTCAAGCGCCTCGTTCTCCAAACGACGCAGAGAAATATAGGTTTCGGTTAAGAAGTTACCGGAACCACAGGCGGGATCAAAGAACGTAAGCTTAGACAGCTTTTCGCGGAAAACTTCTGCTTTATCGTTGCGAATCTTGGGTACTTTCAGTGCCTTGATCTCTGCAAGCTCTTCGCGAAGTTCATCTAGGAACAGCGGATCAATCACCTTATGAATATTCTCAATGGAGGTATAGTGCATACCGCCGCTACGACGGGTTTCGGGGTTCAAGGTGGACTCAAATACGGCACCGAAGATAGTAGGGCTGATCTGCGACCAGTCGAAATCTTCGCTTGCATTGTGCAGGAGCAAATCGACAATATCCTGCGTCATATTGGGAATCTCAATATTTTCGTCAGCAAACAAGCCACCATTGACGTAAGGAAATGCTGCCAAAGCGTCATCTATATAAGGATCACGCTCTTCGGTTTTGGTATCGAGCACACGGAAAAGGTCAATGAGTGCACGGCGCACATCCTTGACATTAAAGCTCTTTATGTAGTTGTGGAACTTCAGATGGCCACCGAAAATACCAGCGTCCTCCGCATAAAGGCAGAATACGAGACGGACACAAAGCATATTCAAGCTGCGCAGAGTTTCTTCACTGTCGGGATGAATGTACTGCTTGAGTATTGCATCGTACAGCTTGCCGACGAGTTCACCGGCTTTAATGGAGATCTGTTCCTCGCGGTGCAGAAGCTCGCTCTTTTCTTCCACAAGGAACTGCAGACGGTAGTATTCCTTGCCGAGATCCTTAAGCATTATGCTTTCCGGTTCACCCGTAGGCTTCTCCATATCGTAAATAAGGAACTCCTCAAAATTACAGGTGATGATCCAACGTGGACGCTGCGAATAAGGCAGTGCCGCCGAATATCTCTGCGCTTGTTGAAAGGGATTGAGCAAAGTACCATCCGATTGACGAATGGGGCTACGCAAATTGAGTCCCTTCTTTTTCTGCTCAATGAGCACATGGGTAGAAGGGATATGACCGTCAATAAAGCTTGTGTGGTCCAGCTTTACACGTTCCTCAAACAATATAAACTTTTCGGGTTCCGCAACGCCTAAAACGTCACGGGCAAGAGAAAGCCAAAAGGACTGGCTGTCACTCTTTTCGTCACCACGATCTTTCCAATATTCCGCAAAAGCCTTTGCGGCTCTTTTTCTATCCATATCTGTCATAATTAAGCTCCTAAAGAGTTTGTAATTTTTACTTCTTTTATTTTACCATAAAGAATAACTTTTTACAATATAAACGTTTGATTCCTCTATTTACGATATCAATTTGTCGTAAGGCTCAAAGAATGTTCACGAGTTCATTTGTCGTAAATCTGTCGTAAATCTCATTTTTGAGCAATATTTTGGATTAACAAAAAGCCGAAAACGCTTAGAATAAGCGTTTTCGGCTTGATTTTACTCTGCAAGTGTCTTCATCGTGGGGAAGAGAAGCACATCACGGATAGCAGCTGAGTCGGTAAGGAGCATACAGAGTCTGTCGATACCGTAGCCGATACCACCCGTGGGAGGCATACCGATTTCAAGTGCATTCATGAAGTCCTCGTCTGTGCGATTTGCTTCTTCATCACCCTGTGCGAGAAGCTCTTCTTGAGCCTTAAAACGCTCTCTCTGGTCAATGGGGTCATTGAGCTCGGAATAAGCGTTACACATTTCCCAACCGTTCATGAACATTTCAAAACGCTCAACAAGTGCGGGGTCTGAAGGCTTCTTCTTTGTGAGGGGAGATATCTCAATGGGATGGTCTGTTACGAAGGTGGGCTGAATGAGGTGGTGCTCTGCAAATTCTTCGAAGAAGAGGGAAAGGATGTCACCCTTCTTGTGTCTGTCCTCATAGTGAACATTGTGCTCATCAGCAATCTTCTTTGCTTCCTCATCTGTCTTTATTTCGCTGAAGTCAACGCCCGAATACTTCTTTACAGCTTCGGTCATTGTAATTCTTTCAAAGGGCTTGCCAAGGTCCATTTCAACACCGTTGTAAACGATTGTTGTTGTACCGAGAACTTCCTTTGCAACATGACGGAAAAGATTTTCCGTAAGGTCCATCATTCCGTTGTAGTCTGTGTATGCCTGGTAGAGCTCCATGAGGGTGAATTCGGGATTATGACGTGTGTCAAGTCCTTCGTTACGGAATACTCTTCCGATTTCATATACCTTTTCAAGACCGCCTACAATAAGACGCTTGAGGTAAAGCTCAAGAGAGATTCTGAGCTTGAAATCCTCGTCAAGTGCGTTGAAGTGAGTTTCAAAGGGACGAGCAGCAGCACCGCCTGCGTTTGAAACGAGCATGGGTGTCTCAACCTCAATAAAGCCCTGAGCATCAAGGAATTTACGGATTGTGCTGATAATCTTTGAACGCTTGATAAATGTATCCTTTACCTCGGGATTCATGATAAGGTCAACGTATCTCTGACGGTAACGCATATCTGTATTTGTAAGACCGTGGTACTTTTCGGGAAGAATCTGAAGGCTCTTCGAGAGAAGAACAAGCTTTTCTGCATGAACAGAGGTTTCACCCGTCTTTGTCTTGAACACATATCCTTCAACACCTATGATGTCACCAAGGTCAAGCTTTTTGAACTTGGCATATTCCTCTTCACCGAGGCTGTCACGGGAAACGTAACACTGAATTTTTCCCTGAAGGTCCTGCACACTGCAGAAGGATGCCTTACCCATAATTCTCTTTGACATCATTCTTCCTGCAATGGAAACGTGCTGATTTTCAAGTGCTTCAAAACTTGCCTTTATATCTTCACTGTGATGTGTCTGGTCATACTTTGTGATTACAAAAGGGTCTTCGCCTGCTTCCTGCAAAGCGGCAAGCTTCTCATGTCTTATGCGGATAAGGTCGTTTACGTTAACCTCTTCCGCTTGTGTATTTACATTGTTTTCCATATCTGCCATTTTTATCACCTTTTATTACTTGTTGTGAGTAACTTCCTTAATTGTAAGAGTTGATTTTCCCGCAGGGGTATCAAATTCAACTGTTTCACCTACAGCTTTACCGAAAAGTGCGGCACCGATAGGGGATTCATTTGAAATTTTGCTTTCAAGGAAATTTGCCTCTGCAGCACCTACGATTATGTAGGTTTCCTCATCTCCGTCCTCGTCAACAACTGTAACTGTTGAGCCAAAGCCTATGGCGTTTGATGTCTTAGCACTCTCAATAACCTCAACATTTTTGAGCATTTCTTCAAGCTCAAGGATTCTTCCTTCAACCTTTGCCTGCTCGTTCTTGGCTTCGTCGTATTCACTGTTTTCCGAAAGGTCGCCGAAAGCTCTTGCTTTTTTAAGATCTTCACCAACCTTTACACGGGTGACGGTTTTTAACTCGTTGAGCTCGTCCTGAAGCTTTTGGAGTCCTTCTTTTGTAACTATTGTCTTCTTCATGTCAGTATATCTCCTGTAACATTATTTTTCGTTTTGCAAATACTTGATTGCGGCACAAAGCTGCGCATCCTCACTCTCGTCAATAAGGTAGAAATGCTTTTCTGCTTCCTCCGAGAGCTTAACCTCCATGTCGGGCACGATTCCAACACCGTCGTAGCTCTCGCCCGAAGGAGGGAGGTAATACTGTGTTGAGAATTTTACTGCACTTCCGTCGGAAAGAGGGAAGGTGGTCTGTATGGTACCCTTGCCGTAGGTGGTTGTACCGATAAAATATGCCTTGTTATGGTCCATAAGCGCCGCTGTAAAGAGCTCAGCAGCACTGGCTGACGAATTGTTTGCAAGCACTACCATGGGGAGTGCTATTTCAGACGCATCCGAGGTTTCAATAATCTCATTGCCGTTCTTGTCACGTGTTATTACGATTTTGCCCTCGGGAAGTAAAAAGTCCAGAATCTGCTTTATTGTGTCGTACTCACCGCCGGGATTGTTTCTCACGTCGAAAATGAGCTTCTCCGCACCGTCGGCAATAAGAGAATTCACAGCATTTTTGAACTGGTTGACCGTTGTATATCCGAATTGATATATTCTTACGTATCCTATCTTTTCGTCTGCATCGGTCATTTTATAGGTGACAAGTTGAGAATCAAAGTGACGGCGGGTAATACTGAATTCAAGTATCTCGTCATCGCGCAGAACTTCAAAATTGAGTACTGTACCTTCTTTTCCCAGCATTCTGTCAACTGTTTCGTCGTATCCAAGATCTGTGTAAAGAGAGCCGTCTACCGAGTATATAACGTCTCCGGGTTCAAGTCCCGCCTCGGATGCAGGTGTGTTTTCCATTACTTCAAATATGACAACACGTTCTGTTCCCGCATCGTCAATTTGCTCTAACGTAACACGTATTCCTATTCCTACAAGCTCTCCGTAAATTGATAATTGGAGTTCTCTGTAAATGTCGGCTGTATAATAGCCTGCATGCTGGTCACCGAGTCCGTAAACATAACCCATTGCAACTGCTTCTGTGAGCTTGTCGTTATCAATATCTTTGACATAATGCTCGTCTACAAGAGCTTCAATTTCGGAAAGCTTTGGATTTTCAAGTGGCTTTACGGTGAATTCCTTAACGATTTTATTGTATTTTATCTGATCCTGTACCTTAACTATTTGAAAAGTTAGCAGTGCAGCCAAAAACATCAACACAAGACATGCACTGAATGGGAGTTTTCTGTTCATAGAGTCTTATTCTCCTCCGTTTTTGCTCTATTTGGGCTCGGTTATGTACTTTTTGGGGTCAACGTATTCGCCGTTTTCGAGCATTGCAAAGTGAAGGTGGTTACCGGTAGAATTTCCCGTACTTCCAACCTCCGCAATCTTATCACCCTTTTGTACCTTGTCACCAACTTGAGCAATAAGCTTTGAGCAATGAGCGTAAAGAGAAGTTACTCCGCCGCCGTGGTCGATAATGATGTAAAGACCGAAGCTGGATGAACGCTTGCTGAGAATTACCGTTCCGCTGTTTGATGCAAGGATGGGAGTTCCTCTCACACAAGCAAAGTCTATACCTCTGTGGAAATCTGTAGGACGGCTTCCGTTTTTCCATACACGCCATCCAAAGCCGCCGGTGTTCCAATAGGTAACATCATAGGGGAGGGGGAATCTGAATCCGTTACCTGTGTAATCGACTCTTTCCTGCTCTTTGATTTTTGCTTGAATTTCTTTTATTTCGTTTGAAATTGAATTAGCTTCCGCTTCTTTAGCGTTATACTGCTCCTGATATTTCGATTCGTCATTCTGATATGACTTGAGGTAGGAATCGGCAACCTCTATTTTTTCTCCGAGCTCAACTTTTTTAGCTTCAAGAGATGTGATGCTTTCGTTACATTTGTCTCTTGTAACAACAACTTCATCCTTGAGAACTTCAAGATCAAATTTATCGGATGACAAATCCTCAATGAGTATTCTGTCATACTCAAAGAGTGCATCTGCAACCTCTATTCTTGTCAAAAGGTCTGTAAAATCTGCCGAGCCGAGAATATAAGACAGTATATTTACCGTACCTGTTTCTTGTTGCATTACAAGTCTTTCGGCGATAACGTCAAGTGTTTGCTGAATTTCACTTTCCTTTTCGCCAATAGCGGTTTCGGTCTCTGTTATCTGTGTGTTATATTCGTCAATAAGCTTGGTAATTGTTTCTATTTCACGCTCTGTGAGTGTTATTTCTTCGTCAAGCTGCTTCTTTATAGCTATCTGGTCTGCCTGACCTTGCTTTGCGGCATCTATGTTTCTTTTGATCTGACCGAGAGAGTCCTGAATACTTTTAAGGTCACTTTCAAGAGTCTTTACCGTTTCTTTATTTTCCGACAGGGTCGCAGCCTTTGTTTCAACATTATAGTCGTCCGAGCTTAAAAAAACTGTCGTAAAAGAAACTGCAGCAACAATGAAGACAAGGAATATCCTTTTAAATTTCATATGCGTACCTTTCTTCTTTCATCTGTGCGTTTAATGCTCCTTGTTATACTTCTTGAGTGATATATAGCTTCCTATAACACCGGTTGAAATACCTATCAGCGCAAACGCCGCAATAAGAGTATTTCTGACGGAGCTAAAGCTTACAAGCGAGAGTATTTCATACTGCTCCGCAAGTCCGAGTATGAGATATTTGTAAATAAAGTACTGAAGTATAAATGCAATGATTGCGGCGATAATACCGATTGCAAGTCCCTCAAGAAGGAATGGTGTGGATACAAACCTGTTTGTAGCTCCTATGTGTCTCATAAGTGCGATTTCGTCACGTCGTGAAAATACCGACAGCTTTATCGTATTTATGATAACAAAAAGTGAAACTACAAGGAGAAGCACAAGCAACCATGAGAATATAATGGCAACAGCATTTTTTATACTGTTGATTTTCTCGACTACCTGTGTGTCAACATTTATTTTTGAAATGTAGTCAATTTCATTTTCTATTTTCATCATAAGCGACTCAACGTTTGCCGTGGGTTTATAGGTCACGTAGAATGAGTCCTTGAGAGGATTGTTGTCTTTGTAAGCGTCGCGAAGGAAGTCAGCCTCCGAGTACTGGGAAATCTGATTCTCCAGAGCCTGTTCCTTTGAAACAAATTCAACACTTTCTACGTAATCGTAGCTGTTGAGCTTGTTTTCTATTTCCTTCACTTGATAATCGTCTGCTTCTCTGTCTACAAATATAACGATTTTATTATAACCGTCAATTTTGTCAATGTTATGGTTTATGTTTTTCATAACAAGGAAAAACGTTCCCATTATGGCAAGACAGGCAAAAAGAACAAAAATCGAAGAGAGAGTCATAACGGTATTCTTCACAAGACCGATAAGCGCAAGCTTCAAAGAATAACCTATTTTAGGTGCTCTAAACTTCATCTTCATCACCTGCTTTCTTATGGTCATCTGCAAGGTAACCGTCATTGAGTGTCAGAACACGTTTGTTGTAATACTTTACCATTTTGATATCGTGTGATATTACGATAACAGTCTTTCCCACGTCGTTTACCTTTTTTAACAGCTCCATCATTTCAACCGACATGATGGGGTCGCTGTTACTGGTAGGCTCATCCGCTATAACAATGCTGGGATTGTTTACAAGGGCACGGGCAAGGGCAACACGTCTTTGCTCACCGCCCGAGAGCTGATTGGGATAATGATATGCCTGATTTTCAAGGTTTACGTATTTTAAAAAGCGCCATACTCTTTGCTTGATAAGCTTGTTTGGTTCACCGATAACGTGCATTGCAAATGCAACGTTGTCAAATACTGTCATGTTAGGGAAGAGTCTGTGGTCCTGGAAAACAAATCCCAGAGTTCTTCTGAAATAGGGAATTTTTCTCTTCTTTATTTTGCCAAGGTCATATCCGTTAACTTCAATTTTTCCGGTTGTTGGCTTTTCTTCTCCAAGGAGAAGCTTTGTGAGTGTTGTTTTTCCCGCACCATTCGGTCCTATAATGAACACGAAATCGCCGTCCGGAATAGTTACTGAAACATCGGACAGAGCTTTTGTGCCGTTAGGGTATACTTTTGATACATTCGATAGTTTTATCATTATTATATCCTTATTATTCTACTTTTTGTTTTACTTCTTTACGCAAACATACTCATTGCGAGTTTTTTTCGCAATGAGTTTTGTTTTTTAATAATTTCCTGATTTTGATGATAAATACTTTTTGACCATGAGCGCAACCTTGAAGGTGATAGCGTGCTCAAATTCTCGAAGGTCAAGACCTGTGAGCTTCTTAATTTTCTCAAGTCTGTAAACAAGGGTGTTTCTATGTACAAAAAGCTTACGTGATGTCTCTGAAACGTTGAGGTTGTTTTCGAAGAATGCCTGAATGGTGATAAGAGTTTCTCTGTCAAGAGCTTCAAATGCACCCTTCTTGAATACTTCGTTTAAAAACATTTCGCAAAGTGTTGTAGGCAACTGATAAATAAGTCTGCCGATACCGAGATTCTGGTAGCTTATAACACTCTTTTCGGTGTCAAATACTTTACCTACTTCGAGGGATATCTGGGCTTCCTTATATGAACGAGCAAGCTCCTTGATGGATTCAACCGCAGTACCGATACCTACAAAGGACTTCAAATAGAATTCTGCATTAACAGTGTCAACTATGTTCTTCGCAGTCTTGATGATTTCCTTCATATCCTCGTTTTGCTTTATTTCACGTACAAGAACAACCTCGTTCTCGCCAACGCCGATAACGTAGTCCTTGTTCTTGTCCGGATAAAGGTTTTGAATAACGTCAAGGGGAACACAGTCATTTTTGCCTATGAACTTTATGAGATACACTATTCTGGGAGTTTCGTTGTTTATGTGAAGCTCCTTAGATTTGATGTATATATCACTGGGAAGAATGTTGTCAAGAATAACATTCTTAACAAAGCTTGCCTTGTCATATTTTTCATCATAAAGTGATTTGATATTTGTCAGCGAAATACAAAGAATTGTGGCAAGGTTGTCAGCAACTGCATCGGTACCTTCAACAAAAACCACATATTCAATTTTTTCGTGATTGTTGATAGGATGATAAGTATAGTTGTTGGAGCGGAAAGTATCGCTTGTATAAGCAAGCTCATCCTTCACCCCATCAAGGCTCTCACCGATTCTTACAAGTTCACTGCATGCTATAATATTACCGTTTTTGTCAACTACTCCGATTGTTCTGTCGATAGCATCCTTCATTTGATGAACAATGCTTTGGAAAAGTCTGTTTGACATCTTTATTTTTCCTCCTTACTTCAACGTTTTTACTGCATAGAATAATGCAAAGATAATAGTTTCAAGTGCAATTATAACATCATACACCAAGTATGAGCCGATGTTGAACATTCCCAAAACAATGAAAAGAACAAAAACAACAGATGCAAAAATAAGAGGGAAGAGTTCAGCCTTGGACTTGGGTAATTTGAAGCCGAATTTAGCACCGCCACTTGAGCTTGCCTTTACTACCGCCAAAACAAATAAAGCCGCAACAACAATTGAAAGTGCTCTGAAGCCAAAGTGGGCAAGCTTGTTTTCGGTGGGAGATACAAGGTGAAGTGCGTATATTACAAATGCTCCTAATGCATTAAAAACCGTTACAAGGGTATATGACCCGGGAAATACTGTTGAAATAAAGAAAAGAAGCGACACTAAAACTATCAATATGATGGAGGGTACATATCCTACAAAAATGTATTTTGAAATAATAAGCGCCGCAATAAGTGCTACCAAAGAAACAGAAAGCAAAAAGTAAGAGGGTAGCACACGAAGACTTTCATCCTTATTTGACCTTCTGCATTTAAAGCAATAAAAAGCCGATAAAAGCGTCAGCACCAGCGGAATTATCGGAATGTATTTTATAACCTTGCAGTAAGTTTCGTAGTATGCCAGTGCGCTTGTGGTATCAAGCCAGTTCTTTATTGACATCAATGTAAAGACAGATACAAGAAGGAGCACAAAAACAACGATCATTCTTGTTGTTACAGTGTCCTCTCTTCTCGTCTTATACGAGTAATTTTGTTTCGCCGCCATTTTGTTTACCTCATAAATTATAATCGAATTTCGTAAAGGAGCATTGCCATAACGGCGGGACCTGCCGTTTCTGTACGAAGAATAAGCTTACCCAGTGTTATGTCCTCGATTCCAAAAGACTTGGCATAATCTGCCTCGCTCGGAGAAACACCACCCTCGGGTCCGATATAGAACCCAAGAGTTGTAAAGTCTTTGTCTCTTATTACGTCCTTTACTGTTTTGCCGTCAGACAGCTCATAGCAAAAAAAGCCAATATCAAGCTCTGCCATCTTTTCGGCACATTCCTTGAAGGTGATAACATCGTGCACCTTGGGAATTATTCCTCTACCGCATTGTTTGGATGCTTCGAGTGCAATTTTGTTCCAACGCTCTACCTTCTTTTCTGCTCCTTTTGCATCGAGCTTTACAACAGAACGCTCTGCTGCAACGGGGTATATGTCATAAACACCCAGTTCAACCGATTTTTGTACCACCGTATCCATTTTGTCTCCCTTGACAAGCGCTTGAAAGAGAGTGATTCTGTGAGCATCCTCAACGGTGCTCTGACGAATGTCCTCCACCTTGAGCTCTACACCGTCCTCGGTAAAGGATTCTATTACACAGTCATAGTCTACACTGTTTGAGCCGGTCACAACAAGTCTGTCACCGACCTTCATTCTAAGAGTTTTTGATATGTGGTGAGCATCATCTCCCGTAATACTTACGGTGTCGGATACTTCAAAAGAGCAATCAGATAGAAAGAATTTAGGCATTTTTTAAACCTTTCGGTTATATATTTGTATACATTATACTATATAATGACCGATTTGTCAAAGATTTTTTATATTTTTTGGTGATTATTTTTCTTTTTTTAACAAAATTACCGACCAATCATCAAGAACTTCGCTTTCAATAACTGTAAAACCGCTCGAAATAAGTGCTTTTTTCACTTCCTCCTCACGCTCGGAAATAATTCCCGATGCTATGAGATAACCGCCGACTTTCAGCTTTTCATAGAACATATCCGACATCATTATGATAATACCTGCAACAATATTGGCACAAATTATGTCATATCCCTCTCCGACAGCTTCATAAAGACTCTTGTCTGCAAGAATATCTCCGTCAAGCACCTTTACAACATCTGAACCGAGGTCGTTTTGTTCCATATTCTCTGCTGCAATTCTTGCCGCTACACTGTCAATGTCCACAGCAACAGCATCACCTGCACCAAGCTTCATTGCCGCAATTGTGAGAATACCGCTGCCGCATCCCATATCAAGCACATGCTCACCGCCGCGTATCACCTTTTCAAGCTTCTCAAGACAAAGCTTTGTTGTTGCGTGCGAACCGGTGCCGAAGGAGGATGACGGATCAATTTCAATAATATGTCTGTTTTTTGCAAGTTCTTCGGGAAGCTCCTCCCAGGTGGGTTTAACTGTGAGAGTGTCACCGACGGGAAACGGCTTGAAGTATTGTCTCCAGTTGTTCTCCCAATCCTCGTCACGAACGGTGTCCTGAGACCAAACGAGGCTTGCGTATCCGCCTTCGCTGTTGCGCATAGCGGTGAGCGCACGAACTGTTTCAGCGTATGTGGCATCTCCTTCCTCGTCGGTTCCGAAATATGCATATAACACAGGAATGTTTCCTTCGGAGGCAATGAGCTCGTCATCTATATAATCGTAAAATATACCGCCGCCCGACAGTGTTTCCTCAAGGTCGGAAAAATCCTCTACCGTAAAGGTCTCAACACCTGCAATAACAAGAAGGTTTGATATGTCCTCTACAAAAAGAGGAGACGGCATTTCACTTGCTGTTATTCTCAATCTTAACCAGGTCATAAAAATCTCCAATCTCACAAAAAGGAACGCAAATCTTGCGTTCCTTTTGCTATGTTGTTTTTTAATAAATTAAAGGATGTACTTGTTGAGCTCAACAGGGAAGTCTGCCGCATCAATTGAAGCTGTTGTAATGCAATTGATTTCCTTTGCTGTTGTTATCTTGTCAAGAGCCTCTATAAATTTTACAAATTCAGCCTTATCATCCTTGCAGATTTTAAGTGATGAATCAATAAATATGTCCTTTATATCATAATTAGCGGAAATAATGCCACAAACCATACCGTAAAGCTGATCGGCGTTTTCAACATCGAATAAATCTGTATCGACAAGTCTTACCTGGTGGCGCACATCAAACATAAGCTTGTTGCCCTTTTCAATGCATACTACATTTCCGGGGGAGGTTTCAACAGCCTTGTTTGCCAGTTCAATGAGATGCTTTGTTTTTCCGCTGCCTTTGAGACCAATGATTATTCTTACCATAATAATTACCTTCCTTTCACGGGTAAAATCGAAGAGTTTTCTTCTGTGCCTATTATACAACAAACTCCAAAAAAAATCAATAGGTTTTCAGCACTTTATCCTAAAAAATCTTCAAAATCTATAATAAATATTGATTTTGTCACCAAAAATACAGATTCTGTCAACAACAGAGCGCACCAATGCTCTTTTTTCGTCCGCCGTAAGTGAGTCCCATACGTCTGCAACGCTTTTTATTCTTTCCATAGCCTCCTCTCGTTTCAGTCTCTCGGCATCCTGCTTGTTTTCCTCTTCTTCACGTTTTTTCGCTTTTCTTAACTTCTCCTCGCACTCATGTATCACATCTTCCAGAGCACTGTTACCGTCACCGTACAGGCTGTATAATCTTTTCAGCTTTTTTTCAAGAGCAATACTTTCTTTTTGCCTGACTTTTTGTGTTTTCTTTTTCTCCTTTTCCACACCCATTGAGAATATATCCTCCAGCACCTCTGCTTCAACGTCCTCTGCCCAGACACGCTCTGCCCTACAATTGGGGTCATGAACAAGATACGGCTTGGATTTTTGCTGTGAATAACAGACGAGCTTGTAACCTTTTTTGCCCCATTTTTGATATCTCATCCTTGCAGAACACTCACCGCAGAATATAAGCCCCGACAAAAGGTGAGGGGAGTCTGCAAGTATACCTCTGCCTCGCTTTTCAAATTCCTCCATAGCGGCATAATATGTCGCCTCATCCACTATTGCTTCGTGCTGACCGGGGTATTCATCGCCTTTGTATGATATTACCCCTATGTTGGTTTTTCTTTTGAGTATTTGTACTGCGAGCTTTTCGTACTTTAAACCGAGAATTTTTGCAATTGTGTTCGGCGAATATCCGCTTAGAAACAGACGGTACATTTCACGCACCGTCTCGGCATCCTCGTTGGGGACAAGAATCCCTTTATTACCGTCATAATCATATCCGAAAGGTATCTTTCCGCCACCCATCCATAGGCCGTTTTTGACTCTTTCTCGCATCCCCATTCTTGTTCTGATTTTAATAGTCTCACGCTCAAGCTGTGCAAAGGCTGATATTATGCCAAGCATAGCTCTTCCTATGGGAGTTGACGTGTCCATGTTTTCGCTGAGAGATACAAAATCTACACCGTGCTTGTTCAAAACATCCTCAATGATAAATAACGTGTCCTTTTGACTTCGTGATAGTCTGTCAAGCTTGTATACGACAACGTGGGACAATACTCCCGCAGTGCAGTCGGCAAGCATTGCCGAAACAGCGGGTCTGTCAAGGTTGCTTCCGCTATATCCGGGGTCTATATAAAATTCATAATTTTCTATTTCCTTTGAAACACACCAAGCTTCAAGCATTTTCTTTTGTGCTTCAATAGAATATCCTTCCTCTGCCTGTCCTTCTGTTGATACTCTGACGTAAAGTGCTGCTTTTTTCAAAAAATCACCCCGAATAATTATTGAGTGTTATGTCAAAAATTATTCGGGGTGATAAAATGAAGGTCGAAAGATTCATCAACGGTAAAAAGGTTACCAAAGAGGAAGTAAAGAAAAAGAAAGTGAAGCTTCCGTAAAGATTTTATTTTTCAAGAAAGCTGATGTAATTCATCGGCTTTTTTTCTCGCCATTCATCAAACGGGTCACACTCGGGAATCTGTCTTTTTGTTACCTCTCCCGGCATAAAGCCAAGCGACATAACTCCGTATCTCAATGCATCCGGAGCGTGAGTGAGTTCATGAGGAGTGGAAGACACATCTTCCGATACCTTAGTGTCGAAGGTCAGCTTTGGGAGTGTCCGTATGATGTTTGTACAGCTTTCAAAAAACATCAGCCTCGGTTTTCCTTCCTTACCGTCCCGAAGCAGCTCTCTTATCATTCGCCATCCTGTTATTCTTGTGTTATCCGCCGCCAGCACACCGCCAAGTCCGAAGGATGCAAGAATATCAAAGCCTGTTCGTCCGCTGTCCTGACGTCTGCCAGCAAGGTCGGGACTCGCAACACTCCAGCGTATTTTTTCGTTACCGCTGAGCGAAACTATTTCTTTTGCCGCCTCACTTAGTATAAGATTCGGGCAATAAAGCTCACGGTAAACGTATAGTCTGGATTTGTCCGACGGATAAGCAAACCAAAGACACGCTGTCATGTCAAGTCCGTAGTCAAAAGCCATAAATCTCATCCAATCATCGGGGATTGTGAAAGGACGGCATACGTTTCTTTCTCTTGAAAATTCCGGGAAGTACTGACCTTCAAATGCATCCCAATCTCCGTAAAGCATCGCCTTACGTCTGAGCGGCGGCAGAGCTTCAAGTGTTTTTACGTATTGCGGATTTTTTGTGATTAAGTACTCGTTGTCATAAACGGTCGAGGGAATAAATGTGTAATCCTTTTTTGATTCATTTTCACCGTAATTCCTGTCAACAAAAAGCCTCTTTACCCATTCGTGTCCAACACCTCCCGGGTTGCAGGTGAAGTACATACGGGGTACGAAATTTGCCGTGTTTCCGGACAGTCTGTTGGATTCGGTGAGTGCAATGTATTGCATATAAGTAAATTGCGTTGCCTCCTCCATTCCGATTACCTCATATGCCTGACCTTGATATTGCAGAATGTCTGATTCGTTGAGACAGTAGCCAAGCTTTATTCTGCTTTTGTTTTTAAAGGTGAATTCTTTTGTGGAATCACGGTAAACAGCAATCCCCTTCAAGGTCTTTTGAAGCGGTATTATGTGGTTTTCCCTCAGCTCGGGGAAGGTTCGCCTGAGCAATAGAATCTGTATGCCGGGATAGGTGAGAGCAAGAAGAATAAACTTTGTTCTCATTGCCCAGCTCTTGCCTCCGCCTCTTGCACCTCCGTAGGCAATTCTCGTGGAATCAGCCTTGAAAAACTCCTCCTGCTTTGGATAAGGATGTATGCTTTTTAAATAACGCTCAACTCTTGTCATACAGTCCACTCCTTTACGGAATCGGGTATTTCATAATCGTCTTCGCCGCTTTCCGTATCACCGCCCCAGCGGTCAAAATTAACCGATAAAAACAGCTTTACTCCCGAAAAAGCTTCTTTTGAAAAAAGCTTTTCCTCGGCGTACTCTTCCACACGCATTGCCGACATTTTCATAAATCTGTTCATCGCATCGTTTTCAAAGGAAAACATTTCTTCACGGCTTTCACATCCAACTGCCAGCGCAAGTCCCGTCAGCGTGTAGGGGAGAGCTACTTTTTTTGTTATGTTTCCCTCTTTGTCGAGTATGGGGATGCCGTTTTTGTCCGTTATCGGTGCAAGACGGGATTCAAAATAATCATTTACACGCCTTTTTAATTCATTCAGTGTCTTTGCTTTCTTTTTGTATGTCATATTGTCCTCCGTATTATTTCTTTAATACCATTTTATACTGACATTACATGACATACAATGACATCTTTTGAAAAAACTGAAGCTTTATCGGTTGACTTTGAGTTTCATTTATGATAAAGTTAAACTGTAAGCAAAAGCTTAACGATTATACGGAGGATTTTATCATGGCTTCAGTTAGGAATGTCAATAACAGCATTATTTTTGAAAATGACTGTGCGGAAATCGTAATATCAAAGAAAAATTCTTTGGTAGAAAAAATTACTGACAAAAAAACAGGAAAAAGTATTATTGGAGAGGATACCTGCTTTTTTGAATTGGTTACAAAGGAAAAAACAAATATCGAGGTAAACGGTGTTTCACTTAACGGTGATATTATTACTGTAAGTACTGCAAACGGATGCTTTGATGTAAAGGCATTTGCTTTTGATAAGTATTTCACCTTCGAAATTGTTTCACACCTTCCGAAAGGTACATTCTATGCAATGATTGCTCATGCAAGATACAGCTACGATTATGAAGACAAGAATAACACGGGTGCTTGCGGTGTCGCAATGTCCATATGGGCAAATCCCATGTTTTTCCCCGATTCAAAAAGCCTTGAGACTTTGGCAAGGGTTTATCCGCACCTTGGAGACATTGGGGCAAAATACGGTCTTGTTATAGCTCCGATTATCGATCAGCGAGGTATCCTTAAGGATGTTTGTCTCACAATAGACAAAAATGTAGGCATCGTGTCCACAACAGGTGGCGCTTGGGGAAGAGATTCAAGACTTAACTTTTCAAACTATGCGATCCAATACGACACGTCAAAGGAATTTATAGACGAGACAATCCCATACTTCAAAAAAGTCGGTGTCGACCAGATTGACCTTCATCAGGGCGGAAATACCTTCCGTCAGGGTGACTTTAAATTTGCCAAATATGAAAATGCCGCGGAATTCAAAAAGAATGTTTCCGATGTTCTTGAAGCAAACGGTATGTCCGCAGGACTCCACTCTTATTCCTTTTATATAAATTTCGGCTGTGACGCAATTATGTCCAAGCCCGAAAATCAGAAGCAGATAAAGGTGCTTACTCACCTTACCCTTGCAGAAGATATATCATGCGATACTATGTTTATAAAGATAAACGAGGATACATCCGTAATTCCTTCCGTCAGAAGTGCTTCGGTTAACAATTCTTATCACATACTTATCGGAGAAGAACTTATCAGCTTCAATATAGCAAAAGACGGACTTGAGGTTGTAAAAAGAGGTGACCTCGGCACAAAGGCAGTATCACACAAAAAAGGTGATGCTGTAGACCACCTCGAAGGACATTACGGTGGATTTGTACCCGTGTTCGGCTCAGACCTTTTCTATCAGATAGCGAGAAATACCGCCAAGGCTTACAACGATGGCGGTTTTAAGATGATTTACCTGGATGCTCTTGACGGAATGTATTATCATTGCAACGACAGAGATCATGAGCCTTGGTTCTACATTGCGGCATTTATATGCGAGCTCTTAAAGCATTGTGATACCGACCCCGTTCTCGAAGGTGCGGCTTTTGTTCCGTCTATGTGGGCGGCACGCGGACGAATCGGTGCTCTTGACTGTCCGTATAAGGGCTATAAGACCTGGAATATAATGCATACAAAACGCAATGCGGCGTTTATTGACAGCCATTGCGCACCTACAATGGGATGGTATGCCTATTATCCGCAAACAGAGGATTACCCCGGAAACGAGAACACAAAATATCAGTTCTTTGATGACATAGATTTTCTCGGCTCACTTGCTGTGGCATACGATTTTTCGACCGTATTCCACAACGGTGCGGTAAAGACAACGTATATCAAATATCCTGCCATGAGACGTAACCTTGACCTTTACAAGAAATATGATGACCTTCGCAAAGCACAGTATTTCTCCGAGGAATACCGTGAAAAGCTCAGAAACGGTCAGTGGGAATATCAGCTTAGAGAAAAACGTGGCGGCAAGTACACATTTGTAGAAAAGAATTATCAGAAGTTCAAGATGTACGACTTGAATGACGAAGCAAGAAATTCTGTCGAAGTAAAGAATCCCTTTGGTTCACAAGTACCGTTTGTCAGAATCGAAGCAATGATGTCAACTCTTAAAAAGAATCCTATGGTTTTGCTTCCTCTTGACGAAAACAAAAACATTTCAGAGCAGAAGACTTTTTGTGAATTCGGCGGTCCAATAAATCTCTCAAACCATCTTGCAAAGGTTGTAAAGATTTTTGGTAACGGTAAGGGTGGAAGAATACGCATAAGACTTGAACAAAACAAGACAAGCTTTGGAGATTTTTATATTGATGTTGATTTCAAAGGATGGCGTGAATTTATTCTCCTTGAAACAGATAACGGAGAATATAAGGCTGAGCCCTTTGAAGAAGGTGTACATTTCTATTACACTTATCGTCACGGTCTTAAGCACAGTAGTATAAATGCAGTAAGGATAGATATGAGAGGGGATACCGAGGGCGTAAGAATGTCATCCCTTATTGCATATGAACACACATACGAAGTTCTCAAAAATCCCACAATTTCCATAGGTGATGCCTTCATCACATTTGAATGTGAGCTGATGTCCACCGATTATATAGAATTTGACGGCAGTGAAGCAAGAGTCTATGACCGTTACGGAAACTCGAAGCAAATCTGGTTCAATTCTCAAAACTTCAAAGCGCCGAGAGGCAAATTCAAGACAACTTTCACTGCTCGCGCCCTTAACCGAGGCACCCCCAGAGCAAGACTTACATTCGGCTTTACAGGAAAAGAGGTCAGATAACCTAAACCAAAAAGCGTATCGGCAAATTGCCGATACGCTTTAAATTTGTATAGTGAATTATTCGGGCTTACCGAGAAGCTTGAACATATTCTTCTTGTAAACTTCAACGCCCGGCTGATTGAAGGGGTTAACTCCTCCGATATAGCCTGAAAGAGCACATGCAAGCTCGAAGAAGTAAACAGTGTAGCCGAAGTTTTCTTCGTCCATCTTGTCAAGCTCAAGTACTACATTGGGAACACCGCCCGATACGTGAGCATCAAGTGTTCCGAGAAGCGCCTGCTTGTTAACATAGTGGAAATCCTTGTCTGCAAGGAAATTGAGGTTGTCAATATTCGAAGCATCAAAGGGAACCTTTACAGAGTAGTTGGATTCAAGAACGTCTACAACGGTTTCGAATATGATTCTTCTGCCGTCCTGGAGATACTGTCCCATACTGTGAAGGTCTGTTGAGTAGATAACAGAAGCGGGGAAGAGTCCCTTCTTGTCTTTGCCTTCACTCTCTCCAAAGAGCTGCTTGAGCCACTCATTCATATACATGAATGAAGGCTTGTATGAAACAAACATTTCAATTTCATATCCCTTGCGGAGAAGAAGGTTACGGATAGCCGCATACTTGTAGCAGTCGTTCTTTTCAATATCTGTTGACGAGAAGTCACGCATTGCCTTCTCTGCACCCTGCATCATTTTCTTGATGTCACAGCCCGCAACAGCAATGGGAAGAAGTCCAACTGCTGAAAGAACGCTGTATCTTCCGCCGATATCATCGGGTACCACAAAGGTTTCATAACCCTTTTCAATAGCAAAATGCTTGAGTTTACCGGGTACATCCTTCTTGTCTGTTGTAACGAAAATTCTTTCCTTGGCACCTGCTTCACCGTACTTCTTTTCAAGAAGCTCACGGAATACACGGAATGCCGCAGCAGGTTCGGTTGTAGAGCCCGACTTTGAAATTACGTTGATGCAAATATCCTTACCTTCGCAAAGAGAGAGAAGGTCGTGAAGAGCATCGGGGTCGATTGTGTTACCTGCAAAATAAACGTCGGGTGTTTCCTTTTTCATTGCGTTGTAGTTAGCACCCTTTACAAATTCAATAGCCGCTCTGGCACCAAGGTAAGAGCCACCGATACCGATAGCGATGAAAATGTCACAGGACTTCTGTATTTTCTTTGCCGCTGCTTCTATTCTGTCAAATTCTTCCTTGTCATAATCAACGGGGAGAGTCATCCAACCGATAGGCTTTTCTGCAGGGTCACCCTTTTCAATAAGAGTCTCGTGTGCAGCCGCAACCGCTGATTTGATAAGTGAATATTCGTGGTCCTCAACAAAGCCGTTGAGATAATCTGTTTTAAGTTTAATTGCCATAGTACACCTCTGATAGTATTAATTATATTCCAAAAATTGTTTCAAGCCAAAGCACCGACCAATGTACCCATCTTCCGTTGTAGGTGTTCTTTTCGGGAAGCACCTCTCTTGAACCCGTGGACATTCCGTGTCCGCCTTCGGGAACAACGTGAAGCTCAAAATGTACACCTGCGTTTGCAAGGGCTGTTCCGAGGTCGGTTGAATTTTGTACGGGTACAGCTCCATCAGCAGAGGTATGGAAAAGGAAAGTAGGAGGATTTTCTGCCTTCACTTGCTTTTCCAGTGAATAACGTTGCCAATTGGGGTTAGTTTCATCCTCTCCCAAAAGGTTTCTGAATGACCCCTTGTGCGCCTTATCGCCGGAAGATATAACAGGATATACAAGTACGGCAGCGTTGGGCTTGTTGTATCCCTTCTCACAGCCAAGAGCCTTTATAAGCTTCTCGTCGTCCCACAGTATAGATGCACAACCCGCAATGTGTCCGCCTGCGGAAAATCCGATAACAGCTATCTGTTCGGGGTCTATATTCCACTTTTCGGCGTTGTCTCTTATGATGCAAATCGATTTTGCCACTTCATAATGAGGTTTTGTAACATCCTTGTCGAAATCGTAAAGCTCTTCGGTGTTTCCCTTAACCGAGTAGTAGAGAATAGCTGTATTGTAACCCTCTGCCATATAAGCTCTTGCAATGGGCTCAGCCTCTCTTGCAGAGCATCCGCTGTATCCGCCGCCGGGACAGATAAGCATCATGGGACGGATATGAGTTGAATAAGTGGGGTAATCATTTAATATAAAGGTTTCAAGATACACACTTGTGTTGCCTTCATAGAAATAGAATTTTTCATTTAACATATTTTGCCTCCTTGATTTACACTCTATACATTATGTCTGTGTAATCGGGGAAGGGCCACGCAGATTTTGGAAGCATGGTCTCAAGTCTGTCACAGTACATTCGGAGTGCGTTCATTGCAGGAATTACATTATCCTTGTAATATCTTGCCTTTTCAGCAAAATGCGATATTTTTGATGCATATCCGTGTGCCACCTTGAGGTTGGCAAGGGAGTCGGATGCAGATTTGAGGTTTTTGCAAATTGCATTCAGCTTTTCCTTTGCAGACGGCATTGGCACACCTACATTTGCAACCGATGCAACGTCACGTGCAAGAGTACCGCAATAGCTTTCAACGGCAGGAATTATCGATTTTTCAGCCATTGTTTGCATTGTGAGCGATTCGATGTTAATAACCTTTGAATACATATCAAGGTTAATTTCGTATCTTGAATCTATTTCTGCCTCCGAGAGAATACCGTGCTTTGACAAAAGTGCGATATTTTCGGGACGTCTTAAAGCCTCAATTGCATCAACGGTTGTGGGCAGGTCGGCAAGTCCTCGCTTTTCAGCCTCTGCTCTCCATTCGTCGGAATAGTTGTTTCCGTTGTAGAGAATTCTTTTATGTTCACGGATTATGTCTCTTATTATGTTTTGTGCTTCGTCCTTTTTGTCTGCTTTATAACTGTCAAGTCTGTCTGCAATAAGAGAAAGCTCCTCTGCCATAATCGCATTGATTACGTATGACGGCCTTGAAATAGAAGCAGACGAGCCGCACATTCTGAATTCAAACTTATTGCCGGTGAATGCACAGGGTGAAGTTCTGTTTCTGTCGGTTGTATCCTTCTTAAAGGAGGGGACAGAGGAAACACCCATATCCATTTTAGCCGCTCGCTTCTCTTCAAAATCGTGAGAATTTTCTATTGCTTCGTATATTTCACAAAGCTCATCACCGAGGAATACCGAAATAACCGTAGGAGGTGCTTCGTCGCCGCCGAGTCTCACGTCGTTACTTGCACCCGAGCATGAAAATCTCATAAGGTCCTGATATTTGTCAATGCCCGAAATCATAGCAGCCATAAAAAGCAAAAACGTAAGGTTTTGCTCGGGATGCTTTCCGGGGGACAGAATATTCACTCCGGTATCTGTGGAAAGTGACCAGTTTACGTGCTTACCGGAGCCCGAAACGCCCTTAAAAGGCTTTTCGTGAAGCAGGCATGCAAGTCCTTTTTTCTTTGCAACTGTACGCATTGATTCCATTGTTATCTGGTTCTGGTCACAGGCAATATTGGCAGTGTTGTAAACGCAGGCAAGCTCATGCTGAGCGGGAGCAACTTCATTGTGCTTTGTTTTTGCCGAAACGCCAAGACTCCAAAGCTCACGGTCGAGCTCGTGCATATAATCGGATATACGGAGTCTGAGTCTTCCGTAATAATGGTCGTCCATCTCCTGACCTTTAGGGGGAGGAGAGCCGAAAAGTGTACGCCCGCAAAGAAGAAGGTCAAGTCTTTCTTCATAGAGCTTACGGTCTATGAGGAAATACTCCTGTTCGGGACCAACGGTCGTAATGACCTTTGTTGATTCATTGTCTCCCAAATGTCTGAGGACACGAATTGCCTGAGTGCTCAGCGCTTCCATTGAGCGTAGAAGCGGTGTTTTCTTATCAAGAGCTTCACCTGTATACGAGCAGAAAACCGTGGGAATGTAAAGGGTTTTATCCTTTACGTAAGCAAGTGATGTACAATCCCACGCTGTGTAACCTCTCGCTTCAAATGTTGCTCTGAGACCGCCTGAAGGGAACGAGGAGGCATCGGATTCGCCACGGATGAGTTCTTTTCCGGAAAACTCCATAATAGCACGACCCTCCGAGTCAAAGCTCAAAAACGCATCATGCTTTTCGGCGGTCATATCATTCAGCGGCTGAAACCAATGGCTGAAATGAGTGGCACCCTTTGAGGTTGCCCAATTTTTCATAGCTTCCGCCACTTCATCGGCTATCTCATCGTCGAGAGGGGAGCCGTTGTCAACGGTAGCCTTCAGCCTTTTATATGTTTCCTCCGAAAGATGCTCCTTCATTGCTTCATCATTGAAGCAAGCCTCTGCGTATATATCAGTAATATACATAATATCTCCGAGTTTTAAATTTATCAGTCAAGATTTTTGTCGATGTATTCACTCATAAGAGCAATTGTTCTGAGATTCTGCACTTCATCATCGGGTACTACAATACCGTACTTGTCTTCAATTGTCATAAGAAGGTCAACAACGTCAAGTGAGTCTGCTCCAAGATCATCTATAATATCAGTGTCGGGAGTAATCTCCGATGCATCAATTTTGAGCTGCTTTGCAATAATTTCAATTATTTCTTCAATCATTTTGTTTTTTCCTTTCATAGTAAAAATTTTACATTATATTTTACACTCTTTTTTTATATTTGTCAACACAAAGTTTTACGACTTCAAATGTAAACATTTAGTTTTGGAAAACGATTATTCTTGACAGTGGGCTTCATATTTTGTAAAATATAATTATCACGAGAAAAGAGGTACACATGAAAAGATTTACAGCATTAATTTTAGCGCTTATTTTGGTCTTATCACAATTCGTTTGTGCGGCAAATTTCACTTTTTCTGTGGAAAAAGAGCTTGCCGACGGACTTATATATACAGAAACAGCTTACTATTACGACGACGGTTTGCCAAACAGATATTATATGTTTGAATATACACCCGGTCTTTCCTCTCTGCCCATTGTTTCGTGGGGTGAGTATCAGAAATCACGTAAAACACTTGGCAGCATGGCAAGCAGCTATGATGGCGATGTAGTGGGAGGCATAAACGCAGACTTCTTCAGTTTAACCACGGGAATTCCGCTTGGATGTCTTGTGAGTAACGGAAGGTTTTTGTCTTCCTCGGTTGAAAACAACGCACTTGCGATAATGCCCGATGGAACTCTTCACATAGGCAAGCCGGATATTGCTTCAAGCTTTACTTACCTTGACAAGACGTACAGCTTTTATTACAATAAATATCCGCAAAAGTATTCACTTTACATAGTTGATTCCACCTACGGAAAAAGCACTGCATCTACATTCCCTTGTCTTGAAATTGTGCTCACGCCAGAAAGTGATGTGCTTACAGTGAACTCAACGACCGTCTGCACTGTTGCTGAAGTTTTTCCCGATACTATGGACACTCCCATTCCCGAAGGCGGATTTGTTCTGTCCATACCTTCAAACCTTTCTGCTTGTGCCGATTTTTTGAATATCACACCCGGAGAAACCATTGAAATAAGCGTGACAGGGACTGCTCCTTGGGACACCGCTTTAAATATTATAGGCGGTGGAGATATAATCGTCAAAGACGGTGCTTTTGTTCCCGAGGTTGCCGATGATTACAGTGACAATTCAAGAAATGCACGAACGGCGGTTGGCATCAGGGAGGACGGAAGCGGAATCTTCTTTGCAGTAAACGGCAAAAAAACCGATTACAGCTCGGGACTCAGCTTCAAACAGATGTCAGAGCTTATGATATCAATGGATGCCGTAACCGTTTTGAATCTCGACGGAGGAGGCTCTACAACTGTTGGAGTAAAAAATCAAGACGGCAAATTTGAAATTGTGAACTATCCTACCGACGGCAGTTCAAGAAAGGTTTCAAATGCAATACTTTTCCTGAATTCAGCTGTGCCTGACGGAAAGGTTGCTGTTGCATCCTTCTACCCGGATTTGCTTTTTGCCCTTCCCGGCGCAAGGATAGATGCGGTAACGAAATATTACGATTCTTCAATGACAGTAGTTGATAATTTTGCACCCTTTAATGCTGAATACTTTTCACTTCTTGAAGGAGCTTTTTTTGACGTTAGCACCCTGGTTGTCACCGAGGGAGAGGGCTTCGAAAGACAAATTGCCGCCTCTTATACGCTTGAAGACGGAACCATAATAACCGATGACAAAACCTTTTATGTCCCCGATACTCTCGATGAATTCAAAATATTAGCGGATACTCAAATTTTACCCGTGGGCGGAACTGCAAATATCAGTGTTCTTTGTGAATATAAAGGCTACAGTGTCGCATCCTCTCTCGATAGCTTTAAATGGAGCTTTGATAATCAAATCGAAACACTTCAAGAGGGAGTCCTTGCGGAAAATGATATTGCACGTTTGAACAGCGACGGAACGATAACTGTTCTTACAGAAAAAAACTTTACTTCCACTGTACTCACTGCATCGTATAAGGATAAAGAGGCATCGGTAACCATCTATGTGGGAATGGACGATGTTTTGCTTGATGACTATGAAAGCACTGCAGATGAAACGCCCGAGGTGGGATATAAGAGCAGCTTTGCCGCTTTAGTTGATGCAGGAGTATTAAGCTATAAATCTCCTCTGCAGGTTCCTTTTACACCCACATCATTAAAGCTTATGTATAAAGGGAAGTATTCGTCTGATGCAAGTGTAGTTCTCATTGATTCAACCGGCGCCGAGTACACTGTGTCATACAGTGTTTTAACCGACTATTCCGAGGTTTCGGGATGGACCGAGCTTGAAGCACCGCTTCCCCAAGAGGCAGCCTATCCCATACGGATTAAATCTGCATATGTTTCATCAAATGGCAAAAATGCCGTTATAGATAATCTAAGAGCATCATACGGATATGAAAAGGACTTGTTTGACGATGTAAATACAAGTTGGGCAAAGAGCTATATTACTGCTCTTTACAACATGGGACTTGTCGAAGGCTATGTTGAAGATGAGCGTGTCGTATTTGCACCCGACCGTGCTATAACAAGAGCAGAATTTGCAAAGCTTGTTTCCTCTTTCTGCAATTACAGCCTGGACAGCGAAGAGCTTTTCACCTTCAATGACAGCGAAGAAATCCCCGAGTGGGCAAAGGGGTACATAAACGCCGTTGCCGCAAATAATGTAATGAATGGCAGGGCAGAGGGGGACGGTAGCCTTACCTTCGCTCCCAATGCTCCCATAACACGAACCGAAGCGATGCTTGTGCTGTCAAGAATTATGCCCGAGATACAAGACACGTCCGAGCTTTTGTTCACCGATTCGTCCGACGTTCCCGATTGGGCGTTGGATGGAGTTAAGAAAACTGTTTCCGCAGGTATTATCACCGGCTATGACGATAATACAATAAAGCCGTCAAATAACATAACAAGAGCAGAAACGGCGGTTGTATTTTCAAGACTTTTTGATTATATGTATGAGAAACAATAGTAAATTAATGCTAAAAAATTACCGGGGCTGTCTCAAATGCGAAATAATTGCATTTGAGACAGCCCTATTTTGAACGTATATTAAAACATTTTGTGTTTTTTTATCTGTAATAAAACTCTCAAAATTTTTGTTAATTTATTTTTAGTGTAGCCTTATATCACTGACATATCAAACTTCATTTTATGCCTTTTATAAGTCTGTAGAAAAACGCTGCAGGCATAGTGAATGGACACAAAACAGAGAGTATTAGTTTGTCTTTTGTATTGGTGATTTCGTCAAAATATTTATTTTTAGTTTGATATTCTTTGTCAGAAATAAAAAATCCTACAGAATATCTAAACAGCAGTTTAAATGATTTTTTGTACAACTCCGGGTGAATAATTTTCCATTTGTAATTGTATGTAAACGCATTATAATGCCTTCTGCTTTTTGATTTTGAAGTAAGACTACCGCCTTCATTTACATAATATATAAGCCCTACTTCGTTAGTATATCTCGTTCGATATTTAAGGTTCATTTGTTTCCAGATAATGGCTTCGGGAAGAAATTTCACGCAAGGAACTTCAGGTAATTTGTACGGACGAAGAAGTTTTAGAACATATAAACTAATTTTGTCTCCGCGACATTTTGCGGATGCTTTTTTTGCATCCTCCCAACTGAGTTCATTTATTCCGTCGGGGTATGGTAAACCGACAAAATCTCCGTGTTGAGTTCTACATCTTCCATTTACACAAAAATATTGGTCTCTTGTTTCTTCCGGAATTTGGTAATATTCTGATACAAGCATATTTATACAATCAGGAAGCAATTCGTCATCCGCGTCAAGTTGTATGGCGAATTCGCCTTCTGCTATATCCCAGGCAATATTTAAAGCTGTATGCTTGCCACCGTTACTCTTTTTGTGGTATTTGACAGGATAAGAAACCTGGCTAATGTACTCAGTTATAAGTGAGTCGGTTTTGTCTGTAGAACCATCGTTTATAATTACATGCTCTATATTGGGATAGTTCAAGTTTTTTACTGAATTAAATACCCTATGCAGAGTTTTTTCTCCATTATATACACAGGTGTAAACTGATACTAAAGGTTTTTTTTCTAAGATGGTATTATTCATAATTGTTTAACCTTTCATAATTAGTTCAAAAGTGAACAGGCTATTGAGAAAGTCTACTTTCCCAATAGCCTGTTCTCGCATTAAACTATTGTGTTTAGCCTATTTCGTATGTGATAAATTCTTCGGGGATCTTAACCTCGGGAGCTTCCCATCCTTCGGGGTTGGTAATTACTGCACCTGAGAGACCGATACCAACTCTTGCTCTTGTGGGAGCATCTGTGAGTGCTTCGGCACCATAAGTGTAGGTAAACGGACCGTTGGGAACTGTAAGCTTACCTGTATAGGTTACTTCCTTAACGTGAGCAGTATCAGATACATACTTACCGGTTTCTTCATTGTATACTTCTTCGTAGTATGTCTGATATGCCTTGCCTGTTTCGGGGTAGAATTCAATGAATTCACCGCTGTGAAGCTCTGTATTGAAGGTAATTGTTGATGAACCAACAGTTACTGAAGGATTCTTTACAGGAGCATCAACAGTCTTGGCTGCTCTGATGTCATCGATCTTAACACCTGTACATTCGCCGCAAAGCTTAATTGTGAAGCTGTTAACTCTTGACATCGAAGGAACTGCACGGAATGTCTCGTAGCTGAGCTGTGAAGCATGAGCAGTACCTGAGAAGGTGTAAGGACCGTAGTCAGCATTGTCTGCGTCTGCGAGAATGAATTCTCTCCAGCCTGTGAAGTTAAGAGGAATTACATAGTCGTTACGTCCGGTTTCTGATGTTACAACAGAGCCAAGCTGAATGAGAATGGCATCAGTTGCAGAACCGTTACCAAATACCTTTACCTTGAGAGTGATCTTGTCACTGATATTTACTTCGGGGAATGAATGCTTCTTTGCAAGTGTTGAAACTGCTGCGTTTTCATCAAGTGCAAGTACCACAACCTCGTCTTCACCCTTTGTTGAGTATCTCTGCTCAATTCTTACATAAGGAGTCTGCTCTGCAAACGGGTTCATATCGCTTCCTGAGATGAAGAGGTCATCGTTCATATCGAGGATTCTGTTAAATGAATACTTCATTTCCTTGAATGCCCAAGTACCGTCGTCTTGACGGAATACCTTGTGCTCGTACTTTCCTGCCTTAAGCTGCTCCTTTACTTCAGGTGAGAAGTAACCGTTAAGACGAAGGAGTGAGTAAACAGTGTAATATGCGAAGTTGTCTTCAGAACGCTTCTGAGCCATTGTAGTGGGAGTGAATGAGTCGTTAACGGTTGAGATGTCCCAAGCAATTGCAAGAGCACCGGTGTTGTCAAGGTCATCACGGAACATTGTCTTAACGAGTGTGTTCTTGAACTCAGTTGTTACGTCGGGATTGAAGTGGAACCAACCGAATGTGGAAGTATAGAAGTTATTGTAGTAACTCATATTTACACCGCGGTGGTTTATCTTGTGCTGCTTATATGCTCTTCTTGCAGAGTCGGTAGCACCGCCACGTCCTCTTGCGTTCCAGAGATATGTGGGAGCACCTGATGAGTATTCCATAATGGGCTTCTTAATACACTGTGATACGATTCTTCTTGCGAATTCAGCGTAGTAGTAGTATCTTTCTTCTGATTTTGACATTGAATCTCTTGCGAAAGATTCAAAACCGTCAAGGTAGATCATATCAAAGTCGCCTTCGTTGTATGCCTGTGCAGTTCTATCGGCAATGTGCCAGAAGAGCTCTGAACCAACTCTGGGCTGGAACATACCGTAGTGGCAAAGGAACTGACGTATTTCAGCACCGTCCTCGTGTGCCGCAGGTTTTGTACCGCACTGACCTCTCTTAACGTTAAGGAAGCCTGAAGATGTGCCCTGCTGAACGAGAATGATTTCCTCGTCGATAAGAATGTACTTTGTCCAAGGACCGTTCCACGGGATGTTACCTTCAAGTACCTTAAAGCCTGAAGCATCTTCATTTGTCTTGATGTTTGTACGACCCTTAGTGAGCTTACCTCTCAAAGTATAGATTGTGTCTGCGAATGTGAAGTCCATCTGCCACTGGGGGTTTGAAAGGATATCTGTTGCTGATGTGGGAACAAGGGAAGAATAGGTGTGAAGACCGAGCTGTACACCGTTAGCGTGTGCTACATCTGCAATTCTTTCCTTGAACATTGCACCTGTACCCCAAACATGCTTCTTTGAATTCTTTTCTTCGTCTGTAAGAGCACATCTGAAGTCAAAAGATGCCTGAATGAATGTTGAACCGCCCTGGTGGATATCAATCTGACCTACAGAGTACTTAGATGCAAGAGATGAAACTTCTTCGACGTTAGATTGGTCGATACCGCTGGACATGATAACGTAGTCCTTGAAAAGGTCATGGTTATCAAGTGCGTAAGGACCGCCGGCTGTTGATGTAAGACCAACTGCGGGGTCAATAGCATCTGAAATTCTCTTAAGCTGTTCACGGATGTTTTCGTATTTGCCGAATGTGATACCGAGCTTTGCACCCATTGTCTGAGGAACGAATGTGTATGTACTTCCGCCTGTTGCTTTTGATGAACCGTTAGCACTGTTAGAAGTGTTTGTGTTAGTGTTCATGAGCAAAGAGCAAAGTCTGTATGAATCGGGATTGGTGTTATACTCTTCATTTATTGCAAGATTACCGAATGAAGCACCTTTAAGAACTGAAGGAAGGTTAGAGGCGAGCTCTACTGTGAAGATATCGTCAAATGTTTCAACGATGAAGTATGCCTTGTAGCCACCCTTAAAGTTCACAACGATTCTTCCGTCTTCAGCAAGCCCTGCATCAAGAGGAGCTATGTTAGCACCGTTGGATGAAATGAGGTATGCAAATGCAGGAGTTGCAGAATTTGCAAGTACATTTTTGCCTGTTTCCTTGTTTATGATTTCGGCAACCTTGAAGCCCTTCCTGTTAATAACTACCTTAACATGATTGGTTTCGAATTCAAGAGTATTCTTTGTTTCTGTAACAGATTTTTTGAATTCTGTCGCAGCCTTGGCATTACTGTTTGAAGCCATGAGTATCTGATATTCAGCCCAGTGACCTGAGATATCACCGAATACTCTTTCAAGGTTTGTCTTGCTGACTGTTGTGTCGTTTGCAAGAAGTCCGAGAACTCTGTTGATAACTGTAACAACCTCAGCTCTTGTAATTGTCTTGTCGGGACCGAATGTGCCGTCTGCATAACCGTTTACAAGACCTGATGCTGCAGCAGCCATGATAGCCTTGTAGTACTTGTTGCTTTCATCAACATCCTTGAATTTAACATTCTTGGTGTTTGAAAGTATGCATGTGAGGTAAGCAAGCTCTACAAATTCAGCTCTTGTGATATTTGCATTGGGGTTGTACTTGTCACCCTCAATTGTATAGAAGTAACCCGTCTGGTCAAGGTATGCGATAGCATTGTAGAACCAGTCGCCTTCCTTAACGTCGGTAAATCTTGTTGTATATCCTGCGGGGATATCCTGAGTACCGAGAAGAAGTCTTGCAAAGATTGTACAAGCTTCAGCCTTGGTCATGTTGTTGCCGGGCTTGAATACATTGCCTTCATAACCGTTTATGTAAGCGGAGTTTGCACCGTTGTACTGGAAGGGAATCTTGGGGAGTACAGTAACGGGGTCAGGCTCAGGGAGAGATGCAACGTTAAGGTTTATAACTTTCTTGGATTCTTCAACATAACCGCCTACCTTATTGAAGTAAGGCTCAACATATCTGAGGTCGATAGTCTTATTGTCAGCAGAAATTTTCATCATAACAGGGAAGGCATTACCTTCAGCTCCGTGACCGCCTATAAGATCCGCTACTACAAAAAGAACATCATATCCGTTGTTGTTTTTGTGAACCTTTGTTACGATTTCCTTACCAACTGTTGCGTTGGAAGAAATTACGCAAAGAACGTTGTCATGAGCAGCAAGTGCGTCTGCCCAAAGCTGGTCGCCTTCGTGAGGCTGGTCAATGTTAAGAAGGTTTTCTCTAATTGTGGTGTTGAATGAGCCGTAAATTTTCAGCCACTCGGTCTGAGAGAGTGCCCATGAGTGCTGAGTATACATTTCTCCTTCCTTTGCAAGGAATGAGTGTGTGTAAACGATAGCACGCTTATCGGGGTTATCCGCAAGTGTTGCGCTTACCCACTCACAAACTGTTCTGCGGGGATAAGCCTCAAGCTGGAATATAATGTACTTCTGACCGTTGCTTTCAATTACTGTATAATAGTTTGTGGGATTGAAATCCACAAAATCAACTACTTCACAGTCCTTTGTGAAATCGGTTATTTCAAACGTTGTGTCGAGAAGAGAGTCTCTGTAAAGAGCGTTACTTACATATTCTGCCTTAGAAGCGGTAACACCAAAAGGAAGTCCGCAATCGGTAAGAATTGCAGTGGTGTTCTTGAGTCTCTTGAACTCATCGATGTGTCTGGGATCACCGAAAGCCATGTCGATGAGTCCCTGCTTGTCATTGGTACGGTTGTTGGGAATGGACCAGTTATTATATGTATAACGAGAGCCATTCGACATACTACCGATGAAGCTTGTGTACTTGATATTGAATCTGGCAACATTTTCGCCAAGCCAATAACAAGCGTCTTCGAGAGGTGTGATGTCCCTATCTTCAGCGGTAAAGTTCTTAACAGCATGGAAGCTTGCAAGAACAAAATCGCCTTCACCGAGATAGTCACTTTCGAATTCTACGGAATCTGCATAAACCGCAAAGGACGAAAGAACTAACATCAAAACGATAAGAACGAGTGAAAGTTTTTTCATTTTGTTTTCTCCTTTTTAAAAATATTGTCACATAATAATTTTACTAAATAATCCATGTTTTATCAATGGACAAAACAACTACTCTTATGGACAAAACAACGATTGATTTTTAAATTTTAGATATTATGTACAAAAAGCACCTGATGTTTTTGACATCAGGTGCTTTATCTTGCCGAAAAATGGTAAGATTTTATGGACAAAACGAGTTCAAATAATTGCTATACGAGGTCAATTATTTGCTATTTCTTTACCTCTGAAGCCGAGCACAACCTGCGCTCTTACGGGAGCAGCGGTAAGAGGAGTTGCAGAGTATGTAAATTCAAATTCACCCTCAGGTGCAGTAATACTTCCGGAATAGGTTACGCTTTCAACGTTTCCGTTGTTATGATTGAGCTCAGCCTTGCCCGTTACGGGGTCGTACTCAATGTATTCACCACCCTTGATTTCGGTATTAAATGTTATTTTCTTACCGCCGAGTGTGACCGATGGGTTTTTAACGGGTGCGGGAGTTTGCGTATAGGCTACAATGTTACCCATTCTTGCACCGTTGCAACCACCGGTGGCTGTAATTTCAATTCCGTTAATCTTGGAATAATTCGGAACCTCTCTGAATATATCCCAGCTTACCGCATTTACATTTCTGTTTGAGAATGTGTATCCGTATTCACCGCAATCCGAATCAACGAGTATGATGTCCTTCCAGCCTTCAAAGTCAAGGGGGATAACGTAGTCCGTGTATTCGTATATACCGGGGCCCGTATAAGAGAGTGTTATCATTATTGCATCGGTCCTGCTGTTGTTACCTTTTACTCTTACTTTCAGAGCCTTGAGGTTTGTAAGGTTCGGAAGATTTAAATTTTCTCGCTTACCGATAATGGATGAAACTGGAAGATTTTCGTTTATTTTGAGCAATACCTCCTCGTTTTCAAACTCGGTAGAATAACGTGACTCAATTCGAATAAAGGGTGTTTGCTCACCGAAGGGGTTGTTTGCGCTACCAACCTTAAGTTCATCGTCTGCTGCATTATAAATCTTTGATTTTGAGTAGCTTATCTCACGGAATGAATAGCTTCCGTCGGCTTTTTCTTCGAGCTTGTATTCATATTTGCCTTCTCTGATTTGCTGTTTAACCTCTTCAGAGAAGTAATCGTCAAGCCTGAGCTTATTGTAAATATTATAGTATTCAACGTTGTGTGCCATTATGGGATTGTGTGCTACGCTCTCAAAGGAATTATATACCGTAGAAATGTTCCATGCTATTGCAAGTGAACCCATATGGTCAAGATCGTCTTTGAAGAGAGTCTTTGCTATTGTGTTCTTTTCGGGATAGCCTGAGTCGGGAGCGTAGTTGAACCAGCCGAAGGTTGTGGGATACATCTTTTGCATCCAGGTAATGTTGGTATTAAGGTGGTTTTGATTGAATTGCTTATACGCTCTTGTTGCAGTGTCCCATGCAATAAGTCTGCTTCTGCCTGCCCAAAGAGTGGGGTATTGGGCGGAATGCTCGACTATGGGAGGCTTTTCACAGTGCTCGAGAACTTCTCTGATAAATTCCGCACCGTAATACCACGTGTCTGATGTATGCTTCGATAAACCATCATGAGCATCAAAGTAGATCATATCGAAGCCACCATTGTTATAGGTCTCTGCAACCCATCTTGCCATATCGTAGAAGAGGTCGGAGGGAACCATGGGAGCGAACATTCCGTAATACTGGATAAGATGATAAACCTTTGCGCCTGCTTTGTGTTCGGCTTTCTTTGTACCGCACTGTCCTCTTGTTACAATTAGCTCATTTGAACCTTTTATACGCTGTACGATCATTATTTCCTCATCAACGAGGATGTATTTTGAGTTTTTGTAGGTAAAGGAGGTCTTGAGGTCAAAATCAGAGCAATCCTCCATTGTCGTTATCTTTGAACGACTCTCTGAAATATCCTCTGCAAGAGTCAATACCTCGCTGTATTCAAGTTGCTTTTGATATTTGGGATTTGAGAGTGTGTTGTCTGCATCAGGTGAAATGTAGAAGGAATAGATGTGAAGTCCGAGCTGAAGTCCCGCCTTGTGTAATTTGTTGGATATAACAGCTTTAAATTCCTTTGGTTTTCCTGTTTTTGTTTTCTTGAATCTGAAGCCTTCTCCCTCGATATAGTCACCTTGAATAAAGGATGAAGTTCCTTGATGAAGGTCAATTTGCTTGAGGTTATATTTGAGTGCGAGATTTATGAGTCTTCCGACACTCGATTCCTCAATTGATGAAACAATACAGTAATCGCCGTAATTGGATGGATTTGCCGTTGCGTAAGCACCGCCTGACTTGTTGACTAGCCCTACTGTGGGGTCAATGTCATCGGCAAGATCCTGCATAGCCTTTACAAAGTCGCTGTATTCCGATACAACTACGCCGTATTTAGCACCCATTGTGTTTACAATACCCTTTGTGACCGATGCGCCGGTTACTTTTGCATCACCACCGCCGTAGTACTCGGTATATGTATTTGTGTTCATCAAAGTACCGCTGAGGCGTATTGAATTCGGTTCTTCGCTGAATTCCTTTGCTGTATCGAAACAAGCAAAGGAGAGGGAAGTCTCGGGAAGGGGAAGCTCTGTATCAAGTTCAAACGTAAAGAAGGTGTCATGTGCTTCGATTATCATATAAATAACTTCTCCACCCGAGAAGGTGAACTTGAATCTGCTGCCGTCTTTTTCCATGAGCGAGGGATAATTTGACCTCGTTGCAGGTGAATCGATTTCAACAAGCGAGCCTGCTGTAAAGAGAACATTTTCGCCCGTCTTTTTGTTGACGATGCTTACAACGTCAGCATTTTTCTTTTCAACAGTAATTATTGCAAGCTTGTTTTCAAATATAAATTCATCTTCCGTTTCGGTAACGCCTTCAACTCTTATATTCTTGTGATAAGGCGCTTCGATATTTGAGTTTGTTGCCGCAAGAATCTCATATTTCATGGGATTCTTAGCTATATCTGTATATGTATTGTCGAGAAGTGCTTCGTCTATTGTTTTTTCACTTGCCGAAAATCCGGTTACTTTGTTTATTATTGATACAAATTCTGCGCGTGAAACTTTTTTTGTAGGATTGAATTTACCGTTATCATCAAGAGACATATATCCCGATGAGATAATTGCGCCGTATTCATAATATGCTTCCTCATCCTCTGAAACATCTGTAATTGTACCTGAGAATGCATCAACAATATTAGCTGCGCGATAAAGTATTCTTGCAAGCTCACCGCGTGTTACTGCATTTGAAGGGGAGAGCTTACCGTCTTCAATGAAATCAAGGTGTCCTTGTGAATCGAGGTAGTTTACCGAGTCGTATATTTTATCCGATTCCTTGATATCATCAAAGCGGTTTTCATCGCGTCTTTGTTCGGGGTGCTTTCCGATGAGAGTTGCGACAGCCTCTATTACATCAGCTCTTGTGATGTCCTTATTCGGCTCAAACTTTTCCGAATCAATGAACATATAAGCCTTGTTTGCACCATTGGGCTGCATTCCGATAGCTGAGGGGATGTCCTTATTTACGGGACGCTTGAGCTTTGCGAGTTTTTCAAGCTTTACTTCAGCGAAGCTTGATTCAATAAACTCACCGTTTGATATATAGCAAGCCTTTACGGTTTTATTGTCTTTCGATATGCTGACTATGAGAGGAGCATTATTGTTTTCCGCGCCTGTAAGATTTCCCGCAATGAGAGCCACATCATTTCCCATTTCACCGGTTACCTTCTTTGCGACAATCTTGTCGGGCGATGTTACATTCGAGGTTACAACAAGGATAAGATTATCATGCTTTGAGAGGGCATAGTTCCAAAGCGCACTGCCATCATTGGGGTTGCCTGTCCAGAGAATGTTGTAATAGTTAAGCTTTGTATTTCCTCTGTTTTCCTTCTTGTAAGGATATCCATCCTTCCAGTCCCACATCTGCCAGAATTCACCGTTTTCGTCAATGAGAGATTCGGTGAAAACAATAGCCAGGTGGTCGCTATGCGCCTTCATGGTTGTGTTGAACCAGTCAAGCACTGCAAGTCTTGGCATACTTTCAAGCTGAAAAACAACAAACATCTGACCATTTGATTCAATTACACTGCAATAGTTTTGCTCGTCATATTTGGCAAATCCCTTTACTTTCCCGTCAATGGCTGAATCGGCACTGTAAATATCCGAATAGTTGGAATCTCTGTAACCGCCCATACCAAAATTGTCCTCAACAGCGTAAGTCAATCCGTAGGGAAGTGATTTCCCATCAAGAAGGGACATGGTGTTTTTCAAAGTCTCGAACTGTCCCAGCCATTTTGTATCCGTCTTATTTTTATCTATTATACTGTAAGGCTTGAGCCCTTTGGAGAGATAATCGCTGTAGGTGTCGGCGGGTGCTGATGTAAATCTGCCGAGAAAGCTTACATACTTGATGTTTTTGCTTTCTGCATTATCAGCCAGCCACTTAACGTTTTTATCAAGCTCATCTGTGCTTCCCGATGAAATAGCGTCTGATGGCGAATTGATACCGACAAAAACTATGGAGGTGTTTTCGGTAATGTCACCAATCTCCTCCGAACAAGCTGTAAACAATAACAGCATTGTCAGAGCTACACAAAGGAAGAGCATTATTCTTTTTGAATTGTAGTTTTTCATAAGTTTTTATTCCTTTCGTTGCTTTAGTATATTTTACACAAAATTGTAAAAAAAGTCAACTAAAAAATTGTGGCAAGGCATTAAGCCTTGCCACAAAACAGGTTATTTGTATAAAGTGTACTGAATGTCCTCGGGAAGATCAACTTCGGGAGCAACCCATGTTGCTTCATTGGCAATTACTTCACTGTTTTTGATGCCTACAGTTACATATGCTCGGAGAGGAGCATCGGTAGTACCGGTAGCACTATATGTAACGCTGAAGTCACCTGCAGGAGCTTTAGGTGTGCCTGAGAAGGTTATTTCGCTTACAGTGGGCGTGTTGCCGTTAGTACCGTTTGAATTTACGTTGTATGAGTGGAGATATGCCTTGTTCTGCTCAGGTAAGTACTCGATATATTCTCCGCTTCTTACAGTTGTCTTGAATGTGATTGTGCTGTTTCCGATTTTTACTGTCGGGTTTACAGCAGGCGCGTTAATGGGGGTACATGCTCTCAGGTCATCAATCTTGACGCCGGTGCAATCACCTGTGAGATGAATTTTAATTCCGTTTACACCTGCAAAGTAAATACTGCTTCTGTAAATTCCGTAGTTCACACCTGCGATATTTACTCCCGAGAAGGAATAACCGTCGTAATCTGCATTGTCAGTATCAATCAAAATAAACTCTCTTGTTCCTGTAAAGTCTGTGGGAATGAACAGATCAAGATAACCAACCTCGCTCTTTGCGGCAGTATTGATTCTGAGAAGCAATGCACTGCCCTCAATACCATTACCGGTTATTTTCATTTTGAATGCCTGTTTAGAAGAAAGGTCAACAGCATCAAACGAGTATGTGCCGGCAACAACATCTGTTGTTTCGTCAAATTCATAAAGAACAGTTTCGTTTGCTCCGACAGTTGAGTATTTTTGCTCGATTCTGATATATGGCGTCTGTTCGTTATATGGATTGTTAAATGTCTTTGAGGCGAAAGTGTTGTCCGCAAGATCAAATACCTTGTGCTTGAGATATTTCATTTCACGGAATGCCCAAGTACCATCTGCCTGTTCTTCGACCTTGTATTCCTTGCCTGCCATGTATCCGTTGCGGAGTGTTTCTTTAACTGCTTCAGAGAAGTAATTTGCTTTACGGAGTCTTGAATAAAGGTTAAAGTACATTGCGTTGTCAGAAACCGTTTTGTATGTAGTGAACGAGCCAACCGAATGGTTATAAACTGTTGACATCTCAAATGCAATACCAAGCGAACCCATGTGATCAAGGTCGTCGACAAACATTGTTTTATACCATGTGTTCTTGTACGATTGAGTTACGTCTGGTGCATAGTTAAACCATCCGAGAGTAGCTGTATAGTAATAATTGAAGTACGAGTTGTAGCTTGATACAGCGTGATAGTAATTGTACTTTTTGTACTGTCTAGTTGCGTTGTCTACGGCACCTGCACGTCCTCTTGCTGCCCAGAAGCCTTGAGGAATTGATGAGCCTTCTATGATGGGAGGAATCTCACAGCCGGAAACAACTCTCTGAATGAAGGATGCATAATAGTACCAGCCGATTGAGGTATCGATCATTGAATCTCTTGCGAAGGATTCAAGACCGTCAAGGTAAATCATTTCAAATCCACCGTCATTGTATGCCTGTGCGGTAAGATCCGCAATGTGGTAGAAGAGGTCTGAACCGGGTTTGGGCTGAAGCATTGAATAATGACCGAGAAGGTGTCGTATTTCTGCTCCTGCAGCGTGAGGTGCCGCCTTTGTACCGCAGACAGCTCTTGTGATGCTGGTAAGTCCTGTATCTGTTGCTGTTGTTACTCTGAAGAGCTCTTCGTCAATGAGGAAGTAGTTGGTGTTGGGACCGCTCCAGGGAAGGGTAGAAGTGCCGCCGCCTGCCGCATATCCGTAAAGCTGGATACCCGATGCATCCTCGTTTGTAAGGAATGTTTTATCTGTTGCCGTTACATCGTTTTTAAGTGTAAGAACGGCATCCTCTTCGTAAAGAAGATCTTTTTGCCACTTGGGATCGGTAAGAATTGTTGTTGCCGATGTTGAAACAAGTGACGAATAGGTGTGAAGACCGAGCTGAATGCCTTTTTCTGTGAACTTGTCTCCTATTCTTTCTTTGAACTGCTTTGCTGTGGTGAAGGTTTCACCTGATTCAGCCGCACATTTGAAGTTGAAATCACCCTGAATGAAGGATGAGCCACCCTGGTGTATATCAAGTTGGTTAATGCTGTACTTGTTGAGAATATCTGCCGTTGCAGAAGCAGTGGACGCCGAAAGTCCGGAAGAGGTGATAAGGTAATCTCCGAACAAATCGCTATTATCAAGTGTGTAGGGACCGCCGTGTGTTGATGTAGTACCAACTTTAGGGTCAATAGCGTCAACTATTTGCTTGAGATATGCTCTGTGTTCACCGGTCTTTCTGTCACCGTATTTGGAGAAGGTAAAGCCTACCTTACCGCCCATTGTAGAGCCTGTCTTTGACATTACTCTTGCAGTGATAGCCTTTGCTTTACCGCCGGGGAAGTTAACGTAATCGGTATTTGCATTCATTGCAACCGAAGAGATTCTGTAGGATTCGGGTTCGTTAGAAAATTCACTTGTAATATCTGCCTTGGCAAAATACAATGTGCTCGCACCGTAGGGGAGCTTCGAGTCAAGCTCGAAAGTAATATATGTATCGGTCGCCTTAACTATGAAATAGGCTTCCATCTTATTGCCGAATTTAACCTTGAGACGTCCGTTAACAACATCTATATCAGAGGGGTAGAAGTAAACACCGCCGTCACTTATAAGATAGAAGAACCAAGGTGTTGTGCTCGAAGCCATAATATCTGTATTGTCATATTTATTGGTTATCGCTACAACTCTTCCGTTGCTTCTGTTAACGTCGATCTTGATATAATCTGTTTCAAAGCTTACAAGAGTATCTGTAAGAAGTATTCCCGAAGCATCAGCTTCTGCGTGATGTTCACTTTTTACGTTGTCATTTGATGCCATGAGTATCTGATACTCAGCCCAGTGTCCCGAAATATCGTTGAAGGTGTTTTCAAGACCATCGGTTACCACTGTTGTTTCATCGGCGATAAGATTTAACAGACGGTTAAATACCGTTACCGCCTCGGCTCTTGTGAGCGTTGTATCGGGACGGAAGGTCTTATCGGCATATCCTTCAAAGATGCCCATTTCAGCAAGTGTTGAAACAGCATCGTAGCACTCATCATCTTCGGCTACGTCCTTGAAATGCTTTGCACTTATTGCTTCAAAGTGTGATGCATGGAAGAGCATGAGGGCAAATTCACTTCTTGTGATAGGAGTATTGGGATGAATGAGAGTGCTTGAAGTATATTCAAAAGCATCAAGTGATTCAAGGTAAGCAAACTCATCATAGAACCAATCACCCAAAGTAACATCTGCAAATGAAGTGTCAAAACCGGTGGGGAGGGTAGAGCCGTTAAGAATAAGACGAGAAAGGATGGTAGCTACCTCAGCCTTTGTAATGTCGGAGTCGGGAGCGAATGTTCCGTTACCGTATCCTTTTATATACGAAGTATTTGCACCGTTGTACTGTGTAGGAATAACACCTGTGTTTGTAGAGTATTTGGTTGCATATCCCGAAGGTCTGTACTCCATAAAGTACATAGTGTTATAGTATGTGTGTTCATAGTTTTCGAATGCAAGAGCTTCAAATTTTGCAGTAGAAGGTACCACACCGTAGGGATAAATATCCAGTGCTATTATCCAACCTGAAGCATCCGGAAAATCATTTTCAATGACAATTGTGTGTGTTGTTGAACAGTTTGTTCTTTCACTTGTTATTGTGTGCGATGTTGGGAATGTAGCTACATGCTGTGTTACATTTCCGCTTTCATCCATTGTGTAAAGAACGTACTTGGTGGAAGGAAGGGTATCGCAGTTATACGCAAGTGAACCGAGTCTTATACCGATGCTGAAGCTCATTGTATAGAGATCATCAACGGGAATGATATCCTCAGGCTTGTAAGCATACTTGAATACTACCGATTGCATCTTTTGGCGTATCTTTGTTCTTGAAACAGTTCCTGCTACCAAACCACTGCAATAGCTTGACGGAATGTGACTTCCACCTATCTCGGAGAGATAGTAAGTAGCAAAAGCCGCATTTGATGCTGTTCCGGTTCCTGTCCATGTACCGGGAATGAAGTAATCGGCACTTTTTGCAACAAGATGCTCCTTACCGTTGTCATATTGGTCGAGTGTACCGATTCCGCTCATGTCCTCGGATGTACCAGGAATATGAATTGCGGTGACATCGGTTCCCGAAACCTCTCTCACATAGTAGAGACCCGGATTAAGTCCTTTAATTTCCTTAATTCCAGGTTCCGCTGCTGTATATATGGGAACGGTATAAGTTGTAACGTCAACGGGAGCGTATTCGTAGTTTTTTGTGGAATCAAGTCCGACAACGACTCCCTTTTCTACACTTATTGCCGCTACGGCTGTTACGCACATAAGGGTTGCGAGTAATACCGTGAGTAATAAAGTGATTCTGATTCTTGCTTTCATTGTTATCCTCCTGAACATAATTATCTATCGTAATTTTACTCTTTTCTTCTTGTAAAGTCAATCCTTTTTAACGAAGAGAATAAGTTAAAAAAACTTTTTTTGAGAATTCTTGTTATTGTTGCACAAAAAAACAATTCATCTGTAAAGCATTATTCCAAAAAAGAAAAGACAAGGAATTCCTTGCCTTTTCTTATACTCTATTTAAGTGTTACCCATTGAATGTCATCTGCAAGTTCAACATCAGGAGCGGTCCAGCTGTCCTCGTTTGCAATTATTTCGGGACTCTTAACACCGATTACCACTTGTGCTCGAAGAGGCGCATCTGTTGTGGCGGTACCGTTGTAGGTGTATGTGAAGTCACCCGAGGGAACGGTTACAGAGCCTTGGAAGGTTATCTCGGTAACTGTCTTTGCAACACCGTTTGTTCCGTTTGAGTTAACCGCATATGAATGATGATATGCCTTGCCGAGCTCGGGGAAGTATTCAACGTATTCACCGCTTCGAAGTGTTGTGTTGAATGTAAGAGTTTTTCCTCCTATTGTTACGGAAGGATTGAGTGCAGGTGTATTTACTGCAGTTACTGCTCTCAAGTCATCTATCATAACGCCTTTGCAGTCACCCGAGAGAATAACCTTTACACTTGTGATGTTATAATCGTGCGTGCCTCTGTGATATTCGTTTTCTCCGGAGAAAGTGTAGCCGTCATGATCGGAGTTGTCAGCATCCATAAGGATTATTTCTCTCCATCCGGAGAAATTCAGAGGTATACAGAAGTTGAGGTTGTTATTAAGGGAAAGCATTATTGCATCTGTCGATGAATTGTTTCCGTAAACCTTTATCTTGTATCCAATCCGTGATGAAGTTCCGTTAGCTATTGTACTTTGTGTTGTAGCCACTACCTGAGCTGTCTCGTCAAATTCACATATTACCTGCTCGTTAGCTCCGAGAGTTGAATATCTTTGCTCAATTCTGACATATGGTGTCTGCTCGCCGAATGTATTGTTACCCGAACCTGTAATATATGTTGAATCAATATTATCGAGAATCTTATTCTTAAAATACTTCATTTCTCGGAAAGCCCATGAGCCGTCTGCCTGTTCTTCGAGTTTGTATTCCTTGCCTTCTGTCAAGCCAAGTCGAAGTGTCTTCTTAACTGCCGGTGAGAAGTATCCGCCTTTACGGAGTCTTGAATACAAATTGAAGTACATAAAGTTATCAGCCAGTGACTTATATGTCTTGAAGTTTGCTACCGAGAAGGGTTGCAATACGGTTGTCATATCATAAGCCAGGCACATTGAGCCCATGTGGTCAAGGTCGTCTCTGAAAACAGTTTTTACAGATGTGTTCTTATAAGAATCACCCATATCCGGCGAATAATGGAACCAACCGAGAGTAGCGGTACAGTAATAATTCAAAAGGTTCTTGTTTGACTTCAAATGGTTGTTGTTAAAGCCCTTATAATCTCTGTGAGAGTGGTCCCAAGCACCGCCTCTTGCACGGGATGTCCAGAAGCCGAGAGGGAATGCCGAGCCTTCTATTATCGGGTCGTTTTCACAGCCTGATATTACTCGGTGAATGAATGATGCATAATAGTACCAAGCTTCTTTTGATGAAACAAAAGAAGAGAAGGACTCAAGACCGTCAAGGTAGATCATTTCAAATCCACCCTCGTTGTACGCCTTTGCAGTGAGGTCGGCAATGTGATAGAAGAGGTCAGAGCCTGGAATCGGCTGGAACATTCCGTACCAGCACTGGAACTGTCTGATTTCAGCACCTGCCTTGTGAGGAGTCGCTGTTGTTCCGCACTGTCCTCTGGTCACAGTTGTGAGACCTGTGGAGTCAAACGCAGTAACAAGCACGATTTCCTCGTCAATGAGATAATATCTTGTTGCGGGTCCGTTCCAAGGAACATTTGATGCCGCAAGTGTAAGACCGCTTGCGTCCTCGTTTGTGGGGAACACCTTTGCAGAGGACGTAATATCCGAGGCAAGAGTGAGAACATTGTCTTCATCGTAGCTTATCTGCTTTTGCCATTTTGGATTTTTTAGAATCGTTGTAGCATTGCTGGGAACGAGAGACGAATAGGTGTGCATGCCTATCTGAATTCCCTCGTCGGTCGCAAGATAGCCGACTCTTTCCTTAAACTGCTTTGCAGTTGTAAAGGTTTCTCCGGAAACCTTTGCACATACGAAGTTAAATTCTCCCTGAATGAATGTAGAGCCTCCCTGGTGCATATCAAGCTGGTCTATGCTATACTTCTTCATTACTTGGGCTGTTTCTTTTGCGGTTGAAGCGGTAAATCCGCTTGAAAGGATTACATAGTCACCGTATACGTCGGTATGCTCAACGGTGAATGCACCTCCTTTACGTGAAACAGCAGCAATTTCGGGATCCATTGCATTAACTATATCCTTGAGAATCGCTCTGTGTTTGCCTTCGACCTTACCACCGAACTTTGAAAATGCAATGGCAATTTTACCGCCCATACCGCCGAATTTTCTCATTACCGTTGCATTTGTGCTTTTGGATGCGCCGCCCGGGAATGTAGACGAATTAGTGTTGTAATTCATCACAACGCCCGAAAGTCTGTATGATTCCTCATCCTCGTCAGAAAATGGGGTATTTACCGACAAGTCTCCGAAGCGTAATGATGCAACATTCAACGGAAGCTCCGAATCAAGCTCTACGGTAAAATACTCGTCTTTTACATCAATAATAAAGTAAGCACAAACGTCATTTGTATATTTTACAAAAAGTCTGTTATCAACCACGGCAACTTCCTTTGGTGTAAAGGTAAGACCGCTTGCTGTGGCTATCTGTGTAAAGAACGGGGTAGAGGAAACGGCAAGAATATCGGTATTGTCATATCTATTTATGATGGAAGTAACCTTACCGTTGGTTTTGTTGATTATGATCTTTATGTAGTCTGTTTCGAGCTGTACGGTTGTACCTGTGTCAAGCAAACCGGAGGCACTTGCAGAAAGATGATTCTTGCTCTTGACATTGTCATTTGCAGCCATAAGAATGTCGTTTTCCGCCCAATGTCCTTCGATATCCGAGAAAGTATTTTTAAGAGTTGACTTAATTACAGTTTTATCGTTTGCTTTAAGGTTAATAAGTCTGTTCAGCATAGTTACGGCTTCCGCACGGCTGATAGTTGCATAAGGTCGGAAGGTACCGTCAGGATATCCGTTTATTACACCGAGGTTTTCAAGAGAGCAAATACCGGTATAGTAAGGATGTGAGTCATCTAAATCCTTAAAGCTTGTAGTTTCTGTTTTGTCAGGGAGAAGCACCGAATAAAGAATCTGTGCAAGCTCGCCTCTTGTTATTGCTCTGTTAGGCTCAAGTCTTGTACCCTCTATATGCTTAAAGCCCTGGAGATACTCTATGTACGTTACTCCCTTATAGAACCAGTCTCCCAAATTAACGTCAGAGAAGCTTGAATCAATAGTTTCGGGAATTTTGTTGGAAGTACAGAAAATTCTTGTAAGAAGGGTAGCCATTTCGGCTACGGTTATTTCGTTGTCGGGCGAAAATGTACCGTCGCCGTAACCTTCTATATATGATATGTTAGCACCGTTATACTGGAAAGGTGCGGCAACAGTTCCGCTTTTATGCTTTGTTGTATAACCGCCCGGAACGTATTCAACATAGAATATTGTGTTGAGGTATCTGTCACCAACCTGAGAGAATTTGAGTCCCGAGCTTGGAACTTCGCCGTAAGGAAAAATTTCAATTCCCACAACCCATCCCTTTGCATTTGGGAATGAGTTTTTTATAGATATAACATGATTTGTTCTTGAAGATGTAAGCTGGTATGTAGTCGGACAAATAGCTGTATAACTTTTTAACTCTCCGTTAGGCTCAATAGTATGAAGAACATACTTGGTCTTTACTACAGGATCGGCTGCAGTGTCGGAATACTCAAGGCTTATTGAACCCTGGCGCACACCTACATTAAAAGAAAATGAATAAAGCTCTTCAACGGGAATAATTTCATGTGAAGCGTAGGCGTATTTGTAGAAAATCTTTTGAAGCTTGGATCTTATTGCCGTTCTTGACATAGTGCCTGCTTCAAGCTTTTGGGCATCTGTGGCAGTCAAATGATGACCGCCGACGTCCGAAATATAATATTTTGCAAATGCAGAGTTGTTAAAAGCACCGTTACCGGTCCATACACCTTCAACCCAAGAAGTTGTATTTTGGCAGCGCACAACATCTTTTTTTGCAGAGGTGCTGTAATATACGTCACCTATATCGTTTCTGTCATCGGAATCTCCCGGGATCCACACAGCGCATTTTGTAGCATTGTTTGCATTGTAAATATACCACAATCCGGCATCGAGACCTTCGATTTTAGTTGTGCCTGCTGCAAGTCTTGTGTAAGAAGGCGCAGCATAGGTTGCCATAGTTACCTTTGCATAGTCATATGTCACAGCAGGGTCAAGACCTATGACCGTACCTGTCTTATCAACGCTTATTTCTGCCGAAACACCAAGCGTTAAGACAAGCATTAATAACATGACGAATGTTACTAAAACAGATAACTTGATTTTTTTCATCATAAATTCCTCCGAATGTTTATACTTAATATAAGTTTACATTAAAACAGCATAAAAGTCAATTGCATTGGAGAAATTATGTAATATTTGTTATTATTATGGCTTTTAATTTAGTGCTTTTAGACAAAACAAAACCACTGCAATTGCAGTGGTTTTGTTTCATTTAGGTTAATGTAATGTACTGAAGATTGTCTTCAAGCTCAATTGTGGGAGCAGTCCAGCTGTCCTCGTTTTCAATAAGCTCGGAGCTCTGAAGTCCTATAACAACCTTTGCTCTCAATGGACCACCCATATAGCTTGTAAAGCTTTCGAGTAAGCTAAGACCGGACGACGCGTTGTATGTGTATGTGAAGTCACCGGTGGGAACTGTAACAGAACCGCTGAATGATATTTGCGTTATACTTGCAGTATTACCGTTAATACCATTGCTTCCTTTATTGTATGAATGGTGATATGCCTTGTTAAGAGCGGGGAAGTATTCAATATACTCACCGCTTCGAAGTGTAGCCGAGAATGTTATAGTCTGTCCGTTGACAGTTACCGAAGGATTCTTTGCAGGTGAGTTAGTAAGAGTATAAGCCTTGATATCATCAATCATTACACCCTCACATGTACCGCAAAGGTTTATTGTTACACTGTTTGCGGTTGCATATGAATATCCGTTACGGAAGGTACCGTAATGACAGCTTGTAATATAGTCACCGGCAAAGTCATATCCGTCATAGTCGGCATTGTCCATATCAATGAGAATAAATTCTCTCCAGCCTGTGTGTGCCGTGGGAATGAAGAAGTCCAGACGTCCTGTTTCACTTGTTGCTGATGAACCGAAGGTGAGAAGGATTGCGTCCCCTGCATTGCCGTTTCCGTATACCTTTACCTTAAACGCTCTCTTGGATGAAAGATCCATTTCGGTAAATGAATGCTTTCCTTTGAGTGTGTTAATATCTGCTGTCTCATCAAATGCGATAACAGCCGTTTCATTTTTGGAGAGAGTTGAGAATCTCTGCTCAACTCTTATGTAAGGTGTTTGTGCCTCAAATGGGTTTGAGCCGCTTCCCGTAGCATATGTGGTATCGGTTAAGTCAAATACCTTGTTCTTGAAGTATTTCATTTCTCTGAATGCCCATGAACCGTCAGCCTGCTCTTCAATCTTGTATTCCTTACCGTCGAGAATACCTGCCTGAAGCTGTGCCTTTACCGCTTCGGAGAAATATCCGCCCTTACGAAGTCTTGAATAGAGACTGTAATAGAGTGTATTATTGGAGATTGTCTTATAGGTTGAATATGTAGATACAGAGAATCCGTTTGCAACAGATGACATATCAAACGCAACGCCCATTGCACCAAGGTAGTCAAGGTCATCTATGAACATTGTCTTCGAGAATGTATTTTTCTGTCCTGCTGTGATATCAGGCGCATAATGGAACCATCCGAGAGTCGCTGTAATAAATGACTTGAGATAGTTTATGTTTGATGTCATGTGGTTGTAGTTGTATTTCTTTGTCTCTCTTACACCGTGGTCAACTGCACCGCCTCTTGCTCTTGCGTTCCAGAAGGAAACAGGGAAGTCGGAGCCTTCGATGATGGGAGATACTTCACACTGTGATACGATTCTCTGAATAAATGAAGCTTGCCAGTACCAGTTTGATTCGGAATCTGACCAATGTGAGCTTGTCATTGATTCAAAACCGTCAAGGTAGATCATTTCAAATCCACCTTCGTTGTATGCCTTTGCTGTAAGGTCTGCTATATGATAGAAAAGCTCTGAACCGGGGATGGGCTGGAACATACCGTAGTGACCGAGATAGTGGATAATCTCAGCACCTGCCTTATGTTCAGTAGCTGTTGTACCGCACTTACCTCTTGCTACAGTTGTAAGACCTGTTGCATCATTTGCGGTTACAAGCACTATTTCTTCATCAATAAGGAAGTATCCTGTGTTAGGACCCGACCAAGGAAGGGAAGATGTACCGCCACCTGCCAGAGAACCTACAATCTTAATTCCCGATGCATCCTCGTTTGTAAGGAATACAGTAGCATCTGCAGCTACGTCGGATTTAAGTGTGAGTGTTTCCGAGTCCTTGTGTGCTATCTGCTTCTGCCACTTGGGGTTTGAAAGAATGCGTGTGGAAGATGCGGAAATAAGCGAGGTATATGTGTGAAGACCGAGTTGTACGCCTTCGGCAGTTACAAGGTTACCTATTCTTTCTTTGAATTGTGTAGCAGTTGTAAAGGTTTCGCTGCCCTCTTTTGCACATACAAAGTTGAAATCGCCTTGAATGAAGGATGAGCCACCCTGATGGAAGTCAAGCTGGTCAATACTGTATTTTCTGAGTGTCTGCGCTGTGGTTGTTGCTGTTGAAGGTGTAAGACCGCTCGATTGGATTACATAATCTCCAAATACGTCGGTGTTGTCATATGTATAAGCACTACCCTTTGTTGATGTAATACCTACCTCAGGGTCAATTGCATCAAGTATGTCCTTGAGGTACTGTCTGTGCTCTCCGTTTTTGGTACCGCCGAATTTTGAGAAGGTGATAGCAAATTTTGCACCCATTGTGCCAAACTTTCTCATTGCATACGCAGATGTGTACTTGTATGAACCACCGGGTCTTATCTGCATGTTAGTGTTCATATTCATCGAAACACCGGAAAGTCTGTATGAGTCAACATCATCCGAGAAAGGAGTATCTACCGCGAGATTACCGAAATAAATTGATTTAACAGTGATAGGAAGATTACTGTCAAGCTCAAGCGTGAAGTAGTTGTCCTTTACGTCTACTACAAAGTAAGCTTCTACATTGTTGGTATAAACAATACGCAGTCTTCCGTCTACTACATTAAGTGATTTGGGAGTAAAGTCGAAGCCGCTTGTAACTTTAATATATGATATCCAAGGCGATGTTGTAGCACCAAGAACATCACTACCGTCATATTTGTTTATAAGGCTTATAACTTTACCGTTTTTCTTGTTGATAACGACTTTTAAATGATTTGTTTCAAACTGAATTGTTGTGTCTGTCTCCAGTAAAGCTGATGCATCGGCATTTTTATGACGGTTAGTTTTCACATTGTCATTTGATGCCATAAGAATGCCTTTTTCTGCCCAGTGTCCGCTAATATCACCAAATTTGTTTGTGATATCTGCATCCGCTACGTCAACCTCTTCAGTCGCAAGGTTGATAATGCGGTTGATAACTGTTACTGCCTCAGCTCTTGTTATTGTAGCATCGGGACGGAAAGTGCCGTCGGGATATCCCCCGAGGATGTCATAGTCAGCGAGCAAAAGAATTGCATCTGCATAGAGTGTGTCTTCGTTAACGTCAATAAAGCTCTTTGTGTTAAGAGCATCAAGCTTGAAGAAGGCACTTATTATTTTGGAGAATTCTCCTCTTGTCAAAGCCTTTTTCGCATCAATCTTGTTTCCGCTTATGTAAGCAAAAACGTCTCTTTGTTCAAGGAAGTTAACTTCGTCGTAGTACCAATCGTTTGCAGAATAGTCAACGAATCTTGTGCTGCCCCCAACCGGCACATTGTTATTTGTTGAAAGTCGCGCAAGTATTGCTGAAATTTCCGCTTTTGTTATATTTCCGTCAGGATTGAATGTACCGTCGCCGTATCCCTTGATATATGCCTTGTTTGTACCGTTGTATTGGAAGGGAAGAGAAATATAAGAGCTCTTGTCCTTTGTGGTATAAAGACTTGGTACATATTCAATAAAATAACAAGTGTTAATATATGCATTGTGTGTTGTAGACATACTTGCGGTAATGGTCAAACCGTTTCTCGGGATTTCTCCGTAAGGGAAAATCTCAATACCGATTATCCAGCCTTTAGCATCAGGAAAATCAAGTGCCGGGGAAATTGAATGAGAGAAACGAGAGGAATACGTTGTGTTTCTCTCTGTTGTGTGTACAGTTACATTGCCGTTTTCATCAATTGTATGAATCTTGAAAATTGTTTTTATATTGGGATCAGTGGCAGTTTCGCTGTACGAAAGGGAAAAAGCGCCCTGTCTTACGCCAACAAAAAATCCCATGGTGTATAAGTCCTCAATAGGAAGGATTTCGTTCGATGCATAGGCATACTTGTAATATATATTCTGTATAGCAGTTCGAACCTTTGTCTGAGATACAGTACCGCTTACAAGACCGCTTGCCGTAGCAGAAGAAATATGTGCGTGAGATGACAGATAATATGTATCGAAGGTGCTGTGGTTAACAGATGAGGGACCGGTCCAAACGCCTTCAACCCAGCTTTCGGTAGATTGTGTTCTTACAACATCCTTGCCATAAGTTTCACTGTAATAAACGTCACCGATATCGTTTCTGTCCTCTGCGTTGCCGGGAACCCATACAACCTTTTGCGTTGAGGCAGAAGTATTCTTTACCAAGTACAAACCGGGAGTGAGCCCCTTGATAGAAGTACTGCCCGAAGCAACCGTAGTGAAAGTGGGTGCTTCGTGGTTTACAATTGTTATGGATGCGTATTCGTAACTTGCACTATTGTCAAGTCCGATAACCTCTCCGTTCTTTACAGAGATGTCTGCTGAAACGCTTATTGCAATAAAAACAGCAATAAGAATTGCCACAGAAACTGTAAGAATCAGTTTAATCTTCTTATTTTGCATAAAATCCTCCTAAAATTTATAATATACCTAAAATAAGTATAACATTGTTATATAAAAATGTCAATGATTTTTATTAGCAAAATTCATTTTTAGTTAACAAATATACACTTAAAAAACATCCCCGACGGATCAAATCCGTCGGGGAATTTCACTCAATAGAATGTGTTCTTTGAGTTACCTGACTTTATTAGTAAAGTGCAGGCTTGTCGATATCCTTAGGCATATCGATTTCAGGAGCAACCCAATCAGCGGGGTTCTCGATAACAGCACCACTTACACCGATGACTGTATGAGCACGAGTAATAAGCTCTGTTGTAGGCTCACAACCGTAGGTATATGTGAAGTCACCTGCAGGAACAGTTACTGAACCTGTGAATTCGATTTCTTCAACATGAGCCTCGGAGCTTGTCCACTTGCCTTCTTCGTTGTAAATAGGTGTGTAGTAGTTGTGGTATGCCTTGTTGAATTCAGGATAGTACTCAACGAAGTCACCACTGTGAAGCTCTACATTGAATGTAAGAGTGCTTCCGCCGATTGTGATTGAAGGATTCTTAACAGGTGCATCAGCAGGTGTGTATGCGTAAAGGTCGTCAATCATAACGCCTGCGCAGCTTCCTGTTGTGGTAACCTGAACAACGTTAACGGCACCCATGTTAGTTGTAGCACGGTAGGTTTCGTAGTTTGTACCGCCTGTTGCAATACCGCTGAATGAGAATCCGGGGTAATCGTCGTTGTTAGCTTCAATGAGGATGATGTCTCTCCAGCCCTCGAAGTTAAGAGGAATGAAGTAGTCGTTACGTCCGGTTTCTGAAGTTACAACACCGCGGAGTGTAATAAGGATAGCATCAGTCTTTGAACCGTTACCGTGAACTCTGAGCTTGAGAGCTATCTTGCCGCTGATGTTAGTCTGAGGAATTGTATGCTTAGCAACATAAGATGTTACAGGCTTTGTTTCGTCAAATTCCTTGAGAAGAACTGCATCATCTGCCTTACCCTCAGTTGAGAATCTCTGCTCGATTCTTACGAAAGGAGTCTGAGCCTCGAAGGGGTTGGTAGCCTTAGCGCTTGTAAATGCGGGAAGGGAAGCATCATAAACCTTGTTCTTGAAGTACTTCATTTCCTTGAATGCCCATGTTCCGTCATCTCTCTGGAATACCTTGTATTCATACTTACCGTTGAGAATAGCCTGCTTAACTTCGGGTGAGAAGTACTGACCTTCACGAAGTCTTGAATACATACCGTAGTACATGAAGTTGTCGGGAAGTCTTGTCTTTTCGTTCATAGTAGCAACTGACCAAGGCTGACAAACTGTTGAGAAGTCATGAGCGAGAGCCAGTGAACCCATATGGTCAAGGTCGTCTCTGTATATTGTTCTTACAGTTGTGTCATGGTACTGTGAACTTCTGTCGGGACAGTATGCGAACCAACCAACTGTAGCTGTGTAGAAGTAGTTGTGGAAGTTAGACTGACTCTTGATGTGTCCTGTCTTGTGGTTCTTATATGCTCTGTTAGCGTGGTCAACCGCACCGCCTCGAGCTCTTGCGTTCCAGAGGTATGTGGGTGTACCTGCCGAGTACTCGATGATGGGGTCAACGTCACAGTTGGAAACAACTGTACGAACGAATTCGCCGTATACGTAGTAGAGTGTTCTTGTGTCAAGGAAGTGTGCCTTTGCAAATGATTCAAGACCGTCAAGGTAGATCATTTCAAATCCGCCTTCGTTGTATGCCTTTGCAGTCTGCTCAGCTACGTAGTAGAAGAGCTCAGACAAGGGAATGGGCTGGAACATACCGTAGTGACAAAGGAGCTGACGGATTTCAGCACCGTCTGCGTGCTTAGCGGGAGTTGTGCCGCACTGACCTCTCTTAACGTTAAGGAAGCCTGATGATGTACCCTGCTGAACAAGGATGATTTCCTCGTCGATAAGGATGTACTTGGTGTAAGGACCGGTCCACGGGATGTTGCCCTGACCTACCTTGAATCCTGAAGCATCCTCATTTGTCTTGATGTTTGTACGGAATCTTGAAAGGTCACCACGAACAGTGTAATCTGAGATGTAAGCTATCTGTCTCTGCCACTTGGGATCCTTAAGGATTGTTGTAGCAGATGTGGGAACGAGTGAAGAGTAGGTGTGAAGACCGAGCTGAACGCCTTCTGCTCTTACCACGTCAGCAATTCTTTCCTTGAATACATCAGCTGTGATGAATGTACCACTATTCTTTTCTGCTTCATTTCTTGCACATACGAAGTTGAAAGAAGCCTGAATAAATGTTGAACCGCCCTGGTGCATGTCTATCTGACCAACGTTGTACTTGTGAGCGGTAGCTGCTGTTTCCTTAGCTGTTTCGGGTGTAAGACCGCTGGAAAGGATAACGTAGTCGTGATAAATGTCTGTATGGTCAAGTGCATATGCACCGCCGTGCTTTGATGTAAGACCTTCGTTGGGATCGATAGCATCCTGGATAGCCTTGAGGTGATCTCTGTGCTCTGTCATTCTTGAGAATGCAAAACCGATCTTAGCACCGATTGTGGGAACACCGAGGTAAGTATGAGTTGTACCTCTTACAGCCTTGTTAACACCACCCTGCATATAAGAGCTGTTAAGCCATGTTGTCATGGGAAGTGCGGAAAGACCGAATGCGTTCTCGTCATCGAGCGCCCAAGGAGCGTCAATTGCAAGGTTACAAATAACGATACCCTGTTCGGATGCAGGAATATTTGAGTTAAGAGTAACTGTGAAGTAGTTTTCCTTTGATTCAACAATAAGTGAAGCCTTAACACCGTTCTTAAATGTGATTGCAAGAAGTCCGTCTTCAATTGCAACTGACTTGGGTGTTACTGTAGCACCTGAACCGTTGATAAGCCATGCAAACCAAGGTGTTGATGACTTAGCATTGATTTCTGTGCCCGCCATCTTGTTAACAATGGAAGTAACAGTAGCATCCTTCTTTGACATTGTTACCTTGAGGTAATCGTTTTCGAAGAAGATTTCCTGCTTTGTTTCCTGAAGGCAAGTACGGTCTAAGTTGTAGTAGTAATAAGACTTAACGTTGTCGTTTGAAGCAAGGAGAATCTGATATTCAGCCCAGTGACCGTCAATGTCAGAGAACTTAACTTCAAGATTGTCCTTGGAAACTGTCTTTTCGTTAGCGATAAGTGATACAAGTCTGTTGATAACTGTAACAACTTCTGCTCTTGTTATAGTCTTTTCGGGACCGAATGTACCGTCGCCGTAGCCGTTTACAAGACCCGAAGCTGCAGCTGCCATGATAGCATCATAGTACTTGTTGGACTCGTCAACATCACTGAAGGTCATGCCTTCGCCTGCTGCGAGTTCGGATGCAAAGTAAGCGAGCTCAACAAATTCAGCTCTTGTTATCTTTGCGTTGGGATTGTATGTATCGCCTTCGGTTGTGAAGAAATAGCCCATTGTGTCAAGGTAAGCAATAGCATTGTAGAACCAATCGCTTTCCTTAACGTCGGTAAATCTCGTTGTATAACCGGAAGGAATTTCCTGAGTTCCGAGGAGGATTCTTGCAAATATTGTACAAGCTTCAGCCTTGGTCATATTGTCGTTGGGCTTGAAGAGGTTTCCTGCATAGCCGTTGATAAACGCCTTGTTTTCGCCGTTTACCTGAGCTGAAATTTTAGGAAGAAGAGTAACAGGATCGGGATCGGGGAGGTCAGCTATCTTACCGAGAGTTACTACTGTCTTTGTTTCTTCAACGTAACCGCCTACCTTATTATAATAAGGCTCAACGTATCTGATATCGATTGTCTTGTTGTCAGCGGAAATCTTGAAGAGAACAGGGTATGCAAGATTGCTTGATGCATAGCCGCCGTTAAGGTTTGTAACAACTGCAAGAACGTCGTTGCCGTTGTTGTTCTTAAGTTGCTTTGTTACGATATCTGTACCAACTGTTGCGTTACCCGAAACGATAAGGATGATGTTGTCCCAGCTTGCGAAAGCATCCTTCCAGAGCTGGTCACCGTCACGGGGGCTGTCGGTGTTAAGCATGTTGGTCTTGATGTGTGTGTTGTACTTGCCGTAAATAGGAAGCCAATCAGAAGACTTGGGATATACTGACCAATCGTGCTGGGTATACATTTCACCCTTTGCATCAAGGAAAGATGTGGTGAATACGATAGCGCGCTTGTCTACGTGCTTAAGCTGCATTGAATTGAACCAGTCGATTATCTTCTTCTGAGGGAAGGCTTCGAGCTGATACATTGCATAGCTTTCCTGACCAATCTTGAATACCATTACAAAGTTGTTGATGTCATAATAATCATATGTAACATCAGCTTCGCCGAAGAAATCGGGGTAGTCAAAGGTTGTCTGTACATGGTTTCTTCTGTCGAAACCGTTTGAACAGTAGTCATTCAAACCGATTGAAATACCGTAGGGGATTTCCATGTCTGTAAGGATGGAAGCCGTGTTCTTCATACAAATGAAGTCCTTGCGCCATTCTTCGTCGGTTTCGTTCTTAACATACAGTTCGGCAATAGTACCGAGACCTGTTGCTACGAAATTCGGGTGTGTAAAGTTTGCTCTCGATGACATGTCTCCAAGGAAGGAAACATACTTGAGGTTGAGAGCTGAAGCATAGTCACCAAGCCAGTAACAAGCTTCTTCGACTGGGGCGGGATTCTTCTGGTCTGCAAAGAAAGGTCTTGTACCATTGATTGCAGCAACAACGAAATCGCCCTCAGCTACGTAGTCATCTTCAAAGGGTACTGTCTTCGCAAGAGAAGCAACAGTAAGAAGTGAAACGATAGCTACGATGGATAAAATGAGTGCTAAAAGTTTTTTCATCTTATAATCTCCTTTTTAAATTTTTTTATCCCACAGTATTTTACTATTTTATAGCGAAAATGTCAATACACATTTATCAAATTGCAAGGCTTTTTTGAAAAAAGAATGTACAAAGTACACAAATATATGCTCAACTTTTAGGAGAAAAAAATAACGAAATTATTATTTTTTATTCACGAAAATATTTTTTAAAAATATCTTGACAATTCAAGATAAATTTGCTATACTTTATGGGCAACACGGAAAGGTGGCTGAGCTGGTCTAAGGCGCACGACTGGAAATCGTGTGTTCGGTTAACCCCGACCGCGGGTTCGAATCCCGCCCTTTCCGCCAAAGAAGAAGCGTAATTTTGATACAAAGTTACGCTTCTTTTTCTTTGCTTAAAACCGCTTAAATAAAGGACTTTCAAAAAAAGATTAGTTTCAGAGTGAAATATATAATAGAAAAAACACAGTTTTTATTACTGAAAATACAGTTGTAAATTCACTCTTAACTTTTTTCAAAAAGAAATGCACCGCTTTTTAGTTTCAATTCCGAAAAGCGGCGCATTTCTTTTTCTATTATAAGGATTGTTGTATGTATACAACCATCCTTGACAATTTATCCTATAATTTTTCTATTATACCAGCATTGCACAAATCTTCATAGTTGAAGAGAAGGCCACCATCAAAACCACCATCGTATTGAACTCTTATAGTGTACTTCTTGTACTTGCATTTGTAAGTTTTGTTTTTTTCGAATTTACTACTTGGTGACCCTGTAAGCGTGTATTTGATATCCTCTTCGTCACTGCCGAACAAAGCGGTTTTGTATATCCATATCTCTTCGCCTGCCCAATAGGATGAAAAATTATAAATATCTTTCAGTTCGCTTGAGGATATCCATTCGTTTTTAAATTCCTTATTGACTTTACTTGGGTCATATCCAAAATTGTTATTACTATCTTTATCGTCATTAGAGCTGTAATCGTCATCTCCATAACTATAGTAATCATCTTGTTCGAGTATTGTTTCATTGAGCGTTCCGTCCACATTTAACAAACCAGCTTTTATTAAGTCGTCAGGGTTAAAGTACCAATTGCCATTCTCTTTTTTGAAACGAATTCCACTGTATGTTGCTTCTCCATTTTCCATATCCGCAAAAGATTTTGGCATATCATATATGCACAACAAATATTTTACAGAAAAACCTTGCAAATAGAACCCGTAAACTAAATCTCCTATACCAGCAGAATAGTCTGGAAGAGATGCTGCAATTATTCCGAAAGTTAAGTCTCTGTTACCTGCTAATTCTGAAAGCTCATATGTACCTATCCAATCTGCATTCAATTCCTGTTCTGTCCAGGCTTCTTCAATGTTAAATAGTCCATAGTAATCTTCTGCAGAAAATATACCACGAGGCATATGATAATATGTTCCGTTTTGCATTTCCAAATAGCGTTCTACTAAACCGCCAGAGTTGCCGGATTCAAATGCTCTATAAGCGAACCAATCATCATAAATCTTTCCAAAAGTATCTTTAAACCAGTTTATTGATAACACCGAATTCGAGAACGAACTATAATAACTTTGGAAATAGGTTGTATCGCTAAAGAAACTATAGCATTCGCCACGAGTGTTCTTGTATGTGACACCATTGTAATTCCAAGTACATATGTCATTAAGATTATCATTGTGGTCTGTTACATAGTTGTACGAACCTAACTGTCCTCGGAAATATATAGGATATTTATCATCGTAAGAATAGCCTCTTAATCTCGAATATCCTGCATATTCGCCTTGACCAGGCTCAGCATACAAACCATAGACATCGATTTCAAGAACTTCATCACCATCACCCCACAGAGTAAAGTAACGGAAATCTCGCATTAATTCAGCATACATCATTGTTGAAAGCCCATTATCATACTGATCGGAAGATATAACACCATCTTTTTTGAGTTGTTTAATGAGAGGTGTGCCACTTTTATTTTTTTGAAGAAGAGCTCCGCTTGACAACCAAGCCATATCTCTTCTTAAAAAGGTATTTCCTAATGCATAAGTTCCTTTGGTGAGACCGATTGAGTCAGAAAATGCAAAAACATTTTCGTATGAGAAATCTCCAATAGAATCATTATATCCCAACGCTCTCAACAAAAAGGTCAAGTACTGTTGTGCATTTACACTTTGATTTGCACCAAATTGGGTGGCACTTATACCTTTTGCTATGTTTTTAGAATATGCATAGGCAACATATCTATCTGCCCATGCGTCAACATCTGTGAAAGGATGTTGTGCAGTACATTGCTTCGCTTCGTTTTCTTTACCTAACAAACGGATAAGCATTACCACTGCTTCTTGCCTTGTAGAGGCTTTTTCCAAACTGTATATTGGAGAACCATCGGAGGCTACACCTGTACCATTAAACAAACCCAAATCGTGTAATGCGTCAGCCATCTTATCAGCATCATCGCAAGGCGGTGCTGCAAGCGCACCTATGTTGAATACAAATAAAAGACATAGTATTATGGTAATACTCTTAAAAACTTTTTTCATTAGAACAAACCTCCTATTTTCCATTATAATTAAAAGTGTAGCATATATATATTATATCACTAAAATGTATTTTTTCAATATACATAAGATTTTTTACATATTAAAACACTTTTTATTCCGATTTAATGGAACAGATTTTGAAATTCAATAAAAAGAAAAGTTCACTATAAACTAATCTTTTTCAAAAATGCACCGCTTTTTCGGTCGTATTAAAATAGACCATTAGTTCCAAAAACAAAGGAGTACCGAAAGGTGCTCCTTTTGTTTTTTATTCGGATGGGATTCGAACCCAAAGTGGGCAGACGCCGTGAATAAAACAGTCCTGCGGACTGTTTTTAGGCGGATGGTGCGAAACCTTCATGTTGAGCAAGCAGTACGCGAGAGCGTACGGTCGAATCCCGCCCTTTCCGCCAGAAAAAAGCATCAATCTTGATACAAGATTGGTGCTTTTTTCAACGAAATACGCCTTGCGGCGTGTGAAATATTGATGCTCAATGTGAAATAGCTTCGCTGTGAAATATTTGTTCCCCAAATGTGAAAAGCGTATTTCATTTCACAGAAACCGTTAAGTTTCTATTTCACAATTTCGTCAGAAATTATTTCACATCAACGAAGTTGATATTTCACTTATAGACAAATTGTAGTTTTATTGCTATAATAATCATAAGGAGTGTTATGTTATGGCTGAATCAAAATTAAGAAATCTGTCAGTTGAGTTTTCTGTTAAAATAATAAAATTATGTGAAACCATCAAAGGTCATTATTCTTTGACGAATCAACTGGAACGAAGCGGAACTTCAATAGGAGCAAATATTCACGAAGCTAATTATGCTCAAAGCAAGAATGATTTTATTTCCAAATTACAAATAGCTTTGAAAGAATGTTACGAAACTGAGTACTGGTTAGAGCTTTTTGTTAAGTCAGAACTGTTGGATAGAGAAAACGCTAAAGAAATATACAACGAATGTGGTACAATCCGCAAAATGCTGATTTCATCCATCAATACAGCCAAGAAAAATATATGACAAAATCAATTATAATAATGAAATGAACGAAAGGTGTTTTTAATGGCAATAATAAACTGCAAAGAGTGCGGAAAAGAAATAAGCGATAAAGCAAGAAAATGTACGCATTGTGGAAATCCGCAAAAAACAGCAATTAAATCAATTTTGGATGTTATTTCAAATAATAAAAGAAAGTTTAAATTTTAATTATTGGCATAATTCTTTTTCTTATTGTTTTTTGTTATATTAATGGGATTCGAACCCTAAAAGAATTTTTTTGTATCAACATAAAAATATCAGAGGAGCACTTTGTGCACAAGTCCGTTAAAAACGGACAATTGAAAAAAAGAGCCTCCTATGGTAGAATAGATATATCTACCATAGGAGGAATTTTTTATGCCCAGAGGATATCGACACATACAGAATTATGAAAAAGAAA
>SVRV01000012.1 GCA_015064635.1 Oscillospiraceae bacterium
TTAACAATCCTATTTTTCGTGTACCCTTTTTTGCCTCGATTTGAGGCTTTTTTCTTTGTTCTCGCTGCTATTTACAGCAAAAGGCTGAGCCTTTCACTTTTTCAAGTGTTTTGACTCAGCCCCTTTTTGTTTAGCCGATATTGTAATCAATGAATTCTTCGGGGATATCTACCTTGGGAGCTTTCCATGTGTCGGGGTTGGCGATTATCTTACCTGCAAGACCGATGGCAACTCTTGCACGGGTAGGTGCTTTGGTGAGTGCTTCTGCATCATAAGTGTAGGTGAAGTCACCTGACGGAACTGTAAGTGTGCCTGTAGTTGTTATTTCCTTAACATGAGCAACATCTGATATATATGCACCGGTCTCTTCGTTGTAGGTGTACTCGTAGTAGGTGTGATAAGCCTTTCCTGTTTCGGGATAGTACTCTACAAACTCACCGCTGTGAAGCTCGGTGTTGAAGGTTATTTTTGTATCGCCTATTGTTACGGAGGGGTTCTTTACAGGGGCATCAATAGTTGTACAAGCTCTGATATCATCTATCTTGACACCAGTACAATCACCGCAAAGCTGGATTGTAAAGCTGTTTACCTTAGACATATCGGGAATTGCACGGAATGTAGCATAGTTGAGTGTTCCGATGTGGTTTGTACCATTGAAGGTATAATTGCCGTAGTCGGCATTATCTGCATCGGCAAGAATGAATTCTCTCCAGCCTGTGAAGTTAAGAGGAATCAGATAGTCGTTACGTCCTTCTTCTGTTGAGTATACCGAGCCTTGCTGAATGAGGATTGCATCTGTTGCAGAACCGTTACCGTATACTCTTACCTTCAGAGTTATCTTGCTTGAGATATTCTTGGTAGCAATGGAATGCTTCTTGGCAAGTGTCTTGATATCTGCATTTTCGTCAAGTGGGAGTACTACCTCTTCGTTTTCACCGAGAGTTGAGTATCTCTGCTCGATTCTTACATAAGGTGTCTGTGCTTCAAAGGGGTTGTTATCCTTGCCCGATATGAACAGGTTGTCTGTGTTGTCGAAAATTCTGTTGTAGGAGTATTTCATCTCCTTGAATGCCCAACTACCATCAGCCTGGCGGAATACCTTGTGCTCATATTTACCTGCCTTAAGCTGTTCCTTTACTTCGGGAGCAAAGTAATCTGATACACGAAGCTTGGTGTATATGGTATAGTAACAAACATTGTCTTCTGCTCTGGGCTGCTCACTTACGTTGGCAAATGAGCCTATAACGTTTGAAATATCCCATGCAATTGCAAGTGAACCCATAAAGTCAAGGTCGTCTCTGAACAGAGTCTTTCCATGTGTGTTCTTGAATTGTCTGCTACCGTCGGGATTGAAGTTGAACCATCCGAAGGTAGTGGTATAGTAGTTGTTCATCATGCTCTGATTGTTTGAGAGATGATTGATCTTGTGCTGCTTGTATGCTTTGTTGGGGTTGTCGGTAGCACCGCCTCGTCCACGGGCATTCCAGAGATATGTGGGAGCACCGCAGGAATATTCGATGTAAGGCTTTTTGATACATTGTGATACGATTCTTCTTGCGAATTCACCGTAGTAATAGTATCTTTCCTCAGATGTTGTAAATGCATCTCTTGCAAAGGACTCAAAGCCGTCAAGATAAATCATATCGAAGCCGCCCTCATTGTATGCCTTTGCTGTAAGGTCGGCTATGTGATAGAAAAGGTCTGAGCCTGGAATAGGCTGGAACATACCGTAGTGTGAGAGAAGCTGACGAATTTCCGCACCATCCGAATGAGCTGCGGGTTTTGTACCAAGCTGTCCTCTCTTAACGTTAAGGAAGCCCTGTGTAGTTCCTTGGTTAACGAGAATGATTTCTTCATCTATTAATATATATTTTGTGTAAGGTCCTGACCAGGGTATAGCCGAATCGCCAACCTTGAATCCGGATGCATCCTCGTTTGTTTTTATGTTAGTACGTCCCTTTGATAAATCACCTCTGACGGTGTATGTTGTATCCGCATATGCCAGCTGTTTTTGATAGGTGGGATTTGTAAGAATGTTAGTCGCGGTTTTTGCAACAAGGGAAGAATAAGTGTGAAGACCAAGCTGTAAGCCCTTTGCGTTGGCTGCATCTGTTATTCTTTCCTTGAACATCTTTGCTGTGCCGAATACACCCTTCGCCTTTTCTGTGGCAGTGAGAGCACATACGAAGTTGAAATCACCCTGTATGAAGGACTGTGCACCCTGGTGAATATCTAACTGTCCGATAGAATACTTGTTTGCGGTGTCGATTAATTCGTCGATTGTGTCAAGACTGATGTTTGTGGATACAATAACGTAGTCCTTGGCGAGGTCGGGATGATCAAGCGCATAAGGACCACCTGCGGTGGATGTAAGACCTACATTCGGGTCAATGTTGTCTGAAATCTCCTTGAGGTAGTCACGAGTGTTTTCACTCTTACCGAAGGCAATACCTATTTTTGCACCCAAAGTCTGAGGAGTAAAGGTGTATGTGCGTGCAACAACTGCTCTTGACTTACCATTTGCCTGGTATGCATTGTTGACGTTGGTGTTCATGGATATGGATGCAAGTCTGTATGTACCGGGTTCTTCACTGAATTCCTCTGAGGTTGTAAGAGAAACCACAATTGCTCCATCGAGAGATGCGGGAAGATTTGTGTCGAGAGTAACTGTGAAGAAGTTGTCATATACTTCAATGATAAAGTATGCCTTGTATCCGTCCTTGAAGGACAACAGAAGTCTGCCATCCTCACAAAGCTCGACGGTTTTGGGAGCGAGACTTCCACCTGAACCTGTGATAAGGTAAGCAAAAGCGGGGAGGGAAGAAGTGCCCACAACATTTTTGCCCGTTTCAAGGTTAATAAGCTCGGAAACCTTGCCGCCTTTTTTATCAATTGTAACTTTGACATGCTTGTTTTCAAATGATATTGCGGTATTTGTTTCCGTAAGAGTAGCTTTGTTGATTTTATCATGATAAGCACCTCTTACATTGCTGTTTGATGCCATAAGTATCTGGTATTCCGCCCAATGCCCTGAAATGTCACTGAATACCTTTTCAAGTTTTGCTTTGTTTATTGTGGTGCTGTTGGAAACAAGACCGAGCATTCTGTTGATAACTGTTACAACCTCTGCTCTGGTGATGGTTTTGTCGGGTCCGAAGGTTCCGTCTCCGTATCCGTTAACAAGACCGGAAGATGCGGCAGCCATAATAGCTGTGTAGTACTTGTTTGTTGTATCAACATCCTTGAAAGATACTTCTTTTCCTTCCGAAAGAATGCATGAAAGATATGCGAGTTCTACAAATTCTGCTCTTGTTATATTGGTATCGGGATTGTATTTATCACCCTCGATTGTGTAGAAGTAGCCTGTTTCGTCAAGATATGCAATAGCATTGTAGTACCATTCACCCTCGGGGACGTCGGTGAATCTTGTTGTGTAGCCTGTGGGGATATCCTGTGTGCCAAGAAGAAGTCTTGCGAATATCATACAAGCCTCAGCTTTAGTCATGTTGTTCTGAGGAAGAAAGACATTATTTGCGTAACCATTGATATAAGCCGAGTTCACACCGTTATACTGATAGGGAATCTTGGGCAGAACGCTGATAGGTTCGGGCTCGGGAAGAGTTGCGATATTGTCAAGAGTTACCTTAACCGCTGAATCCTTAATATACTTTTCGTTAGCTGTGTCTACATATCTTAAGTCGATGGTTTTGTTGTCCTCGGATATCTTCATCAAGATAGGGAAAGCATTATTCTCGGCTCCGTGTCCTGTGGAGAGGTCAGCAACTACTGTAAGGACATCATATCCGTTTTTATTCTGATATACCCTTGTTACTATATTCTTACCTGCTTTAGCGTTTGAGGTTACAACACAAAGAAGATTGTCGTGAAGCGAGAGAGCATCATTCCAGAGCTGGTCACCTTCATGGGGCTGACCGTCGTTGAGCATGTTGCTTTTTATTGTTGTGTTATAGTTCAGATAAATCTGAATCCATTCTTTTGAGGGCAATGTCCATGAATGCTGAGTGTACATTTCACCTGTCTCGGTAGTGAGTGAGTGAGTGTAAACTATGGCACGCTTATCGGGATGGGCTTCCATTACGGAATTGAACCATTCTAAAACAAGCTTCCTGGGGTATGCTTCAAGCTGGAATATGAGATACTTTTCACCGTTGTTTTCCACAACAACACAGTAGTTGTATATGTCGTTCTCAATTAATTCAACGTATTCGCAATCGTTTATAAAATCGGTGGGCTGAAGTATGTTCTGAATCGGGCTTGAACGGTAGTGACCTTCGCTTACATAATCCTTGAGTGATACAGTGATACCGTAGGGGATTCCGCAATCGGTGAGGATGCTGCCCATATTCTTTACGCAAGCAAACTCGTTTACCCATCTCTCGTCACTTGCGTTGACGTCAATAAGTGCTTCCTTGTCACCCTTTTTGTTATTGGGAATTGACCAATTAGAGTAGGTGTAACGTGAACCCTTTGACATTCCTCCGATAAAGCTTGTGTACTTGATATTAAAGTCATTTTTGTTAATACCAAGCCAATAACAAGCATCTTCAAGTGGGGTGATATCCTTACCTTCTATGGTAAAGTCCTTTACCGAATGGAAGCTCGTAAGAACAAAATCTCCCTCCTTAATATAGTCCTTTTCAAATAGTGCCGAATCTGCTGATGCGACAATTGAAAGAACTAATGTAAGAAGTGTTAACACTAATGCGATTTTTTTCATCGTTGCTCTCCTTTATTTTATAAGATTATACATAATTTATTATATAAAGACAACAAAGATACAACTATAGACAAAACACCTATAGTTATGGACAAATCGACGAAATGTGTTTTGGGTTGGAACTTTTGCACAAATATCTATCAATAAAATATAACGAATATCCATCACCCGTTTTGAAAGTATTTAAACAAGGCATATTAATTACCAAAAAATATCTATATCACTTATGAATAAAAAGAGATTATAAAATTTGTCTAATTATCCAAGTATGAAAATCTTGACATGATGTTAAATCCATGTTAAAATATATAAACTCGGTTTACTATGCCGTTATTTATGTAAAAAAATCCAAAAAGGATTAAAATAAGGAGGAAAATATGCTTAAAAACAAGTTTTTGCGTATTGTGGTGCTGACACTTGCATTTGTGATGCTTTTGTCATTTACTGCTTTCGCGGACGAAACAGATGTCAGTGAGAAAACTACTGTTACATTTGGTGTCTTCTCGGATATCCACAATGTCACATCTTACATGACAAATGTAATGAACAACTACGAGACTATTGCAGGAGGTAATGAGAACATCGACGGTATTGCCATGGTAGGTGATATTGCTTACCTTGATACCGCGGATATACCTCAGGCATCCACTTACAACATTGTTAAGAACAACGCTGACCTTGCTTACTTCATGGGTGAAGATAAGCTGGTTTATGCTATGGGTAACCACGAGTTTCCTCTTAACGCAAACGCTGACCCCATGGCATCACTTTCAAGACAGGTCTTCACCGAGCAGATGGGATATGCTCCCGAAAGTCATCATGTGCTCAGCGGTTATCACTTTATTACCGCAGGACCTAACACTTATGACGGTAAAATGACAGCAGCGCAGGAGCAGTATGTAATGGACGAAATTACAAAGGCTCTTGCAGACGGTGAGGACAAGCCCATATTCGTGCTTATTCACCATCCCATTGACGGAGTACTCTACGGTTCCGGCTCTACAAGACATTCAGACGAGTTTGTAGAATTTTTGAAGTCACAGCCCAGAGTTTTCGTTTTCGACGGACACAACCACTATCCCACATCCGACCCACGTTCAATACGTCAGATCGAGGGCGGTGCCACCTTTATTTACACAAGCTGTGTTCATGGCGGTAACAACCTTTCAAACCCCTATGCAACCGAAAAACACGACAAGGCACATCCTTCACAGGCATATTATATGCAGATTGATACAGCAACAAACGTTGTGACTCTTAAGCGTTTCCACGTTGCTGCTGCAGGTCCTACATGGCTTGATGCCGAGGACTGGACTTTTGACGTTCCCGCAATGGTTGCCGAAAGCAAAAAGGCTGAGGGCGAGGTTGACACCGAGAACGTATATAAGTATACATATGAAGTAAGAAAAGAAAACAGTATAGCTCCCGTGTATGGCGACGATGCCGCTATCACCATTACAAAGCTTACAACTAAGGATGTTTCCTTCACTTTCCCCATTGCAAATCCCGGTGCAGACGGTGAAGACAATATGGTCGGTTACTACAAAATAGACCTTCTCCATAAGGATACAGGCAAGGTCGAGACCATAAAGATTATATCCGACTATTTCAGACCCGAATCCGCTCAGAGAAATTCTTTCAGCAAATCCTTCAGCACTCTTACCTATGACACAGAGTACACTCTTACAGTAACCCCCGTCAATATGTGGTACATTGAGGGTGAGCCCCTTGTACTCAACTTCAGAAGTGAGCCTCTTCCCGCAGGCTTTGGCAATATTGTAGGTTATGACGATACCTTCTATGCCGCACCCGTAACCATTAACGGGGCAGGTGACGGTATGAACATTGACACAGCAAACGCATTCCGTCTCACAGAAGAGAACAATAAGCGTCTTGCAGGTATCTATGCAGTTTCAGACGATAACTTCAATACTCACAAAATTATTTACGTTTATGGCTCGGGCGAGGAGAGAGCTGCCCTTTACGAAAAGCCAAACGGTAAATTCTCCGTCGCCGCAAATGGCGGAAGTAATAAATTCATCCCCGGTGTATTCTCAGCTAACCAGTGGGTAGGTTCCGCAGGTGATACCAATTTCTATTCAGATACTCAGTGGATCAACACCTATCTTAGAGCATATCTCTTTGCAACCGATGACCCCGAAGGAACAGAGGGCGGTAAGACTGCGGCAGAAAAGAAAACCGAGGCTCTCAAAAACTTGATTACATATGTAAGACAGGGAAATTCACATGTAACATATACTCTTTCACCTAAGGCTATTACCAAGATAGGTGAGGTTGAGACTCTTAAATTCGGCTTCCATCTTAATGCAGTTTATGCTCAGGTATCAATGACAATAAATAACAGCGTATATGGACTTAAAGCCTATGTAATGGACAAAGAGGGAAATGTTACAACTCATACTACAAGTGTGGGTGGTATTACCATGAAGACAGGCTCTGTTTCTTACGGAACCTTCAATTTCAAGACAGCAACATGGGATAACGCTCTTCCTGCAGAAGGCTACTTCGTTGCATTTAAGGTATATCCTTACTTCGGCGATATCAAGCCCGAGGATATAACACTTACCACATCCGTTACAGAAGCTAATCTCAACGCAAACGAAAGACTCAGATTCGTTGCAACTCCTTCCACCTTTACAGTAGGTGTTCCCAAGGCTGATGCTCCTGTGGGCATAAAGGTTGATGGTGCAACCTTTACGGGACTCGACAAGAGAACCACATACAGCGTAGCTCCTTATACAATAAAGGGTGCGGATAATACAAAGGCAATTGACATTACAGGTGTTACATCCTATACACTTCCCGAAGGCTCGGTAGGTGCTTACGGTATCTACATCAAGGGTAATGGAATTGACCTTATCAATTCCGACGCTTTCGTAACTTATGTAAGAGGCACTTACTCAGCCCGTCTTGACCTTCATGACCGTCTTGGTGACGAAGCCGGTGCAAATTACACCGGAACTTACAAAGTAGTTTCAACTCCAACTCCCGGTGCATTCAACTACACCGTTTCCGAATGGAAAGGTCATTCAACCTTTAGCAGCCGTAACGGTATTAGTACAACCGGTGACCATATATCCGCAGCCCAGTCAAAGGCACTTTATACCGCTTACACCGCTACTGATGCAACCGATGAAACAAAGAAGACAGCCTTCGATAAAATGATAAGCTCAAGTAAGCTTACACAGAATTATCTTCAGTACAACATGGCATCCGACGAAATCATTCCCATCTCGGAAATTAACAAGTATTCATACTTAGTAACCAAACAGCGTGGTGGCTTTACATACAATAACCAGGTGTCCGAATTCTCTGTTCTTATTATGAACGAGGTCGGTGTTGTAACCGAATACACATATCAGCACGTCGCTGCTGTTTTAAGCGATACTAATGTTACGAAGACAGTAGACTTCAAAAACAAGACATCATCTTACGGTACATGGATAGATGATCTTCCCTCTGAAGGCTATGTTGTAGGCTTCAGATACAAGGTTTACGCAAATCTTGACAATTTTGCAAATGTAGGAATAGCAAGCTCAACAACAGGAACAAGATATATGATCGTTCCTACAACATCATATATAATCGATATTCCCGTGGCAGATGCTCCTACAGGTGTTACAGTTGAGGGAACATCATTCAAGAACCTCGTTGCCTCCAAGTCTTACGCAGTAGCACCCTACACAATTCATGGTGTAGATACAACTCTTGAACAGACAGTCACAGGTGTTACAGAATTCGACGTAGCGGCAAACTTTGAAAATGCAAAGGGCACATACGTTATCTACTTCAAGGGCGATAATGAAAATTACACAGATTCCGAACCTTCAAATGTAGTTTACATTCAGGGTACACTTGCCGAGAAGAGAGATATCATCCTTACAGACGGTAAGCACAGTATTTACCCTGTAAAATGGGCACAAATTGACGGTTGGTACACAGGTCACATTCACGCTCCCTACAACAGAACTGCAAGTGCCGGTGAGCAGTACTACGTTCCTTGCTTCAGAGCAACTGCTGCAATGTCTACTTGGTTCTTCCCCAGTTCTACCAATACAGAAACCAACAAAGCAAATCTTCCTAAGATTCGTTATGCATATGCATACAATCCCGATGAGATTCCAACAGTAAATGAGCTTGGCGACATTAAATTCAAACTCCAGAGACAGAATTCATCTCTTGTTGCTAAAGCTAAGGTTAAGGTTAATTTCGTTGTTCTCGGTGCTGACGGAAAGGTAACAAATCATTCCGTTATGACAAATGAGTATACCTTCAACACCACCACAACCAGCTTTACAATTGATTTCCAGAGTATTGCAGGCGTTCCCGAAAACGGATATGTCCTCGGCTTTGAAGTTTACCCATTCGGAGAGCTTATAACAATGACTCCCGAGAATACAGCATTTGCAAACCTCGGTATTTACTTCTACTACACTTCAACTAATATTGTTGCAACTCCCGCAGAAGCTCCCAAGGGTATTACAGTAGAAGGTACAACCTTTAAGGGACTTGATGCAAACAAGACTTACGTTGTTGCTCCTTACACAGTTGCAGGTGAAATAGAAGAAGACAAGAAGACTGTAACAGGCGTAACATCTGTTGATGTTTCTACACTTTTTGAGGATATGGTTGGTCTTTACGCAATCTACTTTGATGCAACAGATTATAACGCTCCTTCAGCTCCCGGTGCGGTTATCTATGTACCCGGTACATACGAAGAAAAGCTCAATCTTGGTACTTCTGTGACCAAGACTCACACATACAACGGCACTTCATTCGATTATACCGTTGCAGATTTTGAAGAGGTTAAAGAATCCGCAAAAGAATGGGCAGTCGGTAAAATCTTAGGTTGTGACTACTTCGCATATAACGGCAAGGATTACAATTCTTATAAGGTAGACTGGGTATACTCAGTTCCTTCATCAAAGGCTCTTTACGAAGCTGAGCAGAAGAATGATGGTAGCTTTGAAGCACTCCAGAAGCAGGCTGAAGCGACTCTTGAGGGGATTTCATTCCGTTATGCATATTCTCCCGAGGAGATTATACCCATTGATGAAGTTCTTGAAATGAAATTCACAGCGGCAATCGGTACAACCTACATCAGCGTAATCAATCCCCAGACAAAGTATGTTCTTTACGTTATGAATACGGATGGTACAATTTCCGAGCATAGTTATCTTACTGCGTACAGAGATATTACAGGTGATATTTCTTCTAACTCCAAGAACGAGCAGACAATAGTTCCTCGTCGCGACTTCAAGGATCTTCCCGAAGAAGGTTGGATTATAGGCTACAAGTTCTATCCCTACGGTGAACTCCAATCCAAGAATATCACATACCGCGAGACTAATATTGCAAACGCTTCTACCGAGTATGGCTTCTATGTAAGACTTCCTCTGTTTAACTTCGACGGTAAATACAACATCGTCAAGGAAGAACCTGAGGTTGAATTTGGTATGAGCCTTCTCCTTGACGGCAAGATTGGTGTTAAGATAACTGCAAACAGCGAAGAAGCGGTTTCAGGACTCGCTCTTTCAAATGTAGTCGGAACAGATAACTTCGTTGACTTCGGTTCAAATGATTTTGCTGTATTCTACTTTGACCCCAAGGATGCGGCAAATGCAACTGTATCATTCGATGTAACCTATGGTGACACAACCGAAAGCTTTACACTTACAGTTGCAGACTATATTGCAGCTCTCAAGGAATCGGATGATGAAAACGTGGTAAATCTTGTCAACGCTTCAGAAGTATATTTCAACGTTGCGGCAGATTATTTCTACGAAGAAGCGGCAGATGTTGAAGCACTTCCCGAATTCACAGCAGAAGAGCTTTCTGACATTGAGTCCAAGAGTGAACGCAGCGCTACAGGTACTGTAGACGGAATCGAGTTTGTGTCAACTTCACTTCTTCTTGAAGAGGATACAACCGTTCGCCACTACTTCAAGATAACTGACGATTCTATCAAGACAGATGATAATCTTGCAGCACTTTACACAGTAACAGGCGGCGCATCACTTAAAATTGCGGCTCAAAGAGACTTCTCGGGTATCAGATATGCATATGTTGATATCTCGGACATCGCTTCAAATGAACTTGCAACAGCACTTACTGTAACCGTTACAGATAAGGATAGTGCAACAGTTACAATTGACTTTACCGCACTTTCTTATGTTGACCTCTGCCTCGAAACAGAAGACGCAAGCCTTCTTAACCTTGTAAAGGCACTCTACAGATATTCTGTAGCAGCAGACGTATATATGGCAGAATAATTTGTCCCGCAAATTATTCAATGAAATTTGCCCGTAGATACGGTCAAATGAAATGTGACTCCGTCACTTGAAATGCTAACGCATGAAATGCCCCGCGTTTTGCGGGGCATTTTTTTCATTACAGTGCCTATTTTCATTGTATTATATAAATAAATCTTATTGACCGAAGGAAAACTGTGTGATAGAATCTATGTGTAATAAATTACGGGAGAAAATTTATGCTTGAAGTAAAATATCTTGAAAAAGGCGCACTGCATATAAATGAGGGGAACGCCGAAAGGTCAATGCTTTACCGTTACAATGTCCTGAAAAAGGACTCGTACGGTACTGATATCGGAATATGCGAGATTTGTGAACATAAAGTTATCGTTCACGCAAAAAGAGAAGTTGAAATAGAAGTTATAAAGAGAGGGCAGGGCTTTGGACTTACTATCCCCATGTCGGATGATGAACGCTTCTTCGGTATGGGAGATGCCACAAGAGACACTGTTGAAATGCGTGGCAAAAAAATAGATATTGAAGTCAAGAATGTTACTTGCTACGGTCCTATGCCCGTGGTATTCAGTACCGACGGATGGGCACTTGTTTTGAATAGTACTTATCGCTCACAGCTTGACTTTGGAAGTAATGGAGGCAACACTCTTAAAATTGATACCCTTGGCGGTGAAGTTGATTTTTATCTTTTCGTTGGTGTCAGCTTGAAGGACCTCCTTTTCAAGGTTACTGAAATTACGGGCAGACCTATGATGCTTCCCAAGTTTGCATACGGACTTACTCTTGTACACAACGAGCAGACTGATGCAAGAAGCTTACTCTGGGATATCCGCACAATTCGTGACCGTGATATTCCTTGTGATACCATGGGTCTTGAACCCACCTGGATGGAGCAAAACTACGATTACACAGTTAATAAATCCTGGAACAAACAGAGATTTGAACTGCCGTGCTGGAAAAGTGCAAATCAGTCCGATACATTTTCCTTCTTCTATCCCATGCGTAAAATGGGAATGCAGCTCAGCCTTTGGCTTTGCGAAAACTACGACCTTTTTTATGAAGAAGATAAGAATGTTAAAGCGGATAAAGAAAATGAGTTCACTGAGGATGCCGTTATAATCGACGAGCATTTTAAAGCCGACGTCAGAGTAGATAAAATTACAGTAAAGGATCAGCCTTGGTTTGAGCATTTGAAAAAATTCGTAGATAACGGTGCTGCGGCATTCAAGCTTGACGGTGCAACTCAGGTTTTATATCATACAGACAGACTGTGGGGCGAAAAATACACCGACGGAGAGGTTCATAATATATATCCGGTCATTCTTGCAAAGCAGATGACCAACGGATTCCGTGACTATACAGACCGACGCCTTTTGCTCTATTCATCGGGCGCATTTATGGGAATACAGAAATATGCCGCAACCTGGGCAGGTGATACGGGAGGCGGACAAAAGACGGTAACGTCACTTCTCAATTATGCAATGTGCGGACACTCAAATACTTCATGCGACATCGAAGTAAGCCCCGCCGGGCTTCACTACGGTTTCCTTCTTCCTTGGTCACAGTATTTTTGTTGGGCGAATTGGCTCTATCCTTGGTTTATGGATACCGAGACCGAAGACATGATAAGATTTTATGCCAAGCTCCGTTCAAGCCTTGTGCCATACATTTATACAATGGCATATAAGGCATATGCCGAAGCACTGCCGATTCTCCGTCCTCTTCCGCTCATGTACGAGAACGAAAGAAAATTCGACAACGTGAAAAATGAATATATGCTGGGCGACAGCCTTTTGGTGGGTGTGTTTGATATGAATCTTACCCTCCCCGAGGGCAGATGGATAGATTATTTCAATGGTGAGATTTATGAAGGGGACATAGTATATGACATTCCCGAAGGCAGGGGAGGTGCTCTCCTTGTAAAAGAGGGAAGTATCCTTGTAACCATGAAGCCCCAAAAATACGTTCTTGAAAAACAACACGACTATATAATCGGCGTGTATCCGTCAAGAAACGAAAACACAAGCTTCACTCTCTTTGAGGATGACGGCTTTACCTATGACTACGAAAAGGGACTTGGATGCTTTACAAAGATTGACGCCATCAACCGTGATGGTGGCTTCGACCTTATAATAAATCCGAGAGTCGGCTTATTCCCCGGTCGCCCCGATAACGGACATGACTTGCGAAAGAATTCAATTCCCGAAATTTTACCTCCCGCATCGGAAAAGGATATGACTGTTGAAATTCATTGCACAAAGCCGTCACGAATCACCCTTGACGGTGAAAATGTTGAATTCGTGCGTGAAAACGGAAAGACCACCTTTATCGCAAAGACAGAAGGCAGAGGAGACAAAGTCCTTGTTTATAGAATAGAATATTAAAACCGGATACAGAGGAAAAATGAAATTAACGCATATCGATTCGATCAATGCCGCTGAGCTCGACATTTACATCCGCTACACGGAAAATCAATTAAGGAACAGACTCGACCCCGCAAATGCACTTTTTATAGCCGAAAGTCCCAATGTTATACGCACCGCTCTCGACTCGGGACTTGAACCCGTGTCACTGCTTTGTGCAAAAAATCAGCTTGAAGAGGCAGAGGATATTATTAAGCGGATGGGGGACATTCCCATATACGTCGTTGACCACAGTATAATTTCAAAAATTACGGGATTTGCTTTGACTCGCGGTGTACATTCTGCAATGCGCCGACCGAAGCCCCGTACCCCCGATGAGGTTTTGCGTGGTGCAAAACGTATAGCTGTCCTCGAAAATACCGTGGATTCCGTTAATCTCAGCTCAATATTCCGCTCAGCCGCGGCACTTAATATTGACGCCATACTTCTTTCACCTTCTTGCTCAGATCCCCTTGTGAGACGATGCGTGAGAGTGAGTATGGGTACTGTCTTTCAAATTCCGTGGGCATATTTTGAAGACGAGCTATACGAAAACGGAATAAAAGAGCTTCACTCCCACGGCTTCAAGTCTGTTGCGATGGCACTGTCAAAAAACAGTGTATGGATTGACGACGAAGCACTAAAGAGGGAAGAAAAGCTTGCCATAATACTTGGAACAGAGAGCGAAGGACTAAAGGAAGCAACAATAGATGCTTGTGACTTTGTTGCAAAAATCCCTATGTACAACAGTGTGGATTCTCTCAATGTTGCCTCAGCCTCAACCCTTGCCTTTTGGGAGCTTCGACTTAAATAGAAAATTAAACCGCAAGATTTCAATCCGAAGTCTTGCGGCTATTATTATCCTCTGAATTTTTCAATTTTATCAATCAGATATCTTCCCACCCGAGCCATATATTTCAGCCCCTCAGGTCTGAAATCAACGGGAATTTTGTCAAGAAACATACTCGCCTCATAACTGAAATTGCCGTCATATCCCACTTCTGCAAATGCCTTTGTTGCACCCTCCCAATCAATCACACCATAATAGGGGAGCGTGTGAGTATCGTGTACGCCGTCATTGTCATGAATGTGGGTGCATCCGATTCTCTTTCCAAGCTTCTTTATCATTTCGACGGGATTCTGACCTCGGATTTGTGCGTGTCCGATATCGTAGCATATTGTGAAAACATCGTCATCAAGTGCATCGATTAGCTCAAGTAACCCTTCAGGTGTTTCAGTGATGCTTCCGCCGATGTTTTCAATGGCAATCTTTATACCTAATTCCTTAGCATATGGAATAAGCCTTTTGTAAAAATCAAGATTGTATTCCATCATTATCTCACGATTGTTGCCAACGGTGTAGTCGATGTGTTTGCAAGGATGAACAACTATCATTTCAGCACCAAGCCATGAGGAATGGCGCATACCTCTTACTATTTCTTCAAAACGCCTATCCGAGATTTCCTTTGTGTCATACGAAGAAGGGAATGGCGCGTGTGTCTGAATGAATTTTATCCCTTTATCGTTTGCATATTCTCTCAGGTCTTTGTAAAAAGCTTCATCGTGGCTGTCATTGTAATATTCCTGCAGGTCAGCATTGAAATCTATTGCCTCAAATCCCGCCTCGGAAAAAATGTCTATTGTCTTTTTTATCCCAAACTCATTGTTGAATCTTATAATGTTAGCCGATAAATTCATATCTGTCCTCCGGTACTTTTGTTTTATATATTGTATCACACACCGATATAAAAGTAAAGTAAATAACCGCAAAAATCCGAAAAACGGTTCTGCGGTCACTTTTACTTTTGAAAATAAAATATTGCAAAGAAAGCTTTTTTGTGATATAATACCTATATAACATATCAAATCAAGGTGATTATATGGATTTTGAAAGACTTGAAGCAAAAAGGATTGAATATACTAACAAGAAGCCAAATATAAGTGAAATTACACTTTCTTCGTATGAGAAGGACTTTGAGCTTACCTTTACTCACAACTCCACCGCAATTGAAGGCAATACTTTGACTCTTCTTGAAACAAAGGTTGTGCTTGAAGACGGAATTGCAATCGGCGGAAAAGCGCTCCGTGAGATATATGAGGTAATAAATCACAAAAAGGCATATGCATATGTAAAAAAGTGTATAGCCGAAGAAAAGGCACTTGACGAGAAAATAGTTAAGGATTTACATGCAATTCTTACAGAGAATATCATTATAGGCGGTATATACAGAAGCGAAAGTGTCCGCATCACGGGTGCGGGCTTTACTCCTCCCGCAGGCGGTGAAATGCTTTCGCAGATTAAATTCTTCTATGAGGATTTGAATGAAAAGAAAAAAACTTTGAATCCCATAGAGCTTGCGGCATGGTCACATGCCGAGTTTGTAAGAATCCATCCCTTTGTTGACGGAAACGGAAGGACAGCAAGGCTTATTATGAATTATCAGCTGATGTCACAAGGTTTTCTTCCTGTATCGGTTGCAAAGGAAGACAGACTCTCTTATTACAATGCCCTCGAAGGCTTTGCGGTAAATTCTGATTTGTCGCCATTTGCAGAATTTGTAGCCGACCTTGAAGAAAAAAGACTTGACGAATATCTTGATATATAACACAAACCGCAGGGGAGACCCTGCGGTTTTAAATGATGGCTGAATCATTCACTTATCAAGTGTTTGATTCAGCCTGTTTTTTTGTATAATATTTTAACAGTTAATTTTTACTTAAACACCTTTGCCGCAATAGGGTTTCTGTCAATGCATCCGATGATTGTCTTTTCAAGAATGGGAAGAGGAACACGTTCAAAATTGTCAAATCCCTTTTCAATCATGTCTGCAAGCTCTAAGAGTAAGTCGATTATGATATCCATACGCTCAATATCGCATTTATCAACGTTTACCAACTCAAGATTCCATGCATAGCTTTCTCTTGCATTTACAACCTCTTCAATTGCACGTCTTACACCCGAAATAAATCGGCAAAGATACTGTCCCGCAAGCTCGGGATTTTTGAATTGAAGCTCTGCCGCTTTTGAATAAAGCTCGTCACGCTTTGCAAATGCCTTTACAAGCTCAAGCCCGGCTCTCAGCATGTCATGAAGCGAGAGCATGGACACAAGACAGTAGTTTTCGATATCGTCTGCGGGAATCCAGGAGTCGAGCTTTTCGTGGATAGTCTTGAGAGTTGCGTCCATGTCCTCAATGAACGAAGGCTTTTCAACAGCTTCAAGTAATGCCGCACGAAGGGAGGGAACAGTAAAAAGGCAGTTTTTGAGTCTGGGAGACCAATTGTGATCGAGGTTGTGCTTTAAAATGACGTCGTGAAGCATATATACAATGCTTGTGTAAGGTGTCACCCTTCCGAAAAGAGTCTTTTCGATAAGCTCATCGTTGCGTTCTCTTGCCTCAAGCTTACCCGTCATATAAAGCGCCGCCCTTGCAAATGCAGACCATTGACACCAAAGATTTCTTCCCGAATTATTCTCCCAGTTTGTGATGATGGCACCAAGCTTTTCGGGGTCATCTGTATTTGCCTCATCCTCAAGAAAGGCTTCAATTTCATCGGGACGCACGGGAATGTCCGTGTGAGCAAGAAGATGCCCGCTGAGTCTTTGATATGTTATAAACGTTTCCCAGCTGTTGTCGCAAGGACCTACCACAAGGTCACGGAAGCCTTGCTCACGGAAGAAAGTGATACTTTCGGGACGGTGTCCGTAGTAGTTCCAGTCAAATAGAAATACGTCACGGCTGAAAGGCTCACAAAGCTCCTTGTCCATCCAAATCAAATCATCCCAAATGGCTGGTTGAATTCCCTCAGCCAGGAGATTATCGCATATTTTAGCAAGGAATTTTGCATAATCCATCATCTTTTCGGGCGGAAGCTTAGCTTCGTCACCGCCTATATGTACCATCTTTGTACCAAAGGCATCGACAAATTCGTGAACTATCTGCATTGCAAAGGCTTCGGCCTCGGGGTTATAAAAGTCCATTTGCGACATATCGTCATATTTAAGACTACGGAAACGCTCCTGGGCAAGAAAATGCTCCATATGTCCCACAACGTTTGTCATGGGGAATACAAAAAGGTCACGCTTGTTACATTCCTCAACTATCCACTTTGCATCATCGTAGGTTATAACACCCTCACGGATAACGCCGTCAATGGTTTTGAATTCCATGGCACCTTCAAGATAAAGACCTATTCCGTTGTAGTCCATTCTTTTAAGAAGCTCAAGAATATTTAAGAATTCTCTCTTGTCAAATACTCGCTGTCTTGCCATATCATGCATTATCCAACGTCTTTTGAAAATCTTTGCCATAAATATTTACCTCATTTCTTTAATGTTCCGTAGTAGATATATTCATTGTCCGAAGTTATCCACATAACTCCGATATTGTCAAATTTTTCAAGTACTTCTTTGCCGTCGTCAATGCTCATGTTAAACAGCGCTGTCGAAAGTACGTCCGCCCAGGCTCCGTTTTCGTATAAAACAGTTACCGAAAGATATCTGTCCGACGGATAGAGAGTGTCGGGTGATATGATGTGGTGATATTTCTTGCCGTTATATTCGAAAAATCGCTGATAGCTTCCGCTGGTTACGAGACATGCATCATTTACATTCACCGCATCGGCAATACCCGACTCATTTAATGGGTCACGGATTCCGACATTCCATCCATTTCCGTCCTTGTTTCCGAGAACTACAACGTTTCCGCCGAGATTGACATACATATTGTCAAAGCCTGCATCTGTAAGCCGCTGTCTTAAAACGTCGGATACAAAGCCTTTTGCAACAGCACCCATATCAATGAGCGTTTCGCCATCGAGTGTTATTCTTTCACCGTCTGTCTTTACATTTGAAATATCGGAGTGTCGCTGAGCTTCTTGCAATGAAATAAGTGTTGGAAGGTAAGGGGAGTCCGATTCTCTTGCATCGTGCCACAGAGACAGAGTATTTCCCATTGCTATATTGCAATATCCATTTGTTACATTATAAGCCTCCACACCGAATTCAATGGCACGGACAAGCTCGGGCGAGGAGACAAGCTCTCTTTCTTCATTCAGCTTTTTTAGCTCACCGTCGTCGTAAATATCAAAGAGAGAGTCATATTCCCGAAGTGTAGTTGTTACAATGCCGCAAGCCTTGTTAAAGTCCTCCTCCGAGTCAAAATATCCCTCTACCGAAATTACAGTATCAAAATATCCGTAGAACTGAGTTGAATACTTTGCAGGCGAGCAGGATGTTAAAAGAGCTATGAAAAGAATTAAAACAAAAAATCCCTTTTTCACTTTTTACCTCCAAGCTTTGAAAGTGCGGGAGTTACTGCATGCAGAAAAACTGCGTTGGCAATTCCGAAAACAATGCCCGATATAATAAGTATCGGAAGGTAAGGAAGCATTGACATAGGTGCGTAAACTATGCTGATAACACCGAATTGAGCAATATTGTGTGTCAAAGCCGCAGCTATGCTGACGATTGAAGTGGACGAGTCCTTTGTGAAGGAAATCAAAATTATCATTACAATTATTGACGAAATACCTCCCGAAAGACTCAAAAGTCCTGCCATCGCACCTCTTGTTACAAGTGCAAAAAATGACTTTAAAAAGCCTATGGCGAATGCCGTCTTTTTATCCAGAAAAAAGAGGGCAAACATTACTGCAATATTGGACAGCCCCACCTTTACACCGGGGCATTGGGGAACGAAAACAAACATTCCCTCCACTATGGACAGCACAAGTGCGGTTGCAGTGAGAAGAGCGGTCAGAGTAAGTTTTTTTGTGTTCATCAGCTCACCGTGTCAACGTCACCGTTGTCCTTTACTATTTTAAGTACGGTTTCGTTTGGAAGGCACGCCGCCCATTCCCCCGATATATGCAGCTTTCCCGTGTTTATGCATACCTTATCGGGACAGTCCGAATGATGAAACCAAGCCTCGCTACCGTTTCCCTTGATTACAATTTCGTTGTCAAGGGAAAGCTCAAAAGGCTCGTTTAAGTCATACGTGCGGTAAAGCTCGCCCTTTATCCAAATTTCAGCACGCTCTCCCGTGTCTTTTTTTATGCCGAAAAATACAAAGAGAGCAACGCATAAAAGAACAGCTACAATTATAATGTCTTTTTTTTGAAACAGCTTTCTTTCCATTGCGACGTCTCCTTTCGGTTAGTAAAAAATTATTATTTCTTTGCAACTAATCCTTTACAAGAAGGATATAGTCCCATCTTTCAATATTGTCTATCGTTATATAGGTTACGCCGTTTTTAACTTCTTGCACGGCAGGTACAAGCTTTCCGTCACGGCTGACAAACGAGAAGTTTTCCTCACATTTTATTTCTACATCAAAGCTTCCCGTGGCATCAAAATGTGCATTGCAAAGCATGATACATTCAGGAATCCCGTTTTTGCCTCTTACTATAGGAACTACTTTTATTGATTTTTTTATGACAATGGGAAGTTTGTTTCCTGATAGCCATTGGAAAACATTTATCAGTTGATGACGTTTTGAGGCTGTTTGAGCTTGATTTGGCATGAGATACCCGTCGACGGCTATTTTATTTCTTTGTCTTTCTCCCATTACAAATGACTCACCAAGCTCTGTCTCACCTGTCATAAGCTGTGATATTATTCGTGAATCCTCATCCGCTTTCAATAGATAAGCGTCACCCTCGTAGTATATATCCATCGAAGCAGCTCTTGTGATATTTTTGAATTCGCCATTGACAGTATCCTGTGTAAAACGCTCGGTTACACCGTTTGTGAAGGTCTTTTTCACCTCACCACAGGTGTTGTTCCTGAAGCCTCGACGGTTCAAAACGGAAAGTCCCTTGCCGTCGGTCAGTACATTTTTGGATAGAATATCTTTTATTTCACTGTCCGAAAATTCTTCCCATTCATCTCCCACAACTATTGCCGCAACAGCATTGCGGAGATTTGCCGTAACAGGAACGCTTATCTCACTCAGTTGTCTTCCCGTAAGAGCAGATGCACAAAAAATCCCCAAATTACCACAACCTTCGCTTGATTTGGCAATAATATCCCATTTATCCTTTGAGCCTCGAAGCATATCGAAGAATCCCGCCTCGCCAAGCATTGTGGAACGGTTATAAAGTACTCCGTTACATCCTGACATAACAGCAAGAGTTGTTTCAAGCTCGGATATGTGGAAGGATTTTTCAAGGGTTCGTCCATTGTAGGATTCGTATTCGTATTGAATATCACGGATTCTTTCGGGATAGTTTACAAGCTCACGTTGTACCCAAAAGCTTTTTGCGAATATGTCAATCGGCACTCTGTCATTATAAAAGCCTCCGCCGGGACGTCCTTTTACAGCTCCGCTTGAATCCATCCATTCATAAATTGCATTGAAGCCTCCTGTCATATATCCCGTCTCTATTTTGGGGTCAATTTCTGATATTGCTCTGCGTATCGCTTTTATGGCTCGGCATACAGAAAAAGAGAAGTTTTCCTTCCATGTATCACGAAGCTCTTTATTGTCTTTCCAATTTGCACGGATTTCTTCAAGTGTGTAGCTTTTTTTGTTTCTTTCGTTATATTGTCCAAGACATTTTGGACAAAAGCAAAACTCTTTAACAATTCCGTGATTATTATAGCGTATATCATCATCTGTCCATATATAATCAGCACCCGTTTCGGCATATGTTTTATATTTTTGTGTGATATATGAAATGAATCTGTCATCCGTGGGACAAAGGCAACTTCCCGACTCTTGTCCTTCAATATTCACCATGTATTGCAAATCGGCTTTTTTGTTGACACAGCTTCCGTCTTCTGTGTGACCAAAGGTGGCAAGTACATTAAGACCTACTTTTTTTACTCCCAATTTCTTATATGCCTCTATTGCCGCTTTTGCCTTGGCTGCGGTTTTTAAGGTCGTTTCAAACGGTGTATATCCGTGATGCGTTTTATCTGCAAAAAGCGTTATCTCGTCAATAACGTCTATATTGTTTTTTACCATATCCAGATATTTTTTTAACAGCGTTTCGTCAGTGTAAGAATTTTGAGTAAGTCTCAAAGCTTTTATCATGTCTATCACCTCCAATTTATATTAACATTTTATTTTGTATTTGGCAATACACATTTGCTTAAAAAGTATAGAAATTTGTGTGTGGATAAAATTATAATTTCTTTGACAAAAGCATAAATATGTGTTACAATGTCTCAAACGGAGGTAGATTTATGAATTTTATCGATCTTTTAAAAACCTTTATCCTCGGTGTAATTGAGGGTATTACGGAATGGCTTCCCGTCAGCAGTACGGGGCATATGATTATTTTCGAGGAGTTTTTTCCCGTAAAGAACTTCAGCGAAAGCTTTTACGATTTATTTCTTGTCGTTGTACAGCTGGGAGCAATTCTTGCCGTTGTTATGATATATTGGAAAAAGCTTTTTCCTTTCTCATTTAACAAGAAGGAGCCATTTATAAAAAAGGATATTTTTACTCTTTGGATAAAAATTATTATTTCCTGCATACCTGCGGCTGTAATAGGAATCCTTTTTGAGGACACCTTTGACAGGCTCTTCTATAACGCAACCTCTGTTGCGATTGCACTTATTACTTTCGGTATACTTTTTATTTTTACCGAAATGTTCAACAAAAAATCCCCGAAAATCAATTCTGTTGCCGAAATTACCGTAAAAACCGCTGTTCTCATCGGTGTGTTTCAGGTAATTGCAGCAGTTTTCCCCGGAGTATCACGCTCGGGTGCCACAATTCTCGGTGCACTTCTTATCGGAGTATCACGTACAGTTGCGGCTGAATATACTTTTTATCTTGCAGTTCCCGTTATGGCGGGTGCAAGTCTCTTGAAGCTTATGAAATTCGGATTTGATTTTACGCTTTACGAAATTATATATCTTCTTGTGGGAATGGTTACTGCCTTTGTTGTCTCCATACTTGCAATTAAATTCCTTATAGGCTACGTTAAAAAGCACGACTTTAAAGCCTTTGGTATTTACAGAATAATTCTCGGAATTCTGGTTTTGATTCTTATATAAATGTTGATTTTTAAAAGAAACGGTAGTATAATGTAGAAAAAGGAGTTGATTTTATGAATTACTATCCCATAAAAATTGCAGGGGTTGACAGAAAGCTCCCCATATGCAGAGTAAATGATGAGCTTTATATAGGTGCTTTTGTTATCTTCGGTGACACAGAGCTTACAGTTGCGGCGGCTACGGCGCTCCTTGAAAAAGCTCCCGAATACGATTATATTATCACCGCTGAAGCAAAGGGTATACCCCTTGTTTATGAAATGGCAAGACAGGCTGATGCAAAATATCTCCTTGCCCGCAAAAAACCGAAGCTCTATATGACCGGTGTGTTTGAGGTAGAGGTGAATTCCATTACTACGGCAAGTCAGCAAAAGCTTTTCCTTGACGTAGAGGATGCAAATCTTATGAAGGGCAAGCGTGTACTTATTGTAGATGACGTTATTTCAACAGGCGAATCACTTAAAGCTATTGAAACACTTGTTGAAAAGGCGGGTGGTATAATCTGCGGAAAGATGGCAATTCTTGCAGAGGGTGATGCCGCAGAAAGAGATGACATAATTTACCTTGAAAAGCTTCCTCTTTTTAACCCCGACGGAACAGTAAAAGAGTAATATATTTGACCCACCCTATGAGGGTGGGTTTCATTTTTTGACAAAATGTGAATTTTTCCTTGACAAATGTACAGCGAGATGTTAATATTAACACAGTGGTAGAGGTGCGACGGTTAAGAGTAGGTGTCACAAAAGCAAAGGAGCCGACACTGAAAGGAATCGCCGCCGAAATCCGAAAAATATCCTTATACTGTTTTTCGGGTTGGTTGGCTTGTAGAAAATGCGGTCAACTGTCACAATTTTTTGTGGAGTGCTATCGTTTGTGGCTTTTGCCGTGGTCGATAGTACCACGGTATTTTTTATTAAATAAAAGGAGAAAAAATCATGGCAAAGAAAACAAACAAGATCGTTCTTGCGATTGCGGCTGTTGTCATCATTGCCCTTCTTGTTGTTGCTTATGTAACAGGCGGCGCTATGGGAACAGTTGATTGTCCCGACTGTGCTGCGGCAGGTACGGAATGTGAGACATGTGGCGGCGCAGGCGAAGTGACAGGTACATTCTGGGCACTCATTCCTCCCTTCATTGCAATCGCTCTCGCACTTATCACAAAGGAAGTTTACAGCTCTCTGTTTATCGGTATTGGTGTTGCAGGTATCCTTGCAGCAAACTTCTCAATAACAGGTACTGTTGATACAGTTATCAACGACGGACTTATCTCCGCTGTATCAGGCACTGCAGGTATCTTCGTATTCCTTGTAGAGCTTGGTATTATGGTTGCTCTTATAAACAGAGCAGGTGGTTCTGCCGCTTTCGGTAACTGGGCAAAGACTCACGTTAAAACAAAGGTTGGCGCAGGTATTGCTACTTTTGTTCTCGGTGTTCTTATCTTCATCGACGACTACTTCAACTGTCTCACAGTTGGCTCTGTAATGCGTCCCGTAACAGACAAGAATGGCATTTCAAGAGCAAAGCTTGCATACCTTATTGACGCAACAGCAGCTCCTATCTGTATGATAGCTCCCATTTCGTCATGGGCTGCGGCTGTTTCGGGCTATGCTCCCGAAGGCGAAGGTCTTAAGCTCTTCATTCAGGCTATTCCCTTCAACTTCTACTCACTTCTCACACTTGTATTCGTTGTTGCAATAATTGTTATGAAGTTTGACTTCGGCCCTATGAAAAAGGCTGAATCCACAGCAAAAGAGGACCTTGAGGCTCTTGTTGAGCGTGCAAACGAAAAGGAAAGCTCAAAGGGTAAGGTTATTGACCTTGTTCTTCCCATCCTTGTTCTTATTGCTGTTTGCGTATTCGCACTTGTTTACAATGGCGGTATCCTTGATGGTGCAAGCTTCGTTGATGCATTCGCTAACACAGACGCTACCGTAGGTCTTCCTTGGGGCGGTCTTATTGCACTTCTTTTCACTATCGTGTTCTTTATCTGTCGTGGCATTATCGACCTCAAGGAGTCTATGGAATGTGTTCCCAAGGGCTTCAATGCAATGGTTCCCGCAATTCTCATCCTTACCTTTGCAACAGCTCTTAAGAACGTAACAAGCATTCTTGGTACAAAGTATTTCGTAGGCGACCTTATGTCTGCTAATGCTGAAGCACTCAATATGCTTCTCCCTGCGGTAATATTCCTTGTTGCTTGTGTCCTTGCATTCGCAACAGGTACTTCATGGGGTACATTCGGTATTCTCATCCCCATCGTAACAGTTATCTTCCCCGAGGGCTCAACACTTCTTACAATCGGTATGTCCGCTTGTCTTGCAGGTGCGGTTTGCGGCGACCACTGCTCACCCATCTCGGATACAACTATCATGTCATCCGCAGGTGCACAGTGTGAACACGTTCAGCACGTATCAACTCAGCTTCCTTACGCTATAACCGTTGCGGCTATATCCTTTGTATGCTACATCCTTGCGGGCTTCATCCAGAATGCATGGATCATGCTCCCCGTAGGTATCGTGCTTACAATCGGAACACTCTTTGTAATAAAGATGATGACAAACAAAAAAGCATAAATGAATCAGCTTCAAAATCCTCACACTTTGTGTGGGGATTTTTTTGCTTTAAGGGGGGATTTTTCTTGACATTTATTGGCGAAATGCTTATAATTAATTTCAAGGATAAAGATTCGTTAACACGCTGTATATGGAGAAAATATGAAAAAGCAAAAACTTCCGCCTTTTGAGCCGATGACAGAAATGCCCCCAAAAATAAAAGAGCTTTTTGAAGCCAAGGGTATTTTGCCGTCGGCTGTTCGTTTATTTTATAAATTTGATATGGGCTTCGAGCTTGAGTTCTGCGATACGTGGGTTGCAATAACCGATACCGAGCTTGCTGTCCTCGAAGTTCTCGGCGGTATATTCCCGAGAAAAACACATAGCTTTTTTGACACAAAGAAGACCGAGACAGATATTGTTGAGCGTGCCTTCCGTGTTTATCCCTTTGAGGATTACGAGAACTTTCACGCGGAAGAGCTCCTGTCGGGTGGCAGAGTGGTGGCACTTGATAAAAAAGAAAACCTGGACGAGCTTATTTTCAATTTTTCAAACTCCACCAAGGATGCCGCTTTTGTTGTCTGCAAGGCGACAACCGATGAAAAAATGACCACGGAAAATGCCTTTGGGGAAAAGCACGGCGGACCTCACAAAAAACCCGGTCCGCATCCCGGCGGTCCCGGAGGCCCGGGTGGCCCCGGCGGATTTGGCGGTCCCGGTGGATTCGGTGGTCCCGGTGGCGGCGACGGCTTTTTCAAGGGACTCAAAAGCGGCGAAACCAAAAGGCTGATATCCAAGCTTTTGCCGTTTTTCATGAAGTATAAATGGCATACTATTATTGTTTTTGTCATGGTTATACTGTCATCACTTCTCGGACTTTTATCTCCTTATATGAGCGGCTCATTCTTTATTGATAAGGTGCTGAGAGACAAGAACAGTTCATTTTATGCTCAAATTGGAGTGGCTATATTTATAATTGCGGGAACCAAGCTTTTGTCCACCGTGTTTATGATGATACACTCCATTGTTACGGCAAAAATTTCCGCAAGAGTTACATATGACCTGAAGAAAACAATCTTCACGTCCATTCAAAAGCATTCTCTCGGCTTTTTCTCTTCCCGACAAACGGGCGGTCTTATGACACAGATAAATCAGGATTCACGCTCTCTTTATTGGTTCTTTGTTGATGGGCTTCCGTACTTTATCACCAATATAATGCAGTTTATTGCAATCGTGATTATTCTGTTTACCATGAATTGGAAGGTTTCGCTTGTTGTAATGATTCCGATTCCCATATTTATTCTGCTCAGACGTGCAGTTTACCGCCTCGGTAAAAAAATACACGCACGCAACTTTTCAAAGCAGCGTTATTTCAGCTCCTTTGTTTCGGATATTCTCACGGGTAACAGAGTGGTAAAGGCTTTTTCACGTGAGGATGTGGAACAGAGTAAATTTGAAAAACGCAACAATGATTTGACAGAGTCGGTATACGACGGAAGTGTTAAAACCAATTGGTTTATATATCCCATTAGCATTATACTTGAAATGGGTACCTATGCAGCGTGGGCTGTGGGAGGCTATATGGTGGCAAGGTCCACTCTTGATGGAACCTTTGCTTTTACCTACGGTACTCTTGTGACCTACATTGCAATGCTCGGAATGGCATATGCCCCTCTTGACTTCTTTAACAGATTTTCCAACCAGCTTTCCGAATGTATGAACGCCGCCCACCGTCTCTTTGAAATAATGGACGCCGTTCCCGAGGTGCAGGACAGTGATAATCCCATCGTCCCCGATAACTTTGACGGAGAGGTGGAATTTAAGAACGTCTGTTTTGAATATCAGAAAAACAGACGAGTTATTGATAACGTAAGTTTTAAGGTTAATAAGGGTGAGACTATCGGTATAGTCGGACATACTGGCGCGGGAAAATCAACCATTGTTAACCTTATAATGCGCCTTTATGACGTAACCGAGGGTGAAATACTCATAGACGGTCATAACGTCAAGGAGCTCCCAATGAGCTTTATAAGGGATAAAATAGCTATCGTTTCCCAGGAAACCTATATGTTTAGAGGTTCAATTGCTGATAACATCAGATACGCTGTACCCGACGCTACCGATGAAGAGGTAATAGAGGCGGCAAAAGCATCGGGCGCTCACGATTTCATAATAAAGTATCCCGATGGCTACAATACGCAAATAGGGTTTGGGAACAAGGGACTTTCGGGCGGTGAGCTTCAGCGTGTGTCCATAGCCAGAGCAATTCTCAAAAATCCCGATATTCTCATTCTTGACGAGGCGACAGCAGCCATGGATACAGCTACCGAGCAGAGAATCCAAAGGGCTATTACGAGAATAACCAAGAACAAGACAACGATTATTATTGCACACAGACTCTCCACACTCAGAGATGCCGACAGACTTATTGTCATAGAGGACGGTAAGATGACCGAAAGCGGTACACACAAGGAGCTTCTTCAGGCAAAGGGCGATTATTTCAAGCTTTATAAAATGCAGCTTGATGCACTGAAGCTCATAGGTGTGGAGGAATAGAAAGGACAGAAAATGGGAACAGATTTTTTAAGTCTTAATGCAGAACTGAAATATTTAACTCCCGAAAATACTCGTTTTGAAATAACCAAAAACGGTTTTATCACAGCCAAATTTGACCGAGACGAAAAGTTTGAAAGAGTTCACCTCAGCCGTGTTTTTCCCCATGACTTGACTGATGCATATATTTCGGTAACCGATAACGAAGGTAATGAAAAGGGAATTATAAAAGCTCTTGATGATTTTGATGCGGAGACAGCAGACGTTCTAAAAAAAGAGCTTGAACGCAAATATTTCAGTGCAAAGATAATAAAAATAATATCCGTTGAGGAAAAATTCGGAAATTCCGTGTGGATGGTTGAAACCTCAAACGGACACAGAGTAATGACTTTGAAGGACACATTTAAGAGTATAATAAGAATAGGCGACGATCGTGCTCTCATCGTTGACGAGGATGCAAACAGATATGAAATAACAAGCCTTTCTTCACTTGACAAGAACAGCTTTAGAAAGATAGAGTTATATTTATGAGCAAAAGTGAAAAACTCAGGAAAAAGCTTGGCGCTTTAAACACAAAACGCAAAAAAAATATCATCGAAACGGCTGAAAAGAGTGCCGACAACGAAATACTTTTCAAGTTTAACTTTAATCTTGATTTTGAAAACCGTGACCGTGCAGGTGCTATCGCTGTTACAAAGGAATGGATATTCAGAGCTACAGAAGCCTGCGACGGTGAGGAAAAATCGCCTGCAATTGTCGAAAGATTCAAGATATCCGATTACAAGGAATTTGCAGTAAGGCGCAATATCGGATGTGTCAGTCTTGAAGCGGTGGGTGAGGATGACACCCTTGAGCTCTGTCGCTCGGATATGACAGAATCGGGTGTGCTTGCAAGTGCGGCACGTGCTCTCAATTCCATTCTGGATGGGGCTTCTTCTCCCGATTTCAAGGTTAACTTTAACGCACCCACAAGGCTTTGCCCAAAATGTAAAAAGCCGTTAAAGAAGGGAAGTACCCTTTGTCCCCGCTGTGAAAAAACTTCGTCAATGCTGAAAAGAATGTTTTCAATGGTGAAAAAGGAATTGCCTCTTCTTGCTGTTACATTTATTTTCTTTGGTGTGCTCAGCTTCGTTAAGGTAATAAATCCCGTACTTCAAAAGAAACTGGTAGATGAATACATAACAATATCCGAGCCGAAGGAAAATCTTCTTGGCGGAATTGTAATCATATGCCTTTCCATATTTTTGCTGTCTGTTTTTTACAAAGTGCTGGAAATACTGCGTACCAATATGCTGTCATTTGTAAATATGAGGCTTATGAAGAAGCTGCGCAGTACACTGTTTGACAAGATTCAAGCACTCTCTGTGTCCGCAATCTCCAAAAGAACGGCAGGTGAGCTTATTCACAGAGTGTCGGGCGACACGGGAGTTATATCTAACTTCCTTGTAAATAACCTTCCGCATATAATAGAAAATGCCTTGATAATACTGATTATCGGTATTGCAATGTTTGTTTATGACTGGAAGCTTGCCCTTCTTGTTATGGTGCCCGCACCGATTATAATGCAGATTGTAAGAAAGGTGTGGCGCTACACACACAAACTTTATCACCGTCAGTGGTATATGGAATCCCAATCCAACACGGTTCTTCACGATGTCTTTCAGGGAATCCGAGTGGTAAAAGTATTCGGAATGGAAAAAAAGGAAATTAAACGCTATGACGATGTAATAAAGAAGGTAGCTGATATTTCCGAAAAAAATGAGATTACCTGGGCGATGATAATCCCGTACATGACTTATCTTATAGGAATAGGCAACTATATTGTTCTTGCTTATGTGGGAAGCAGAATTCTCGGCGGTAGTATGACTCTCGGTGATATGACAATGTTCACCTTCTTCACAGGTCAGATCTACGCTGCCTTTGACTGGCTTTCCCGTCTTCCGAGACAGCTTGTTCAAATGCTTACCTCCACCCGAAAGGTTTTTGAAATAATCGACGAGGATGTGGATGTAAAGGACAGCGAGAACGCACGTGATATTGATATCGAAGGAAACATTGAGCTCCGTGACATAAGCTTCGGTTATGATGACGGTGAGGATGTGCTAAAGCACGTATCCCTCACTGTGAAAAAGGGTGAAATGATAGGCATTGTAGGACGCTCGGGGGTGGGTAAAAGTACACTCATTAACCTTATTATGCGTCTTTACGATGTAAGGGACGGCGAAATACTTGTGGACGGTGTAAACATCAAGGATATTTCACAGCACTCCCTTCGTTCACAGATAGGCGTTGTTCTTCAGGAAACCTTTTTGTTTTCGGGAACTATTTACGATAATATTTCCTACGCTGAGCCAAGCGCTACACGTGAGGATGTAATAAGGGCGGCAAAGATGGCAGGCGCTCATAAGTTTATCATGAAGCTTTCCGACGGCTACAATACAAGAGTAGGCGAGAGGGGACATACCCTTTCGGGCGGTGAGCGGCAAAGAATAGCTATTGCCCGTGCGATTTTGCGAAATCCCAGAATCCTTATTCTCGACGAAGCAACCTCGGCTCTTGATACCGAAACAGAGCGACTTATTCAGGATTCTATTGCATCTCTCGTAAAAGACAGAACCACCTTCGCCATTGCTCACAGACTTTCCACCCTCAGAAACGCAACGAGACTGATTGTCATTGATAAGGGGAAAATAGCCGAAAGCGGCACCCACGAGGAGCTTATGCGTCGCGAGGGAATATATTATGACCTTGTGCTGGCACAGCGAAAGATGTCGTCAATGACAACGAAAGAGTAATAATTTACAAAAATAATGTTGTTTTAGCCTTGATTTTGTGGAAATCACACAAAATCAAGGCTTTAATTTTGGCATAGTACAGAAAAGAAATAGCTGAAAGTGTATTGAATATGAGAAAAAAATATTGTATAATAACAACAGTAATTTACTTGTATCTCGCTCGATATATGTAAATAATGAATAATTTAAATCCAAATATAACAGGAGGAAAAGTACAATGGCTAATATTTTATCGAGACAAATCAGAAACGTATGTCTTTTGGGACACGGTGGAAGCGGAAAGACATCTTTGGCAGAAGCATTGCTTTATTATGCAAAAGAAACTGACAGATTGGGAAAAACATCTGAAGGAAATACCGTTTGTGACTTTGATCCTGAAGAAGTTAAGCGTGAAATGTCTATTTCGGCGGCAATCGCACCGATTTTTTATGATAATAAAAAGATTAATTTTATAGATACTCCCGGCTATCTTGATTTCAGCGCAGAGGTTGAGCAGGCACTTCGTATTGTAAGAAATGCCGTAATAGTTATCGACGCTAAATCAGGCGTTGAGGTAGGCGCAGAGCTTGCATGGCAGAAGGCTACCGATGCTGGTGTTGCAAAGGCATTCTTTATCAACAGAATGGACGAGGATAACATCAACTTTACAGCAATCCTCAATAACCTCAAGGAGCTTTTCGGTAACGTAATCTGTCCTCTTTATGTTCCTCTTTTTGAAAATCATAAGACAGTCGGCTACGTTGACATTATCGCTGTAAAGGCATATAAGTATAACAATGGTGTGGCTGAAGAAATTCCCGTTCCCGATCCCAACGCAGATTGGATTCTGGAGTACAGAGCAATGCTCTTTGAAGCTCTTGCACAGACAAGTGACGAGCTTATGCTCAAGTATTTTGACGATATTCCCTTCACTGATGATGAGATAACAGATGCCCTCCAGGCAGGACTTAAAATAGGTACTATTGTACCTGTCTTCTCGGGATCAGCCGCGACACTTGACGGTATTGACTATTTCCTTCATAAGGTATCAAAATCCTTTACCAGCCCTGTTTCGAGAACTCACGAGGTAAGTGAAGACGGTGAGGAGATTGAAATCAATCCCGATGGTGAGACAGCGCTGTTCATTTTCAAGACTGTTGCCGACCCGTTTGTTGGTAAAATGAGCTTCTTCAAGGTTATGAACGGTACTCTCAAGAAGGACCAGGTTTTGAAGAATTCGCACAACGGTCAGGAAGAAAAGATTGCACGTATCTACTGTGCAAGAGGTAAGAAGCAGACTGAGGTTGAAGAAATGGTCTGCGGTGATATCGGACTTACCACAAAGCTTACATTTGCAAATACCAATGATACTCTTTCGGTATCCGGTGACATAACCTACCGTAAGATTACATTCCCCAAGCCTTACTATTCAATGGCTATAGAGCCTCTTGCAAAGGGTGACGAGGATAAGATATCCCAGGGTATATCTAAGCTCCTTGAGGAAGACCTGAGCCTTAACTACGTTAACAACGCAGAAACCAAGCAGATGGTTATTTCGGGTCTTGGAGATGTACACCTTGATGTTCTTTCATCCAAGCTTAAAACACGCTTCGGTACATCTGTTAAGCTTTCACCCGAAAAGATTGCATATCGTGAAACTATTAAGAAGAGCGTTCAGGCAGAAGGTAAGCATAAGAAACAGTCGGGCGGTCACGGTCAGTACGGTCACGTAAAGATTGAATTCGGTCCCGGTGAGGCTGAAGGACTTACATTCAGCGAAACAATTTTCGGTGGCTCAGTTCCCAAGAACTTCCATCCCGCAGTTGAAAAGGGACTTCTTGAAGCTATGGAAAAGGGTGTTCTTGCAGGCTTCCCAGTAGTTAACCTTAAAGCTAACCTTTATGACGGTTCATACCACGATGTTGACTCGTCCGAAATGGCATTCAAGCTTGCGGCACATCTTGCATATAAAGAAGGCTTGAAGAATGCGAACCCCGTAATTCTCGAACCTCTCGGAACACTTACTGTTGAAGTTCCCGATGCTTTGATGGGTGATGTTATAGGTGACCTCACAAAGCGCCGAGGCAGAGTGCTCGGTACAGACCAGAGCGAGGAAAAGAAGGGCGTCAGCATAATTCAGGGTGAGGTTCCCAAGTCCGAAATGTCGAACTACGCAGTACAGCTTCGTGCTCTTACTCAAGGACGTGCAACGTTTGAGTATGCAGTTGAGCGTTACGCTGAGGTTCCCGGAAACATAGCACAGAAAATTATAGACGAGCATAAGGCTGACGTAGCAGAATAAAATCTTAGAGGGGCTGTGAAACTTTGGTTTTACAGCCCCATAATTAGGTGATAAATATGGAACAAATATGGAAAGAAATGTATGATGCGGCAAAGGCTGTGTTTATGGAAAGACGAATATCAGATTATGTAACCTGTGGAGAGGTCTCTGCGGCAATTCTTTCGGGTTCAGGTAAAATATACACCGGTGTGTGTATTGATACCTGTTCGACTTTAGGTATTTGTGCCGAGCGAAATGCTATATTCAATATGATAACCAACGGTGAGCACGAAATCGACAAGGTGCTTGCCATTATGCCCGAAGGTTAAGCTCTTTCGGGCATTTTTCTCTTTTGTTGCCGATTCGTATTGACATTATTTTTTTATGTGATATACTGTAAAAAAATACGTAAAGAGAGGTAAAGAAATGTACGAGATAAAAACGAAAAACGGAAGTGTTTGCGAAACGGGAGTGAGCTTTGTTTCCGCTACGGATAACGAGTCGGCGTTCTTTGACTTTGACGTTGTATTTCCCGAATGGGAGGAGGATACCTATGTATTTTTACCCGCCTGCGCCTATAACGGAAATAAAATGGAGCCGATGGAGGCGACCTTGAATTGTCGCTCATACTCTTACGATATGGCGGATGGCGATTTCAAGCATCGCATCTCTCATAACGTACCTGCTCTCAGAAAGGACGGAAGTGGTAGTATCGAGGTAACCACAGGAGATACCGCCGTGCCTTGTGTGGGCATTTTTTATCCCGAAAAGAAAAAAGGCTTTTTGATCTTTACCGAGCAGGAGGTCAAGGGGAGAAATATCGGACTTACGGTAAGAAGCGGAATAGTTACCGTGAGCTATCCGTCAAACCGTTCATATATTTACCGCAATTTCAACACAAGACTTGAGGAGAAGGAAAATGGCATTGCGGTAAAGGCGGGAGAGGTAATTTCATCTGAATTGAAAATAATTACCTTTGACTGTAAGGACATCCCCGATTTTTACAGCGTATTTTTCAAGAACCGCAAATGCCTGTTAGACGGCAGAGGAGCAAGAGGAACGTATACAAGAGAGCGTTGGGAGGCAACGGAGAAGCATTTCAACAGCTTGAAATGGAGCGGTGAATACTACGGTGAGGGCTCGTCCAATCTCAACCTTCGATGGTCAAGCGGCTTCATAGGCGCGGGGCAAAATGCATATGCGCTGTACGTTGTTGGCAACGACGAAACCAAAGCCCGTGCAATAAAAACAGTCGATTATCTTGTAGCTCATCAGGGAGAAAGTGGATTTTTCATTCCCTGTGTTTATGCCAACGGCAAATACGGCAGTGATTGGCGCTCCATAGAAGGAAAGCCCAATACGGTGTTCGTTTCAAGAAAAGCTGGGGAAATGCTGATAGCAATTTTTAAAGCACTTGAGGTTATGCCTCTGAAAGCAGAGTGGGAAAATGCGGCTCGAAAATGTGCCGATGCCCTTGTTAAGCTCTTTAAGAAGCACGGCAATTTCTGTCATTATATCGATTGGCAAGACGGAACAGCACTTATTACAGGCTCGTCTGCGGGTGCAATAGGAGTTGCGGGACTTGTCAAGGCGTGGGAATACTTCAAAAATTCGGAATATCTCGAAACTGCCAAGGAAGCAATGGAGTTCTATTATCACACGTACCTCGAAAAAGGAACAACCGAGGGCTGTCCCACAGATATTTTGAGCGCACCAAACAGCGAGGCAAGCTATGCGATGGTGGAAAGCACGGTTGCACTTTACGAGGCAACGGGTGAGGAAAGGTATTTGGCATATGCAAGGACAGCAGTAGAGCAATTTTCTTCATGGGTTATGTCATATCGTTATAAATTCCCCGAAGCAAGTGAGTACGGAAGACTGAATTTAAATACCGTAGGAAGTGTTTTCGCCAGCGTACAGAATAAGCATTCTTCACCGGGCATTTGCACCTTCTCGGGTGATGCAATTTACAAGCTTTATAAAATGACGGGCAACAAGGACTATTTAGAGCTTATTCTGGACATTGCCGCGTTTATCCCGCAAACCATTTCTACGGACGATAGACCGATATTCACAGGTGCTTGGGATAATCCTCCGAAGCAACAGATGTCGGGCGCTATCTGTGAGCGTGTAAACACAAGCGACTGGGAGGGCGACGAGCGTATCGGCGGCATATTCTATGCAAGCTGCTGGTGTGCATCGGCATACGTTATGACGGTAGCCGACCTGATGGACAAGGAAGAATTTAGCAATTGACAGGCTATAATACGGAGACGAAATACATACAAAAAGGAGATATATGGAAAAGATTTGGACTGAAATGTATGAGGCGGCAGAGGCTGTCCGCTATGAAAGAAGAATAAACGAATACGTGACGGGCGGAGAGGTTTCGGCGGCAGTTCTGTCAGAGTCGGGCAAAATATATACAGGAGTTTGTATTGACACCTGCTCAACACTCGGAATTTGTGCCGAGCGAAATGCCATATTCAATATGATAACCAACGGCGAGGATAAGATTCTCAAAGTCCTTGCCATAATGCCCGACGGCTCAAACGGTGCGCCCTGCGGTGCTTGCCGTGAGCTTATGGTACAGCTTATGCCGAAAACCTACAAGGATATTGAGATACTCATGGATTATGAAAGCGGAAGGGTTATGACCTTAGGGGAGCTCACTCCCGAATGGTGGATAAAATGATAATAATAATTACCGGCGGAAGCCACACGGGAAAGACAGCTCTTGCACAAAGGCTACTTGAAAAATATAAATATCCTTACCTTTCAATTGACCACTTGAAAATGGGACTTATCAGAAGCGGTAATACAAATCTTACTCCAATGAGTGATGATAAAGATTTGACTCAATACCTTTGGCCAATTGTTTGTGAAATGATAAAAACCGCAATTGAAAATGAGCAAAACCTCATAATTGAGGGTTGTTATGTCCCGCATGATTGGAAAAAAGACTTTTCGGGAAAATATCTTGAAAAGATAAAGCTTTATTGCCTTGTAATGACCGAGAAGTATATAAAAGAGCATTTTGAGGATATAAAAAAGTATGGCAATGTTATTGAAAATCGTCTTTCAAATGATGTTGACATGGACGAGATGAGAGAGGATAACGAAAACAGAATCAAGCAATTTGCATCGGATGAATGTATTGTAATTGACGTAGATTATAACAAATCTGTTGAAGCAATTTTTCGATGACCTATTTACATTTTTATGATTTTGTGATATAATTCCCGCATACAAATTTGGATTCGGAGCTGATACACCTGTGAAAAAGTATAGGATAATAGATTCTCATTGCCATATATATCCCGATAGAATAGCGCAAAAGGCATCTGACAGCACTGCGGATTTTTATAAGATGCCCTCACGCCTTGACGGTAAAATTTCCACCTTGTTGGAATATGGAGAAAGGGCGGGGATTGAGCACTTTGTGGTTCAGTCCGTTGCAACAACTCCGAAGCAGGTTTCAAGCATTAATAAGTTTATCGCAACCGCTGTTAACGAAAGCTGCGGAAAATTCACGGGCCTTGGCACCTTACATCCCGACAGCGAGGATGTAAAGGCGGATATAGATGAAATTGTGTCCCTTGGCTTGAAGGGAGTCAAGCTTCATCCCGATATACAAGAGTTCAAAATTGATGACCACAGAATGCTCAAAATTTATGAGCTGTGCGAGGGCAAGCTCCCCATACTTATGCACACAGGTGACCATCGTTTTGATTATTCAAACCCCAACAGAATGAAGCCGATACTTGATATTTATAAGAATTTGACGGTAATTGGTGCTCATTTCGGCGGTTGGTCTATGTGGGATGATGCAATGGATTCTCTCGTAGGATATGAGAATTTCTACGTGGATTGTTCATCTACTCTCTATACGGTAACACCTGAGAGGGCGCATGAGATGATAATGGCGTATGGTGTGAACAAGGTGCTCTTCGGCACGGATTATCCCATGTGGTTGCCCGAAAATGAAATAGAAATGTTTATGAAAATAGACCTCACCGAGCAGGAGAGGAAAGATATTCTTTATAACAATGCGGCAAAGCTATTCAATATTTAAAAATCAAAGAGCATATCGACGGATATCCGCCGATATGCTCTTGTTTGTTTAAAAGCGTATCATCTATAAACAGTGAACTTAAAAGGAAAAAAACAGAAAAAATAAGCTTTATGTTTTCCTTGACTATATATATGTACATATATATAATGTAATTGTAACAGTTGGTTTCTGAAATTAATAAGGTTTTAGGAGGAAAAAGAAATGAAAGTATTTAATCGAGTACTAGCAATCATTTTGGTTTGTCTTATGCTTATGCCGTCGATTGTGACTGCATTTGCTGAGGCTGAAACAATCCTTGTTGATGGTGTGACTCTCAGCAGAGCCTCATCATACTTAAAGGTAGGCGATACAATAACGCTTACTGCTACGATATCACCAAGCAATGCAACTGATTTTAGCGTCGAGTGGACGACATCAGATGAATCGATTGCTACTGTTGAAAATGGAATTGTCACTGCTATTGCCGAAGGCAATACAATCATTACCGCAACAACTTCAGATGGTGGTTTTAAGGCATCTTGCAACGTATATGTTTCAAAGTCAGATGTAAGAAATCCTGTTACAGTTCTCACTCCCGATAAGAACGGTGGAAATTACATAACAGATGTTCTCGATGAAGATAAGTTTATGCTTCTTCTGCCCTTTGATGATAACGTTACCGATGTAACAGGTAACTATGTACCTGTTGCAAAGGATACAGTAACCTATGCAGACGGTATTCACGGAAAGGCTATACAGTTTGGCAGCGGTTACGTCGAGGTGCCCGAAATTGAATTCGGTACAAAAAGTGTAACCTTTGCAGCGTGGGCTAAGAAAACCGGCACCTCAACCAAGAGCGATCCCGGTTTGTTTGGTACGCAAAACTGGGCAAACGGTAACAATCCGGGATTTGTTGTTTTCTGGAATGCTACAAGAGTTGGCTTTAATATGGCAGACGGCTCAGTTCGTTGCCCCTTTAACAACACTATAGGAGATACTATACCTTCAAACATTTATGACGGATGGACTCATATTGCATATGTAGTGGACAGAGAAACTAAAACCATATCAATGTATATGGATTTTAAATATATAAGCAGTATGAGCTTCTCCGATAAGGATGGAATCTCCCTTGACAGTGATTTTACCTTTAAGATTGGTACAGACGGTTCTGCTACATACAGTCTTGCCAATGCACAAATGGATGACATGTTCGTTTATGACGGTGCTTTGAGCGAAAATGATATAAAGGCGCTTGCGGGTTATTACGGATTTTCGGATATTGTTCCGACAGAGTCTGTAAGTATTGACGAAAGAGCATATCTCTTGGTCGGTGACCGCCAAAAGCTTGTTGCGACGATTTCGCCTGCGGATGCAACTGTACAGACTATCGAGTGGACAACCTCGGATGAGTCGGTTGCAACAGTTGAAAACGGAGTTGTTACCGCTGTTGCTGAAGGTGATGCAATTATTACCGCAACAACCTTAGACGGCGGCTTTAAAGCTTCTTGTAAGGTTTACGTTTCAGAAATAGACATCAGAAATATGGTGACTTCACCCACTCCCGATAAGAACAGCGGTGAGTATATAACCGATATTCTTGACGAAGATAAGTTTATGCTTCTTCTTCCCTTCGATGATAACGTTACTGACGTCTCGGGCAATTTTGCGCCCGTGGCAAAGGATACCGTAACCTATGCCAACGGTATTCACGGTAAGGCTATACAGTTTGGTAGCGGTTACGTTGAAGTGCCCGAAATCAAATTCGGTACGAAAACTGTAAGCTTTGCCACATGGGTAAAGAAAACAGGTGCTTCAAAAGTAGGAGACCCGGGTTTATTTGGTACACAGAATTGGTCAAATGGTAGTACCCCCGGATTTGTTGCGTTTTGGAGTGATACACGTTTCGGCTTCAACATGGCAGACGGAACGCTTCGTTGTCCCTTCAACAACGCTATTGGCACCGTATTGCCCACAAACATTTACGACGGTTGGACACATATTGCATACGTATTGGACAGAGAATCAAAAACCATAACCCTGTATTCGGACTTTAAATATTTAAGTAGTATGAGTATCAGCGGAAAAGAAAGCATTTCTCTTGACAGTGATCTTACCTTCAAGATTGGTGCGGATGGCTCTGTTACATATGGTATTGCCAATGCACAGATGGATGATTTCTTTGTATATGATGGCGCTTTGACTGAAAGTGATATAAACGAACTCGCCGAGTATTACGGAATAAGTCCTATAGTTCCTGTAGAGAGCATTGCATTTGATAGAACTTCACTTTATATAAACACTGATGAAGAACGAAAATTAAATGTCAAAGCATTCCCGGAAAATGCAACTTTGTCAGAGCTTGTATGGTCAAGTTCAAATGAAAACATAGCGACTGTTGAACTTGGTATAATAAAGGGTATTTCTGCTGGAGAAACAGTTGTTTCCTCAACAAATAAAAACGGAGATTTGATTGCAACTTGTAAGGTTGTAGTTAATGACTTCGATATCAGAAATATGGTGACTTCACCCACTCCCGATAAGAACAGTGGAAATTACATAACAGATGTTCTCGATGAAGATAAGTTTATGCTTCTTCTGCCCTTTGATGATAACGTTACCGATGTAACAGGTAACTATGTACCTGTTGCAAAGGATACAGTAACCTATGCAGACGGTATTCACGGAAAGGCTATACAGTTTGGCAGCGGTTACGTCGAGGTGCCCGAAATTGAATTCGGTACAAAAAGTGTAACCTTTGCAGCGTGGGCTAAGAAAACCGGCACCTCAACCAAGAGCGATCCCGGTTTGTTTGGTACGCAAAACTGGGCAAACGGTAACAATCCGGGATTTGTTGTTTTCTGGAATGCTACAAGAGTTGGCTTTAATATGGCAGACGGCTCAGTTCGTTGCCCCTTTAACAACACTATAGGAGATACTATACCTTCAAACATTTATGACGGATGGACTCATATTGCATATGTAGTGGACAGAGAAACTAAAACCATATCAATGTATATGGATTTTAAATATATAAGCAGTATGAGCTTCTCCGATAAGGATGGAATCTCCCTTGACAGTGATTTTACCTTTAAGATTGGTACAGACGGTTCTGCTACATACAGTCTTGCCAATGCACAAATGGATGACATGTTCGTTTATGACGGTGCTTTGAGCGAAAATGATATAAAGGCGCTTGCGGGTTATTACAATGCTACCGGTATTACAATATCGCCGGAAAGCGTTGAGCTTAGCAGAAAATCAGCATACATTTGTCCAACAGAGACAATCAAACTTTCAGCATCTGTGCTCCCCGAAAACACTACCCACAAAATGATTGAATGGTCGAGCTCCGATGAGACAGTTGCAACAGTTGAAGATGGAGTGGTGACGGCACTTACGAAAGGTGTTGCGGACATTACGGTAACTACCCTTGACGGTGGTATCAGTGCAAGCTGTAGAGTTTATGTTAATCCTCTCGAGATAAGAAATCATGTATCCGTTGAAAACCCCAACGAGCTTGGCGGAGATTTTCTTACAGATTTGTTTGATGAAGGAAAGTTCAAGACCTTCCTTACCTTTGAAAACAACGCAGAGGATGTTACCGAAAATCAAGCTACTGCTGTTAGCGGTACGATCAACTATGACGAAGGCTTCTATGGTAAGGCGGCGAAGTTTAACCAAGGCTACGTTGAATTTTCTGAATTGACACTCGGTACAGATGACGTTACCTTTGGTGTATGGTTAAAATTTGATGAATATGATAACACCTTCAGGCAGGACACTGTTTTCTCTACAAGAGAAATAAGCGATGCCTCATACCCCGGATTTGTTGTATATGCAACCTTTGCTAATATCACGCAGATGTTTTCCGAGGGAACAAAAACATATTGGAATAACGCTGTATATGGTGATACTGCACCCGCAGACACGCTCGACGGATGGGTTCATCTTGCATATACTGTTGATAGAACCAATAAGACCATAAAGACTTACTACGACTTCAATCTCGTGAAAACATTTGCACTTACAGACGAGAGTGCAGCTGTTTCCTTTGACGGTCAGTATCCGTTGAGACTCGGTACAAGCGGTGTTTCCGAATACCGTCTTTTCAAGGGCGCTATGGATGATTTCTTTATTTATGACGGAGTTATGGATGAAACTGATATGCAAACACTTGAAGAATATTACGGACTCGGAAAATCTGTTCCCGTTACAGGAATTTCACTTGGAGAAAGAGCGATTGAGCTTGATATAAACGAGGCTATCGACCTTACCGCCTCCGTATTGCCGATTAACGCAACGATCAAGAACATTGTATGGAGCTCAGAAGATTCCGAAATTGCAGTTGTAAACAACGGTAAAATTCGAGGTATGTCAAGCGGTGTCACAACAATTACTGCTACAACTGTTGACGGTGGCTTTGTAGCTGAGTGCGAGGTGACCGTTACCGATACTATTGCAAGATTTATATATGACAATGTTGTAATAATCGGACTTGACGGTGGCGGTGCTTTCTTTAAGGAAGCAGATATGCCTAATGTTGACAGAATTTTTGAAGGCGGAGCAACGACATATACTGCTCAGACGGAATTTCCGTCAATCAGCTGTCAGTGCTGGGGATCACTGCTTCACGGTATCGAAAACGGATACCACGGATTAAACAATTCAAATTCCGAATTTTTAGACTATCCCGAGGATTCTCCTTATCCCTCTATCTTTAAGCTTGCATATGAAAAATATCCGGATGCAGAATACGCCGCAATTTCCGATTACAGTACTATATACCGTGGTATGATAGAGAAGAGCCTGCCCGTTTACACTGCAACGGGAACTGTTGAAGAGACAAAAGAGAAGACGGTGGAGTACGTCAATAAAAAAGTTCCCAAGCTCTTATTTGTTCAGCTCGATAAGCCCGATGCGGTAGGACATCAGACGGGATACGGTCCTACATCTCAGGATTACCTTGATGCAATGAATCTCTGCGATGGCTACATTGGAGAAATTTATGCGGCATACGAGGAACAAGGCGTTCTGGATTCAACGCTCTTTATCGTCTCTGCCGACCATGGTGGAACAATCAACGGCAATCACGGCGGAAACTCCCCTGAAGAAATGAATATCTTTATTGGCGTTGCGGGTAGTAGTGTAGCAAACGGAACAATAGTTGATGCTGAAATTCGTGACATCGCCGCTATTACTGCATACGCATTAGGACTTGACATCCCGAGCACATGGACTGCAAAGGTTCCCGATGGCGTTTTCAAGGGCGTTTCGGGTATGGAGAGAAATGTTGTTCCCTTTGAGCCCTCGCCATACAGAGCGCACACAACAGAGCCTACTCCTTCTGTTGACTGCGGTTATCACCTTACAGACGTGTTTGATAAGGACAAATTCGAATTTGTTCTTGAATTTGACGAGGATGTAACCGATATTACAGGTAATCATACAGATATTACAACGACCGGTACTATAACCTACGAGGATGGCTACTATGGTAAGAGTGCTAAATTTGATGAAGGATATCTGACGTTTGACAACCTTTATATCGAAGACGAAAATATTACCTTCGGTACATGGATCAAGGCAAGAGAGATAAAGAAATTCGGTGTTCTCTTCTCGACAGGTAATTACGCACAAACCGGCTTCAGCTTATATATGAACTTGTACAGTTTCGGTGCGCTTAATACAGTGGATCGAGTCCATGTTCTGAACAGCTTCTCAGATTCTGCATATTATCCTCTTGACTTTTATGATGGTTGGATGCATGTTGCGGTATCGGTTAACAAGGCGAGTGGTAAAACGGTGATTTACAAGGATTTCAAGCCTTGGGCAAAGGGGACCGTCCCCGAAACAGCTGATTTCAACGTCCTTCCGGTTACAATTGGTATGGATTCTGCTCATACACGCGATTATCTTTCAGTGTCACTTGACGACTTCTTTCTTTACAACGGTGCCATGAGCGATGAGGATATCGCAATGCTCGGTGAGTATTATACAGCACCTACTGATATTGCAAAGCTCGACGGTGCAAGTCTTGTGCTTGACGGACAAATCGGCATGAAGGTTTATGCAGATGTAAATGAGGAGCTTACAGAGAGAGCCGAATTGAAGGTTACAAGAGTTAACAGCGACTTCAAGTGTGATGCTGATGCACCCGAATATTCTACTCTTTACAGAGTAGAGGAAACCGCAGAGCTTGTAAAGGATGAGAATACAGGTAAATTCTACACAATTCTTTACGCACCTGCAAAGGATATGGATAATATCAGCTTCGAAACAGAACTTGTTGCATATTCAAAGAGAACGCCCGAAATTGGAATTTCATCCGGAAATGTAATACTTTCCTTTAACTCTTATATTGAGGAGGCAAAGAACCTTGCAGCAGATGGCGATGAGGAGTTCACAGCTGCACTACCGCTAATTGAAGCACTTGAAAGATATTCAAGCTATGCCGAAAATTTCTTCAATAAAGGCAGTCTTGATGCCTTTACAACAGAAGTTGATGCTTCGAAATTTACTCCTGCTCAAAAGAGCGATGTGACCTTGGTAGGCGCAAAGCTGCACAGTACATCATTGCTCCTTGAGGATAATGTTACAATCCGTCACTATTTTGAAGTAACAGACCTTGATGCCTTTGATAATACATATGATTGTGACATAGAGTACAAAACAAAGGGCAACTATATCTATTTTGATATCGAGGATATTAATGCTCAAGATATCGACAAGTCTTATAAACTTATTTTGAAGGACAAAAATTCAAATGAAGTATTCACTGTGACTTATAGTGTTGGTAACTATATTGTGTCTGCACTCGACAGCACCGACACAAAGCTTGTCAGTCTTGTAAATGCAATGTATGACTATTACATAAATGCATATGCATACAACACCTCGAATCCTCCCTCTCCGGATAATGATGAAACTTTTGTAGACGATTGGTCTAAATAGTATTTAAAACAAAAGGGGGCAGTAGCAAAACCAATTGCTACTGCCCCTCTTTGTATAAAATACCGCAGACAGTTAATTGGACTGTCTGCGGTGACTTTTTAGAAATTTTCGAGCAAATACTTTTCTGCTTCTGTGTTCCAAAGTCCCTTGTGGCTCTTTACGAGTGCATCAAGAGCCTTGAATCTTGCATCTGTTTCTCCCAGCTTTTCGAAGTCTGCAAGTGCTGTGAGAGGAAGCTCAATGTGAGTGTAAATCAGCTTCTTGCCGCCGGGAATCTTGGGAAGGTTGACTGTGGTGTCAATTGCCGCATCGATTCCTCCGATATGTGTTATCATAACCGAGGGGTCAAGGCGGTTTTCACCGATGAGTTCGATTATATCTCTCATATCATCGGGGGTGCTTCCGCTTGTTCCTGCAACGTGATGCTGTGCATAGTGTACGTTGTAGAAATTGAAGTTAGCACTGAATTTCTTGTCAAGAGGGCCGGCAAAGAAATTGAGGCATCCGTCAAAGCCGAGAATGGCATCACCCAGCTCAACAACAGCGGAAACGGGAGCATAAACGAATACATCGTCAAAGCCTGTGCCACCCGAAATTTCAATAAGCTCGTCCTTGTCGGTAGAGTTTACGAACAAAAGCTCAATTCCGTCGACCTTTGCCTTTTCGGGGGAATAGATCTCCTTTGCACGGTCAAGTCTTGCGTCATCAATGTCGGTAACAACTACCATAGAAGGCTTTGTCTTGCCGTGGAGCGCAATGTCGATTGCCACAAGACCCATAGGACCGCAGCCTGCAAGGATTGCAACCTTTCCACCCTCTTTGATACCCATTTTGGGAGTATCGCCGTCAAGGTGCATGCTTGCCTTATAACCTCTTATAACACAAGAGGCGGGCTCAATAAGTGAACCGTTGAAGTATGCGTCACTGTTTACCTTCATGAGGAAATCGTGGTCAAGAATATGCTCGTAAACGATAGAGTATGTCGAAACGCCACCTATTTCACAAAAGGAATAACCAACAGTTTCAACACCTATGTAGCTCAGTACCGGAGGCATTACCACCTTGTCACCGACTGCGAATTTGTCACGCCATTTTGCACCTACCTCAACTACCTCTGCACAGAATTCGTGCCCGAGTATAACGGGATTTTCTGCTACGTTTTCGGGTACTCTTAGGTGCTTTTCACCCTGAAGTATAGTTTTGTGAGTTGACATGCATACGCTGTCCGAAATTATTTTTATGAGAAGCTCTCCGTCTGTAATGGGACGAAGCTCAAACTCCTCAAGTCTTGCATCATTTGCGCCATAAAGACGCGCTGCTCTTGTTTTCATAATATAACAGTCCTTTCCTGTCTCCTTATAATCTGCCCGCACTTCCGAATGTGTGCAGCTTCTCACGGACAACCTCCTTCATCATCTTCTTTGCATCCTCATATACGATGAAAGGCCATGTAGAGGGATTTGTTACACTGTTAAGAGTGTCCTTGAGTCCCTTGTTGAGTGCGTAAAGAACGTCTGAGTAAATGTTTATTTTTGTAATACCGTGGTGAATTGCATTCTGCATCTGGTCGTTGGGAGTTCCGCTTCCTCCGTGAAGCACGAGGGGTCTGTCGCAAACCGCAACGATTTCGTCAAGTCTGTCGATTCTCAACTCGGGAGTTTTCTGATATACACCGTGAGCAGTTCCAATTGCCACAGCAAGAGCATCAACGTCTGTTATCTCAATAAACTTTGTTACCTCCTCGGGTACTGTAAGGCTCTCACCCGGGTCGTTGTCTGTTCCTGTCTCGCTGATGCTTCCAACACTTGCATTTCCTACATGTCCAAGCTCGGCTTCAACGGTGATACCCTTCTTGTGAGCATATTCGGTAACGATAGCTGTGTTCTTTGCGTTGTCCTCGAAGGGGAGGACCGAGCCATCGTACATTACAGAGCTGAATCCGTTGTCGCATCCGTACTTGATAAGATCAATATCGGTTGCATGATCCATATGCCAGCAGATGGGAATGTTGAAGTATTCGGAAGCGCCTCTTATCATAGATGTGAGAAGGTGAAGGTCTCTGCCCTTGATGTCACAGCCAAGCGCCATGAGAAGAGCAGGGGACTTTTCTTCCTCGCAGGTCTCAAGAATTGACTTCATCATTTCGTAGTTGCTGCAGTCAAATGCGGGAATCGCATAATGATTCTTTTTTGCATCTGCGAGCATTTCTTTCATAGTCACTAACATAAATATATCCTCCAAAAAATAATTCTGGTTTATTATATCACACAAGATAACATTTGTCAATTACAAATGTTAATATTGACTTGAATGTAAATTGATGATATAATGTATAAAAACTATTTTAAGGAAAAAGACATGAATAACCCCAAGAAACAGATGCAAGAGGTTGCATTGCTCTATTACGAAAAGAATCTTACTCAAAGCGAGATTGCAAAAATTATGAACCTGTCTCGCCAGACGGTGTCAAAGCTGCTTGGAGATGCTATAAAAGAAAAAATAGTTGAAATAAAAATCCACGACCCTGAAATAACATGTGCAGACCTCGAAAAAGAGATTTGCCGAAAATTCGGGGTAAAAAACGCAATTGTATGCGGAGTGAGCTCCGACAACTCCGATTTGTGTCGCCTTGTTACAGTTAAAAAGGCGGGGGCATATGTCAAGGAATTGATAGAATCGGGAAATAAAAGAATCGGAATTTCCTGGGGTAATACCATAAAAATGCTTATTGATGAGTTTTGCGAGATGCAAACACAAAATAATACGGTTTTTCCACTTTTTGGAGCTACCGACAGCGAAGAAGCCTATTATCTGTCAAATGAGCTTGCCCGTAGCTTTGCGGATAAAATTGATGCAAAATTAAAATATGCTTGGTTTCCTTACAAGCCGGACAACGAAGCTGATTCAACTCTTTTCAAGAAAACATCTTACTATAAAAAACTTGCCTCACTTTGGGATAGCATTGACATTGCGATTGTGGGTATAGGAAACAAAGATATTATCAAAACCTTTGGAGAGATTTTCGGGTACAACGAAAAAAGTATTTCTGCCATAGGCGACATTTCCACGCATTTCTTTGATGCTGACGGAAATTTTGTTGAGCTTTACGAAAATACTCTTTGTGCATCAAAGGAGAATTTAAAAAATGCAAAAGAAACAATAGCTGTTGCTTGCGGAAAAGAAAAAGCACAAGCGATAATCGGAGCATTAAAAACAGGAACGGTAGACACCCTTATTACAGACGAGTATACTGCAAGACATATTATATAGCACTTTAAATACTTATGAGAGGATACATATGACTAAAACAAATAGCTTTACAGAAGGAAAAATATTCTCACCTCTTATAAAATTTGCCCTACCTGTTTTACTTGCACTTTTTTTACAAGCGCTTTATGGTGCGGTTGACCTTCTTATTGTAGGTCGGTTTGGAGGCGAAAATGCCGAAGTGTATGTGTCTGCAGTCTCCACAGGAAGCCAGCTGATGCACACGCTTACAATCGTTATTACATCCCTTGCAATGGGTCTTACAGTTTTTGTCGGACGTAAAATAGGTGCCGGACAAAAAGAGGAAGCGGGCAAAATAATAGGAAGCGGTATATGGTTCTTTGTAATCGTCGGAATCATTTTAACTGCTGTATCGGTTCTTTGCTCGTCGCTTCTTGCAAGTATTATGCAGGCTCCCGAGGAAGCCTTTGAGGACACGGTTAAATATATTACGATATGCTCTGCGGGTGCTATTTTTATTGTTGCATATAATCTTGTTGGAAGTATATTCAGAGGCATAGGAGATTCGAAGATCCCCCTTATCACCGTTGCTATTGCTTGCGTGTTGAACATCGTGGGAGATCTTATTCTGGTAGCAGTTTTTCATATGGGTGCCGCAGGCGCTGCTCTTGCAACGGTTTTGGCACAAGCCGTCAGCGTGTTGCTTTCGGTTGTTATAATAAAACGCAGAGAGCTGCCTTTCTCCTTCTCATTAAAGCATATATCACCCAATAAGGCATATATAAAGGAGATTATAAAGATAGGCACACCAATTGCATTACAGGAATTACTTGTAGGTATTTCCTTCCTTGTTATTCTTGCTATTGTAAATGACATAGGACTTACCGAATCTGCGGGTGTGGGAGTTGCAGAAAAGCTGTGCGGCTTTATTATGCTGATTCCGTCATCCTTTATGCAATCCATGTCAGCCTTTGTTGCTCAGAATATTGGTGCAAGAAAGCCCGAAAGAGCAAGAAAAGCGCTGTGGTGCGGAATAGCACTTTCACTTACAGCGGGTGTTGTTATGGGAGCGCTATCTTTCTTTAAGGGTGATTTACTGTCGGGAATATTTGCGAAGGATACTCCCGTTATAATGGCAGCTTGGGAATATCTCAAGGCTTATGGTGTAGATTGTCTCTTTACAGCTTTCCTCTTTTGCTTCATCGGATATTTCAACGGATGCAGTGCTACCGGCTTTGTTATGATTCAAGGAATAGTGGGTGCATTCGGTGTCAGATTACCCCTTTGCTGGATAATCAGCCGATACACCAAATCACTCTTTTTGATAGGACTTTCAACTCCTTCATCGACCATTGTGCAGATTATACTTTGCTTTATATATTTTCATTTTCTTACCAAACGTCAAAATCAAATGAGGTGACAGTATGCTTTATCGTTCCCACAGAGGAGGGGTATATTATACTCCCGAAAATACAATTCACGCCTTTCATGATGCTTTTCGTCAGGGCTTTGCTTCTATCGAAACAGACCCATGCTTCACCAAGGATGGTGCAATTATCCTTTTGCATGATGCAACAATAAACCGTACCTGCAGAAACAGCGACGGCACACAGATAGAAGAGCCGATATATCATAAGGATTTGACCTATGACGAGCTGATGTCTTTTGATGCAGGTATATATAAGGGCGAGAAGTTCAGAGGAACAAAGGTACCGCTTCTTGAGGAGCTTTTGTCTTTGGCGGAGGGGACTGATACCTTTATTGCTCTTGATAAAAAGATTCCCACAGACAAGCTGGACTCTCTTTTTGACGTGGTTGCAAGATATAAAACAAAGGTATCCTTCAGCTGTAAGGATACCGAGCGCATCAAAAAAATCCTTGACCGCTTTCCCGATGCACACATTGATTATGACGGAAACACAACCGAGGACGACCTGAAGGCAGTTTGTGATCTTGTACCATACGAACAGCTCATGGTGTGGCTTTATCTTGATAAGCCGAATTTTGCATGGCTTACTGACCGCTACAAAACATCACCAGAAAACTGTGAGAGAGTAAAGAAATATGCAAGACTTGGTGTTGCAAACACCATAAACGCATACGATACCTTTGAAGCAATTCAGTATGACCCATATATGGTAGAGGTGTAAAATCAGTGTGGCTGTAGCAATTTGCTACAGCCACCTTTGCTTAGTGTTTGTTCTTGAAATCAGAGGGTGAGACACCAAGCTCTGATTTTACTGCATTATAAAAAGCGGACGGAGAGGAATAACCGCACAGCTCTGCGGCATTTGAGATACTTTCACCGTTTTGTATGAGCTCTTTGCCGTGAGAAACTCTGACCGCACGAATGTATTTCATTGGTGACAAACCCATTGCAGAGGAAAACAAACGGATAAAATAGCTTTTGTTTAAGTTTACTCTTTTTGCCAGAATATCCGTAGTTATACTTGCATATTCTTCGTGAATGAAGTTCAGCGCATAGCTCAGAGAGGATTCCGAAATATAATAAAGCTCTCTATATTTACTCTCTATAAGTGACAGAAAACCCGAAAGATACTCTTCCATAATAGGCTTGATATTTTCGCCTTCTCTTATGAACGAATTTATGTGTTCAAAAAATGACGATGATTGTAGTACGTCTCCGTCAAACTCGATTATTTTGTCGGGATTAAATATTTTTGAACTGTAAAAATCAAAGTAGGTGTGGTCAAAGTCTGTTGCATCAATGGGATGAAAGGCTTTGCATTGCGGTATGATGTAAAATTTTCCGACTGTGAGCCGATACTCATTTGTGCCATTGTGTATGACGGCACAGCCCGAATTTACGTAATACAGTCTGTTAAGAACACGTGAGCGGTCAAAATCCCATGCACCGTTGACCGTACATCTGCCGAAAGCATATAAATTTATATTTTTCACTTTTACCTCTAAGTCAATATAGATGATATTTTTAAAAATGTATAATATTTACATTACCATTATATCAAGTTATAATTATTATACAGTTATGAAATAAAAAAGTCAATATAAAGGAGATTATTATGACCAAAGAAAAGTGGTTTAAGGAAGCCGGCTTCGGTATGATGATACATTGGGGACTCTATTCAATTCTCGGTGGCGAATGGCGTGGCAAGCGTATGGACTATATCGGTGAATGGATAATGTCAAAGTTTGGAATACCAAACCGCGAGTACGAAAAGCTTGCAGAGGTTTTCAACCCCATATATTTTGATGCAGAGGAATGGGTACAGCTTGCAAAGGCGGCGGGGATGAAGTATATTGTTATTACAGCAAAGCATCATGACGGATTTGCCCTCTATCATTCCAAGGCGGACAAGTATAATGTTGTTGACGCCACACCCTTTGGCAGAGACGTTATCCGTGAACTTGCGGACGCCTGTGCGAGAAATGATATGAAGCTCGGTCTTTATTATTCACAGAATATCGATTGGCACGAGCCTCACGGCGGTGGCTATGGAAAAGAATTTTATCATACCAATTTTGGTATGAGTTGGGATAATGATTGGGATTTTCCCGACAGAGACCAAAAGAATTATATGATATGCTATGAAAAGAAAATAAAGCCTCAGGTAAAGGAAATTCTCACCGAGTACGGTGACATATGCCTTATATGGTTTGATACGCCCATGGGAATCCCCGAAGAGTGTTCAAGAGAGCTTTGTGATATGGTAAAGCATTATCAGCCGAATTGTCTTGTAAATTCCAGAATAGGAAATGATATGGGTGATTATACCTCACTTGGAGATAATGAGCTACCCGATGAATATACAGAGAGACTTATTGAGGCTCCCATTACCCTCAATCACACCTGGGGCTATAAGTCCTTTGATAATGATTGGAAATCCCCCGAAATGGTAAAGGAAATTTTAAACAAATGCCGTGGTTGCGGTGCAAATCTCTTGCTTAATATTGGCCCTGACCATTTGGGAAGACTTCCTGTACCCGCGATGGATGTACTGAAGGCTTTGGCTGAACAGAAATAATTGCAAAAGGACACAGAAAACTAAAGTTTTTTGTGTCCTTTTGGTTTATTATATAGGAAATTGCATCGCAATTTGCATATAACAAATAAAGTCTACCTATAAAATTTGTGAGCGTTAGCGAACATCAGTTGCCGAAGGCGACTTTTTTATATAAGGTTTACTTTTATATTTCCCTTTACAAGAGGGGTGCTTTTGTCCCTAAGATAAATATCATGAGCTTCAACTTCCACGTCTGCGTTTCCTTCGAATACAGCAGGTGAAGCTGATGACGTAGTAATTCCGCTGATCTTGATATTTCGGGCGAATGCATCATCACTGAAGTGCATTATCGTGTGCAAATCAAAATCTCTTTCGGTATGCACCTGCGATGCCCGGTACTCCTCAAAATGCTCGGCAAATTTTCGTGAATATCCGACATTGTTGAATTTTAAGTTATCGTACTCACCGCCATCAATGAAAACCGCAACCGCAGAATCGCCAAAGGCTTGAACGTTCTCTATAACAGAATCGGCAAGCGTTCTTCCGATGAATATAGGAAACCTTGCTCGGGATTGCACGTTCCTTACAATAACGTTATATGTGTCCCCAAGCTGTGCCTTGGTTTCGGGCTTTGATAAATTATAGTAGTAATTCTCACCTATTCTGACCGAGGTAGAAGGTCTTGTATCGTCGGAAAATTTGCGCCAATATTCATTCTCGGGCTGTGCAGAGGTGGTTTTTGAATCCATAAAATAATTTTCACTGCATGGAATGCGCAGGGGATTCTTACTTGCCACTTCATCGGATGGGTCATACTCCACATAAGTCATAAGATTCTCTATCGTTATGTTGTAAACCTTTCTTCCAAAGTGATTCAAAAGGCGAACCTGAGCACATCTTGTACCTGTTGTGATATTTCGAATAATTACATTGTGAATAGAATTATCCATACCCACAACATCGTATGTAGGTTCTCCGTTGGTAAGAGCAACAGTATCATCTTGCGTAAAGCCCGATATATTTTCTATCACAAAATTGTTACATCCTGTGCGGAGGTCGATGCCGTCCTGGTTCGGACAATTGGAAAAATTCATAAAATAGATATTTGATACTCTTCCGCTTGAACAAAAGTGAAAGCATATTCCCCAATATCTGCAATGAATAAATCGAAGGCCTTCAATGCGAATTCTTTCACAGTTGATGAAATGCATGGGACAATTGACGATGACTCTCGGACGTCCATCGCGATTAGCGTTACGTTCAATCAGTCCGTTGTGATTTCCACCGTCAATGAGAGCATTTCCAACACCATATATGTGAATGTCATATTGTCGATTTTCAAGAAGCTTTCCCTCCTCTGTTCGGGCGTAGGAGTTCTTGAAAATGTTGTCTAAGCTATCATCAGCCTGACGGAGATGACAGTTGTCAAGACAAATTGTTGTGCCTGTATACACCTTTATGGCGCGGGGGATTATCCATATATCTTTCCCCGTTCTTTCATTGTGTCGAGGAACGATTACCTTTTCACCCGTTTTAGCCGCTTCGTCAACTGCTTTTTGTATCATTTCAGCGTCGTCTGTGGCATCCATATAGAAATTAGGATTAAATTTATTCATGATTTCCACTCATAATAGACTGTTTTTTGTTCTTATTATACGTTAAGCCAATCTCCGGGCATCGAGCAAGCGTTCAATATTCCGTCACGGATACGCATTACTCTCATTGTTTCGGCAGGGTCGAAGGGAAGTTCACCTGTCTTGAAGAATTCGATAATGTCAGCCATGAGTTTTGGGAAGAATTTTGATGTTACGGGTGCATAAGCCTTATCACCGCATACAGAGAAGGGATAGAAGGGAGAATAAATACCTGTCCAGCGGCTTCCGTCGGCAAATGCTATAGTCCATATTTTCTGGTCACCCTGAATGTCAGCCTTTACTGCCATGGGTTCAGCTTTGATAGTCTTTACAGCCATTTCTATCTGGTGTATAACATAGGTTTCAAGGTTTCCGCCCGCACCTGTTGTGATAAGGTTTTTTGTACACTCAACCTTTTCAAGCTCTTCGGCATATCTCAGTGCCGAGGTGCTGAAAAACTTTACTCCATGCTCTTCAGCAAGAGAGAATATTGCAGCCGCCTCCTGGGTATTTGGAGCAAATGTCTTGTCTATATATACGGGCTTTCCGCACTTGAATACTTCACGGGCGTATCCGAGATGCTTTTCGGGATTGTCGGGAGAAAGTACGATAATATAGTCGCTCTTTTCGCAAAGCTCAGCTATGCTCTCGCACTTTTCTGTACCGAATTTTTTGCACCATTCATCGGTGTTTACTCCGTCATAAGGAGAAACGTACTCCTCTGCCCATGCATATTTTACCGAAAATTCCTCTGAAAGCTCACTTATCCACTTTGGATAGTTGTTTGCGTGCCATTCGCTGAGGAAATAGTCCACGAAGCCTATGTACTTCATAACTGAATCTCAGCTCCTTTTTCTGCTGACTTATAAAGAGTGTCAAGAAGCTTCATTGTTTCAAGAATGTTTGAAATGTGGTTTCTGTTCTTTACGCCTGTCTTGATAGACTCAATAAATGCATTGTCCTCACGGAGATACATATTGGGAATGTCATATTCGGGCTTGATGGTTTCAAGAGTTTCACCGTCATAAATCTCGAATTTTCCACCGTAAGTGAGTCTTGCACCCGCCTTGTCGCCAAGGAAGTCGATGAACATTTCGTTCTGGTTAATGTTCTGCGCCCACGCACCGTTGAAGGAGATGCTTGCTTTATCTGTTCTGATATATCCTGAAATGTAGTCATCAACGTCATTAACACCGTTTTCGACGTCCTTTGTGTCCTCTGCCCACATATTCTGGTATTTGTAGGATTTCATATCCTTCGCCATCTCATTGTACGCATCGCAAGTAACATTTTTGAGCTTTGCGTTTCCGAGAATGTAGAGAATCAAATCAAAGAAATGTACACCCCAGTCGATAAGCACACCACCGCCTGACTGTGCCTTTGTTGTAAAAGCGCCACCAAGTCCGGGAATTGAACGGAAACATCTGAAGGAGCAGTAAATGTGGTAAATATTACCGAATCTGCCCTGGCGGTTCAATTCTTCAAGCATTTCAATGGATTTATTGAAACGGTTGCAAACACCGATGTTGAGTATCTTACCTTGCTTTTCAGCCTCTTCAGCCATTTCACATGAAAGCTCATAGTTGACGGTAACAGGCTTTTCGCACATAACGTGTTTACCCGCTTTAAGTGCCGCCATCGTAACTTCATAATGCGCATAATTGGGAGTGAGAACAAATACGACTTCTACCTCGGGGTCATTGAGTGCAACCTTGTAATCTGTGATTACATTTTCGACAAAGGAATACTTTTCCTTCACCTTTTCCGCCTTTTCGATGATAAGGTCGCAGGCATACTTGATTCTTATGTCCTTCATTTTTTCAAAGGCAGGGAAGTGAGCATTGTTTGCAATTCTTCCGCAACCTACAACTGCGATAACTGTACTCATAATAAAATACCTCCGTAATTTTTTTGGTACTTTAATTATATAGTGCGTTTTTCTTTTTTGGAATATCGGAACTTTGTACAAAAGATGTCATTTTTTTGGATTTGCGATTTAATTTCGTATTTTTTAAAAAAATACTTGACTCAGGTTTTGTATTTTGGTAAAATTGGAGCAAGAGGTGATAGTGTGAATAAGTTTCATATAGACCATCATTATTCTGACGAGCCCATTTGTTACGGTAACACGCTATTTATACAGCTGGGCAGACTTTATTGCTCGCCGTCCGCAAAAATAGGCAAGCACGCACACGCCAATATTTACGAGCTTACCATTGTTACGGGAGGGGAAGGCATTGTCACAACCAACGATTATCCCGTGACTGTAAAAAAAGGGGATATATACCTTTCGTTTCCCGGAGACTTTCACGAAATTACATCATCTGAAACTAATCCTCTGAAATACGATTTTTTTGCCTTCAATACAAAAAATGAATGCTTGAAGCAAGAGCTTAAAAGGATAGTTTCCACTGTCAGAAGCTACCCGCAAAGAGTATTTAGGGACGAAAGCGTAAATATAACAGTCTCAAACGCCATAGCGGAAATGTCCTCAAAGCAGGAGTATAACGAAGAAATACTTGCACTTTTATTCGAGGAAATTCTTTATTACACGGTGCGGAACTTCAAAACGGATAAACCACGACGTCAAAGCAAGTATACCATTTCTGCGGATGAGCTTTGCTATCAGATAATGCATTATATTGACACTCATATTTACACCATTGATAATCTCTCTGTTCTCTCCGAAAAGCTGAGCTATAATTATAGCTATCTTTCAGACATCTTCAAGAAAAACACGGGAAACACAATAGCAGATTATTATCAGACAAGACGGCTTGATACAGCGGCGCTGTTAATTGAAGAGAAACGCTTGTCGGTCAGCAAAATTGCCGAAATGCTGAGATATTCGTCCCCATATTCCTTCAGTAAAGCATTCAAGAATAAATACGGAGTGTCACCTAAAAGCTATTCAAAGGAGAAAAAAACATGAAGAAAATAGCTATTTTATTATTTTTGTGTATCATCTTTACATCTTGCGGTGAAGATAAAGATATAAGTATAATAGGCGGAGCAGACGGTCCTACCGCTATCACAACAGGAGAAAGAAAAATGTATATAAATATAACACCCGATGAAGCAAAACATATAATGGACAGTGGAGAAGAATATGTACTTCTCGACGTAAGAGAGCAAAATGAGTATGATGAAGGTCATATCCCCGGTGCTATTCTTATCCCTTACACCGAAATCGAAGAAAAAGCTGAGAGCATGATACCCGACAAAAACAAACAAATTCTTGTCTATTGCCGAAGCGGACGAAGAAGTAAAATTGCATCGGAAGCCCTTCTCAAATTGGGGTATACCGATATTAAAGAGTTCGGTGGAATAATAGATTGGAAATACGAAATAGAGAAATGATAAAAGGTTGCACTCTGAGTTACAGAGCGCAACCTTTCAATTATATTTTCAGTTTCTTTATTACCCATGGATAAAAGCCCATGACTGCAAATATCAAAATGAAGTATTTTACCGACTCGGAGATAAGGGAAATGCGTACATTGGAGAAAACAGCCAGGTCAAAAAGCTCCTTTATTACAAGGGCGAAAAGTACTCCTATCACAACTCGGACAAGTCTTTTTATAACAGGTGCTTTACATTCGAGATTTACATACTTTTCTTCAAAGGAGGAAGCCGCGGGAATACCGCAGAGCATTCCGTAAAATTTGTAAAAATCTTCAAAATGTATGTCAGCATTGATGAGAAAGAATAAAGCAAACGGTGTCATTGCAACAATAGCGGCAAGGTATAGCACATTTTTGTCCTTGACCTTGTCATATATTGTGCTGAAAATGATAGCAAGTGATATACCGATTACAGCGCCTGCAATTACGTCGGAGGGATAGTGAGCACCCAGATACATTCTGGAAAATGCAACTGCAAATATACCGACAGCGGAAAGAATGGCATATATCAGCCTTTTGCCCTTCAGCGCAAGTACTGTGCTCCAGGTAGCAAAGCTTTGAGTATGTCCGCTGGGGAAGGAATATCCGGTTGCGGTCTCTGGACGAACACAGCTCACTTTTCCCGATGCAAAAGGTCGGGGCGCACACACAAAATTTTTTACAACTCCGTTTATACTGAGGGATGCCATTGTTACAAAGAAAAGCTTTTTTGCAAAGCTTTTGTCTATCATAAAGTAAATTACTGCAATTATAACCACAAGAAGTGCGTGCTCTCCTATGGCTGTTACAGCCTCAAAAATGCGGTTTAGCAAAGGCGTTCTTAATCCTTCAAGAGATTTTAGTATTTCAATCTCGTATTCCTGCATAAGTACTCTCCTTATTGTTTTATGAAAGTATTATATCACACTTTTTTGCAAAAGAACATAACTTGAAAAATAAAGCGTAAAAAAATAAACTTTTTTTAAAAAACACTTGATTTTTTTGAAAATGTATGCTATTATACGATGTAACAACGAAGAATATCCGAAGAGAGGTGCAATTCAAATGCAGAAAGACTTACATCCTGAGTATAAGGATACCGTAATCGTTTGTGCTTGTGGTGCTGAATATCCCACAAAGTCAACCAAGGAGAACATCCACGTTGAAATTTGTGCTAAGTGCCATCCTTTCTATACAGGCAAGCAGAAACTTGTAGATGCGGGCGGACGTGTTGATAAGTTCAACAAGAAGTTCGGCAGATAACTTATACAAACGAGGCGGTGCAGATATGCACCGCTTTTTTCGTAGCAAGAGGAATAATCTATGAAAAATACAATTCATGAGACAAAAGATAATACACTTCCTTCAGCCGTTCTTGTGGCGGTTTATCCCGACACTTCCCACGACGAAAGTGAGCTTGATGAGCTTGCCTCTCTCCTTGAAACAGCGGGCGGAAAGGACGTGGCAAGGCTTGTCCAGTACAGACCCACTCCCGACAACGCTACGTATATCGGCAAGGGTAAGCTTGAGGAACTGAAGGAGCTTTGCGAAAACGCCGAAATAGAGCTGGTTATTTTTGATACCGAGCTGTCACCATCTCAGATAAGGGAGATTGAGAATTTCATCGGCGACGTGAGAGTAATTGACCGCACAATGCTCATACTTGATATATTTGCGGGAAATGCCACCACAAACGAGGGCATACTTCAGGTGCAGATTGCAAGACTCAAATATACGATACCCCGCCTCAGAGGTCAGGGAAAGGAGCTTTCCAGACTTGGTGGCGGTATAGGCACAAGAGGTCCCGGTGAATCCAAGCTTGAAAGTGATAAGCGTCACATCAAGACTCATATAGCATATCTTGAAGAAGAGCTTCGTGACCTTGAAAAGCGACGTATGACTCAGCGTAAGAACAGAGAAAATTCGTGCATTGTTCAGGTTTCGGTTGCAGGATATACAAACGTGGGAAAGTCAACACTCCTGAATCGTCTCACCGGTGCCGATATCCTTGCGGCAAATAAGCTTTTCGCAACGCTTGACCCCACAACAAGAAGGTGGACACTCCCAAATGCGGGAGAGGTTGTATTAACTGATACCGTAGGCTTTATCAAAAACCTGCCTCACCACCTTATTGATGCTTTCAAGTCAACTCTTGCAGAGGTGGTATTTTCAGATATAATACTTGTTGTACTTGATATAACAAGTCCCGATGTCCGTGCACAGTACAGCGTAAGTATGGAGCTTATCCACTCACTTCTTGAAAAAGAAGGTATGGAGGAAAAGCCTATAATATACGTTTTTAATAAGTGTGATATGGCAGAAGAATCCCTGAATGAAGAAATTCTGGGACTCGGCAACAATGAAAATGCAGTATTCATTTCTGCCGCAACGGGCGAGGGAATCGAAACACTTGTGGACGCTGTGGAAAAGGTCATACTTTCGATGAAAAGGGAAACAAAGTTCCTTCTGCCTCACAGCAAAGCAGGCTATATAGATATGCTTTATAAAACTTCGAATGTAAAGAGTGTGGAATACGTTGACAACGGAATTGCAATCACAGCGGTTGTTGATGACAAGGTACGTGGTCAACTGAAGGAGTATATAAATGAATGATTCATATACCACTGCCGCCAAAGAGGGAAAGGGCGAATATGAAGAAAAGAAGTCCGTCTTCTACGGCTTTATAAAGCCTATTGAAGAAGAGGATGAGGCACTTGCGTATATTCAGGAAATAAGAGACCGTCTCCCCAATATGAGACATACCTGCTATGCGTATGTCAATAAGGGCGGTAATGTTGTACGCTTCTCGGATGACCATGAGCCGCAGGGTACAGCCGGCATGCCTATACTCGAGGTGATACGTCGAGAGGGACTAACGGGCGTTGTAATAGTTGTGGCACGTTATTTCGGAGGTATACTACTCGGTGCGGGGGGACTCACAAGAGCTTACGGAAAGGCGGCAAAGCTTGCCCTTGACGATTCGGGAAAGGCTACTTTTGTGCTTTTCAACGACGTTGAGCTTTACTCCGATTATTCCTCGTACCAAAAGCTGAAATACGAGCTTTCGGTAATGGGAATCGAAGAAATTGAAACACGCTATGAGGCGGATGTTGTGTCCCACATACTCGCCTCCGACGAAGAGGTTGAATTACTCCGAGACAAGCTTTTTAATATGACATCGGGCAAAGGAAAAATAGAAATACTCGGACAGAAATTCGGACCCGAGAAAAATAATTAACAAATATAATAACGAACCGTAAATACTTTGCATTTACGGTTCGTTTGTTTTATCTCATCATATAATACAGACTATAATAATTCTCCCTATCAAAGGTCAGGTCATACTGTGAGTTGTACATACATCTCTCTGAGTATTCAAGAGGTACTCTTTCGGATATTTCGGTAATTCCAAAATTTTTTATGTCATCGAAAAATTCCTTTACTTCATCGTCTCTTCCTTCGCTTCCAAGAGGCTTCCTTGCAAGCATTACAAAACGTATGGACAAATGCTCACGCTTGACTCTTTGAAGAAACTCTTCATTTTCAGCAACGGACTCTGCTTTTTTAAATAAACCGTCACAGTATTCCAGAAGCTCATCGGTCATATATTCCGCTTGCGGTGGCTGATATATTTTAAGCACATTACTCTTACAGGCACTTTCCATAGTGTTATAGTATTCCTCGAGTATTGCTCCCGCTTTTTCTCCGTAAACCGCTGTCATAAAGCCGTGCTTTTCTTTTTCAATATCGCAGTCCGGATTCCAGAGAAGCCTTGCAATAATATATGATTTCAGATCATCCATTGCCGCACCGCCACCGTATGAGAAATTACCTTGCTGAAGTACACCCATTATTCCATTATCACGGTAATGCTTTACGTTTTCTGCCATTGTGTCAAGCAAAAACATGGGCTGAAGATAATGCCTGAAGTTTGTTGCATAATCCCATACGTAAAGCCTTTTTGCGTGGTGTTTCCAGTCGTCGATGGCTTTTATGAAAATTCCGTCGTCGCTTTCGGGATGAAGCTTTGCAAGTTCGGTTAAAGGCTTGTCATGACGGCTTCTTATGTTGCATATACGCACAATTACGTTGTCTCTTGCAACAGCATGCTTTGGAGCGGGAAGTGTGTACTGATATGCAAATGTGTGTAGCATTACATGGGGATAATCCTTTGTGACCGCATCGCTGAGAGCATTTACAAATCGGATAACAGGACCTGCGGGACTGCCTTCCTCCTTTTCTACGGCAAGACATTTTTCACACGTACAGCGTCTTTCGTTATCATTTTGCGCAACAGAGAATACCGACATTTCCGGGTTGTCCTTTATCCACTCAATGAGACGCTTCTTGGCAAGTTCAAATACCTCGGGATTAGAGAGACAAAGCTGTGAATTCCTCACACGTTTACCGTCAATTTCCGAAAAGTATTCGGGGTGGGTGTCAAACCAATCCGCTTCATTTACAAGGTCATTGAAGGAGTGATGGAAGTTGTACCATTTAACTCTTCCACCCTGAGCGTTTGACATCTCTCCCATATTTGAATTGAGCCTGTTTTTTGAGCAAAAGCCTCCGTCAAAGGCATTTCTGAAATATGCCTCACGGTATTCAAAAGCAGGTTTTTCACTGATTCTGTCAAGCTCTATTTCGAGTGTGTCACAGCTGTCTATATGCTCAACATCCTTTGTATAACAACGGAAACCGAGAAATTTTTCAAGGAAGGCATATACACCATAGAGGACACCTCGGGGAGAGCCACCATCAATGCATATATCTTCGCCGCTGGAATAAATACAATATTCTTCATCGTCCAAGGAAAGGGGAGGGTACTTTCTGACATTTCCTCCGATACGTATTTCAGCACCGCGTCTGTTACATTTGTCCGAGAAATATGGTATAAAAGTTTTTGTTGCCCTATATATGTATTTCTGCAATTCGGATGCAGCATGTCTTACCGTCTCATGAGCATAAAGATCTGTACAAATATGAAAAAACGCTTTTCCGTCCTTTATAATTGTATGTTTCATTTTTCTACCGCCTTTCTGATATTCCAACTGCTTTCTTCCAGTAGCTTTTCAGCCGTTTCCCTGTCACAGCCTTTAATATCACACGTTATATTAATCATTCTGTTTTTTAGCTTTATGTTTGTCGGCTTCAGATTTATCATCATATTTTCATATACATTTCCGAGTTTTGTCATAACAGCTGTGGAAATCATGTTGAGCACCATTTTGTGAGCAGAGCCTGCCTTCATTCTTGTTGAGCCGGTTAATGCCTCAGCTCCCGTGTCGGTGACAATCGGAATATCTGCATATCCTATTGTTTTTGCATCTTCGTTTGATGTGAGTGCAATGGTGAGACATCCGATACCTTTTGCATATTCGAGCGCTCCTACAACGTAAGCGGCATCGCCCGATACCGAGATTCCCACTACCGTGTCAAGAGGGGATGGGGAAATGCTTTTAATATCGTTTATGCCGGCATCGCAGTTGTCCTCTTCTCCTTCGGCTGCTTTGAACATACATTCTGCGCCTCCTGCAATTATACCGACTACTATGCCGTCATCTATTCCGAATGTAGGTCTGCATTCAACTCCGTCAAGTACCCCCAGTCTTCCCGATGTACCTGCACCGATATAGATAAGCCTACCGCCTTCCGACATACGGGATGTTGCTTCGTCACAAACTTTTTCTATTGAAGGGAGAGCTTTTTCTATTGCCTTTACCGCATTGTAGTTTTCCTCCTGGATTGCCGAGAGCATTTCGGAAGTAGACATTTTGTCCATTTGCATAGTTTTTGGATTTCTCATCTCGGTCTTTTTCATTGCTTAATCTCCTTTGCAAGGTTCAATGCACCCATAACAGGTTTTACTCCAAGCTTTTCTGCCGTGACAACACCGCCAAGTAATTCATTTAGTCGGCTTATCACATTGTCTGTAAGTCCGCCGGCAATAATACATTTGCAAGGGCTTCCTATATGTCTTGCAGCTGATTTTATTAACTCGGCAACAACTTTGATGTTTCTTTCAATTATGCCAATACAGATTTTGTCACCCTTTTTTGCTTCTTCAAAAACCAACATTGAATAGGATGCAATTTCTTTTTTGCCTCCGCTGTACAGCGATGTCAGAAGCTTTTGACTTGATGGCTCAGTTTTGGAAATTCTTTCAAAAAGTGAAGTATATTTACCCGAGCCGTCAAGATATGAAAAATATGCGCTTAGTCCGTCTCTGCCGATGTTGTACGCCGAGCCTCCCTCGTCAAAAAGGTAACCCCAGCCCGATATTCTGTGTCTTTCACCTTTCGATACGGCAAAAATGCATATTCCTGTCCCCATAATAACACTGATTCCGTCACCTTTGCCAAGACCTGCTCTTATTATGTTGTCATTGTCCGAGCCTAAGCTATAATTTTTGAAGTGAAGACTGTCAAAAAAATCTTTGAAGTCTTTTTTGTATTCTCCTGCAATCATTCCTGCGATTCCCGCAAACATAACTGTTGAAGAAAATGGTATATCACCACATATTTCATATATGGCATTCTTTAAAACCCCGATAGCCTTTTCTGCACCTATGTCAAAAGGATTGCATTGATCGGTTTGTGCTTCGCGTATTATATTTCCGTTACTGTCGGCAAGTATAAGGTCTGTCTTTGTTCCTCCGCCGTCTATGCCGAGATAATATGTTTTGTCACTGTTGCAAAGGAGCGTGTTGATATCGGTTTTCAATGCCGTTGATATACGGAGAAGTGCCTCTACCGAAGGCAGACAACCTCCGCTTTCCCATTTGCTTACAGTTTTATCGGAATATCCGATTTTTTCGGCAAGCTCTTTTTGAGTGATATTCTCTTTTGTTCTGAATTTTTTTATGTTTTCGGAAAATGTTTTTTCGAGTGGCATGTTTTTCACCTCAGTTTTAGTATATATTGCACTTTGTCTACTGTCAACCTACTTTTGTTAGATTTTTAAAATCGACTCCACTATAAAGAGACAAAACGCATTGACGTTTTGTCAATGCGTTTTCAGACTGTCGAAAAAGTCACTCTAAGGAGTGGCTTTTTTGTATTAAATATGGTATAATGGAGGTAGAAAAAAGTGAGGTAAAAGATATGCTGAGTAAGGGACAAAACGGAAGAGACCAAATGGAA
>SVRV01000013.1 GCA_015064635.1 Oscillospiraceae bacterium
CCTTTCCGTTTCAAGCTATTCAATTACATCACCCGAAGACCTTCCCGTATCTGACGGAAAGCCTGAGGGACTCAGCTATGAGGGCGGTGTTATCTCGGGCTTTGATAAAAGCAAGGCTTATGAGTGGGCACAGTTTGATATAAACGGAATCGAGCCTACCGCATGGACAGCTATATCGGATGTGACGGAAATTGTTCCCGAAGGCGCGGGACTTATTGCAATAAGATATCTCAGCGACGGATACAGTCACAATGGTTCAAGTGCCGTATATGTCTATGTGCCGGGTACACGTCTTGATAACATTATTCACACAACTCCTACTGTCAATAAGAACGGTAGCATGGTTGATGTTGTTGATGTAGTAAATGCAGGTGGTTTTACAGACGAGAGAGGCAAGGTAAGGTTTAACGAGGCAAAATGGACGGGCATCAATCTCAACAACTCACTTGCTCTCAACTACGGCTTTGACAGACTTATTTTAGGTTGCGCTTCCACTCCTCTTGCGGGAAGTCTTGCAACTGCAATAAGAGATGCCGCAGATGATGCGGCTCTTGCAGCATCCCGTGCCAATGCCGCTTCGGCATCTGAATCCATATACTACTCCTACGCATATGCCCCCGATGAGATTATCCCCATGTCGGATTTTGTAAGCTTCAAGTACAAGGTTACTGTGAGACAAGGCGGCTTTAAATTGGTAGGCTCGGTACAGACAAAATTCACCTTCAAGGTAGTTGACGATAACGGAAATCTTGTTGATAGAGTGGTTTACAAGGATGTAGATTATACCAAGAGCGGAACAAATGTTACAATTTCTCTTTCGGACTTTACCGATAAGAGCGGTTATATTGTGGGAATCGTGATAAATCCCTATGTCCTCACCGATGGCTCATACTTTGACTTTGAGGATACCGACAACGGTGACTATAACGTATATCTTTACCAAGACGGCTACAAGGTTGATGCCATAATGCCCAGCGAAACACCCATTATCTCCATAAGCGACAGAAATGCGGTTATTACCGTTGAAAACTACAACGAGAATGTGACATATGCATATTCGGATGACAACGGCGAGAGCTGGACAGCCTTTAAGGGCGACTCCTTTACCGCAGCAAAGGCAAGTACAGAATACGTTGTCAAGGCACTTGGCGACTCTGCTCACCTTGAAAGTGAGGTGTCCGAGTCTGTGGTATCACCTGCACTTGTTGTTGTGGGCACAAGCCTTGTGCTTGACGGAAGTGTGGGAGTAAAGATATACATGGATATCGACACAGCTTCAATATCCGATGTGAACTTCTACACCACAAAAATAAACAACGATTATGCGTCCTACAAGGATATGCTTGAATACGGAGAAGGCTACAGAGTGGGAGGGGCGGCTTCCTTTACATCGGGCACAGATTGGCTCTCACCCGTTACCCTTGACGGGGAAAGCGGACTTTATTACACCGTTTTCAAGGTTCCCGCAAAGGATGCGGACAACCTGAAGCTTGAATGCGACATTGGTGCTTTTTATAAGGACGGAACAAGAGTATCCTGCTCAAATCTCGGCGGTAAGGTGATAGACGTTCCCGGATATATTGATGGAGCAAGAGCACTTGCGGCAGAGGGCAATGCTGAGTTTATCAAGGCATTGGATGTTGTTGAAGCTCTTGAAAAATACCTATCTTACACAGACAATTACTTTGGAAAGGGCGACCTTCCCGCTTACACAACAGATAGCGAAATATGGGTTGAGTCAGCATCAAGAACAGGCACACTTGAGGGTGCGACCTTCTATGGCACATCACTTCTTCTTGAGGAGAGCGTGACAATTCGTCACTATTTCAAAGTTTCCGATATTGACTCCTACAATGCCAAGTATACAAGTGATATAGCCTACGGCGAAAAGGACGGATATGTCTATTACGATATTACCGATATACCCGCCCATGAAATAGGTGAGCAAAAGGCTCTTACAATTAATGATTCGAAAGGAAAGGCTTTTGAGATAAAATTCAGCGTGGCAAATTATATCGAAAGCGCCGACACTCACGCTGACACACGTCTTGTGAGTCTTATGAATGTTATGTACGATTATTACGAAGCCTCTCACGGCTATATAAATCCCAAGCCTCTTTATGTAAAATATGATGCGGGATTCAGCCAGGAGCAGTCGGTTGAGGGCTTGCACCTTTACATTCCCACAAAGGAAGGCTATATTGACCACACCTACGGTCATACAGTGTTTGAATCAAGAAATGCCGATATATGGCGTCTCTCCATTGCATATATGTGTGATGACAACCTTGAAAATCCCGTTGCCATTACAACTTCGGGCGAATGGGATATGGCGCTGATGCTTTCGGGACGTCCCGACTTTATCGGCGGACACGCTCACGGTGATGAGATCATGACCGACATCAAATTTATAATCGACGGTGTTGAAACCGATGTTACAACGCTTACCGAGGCTACGGAATTCAAGACAATGGTAATAGTTCAGGATTCTGTGGGATATGACCCCATGGACAGCACCACTGCTGTTTTGAAGCATCATAAGGAGCATAAAATAACACATGCGGGTGTACGTCTTGAGCAGAGCGTCACATGGCTCGGTGACTACACACTCAGCCATTCCTACCTTGCAATGATGCCTCCTGCAAAGGCATATACCGACTCCTACTATACAAATATTACCGAGGACAAGCTTATTGACTTGTCCGGCGGAAAGCAGGAGATTGTTGACGGTGCAACCTCGGTAACCGTTTACGGCAGAGAAAGCGGTCTTTACTTCACAATGACAGTTAATGAATACGATACATACATCAAGCCCTATATGTCCATTGCCGACAACGGAGGCGGTGCATACAACAAGATGTACTTCACCTTTGTTAAGAGCGGAACGGTAAGCCGTGGCGATGTATGGGAAACCTTTACACATTACAGAATAGAAAAGAAATAATAAAAAAAGAGCTGTCTCAAGGTCTAAGGCTTTGAGACAGCGTTTTTTGATGTGTAGTGTTTATCTCTCGGTGGAATTTGCCACTTTTTCTTTTTTGGAGCTTATATTTTCGATAGTCGTTGTGTTATTGTGCGGAATGGGTTTCCATTCCACCTTTTTAAACAGGGCAACATACGTTGTCCATCTTCCAATCAGGTCAAAGGACGGCCATGTGATTGTGTAGAGAATTTTCTTGTAAAGCGGAATTTTAACGATTCGCTTTCTTTCAAGTATCAACACAAGAACCGAGGTTGCCATATTCAAAATATGGAAGCTTATTCTTCCGATGAAATTCCACAGCACGACCACACCCACAGAGGTGACTGCAGCGGTAAAGCCGGGTGTTATATTTATGGGATTTGTGCCAAAAATCCACGAAAGCACAAGTGTCAGAGGATTCTTTGCAGGGTCGAGTAAAACCCAATCGGTAATGCCGTTTGTATAGCTGAAGCAAGCTCCGATGATAATGGGAACAACGAGCCAAAAAAACACCTTTACAACAGATGAGGGCATGCAGTGTACCAAAACGTCATAGGACGCAAATCTCTGTCTTACGCCCTCAACAAAACGCTTTTTGGTCATAGGTTCTTTTTTGGTTTTGTCCTTGTAGCAATTACCTACAAAAATATTCTTAAAAAGATATGGTCCGATTTCCACAAAAGCAAGAAGGTGTCCCTTTGACCAGCGCAGTCTCTGTCGGAGTGCAACTTTAAGACTTGTCGGCTGTTCATCGTAGAACATTGCGGCATCGCAATAGGATATGGGATATCCGTGTGCTACCGCATCGGCGGTAAAGGCACGGTCTTCGGTAAGAGATGTATAATTCCAACCGTTTTTCACAAGCTCGTTTGCAAACAAAAAGCCTGTTCCCTGAAGGTTTGTTGCAAGCCGCAACACAGACCTGCCTCGGTGACGGATTCTTATAGAGCGAAGCCAGTGTATTGCATAGCTGAAGGCTATCCAATTTTCGTCAAAGTTCTTGGTGTTTCGGTATGAGGTGATTATCTTTTCTCCCGAATCAAACGCCTCGTTCATTCTTGAAACGTAATCGGGGTTCAGAAGATTGTCAGCATCAAATACAAAATATCCTTCGTATGCTTCGATTCCGTAATCTTTTTTTATGTTTTCAAATAAGAACTGAAGGGCAAAACCCTTTGTTCTGCGCTCGCTATCAAATCTTTCGTAGCAAACAGCACCCTTTTCTCTGACTATTTCAGCCGTTTTATCGGTACAGTTGTCGGCTACTACAAAGACATCTATATATTCACTCGGATAGTCCTGATTCTTTATACTGTCAAGCAGGTTTCCTATAACCTTTTCTTCGTTTCGTGCGGCTATTACTATTGCGTATTTATGTAATTTGTCGGTGGGCTTAAACTTTCTTGTGGTGAAAAAGCCTATAACCGTATATACTACAAAATGTGCCGTGAATACTCCAAGGATAAACAGAACCACGTCCCTGACAGCAGTCATTATTCCGTAAGAAGAAGCAATTGCTTCAATTACACTGTTCAATTTATGACCTCGCTTTTCGACATTTTCTAACAACATATGATATCATGTAAAAGGTTTTTTGTCAATTGCCGAGAGGTTATAAAAGCGAAGCAGCCCGAAAACTGCTTCGCTTATTTTGTTTTAGTAGAGATTTACTTCATTTGAGCGTGTGATAGTGGGGGTCTTCCAGCTTTCGGGATTTGCGATTATTTTTCCGGAATAGCCGAGCACTACCTGAGCACGCATATCGTTGTCGGTCATAGGTTCCGCCTTATAGGTATATGTGAAGGCTCCGGCAGGTACCTTGAGCGAGCCTGTAAAGGTTATTTCACAGGTGTGTGCTTCGCTTCTTACCCATTTGCCTTCTTGGTCATAAATGTTTGTGTAATAGTTGAGATATGCCTTGTTTTCGTCGGGATAATACTCAATGTAGTCACTGCTGTGAAGCTCGGCGTTAAAGGTAAGGGTAGTATCTCCCACAGTTATGGAAGGATTCTTTACCGGTGCATCAACGGGTGTGCAAGCACGGAGGTCATCAATCTTTACTCCCGTACAGCTTCCGCAAAGAGTGATTGTAGCACTGTTAAGGCGGGTGAGGTCAACCGTTGCACGGTAGGTGTTGTAGTTTACCGTACCGGTGGAAATTCCGTTAAAGGAGTAACCCTCGTAGTCGTCATTGTTTGCCTCAATGAGAGTTATATCTCTCCAGCCTGTGAAATCAAGGGGAATAAAGTAGTCGTTTCGTCCGTTCTCGCCTGTCACAACGCCTCGGAGTGTCAAAAGAATCGCATCTGTCTTGGAGCCGTTGCCGTATACTCTTATCTTGAAGGAGGGCTTATCGGCAACGTTGACCTGAGTAAAGCTGTGTGTGCCCACAAGCTCGGTTACTGCACGGTTTTCGTCAAACTCCTTGAGAATGACAGAGCCTTCGTCGGTTGCCGAGTATCTTTGCTCAATTCTTACAAAGGGCGTTTGTGCCGAGAAGGGATTTGCACCTGTTTTGGTTGCAAGGTCGGATGCAAAAATCTTTTCCTTCTGATATTTCATTTCACGGAAAGCGAAGGTGCCGTCAATTTGACGGAATACCTTGTACTCGTATTTACCTGCTTTTATCTGCTCTCTGACCATTGGTGCGAAGTAGTTTGATTCACGCAGCTCGGTGTAGAAGGTGTAATAACCAAAGTTGTCCGCAAGTCTTGTCTTTGCGCTAAAGGAGTTTACAGAGAAGGATTGACATACGGTGGGGAAGTTGTAAGCAATGGCAAGTGAGCCCATATGGTCAAGGTCATCTCGGTATACCGAGCGAGTGGTTGTGTCCTTGTATCTTGCCGAGGCATCGGGACAGTAGCTCATCCAGCCCAGTGTCGCTGTGTAGAAGTAGTCAAGATATTTCTTCTGATTGTTTACATGTGCTGTCTTGAAGTTCTTGTAGGCTCTGTTGGCATTGTCAACCGCACCGCCTCTGCCTCGTGCACTCCAGAGATATGAACCGAAGGTGGAGTATTCCACAATGGGAGGCTTTTTACACTGTGATACAACGGCACGAACAAATTCCGAGTAGATGTAATAGCTTGTTCTCTTGTCGCAGAGCCCCTCTCTGTCGAAAGATTCAAGTGCGTCAAGGTAGAGCATTTCAAATCCGCCCTCGTTGTAGGCTCTTGCGGTCTCCGAGGCTAAGTAGTAGAAAAGCTCGGAAAGGGGTTTAGCCTGAAACATTCCGTACCAGCAGAGGAATTGTCTTATCTCCGCACCGTCCTTGTGGGAAGTGGCTTTAGTACCCAGCTGACCTCTCTTTACGTTTATAAAGCCCGAGGAGGTTGCACCTTGAACGAGAATTATTTCCTCGTCAATGAGAATGTATTTTGTGTGAATGTTGTTCCAGGGCACCGCATCGATTGCCATTTCGAACTTTGAGGCATCCTCGTTGGTCTTGATACTTGTTCTGCCCTTCGAGATATCCCCTCGGAGAGTGTAGGTAACTTCATCATAGCATATTTGCTTCTGCCATTTGGGGTTTGAGAGAATATTTGTAGCAGAGACGGGAATGATGGAGGAATAGGTGTGAAGTCCCATCTGTATTCCCTCGGCTATAATCTTGTCGCCTATTCTCTTTTTGAATTCGGTAGCCGAAATGAATGTACCGTTTTTCTTTTCTTCGGGGGTTGCCGCTCCTATGAAATTGAAGTCTGCTGTCACGAAATTGTTGCCCTGGATTATGTCAATTTGTTCAATACTGTACTTGTTTGCAAGCTTTGCGGTCTCTGTGGCAACCTCGGGGGTGAGCCCGCTGTAGGTTATGACGTAATCGCCGAAAATGTCCTCGTGGTCATAAGCGAAAGGACCGCCGTGAGTATTTACAAGTCCCTCGGTGGGGTCTATTTTCTTTGCAATGCTCTTGAGATGCTCTCTGTGCTTTGTCATGGGGGAGAAGGCAACACCGAGCTTTGCACCGATGGTTGGAACTCCAAGATATGTGTAAACAGTTCCTCTTGCCGCCTTTGATGCGCCTCCGGGGATATAGTGGTTGTTTACCGTAGTGGTCATTGGGACGCCCGAAATACCGTAGGAGGTTCCGTCATCCAGCGCCCAGCGTGAATTCACACTCAAATTGCATATAATTGCACCGTTTACAGAGGAGGGAAGGTCGGTGTCGAGGGTGACAGTGAAGTGGTCACTTGCCGCTTCGATAATGTAGTAGACTTCAAGATTGTTTTTGAAGGTAACCTTGAGTCTTCCGCCGTCAAGCTCTGCCTTTTTGGGCTCTACTAATGCACCTGTATTGCTGATGAGAGAGGTGAAGAAAGGATTTGAAGTGGCGGCATTTACATTTTCGCCCGTGGCTTTGTTTATGATGGCAGTTACCTTGCCCGCCTTTGAAATTTCAATCTTTACATAATCTGTTTCAAACCAAACACCGCTCGTACTTTCCTTGATTGAGGTGAGGTCTGCATTGTGATAATATTTGCTCTTTACGTTACTGTTTGAAGCCATAAGTATCTGATATTCTCCCCAATGTCCGCCGATGTCTGAAAATACTGTTTCAAGATGCTCTCGGCTGACAGTTTTTTCGTTTGCCGTAAGTCCTATGAGTCTGTTGATTATTGTTACCGCTTCGGCTCTTGTAATCGTGGCATCGGGCTTGAAGGTTCCGTCTCCGTAGCCGTTTACAAGACCCGTGGATGCCGCGGCGGTTATTGCGCTGTAATAACGGTTGCTTTTATCCACATCCTTGAAGGATACACCGCCCACAGCCTCAAGGGTTGAGGTGAAGTAGGCAAGCTCTACAAATTCGGCTCTCGTTATATTCTCCTCGGGACGGAGTGTGTCCTCGGTAGTTGTGAAGAAGTAGCCGTTTGCATCAAGGTAAGAGGTGGCATTGTAATACCATTTATCGGTGGAAACGTCGGTGAAGCGTGTGGTGTTTCCGCCTTCTATTTCCTGAACTCCCGTCAGGAGTCTTGCAAATATTGTAAATGCCTCGGCTCTTGTGATTGTGGCGTTCGGCTTGAAAACATTGCCTGCATATCCGTTTATGTATGCTTTATTTGAGCCGCCTGATTGCTTCTTTATCTTTTGAAGCAGAGTAACGGGGTCGGGTTCGGGAAGCTTTGCCAGCTTTTCGGGCTTGAGTGTTACACGGGAGGAGCTTTCGTAGCCCGTCATGCGGCTGTTTGTGTCGAAGTATCGAAGGTCTACCGTTCCGTCCTCGGAAATTCTTATCATGAGAGGGAAAGCGTTTCCCGTATTTGCATATCCGCCTTCAAGGTTTGCAACTACCGCAAAAACGTCATATCCGTTTGCGTTCTTGAGAGTCGAAGTAACTATTTTTGTTCCCACAGTTGCATTTGACGTGACAACGCAAAGGAGATTGTCCCATTTTGAAAGGGCATCCTTCCAAAGCTGGTCTCCGTCGTGAGGCTTGTCGTTGTGCAGAAGGTTTGTGGTCATCTTGGTGTTGTACTGAAGATATATGGGCTTCCATTGACTGTCCTCGGGATACACCGTCCAGTCATGCTGAGTGTACATATTTCCGCTTGCGTCAAGCAGAGAGGTGGTGAACACTATGGCTCTTTTGTCCGAGTGTTTTGCCTGCATGGAGTCAAACCAAGTGAGCGTTGCCTGTCTGGGGAAGGCTTCAAGCTGATATATGATATATCTTGTCTTTCCCACGGTTATTGTAACGGCGAAGTTGTTTATGTCAAGCTCCTCGTAGCCGTAGTTTGTTTCTCCCATAAAATCCACCGATTCAAAGGTGGTCTGTATATGGTTTCGTCTGTCGTAGCCGTTTCCGCAATAGTCATTGAGCCCAAGAGATACACCGTAAGCAAGTCCGCTGTCGGTGAGGATTGAGCCCGCCTCCTTCAGCGCTTCAAAGTCGCCCTTCCATTCCTTGTCATTTATATTTGCGGCGTAAAGGTCATCGTGTGTACCGCCTTGGGGAATAATGTCCTTGTACATGAAATTTGCACCCGAGGACATATTTCCTATGAAGCTGACGTACTTGACGCCCAGAAGGTCAAGCGTTTCGCCCAGTCGGTAACAGCTTTCTTCAACCGCCTTAACGTTGGCACTGTCGCCGAAAAACGGCTTTGTACCGTTAAAGCTTGCAATTACAAGCTGATTTCCGTCATAATAGCTTTTTTCAAATTCCGTCGTCTTGGCACTTGCTACAGTGCCGAGTACAACGAGCATCAATAAAAGGACAATAAGTTTTTTCATAGTCATACTCCTTGATATAAAGTAGCTTACAAGTTTATTATAGAGGAAATATTGACTTTTTGCAATATAAATATTTATTTTTTATGGATAAAATAAGAGGCTGTGGCTAAAAAACCACAGCCTCTTGATTATTTAAATATCAAGTCCCGCTTCTCTCATTACGGAGAGTACTTCTTCCTTTTGCTCATTTGTGTATTGCTTCATGGGATAGGAGGGATAGCCTACGTCGAATCCCATTTTTTCAAGTATAACCTTGGTTGTGGGGATTCCCTTGTATTTGAGGAGGGGATAGATTATTTTGGCGGCACGAATCTGGTATTCTCTCGCCTTTGCTATATCTCCTGCATGGAAGCTTTCCCACACTCCTCTGATAATGTCTATCATAAAGTTGTAGGTCGTACCGATACCGCCGTCGGCGCCCGCACAAAGTCCCATGAGAAGCATTTCGTCGGGTCCGTTTATAACGTTCATCTCACCGTGAGTCATATCCTTCAGAAGCATCATCTGGAAATAGTCCGAGCTTGTCCATTTGATGCCTGTTATATTGTCCACCTCGAAGGCACGGGCTGCGAATTTGGCATTAACGGTAAAGCCTGCCGCAGGATTGTAGTAGATAATAAGGGGGATATGAACAGCATTGGCAAGTCCCTTGTAGTAGTTGTAAATATCGTCCTCGTCATATGCGAAGAAGAGGGGAGGAGTAGCCGAAATCGCATCTGCACCTACCGACTCGGCGTGCTTTGCGAGCTCAAGCGCCTGATTGTAATCGGTGGAGGCAATTTGTATGATAGAAGGCTTTCTGCCACCTAAAATTCTAATACTTTCCTCGGCAAGAATGCGTCTTTCCTCGGGGCGAAGGGCAAGTCCCTCTCCTGTTGCACCTCCGATGTAAAAGCCGTCAGCCTTCTTGTCTATAAGGTAGTTTATAAGCTTTTCAAGCTCGGGCACATTTATCCTTTCGTCTTTGGTAAGGGGTGTTACAAGTGCGGGCATAATACCCGTAAATTTCTGATAGCTCATTATACTTTCTCCTTTTCTTTTTCAAATGTCCATTTCTGCTGTAATATTGTTGCGGGCTCTCCCGATTTTGCGTGGGCATAGAACACTGTGAGAATACTTCCGTCGGAAAGCTCAACACTTGAGGGATAACCCAGGTCGAGATTGACGCCGTTTACATAGATATCGTGTCCCACGTCCCATGTCTTGCCCTCGTCAAAGCTGAACATCGCCTTTACTCCGAAGGGAGCGAGGCGGTAGCCGTAAACCGATATGAGAACGCCCGAGGAATGTCTCATAATGTGTGCGGGGGCACCGCCCTCCACATCTAAAATCGCAACGGGCTCGGACCATGTTTTTCCACTGTCCTCCGACACACTCTGATAGGTGGTGAATACATTTTCTCCGTCAATTCCGCCTCCGCAGACACGGATGTGGCAGATGATTTTTCCACCTCCCAGGTCGAATGCGTGAGGCTCGCAGGGGAATGCCTTACCGTAGTCAATTTGGGGAATTTCTCCTATTTTAACCATATTTCCGTTTTCGGTGTTTACTGTCCACGCCTGAATGTGACAGGCAATATCGTCTTTTGAACCGTATACTGCACCTACCCAAAGAACTGTGCCGTCATCAAGCTCTACGGGACCGTGGGGTGAGGTTACGGGGCTCTTATAAAGAGGGGAGAATGTCACGCCGTTGTCATGGCTTATTTTAAAGGTTGCGCCAAGGTCACGCTCTTCCTCCTCGGGTGTGAGAAGGTTGAGGTATGCCTTTCTGTATTCCGCTGTCCCCGGTGTGTGCTGACAGTAGTTTCTTTGGAATTCTATTGTGTTATTAAAGGATGTAACGATAACACCGCTTTCACCAAATGCCATTATACCGCCGTCTCTGTCGTCAAGCACCGTGTCAATAATCGGTGCGGGTGCTGTCCAACTTTTTCCCTCGTCCTCGGAAAATGACAGAACTGTTTTTCCGAAGGGGCATACGTGGTCGAGACGGAAGCCCGATGCAACAGCTGCAAGTCTTCCGTTTTTCAGTCTTGTAACCGTAGGCCATCCGAAATAGTTGTGACGGCTTGAAGAATTCGACATGACCGTTTCCGCTTTGCCACAAAGATTTATTTTCATGATTTTCACACTCCTTTGTTACTTTAGAATATCACAAAAACGGACAAAAAACAATCTCGTATAAGGACACGATTGACCTAAAAATGTCTTTTTTGTTTACGTGTTAAGATTGTGTTAAGATTTGTTGGGTAAAACGTCGATTTTGTTGACGTTTTTTTAAAAAAAGTGTACAATAATTGTGTATGTGAAAAATAAATCTTGACATAAATGAAAGGATACCAAATATGAAATGGACATCACTCAATGACCTCAGAGAAGCATATCTTTCTTTCTTTGAGTCAAAAGGACATCTGAGACTCAAGAGCTTTTCTCTTGTACCTCAAAACGATAACTCACTTCTTCTTATCAACTCGGGTATGGCACCTATGAAGCCCTACTTCAAGGGAACAAAGGAGCCTCCCAGAAAGAGAGTTACCACCTGCCAGAAGTGTATCAGAACACCAGACCTTGAAAATGTTGGAAAGACCGCACGTCACGGCACATATTTCGAGATGCTTGGAAACTTCTCCTTCGGTGATTACTTCAAGTACGAGGCGATTCCGTGGGCGTGGGAGTTTCTCACCAAAACTCTTGAAATTCCCGGTGAGCTTCTCTGGCCTTCTATCTATGAGGAGGACGATGAAGCGTTTGAAATCTGGACGAAGATGGTGGGAGTACCTGCCGAAAGAGTTGTAAGAATGGGTAAGGCAGACAACTTCTGGGAACACGGAAGCGGACCTTGCGGACCTTGCTCCGAGATATATTTTGACAGAGGCGAGAAATACGGCTGCGGCTCACCCGACTGTAAGCCCGGTTGCGACTGCGACAGATATATGGAAATCTGGAACAACGTGTTCACACAGTTTGACAACGACGGCAAGGGCAATTATACAGAGCTCAGCCAGAAAAACATAGATACAGGTATGGGACTTGAAAGACTTGCCTGCGTAATGCAGGGGGTTGACAACCTTTTCGAGGTTGACACCGTGAGAAAGATTCTTGACACAGTTTGCTCATACTCATCAAAGACCTACGGTGCGGACTACAACAATGACGTTTCCATCCGTATCATCACAGACCACATCAGAAGCTCAACCTTTATGATAGGTGACGGCGTTATGCCTTCAAACGAGGGCAGAGGCTACGTGCTTCGCCGTCTTATCAGACGTGCGGCACGTCACGGCAGACTTATCGGTATAAAGGGTGCATTCCTCAATAAGCTTTCCGAGGTTGTTATCGAGTGCAACGAGGGAGCATACCCCGAGCTTCGTGAAAAGGCTGATTACATCAAGAAGATTCTTTCCATTGAGGAAGAAAGATTCGATGCTACAATAGATGCGGGACTTGCTATCCTCTCGGGCTTCGTTGCCGATGCAAAGGAAAAGGGCAAGAGTGTTCTTTCGGGAGAGGATGCGTTCAAGCTTTATGACACCTTCGGCTTCCCCATTGACTTAACCCGTGAGATTATTGCCGAGGACGGAATGACAATTGACGATGACGCCTTCAACGCTCTTATGACAGAGCAGAAGGAAAGAGCGAGAGCTAACCGTAAGGCGGGAGGCGGATGGGACAACACCCAGTCAAGCCTTATCGAGGGACTTGCAAAGACAGAATTCAAGGGATATACAGCAAACGAATGTAAAGGCAAGGTGCTTGCAATTATCGCTGATGGCATGCTTGTTGAAACAGTGAGCGAAGGCGAGGCAATTATCGTTCTTGACTCAACCGTTTTCTATGGCGAAGGCGGCGGTCAGGTAGGAGACAAGGGTATACTTGTTGTGGGAGAAAATGAGATTGCAGTTCTTGACACCAAGAAGCAGGACGGCGTATACCTTCATGACTGTGATGTGACCGCTCCCATAAGTGTCGGCAGTGAAGTAACGGCAAAGATAGACACAGCAAGACGTGCTTCAATTGCGAGAAACCACTCTGCGGCACACCTTCTTCAGTCGGCACTCCGCCGTGTACTTGGTGACCACGTAGAGCAGGCGGGCTCGTATGTAGACGAAAACAGAGTAAGATTTGACTTCAAGCATTTCGCACCTATGACAGCGGAAGAAATAAAGGCAGTGGAAACACTTGTAAACAGCTTTATCCTAGGTGCATCTTCTGTTGAAACAATAGAAACAGACCCCGAAACAGCAAAATCAATGGGGGCTATGGCACTCTTTGGAGAAAAGTACGGAAGTGTTGTAAGACTTGTAAAGATGGGCGACGTATCAGCCGAGCTTTGCGGTGGTACACACCTCAAGAACACCTCCGAGGCAGGACTCTTCAAGGTACTTTCCGAGTCCTCTGTTGCGGCGGGCATCAGAAGAATAGAGGGTACAACAGGTCTTGGAGTACTTGCTCTTCTTGATGAAAAGGATGCACTTCTTACAGAGTGTGCAACAGTTGCGCGAGCAAACGATGTAAGCTCACTTCCCGCGAAGGTTACAGCTCTTGTAAACGAGCTTCGTGAAACAAAGAGCGAGGTTGAATCTCTTCACGCAAAGGCAGCTGCAAGTGCGGGTGCTGACCTTGAAGCATCAATTATAAAGACAGATAAGTATTCACTTCTCTTCGGTGAGATAAAGGACGCAAAGGTTGACGTACTCAGAGGAGAGGGCGACAGACTTCGTGACAAGTACAGTGATATTGTAGGTGTGCTTTACTCCGTAAACGAGGGCAAGATTATATTTGCGGCATTCTGCGGTAAGGATGCACTTGCAAACGGCGCTCACGCAGGTAACATTCTCAAGACTATTTCACCCATTGTAGGCGGTGGCGGCGGCGGACGTCCCGACAGCGCATCCTCCGGCGGTAAGGATGTTACAAAGCTCCCTGATGCAAAGGCGAAGTTTATTGAAATGATGCAGGCATAAGGGGGGACCCCTTATGTAATGCATAGTGCAAAATGCAAAATGCAAAATTTTGGTTGAAAACCTTTGGTTTTCTTCTGTTAAGATAGGGCAGCAAAAGATGAAATTTGTAGGCGCGATTCACTTTTTGACCGAATAAAAAAGAAGATTTTCCAAAGGAAAATCAACCCTAATTATGCATTATGCATTATGCATTGTGCATTATTTATACCGTGAGATAACTAAACATAAAGGAGATATATATGGATTGTTTGTTTTGTAAGATAGTTAACGGCGATATACCTTCAACAAAGGTTTATGAGGACGAAAAAGTACTCGCATTCCGAGACATAAATCCTCAGGCACCCACACATATACTTGTAATTCCCAAGGAGCATATTCCCTCGGTTGACGGAATAAATGCGGACAACTCCGCTGTGGTTGCACACATTTTTGAGTGCATTCCCAAAATTGCAGCTGCCGAAGGACTCACAAACGGATACAGAGTGGTATCCAACTGCGGTGACGATGCCTGCCAGAGCGTGAAGCACCTTCATTTCCACATCCTTGGTGGCAAACAGCTTGCCGACACAATGGCGTAATGGCTTATTACGAGAAAAAAGACGAAATTAAGGAGCTCCGTGATAAGATAAAGCTTGACCCCGAGGGAGCATATCTTTTCTGGGGTGAGGAGGAATATCTCAAGCACTATTATCTTGACGAGCTCAGACGTATAGTTACAGACGAGGGTATGGAGGATTTCAACCGTACAGTTATTGATTTCCTCCACGACGGTACTTTAAACGACCTCGACGAAGCGGTTGACAGCCTTCCAATAATGGCGGAGCACAAGATAATCGAGGTGTGGGGCATAAATCTTTCCGAGATAAAAGGGAAGGACGAGAAAAGACTTACCAACGCTGTAAAAAGAGTGTCTGACGGAACGATTCTTGTTATCTTTTGCCGTTCCTCCGAGCTTGAATTTCTCAACAAAAAATCACGTGAACGAGCTTTGATAAAGGACCTTGAGACATCTCTTACAATGACAGAGTTCCCAAGGCAGTCCGAGCAAAAGCTTTTATCCTGGACGGATAAGATCTTCCGTGTTTCCGAAGTAAGGATAAGCGACGTGAACATCACAAGGATGATAAAGCTTTGTGATTACAGTATGACGAGGTTGAAGAACGATTCAGAAAAGCTCATAGCTTACTGTAAGTACAATTCCCTTGACGTTGTTCCGAGTGAAGTAATTGACCTTCTTGTCAAGCCATGTGCAGAGAATGAAATGTGGGACTTTACTGATGCGGTCATTCGACATTCAAAGCGTGATGCACTGGAGATACTTGAAAACCTGAGAACACAGAATATAGACCCGATAATGATTATTGCGGCACTGGGAAAAACCTTGAACGGACTTGCTCTTTTGAAATCGGACAGCCGAGGAAGCGATAACGACCTGGCAAAGCTTACAGGCTTCTTCCCGTGGCAGATAAAGAAGGTACTGCCGTACGTTGGCAGATGGAGCGTAAAGCAGTTGAGAGAGGCGCTGGAGCTGACCTTTGCCTGCGAGGGTGATTTAAAGAACGGAAGAGCTCCCGAGTATTCCTTGCTTGAATCCCTCACGGTTTCCATACTGGGTGAATGAAATGAAGTTACCCATAAAAGAAGTGGTTATCTGCGAGGGCAGATACGATAAAATCAAGCTTGAATCTTTGCTTGATGCCGACATAATCGCACTTGACGGATTTGGAATATTCAAAAACCACGAAAAAAAAGCAATTATCCGAGAAGCGGCAAAAAAAAGAGGTGTAATAGTACTAACCGACAGTGACAATGCGGGAATGGTTATCCGAAACCATATAAAAAGCATTACGGGAGACTGCGGTGTGTACCATTTGTATACTCCCAGAATATGTGGCAAGGAAAGCCGAAAGGCACAGCCTTCAAAGGAAGGCGTGCTGGGAGTGGAGGGCATTGATGCCGACGAGCTGAGACGTTTGTTTGAACGCTTTGCTTCCTCAAAACCACAGAGTACGTTCACGAGAGCCATGCTTTATGAGGACGGACTTATGGGCGGAGAGGGGTCTGCGGTCAAACGAGAGCTTTTGTGTCAAAAGCTCGGACTTCCACGCAACATGGGAGTGGGAGCTTTGCTTCAGGCACTTTCCATAGTTACAACCAAAGAAGAATACAAGGAAGTATTAAATCAGATAAACGAAGGTATTTGACAAAGGAGAAAAAATGATAAGAAGTATGACAGGCTACGGCAGAGCTCTTCTTGAAAAAGAGGGCATGGAGCTGACCTTTGAGGTAAAGAGCGTTAACAACAGATATCTCGATGCCTCGGTAAGACTCCCCCGTGCATTCCTTTATCTTGAAGATAAGATAAAGAAGGAAATAGCAAATCATACCTCCCGAGGAAAGGTAGATGCTTATCTTACAATAAACGTTATTGAGGATAAGCTCACAAAGGTGACGGTAAATTACTCACTTTTTGAAAGCTACCTTGCAGTTTTTGAGGAGGTAAAGGAAAAGTACGGACTCAGAGACGATACTGCTGTATCAACGGTTATGAAGATACCCGATGTAGTGGGTACAAGAAGCGAGGAAGAGGACGAGGAAAAAATGACAGCTCTTCTCCGTGAGGTTATGTCCGCTGCACTTGACAGCTATGATGCCATGAGAGCGACAGAGGGCGCAAAGCTTTACGAGGACATTCTTACAAAGCTTGACAGAATAGAGGAGATAAGATGTGAGATAGCAAGGCTTTCTCCCGAATCGGTCAAGGCTTACGAGGAAAGACTCAGGGAGAGAATCGAGGAGTTGCTTGGCAATACCGAATACGATGAAACGAGAGTTATTACGGAAGTCGCACTTTATGCCGATAAGGTTGCGGTTGACGAGGAGATAACAAGACTTGCCAGCCACCTTGCCCAGTTCAAGAGCATAATGAAGGGCAACGCTCCTGCGGGAAGAAAGCTTGATTTCCTCACTCAGGAGATAAACCGTGAGGTTAATACCATCGGTTCCAAGTGCTGTGAGCTTGAAATAACAAAGCTTGTTGTTGAAGCAAAGAGCGAAATAGAAAAGATAAGAGAACAAATACAGAACGTAGAATAAAGGAGCAAATATATGAAGATGCTGTCCCTTGGTATGGGAAATATGGTCGCATGTGACAGAATAGTTTGCATAGTGTCCCCCGATACGGCACCCGTCAAGAGACTTGTGCAGGATGCAAAGGATGCGGGTAGAGCAATAGACGTAACGGGCGGGAAGAAAACACTGTCGGTAGTGCTTACCGATTCCGACCATGTGATACTGTCGAAAATTCGCCCTCAAAAGCTACGAGAGGCGATAAATACAAACGACGACAGCGAGATTGAAGACAGCGCAGATATATAAAATCAAGGAGAAAACAATGAATAAAAGAGGAAAAGTGCTTATCGTTTCCGGCTCGGCGGGAAGCGGTAAATCCACTGTGCTCACCCCATTTAAATCGGGTGCAATTCCTCCCTTCACCTTTTCTGTATCGGCAACCACAAGACAGCCGAGACCGGGTGAGGTTGACGGACGTGACTATTTGTTTGTAACAAAAGAGCGTTTTGAGGAAATGATAGAAAAGGGTGAGCTTATTGAGCACACCGTGTTCAACGGCAACTACTACGGTACCCCTAAAGCTCCCCTTGTGAAGCAGATAGAGGATGGAAAGGTAGTAATACTTGAAATTGAAGTGGACGGAGCAGAGCAGATAATGGGGCTTTTTGACAAAAGCGACCTTATATCTGTGTTCCTGTCACCACCCGATTATAAAACTCTTGAGGCACGTCTCCGTGGCAGAGGCACAAATACCGAAGCCGATATTTTGGAAAGATTGGAGAGAGCTAAGGTAGAGCTTGAATTTTCAAGACTTTATTCCAACATACTTATAAACTACGACGGACGAGCTTCTGACGTAACCGATGCTATCGTAAGAGTGGTTAACGGAGAAAATGTTGACACTCTTGATATACACTGCAAATCAACCGACGCATTACTTGAAAAATTTTACGAATAAACAAAAAGGAGATATATTATCATGATGAACGAACCTTCAATCGAAAAGCTTACTCAGAACGGCATTAACCGTTACCAGGTATGCATAGCAACCGCAAAAATCGCACGTGAGATAATTGATGAGTACAACGAGGAATCCGCAAGAATAACAGCTCAGGCTGAAAACGGTCTCGCTGTAAAGAAGCCCGTGCACGACGACAAGCCTGTAAAGACAGCTGTTCATGCAATCGAAAGAGGCGATTTCAAAATAATTGCTTCCGAAAAGTAAAATACGCAGTAAAACTGCGGAGTTTTGGGAACGCTGACGGTCAAAAATATTGACAAAATCGGTGTAATATGATAAAATTATCATGCTCTGTGACTGACGGATACATGCGAAATGACGCAAGGAAGCAGAGCAGAATATAGCCGACCGTCTGGGCAGTTCCTGAAAAACGAGGGACTGCCTTGCTCTTTTTTCGAAAGCATTGCATAACAGCCGTGCTGTTATGCAATGAAAAATGAATAGTGAATAATGAATAATTTTGGTTGATTTGCTTCGCAAATCTTCCTTGATTGTGCACCTTGCACTTTGCACTGTGCATTGTTTGGGTTTTCACCCAAAAATCACACCGTGATGCCCGAAACCCTAAAAGGTGGGAGCAGAGCATAACGCTGTGCGTTATGCAGTGAAATGTTTTGACGTTGTCAAAACGTGAAATTCACCTTCGGTGAGTGAAATGTGACTGAAGTCACATGAAATGTTTGCTTTGCAAACGTTATGGTTGATTTTGCTTTCGCAAAATCTTCCTTAATTGTGCACCTTGCACCTTGCACTGTGCATTGTTTGGGTTTTCACCCAAAAATCATCACCGTAAGATAACATAAGGAGAGAAAGATATGAAAAAGGTAGCTATAATAATCGGCTCCGACAGCGATATGCCCGTTGCCGAAAAGGCATATAATACGCTCAAAGAGCTTGAAATCCCCGCTACAGTACACATTCTGTCAGCTCACAGAACTCCCGAGGAGGCAAGAGAGCTTGCAGTGAACGCCAGAGCAAACGGCTACGGTGCAATAATCGCAGCGGCAGGTATGGCAGCACACCTTGCAGGTGCAATAGCGGCAAATACCACTCTTCCCGTTGTTGGAATCCCCGTAAAGTCGGGTGACCTGGGCGGTATGGATGCACTTCTTTCTACCGTAATGATGCCCTCGGGTATCCCCGTGGCAACCGTTGCGATAGGCGGAGGAGTAAATGCGGCACTTCTTTGTGCCCAGATGTTCGCAATCGAAGATGAAGAGCTTCGTGCAAAGCTTGAGAAAAAGCGTGCGGACAACACAGCAGCGGTGCTTGAAAAGAACCGTGCAGCTGCAGAAAGATTCAATTGATAAAAAAAGAAAATAAAAAAACTAATATATAAAGGAGAACAAAACTATGGCAATGACAAAGATTTACACAGGAAAAACAAAGGACGTGTTTCAGCTCGACAACGGAAACGTACTTCTCAAGTTCAAGGATGACTGCACAGGAGCAGACGGAGTGTTTGATCCCGGTGCAAACACAGTAGGTCTTCAGATCGAGGGTGTTGGCAAGGTTAATCTCAGAATGTCTGTATATTACTTTGAAAAGCTCAAGGAAGCAGGAATCAAGACACACTATGTTTCTGCAGACATTGACAACACTACCATGGAGGTTCTCCCCGGAAAGGTATTCGGAAAGGGACTTGAGGTTATCTGCCGCAAGAGAGCGGTAGGAAGCTTTTTCCGCAGATACGGTGAATATGTAGAAGAAGGAGCAGAGCTTCCTTACTACGTTGAAATGACCTTCAAGAATGACGAGAAGGGCGATCCCCTCGTAACAAAGGACGGTCTTGCTGTGCTCGGCGTTATGAGTGAAAAACAGTACGATGATGTACGTGATATGACACAGAAAATAACAAAGATAATCTCAGATGACCTTGCAGAGCTCGGTCTTGACCTTTATGACATCAAGTTTGAGTTCGGCTACAATGGAGATGAGGTAATCCTTATCGACGAAATAGCATCGGGCAATATGAGAGTATACAAGGACGGCGAATACATTGATCCTATGAGCCTTTCCGACCTCTTCTTTTCTGAAAGATAAGGTTAAGTAATGGGCGGATTTTTCGGACTTTCATCAAAGAGAGATGCCGTTTCCGATGTGTTTTTCGGAACGGATTACCATTCGCATCTTGGTACAAGACGCGGAGGTATGGTGTCCTGGGACAGTGAGGAAGGCTTCACAAGAGACATTCACAATATAGAAAACTCACCCTTCAGAACAAAATTCGATAACGTGTTTAACGACATGAAGGGCACGTCATGCATCGGCGTTATAAGTGATTCCGACCCCCAGCCTCAGCTTGTAAGGTCGAGTCTGGGCACCTATGCAATAGCAACGGTGGGAAGAATCAACAACGTCGAAGAGATAATCGAAGAGCATTTTCATAAAAGACGCGGAGGTTATCACTTCGACTCGCTCAGTGGAGGAAAGATAACCGTTACCGAGCTTGTTTCGGCTCTTATCGATATAAAAGAGGATTTTATTGAAGGTATTCACTTTGCGCAAAAGGTTATTGACGGAACTGCGCTTATACTTATTTTAAAATCCGATGGACATCTTATTGCCGCAAGAGATAAATGCGGAAGATTGCCGCTTTCCATAGGCTTTGACGAAGACGGATACTGCGCTGCATTCGAAACCTATTCCTACACAAAGCTTGGATATGAAAAGGTACGCGACCTTGACCCGGGCGAGATTGTGGAGCTGTCTCCCGACGGAATGACAGTGCTTGCCGAAGGACATAAGTGCAAGAAGATGTGCTCTTTCCTTTGGGCATATTACGGATATCCTGCATCAAGCTATGACGGCGTGAATGTTGAGGCGATGAGAATACGCAACGGCGAAATAATGGCTGAAAACGATATGAAGAACGGTGCACCTGCTCTTGATTCTGTTTCGGGTGTACCGGATTCGGGTACGCCTCATGCCATTGGATACGCAAACAGGTCTAAAATATCCTTCACCAGACCGTTTATCAAATACACACCTACCTGGCCCCGTTCATTTATGCCCTCAAGTAAGGCACAGAGAGCGAGAATAGCCAAGATGAAGCAGATACCCGTACATGAGTTCATAGAGAACAAAAAGATGCTTTTGGTGGACGATTCTATTGTACGAGGCACTCAGCTTCAGGAAACTGTAAGCTTTCTCTATGAAAACGGAGCAGACGAGGTGCATATGCGCTCTGCCTGCCCTCCTATAATGTACGGATGTAAATTCCTCAACTTCACAAGAGCTTCATCGGAATATGACTTTATTGCAAGACGAATTATTCTTGAGCTCGAAGGTGAGGAAGGCAAGAAATATATAAATGAGTATTCAAACCCCGAAACAGAGAGAGGAAAGAAGCTCCGCGCAAAGATATGCGAAAAGTTTGGCTTCGCATCCCTTGAATATCAAACACTTGAGGGAATTGTAAAGGCGATAGGCTTTGATGAGGATGAGCTTTGTACCTACTGCTGGACAGGAAAGGAATAGGGAATAACAGCCTTGCTGTTATTCAGTGAAATGTTTTGACGTTGTCAAAACGTGAAATTCACCTTCGGTGAGTGAAATGTGACTGAAGTCACATGAAATGTTTGCTTTGCAAACGTTATGGTTGATTTTGCTTTCGCAAAATCTTCCTTAATTGTGCACCTTGCACCTTGCATTGTGCATTGTAAAGTTTTACACCCAAAAGATACACCGTGAGATAACATAAGGAGAGAAAAATATGAAAAATTCCAGTTCAGAGAGCTACGCAGCAGCGGGCGTCGATATAACTGCCGGCTACAAGGCTGTAGAGCTTATGAAAAAGCATATAGCAAGAACACAGAACGAAGGTTCTATGACAGATATCGGAGGCTTTGGAGGACTTTTTGTTCCTAACATTGCAGGTATGAAGAGCCCTGTACTTGTCAGTGGTACTGACGGCGTGGGTACAAAGCTTAAAATTGCATTTTTAATGGATAAGCACGATACAGTGGGCATTGACTGTGTTGCAATGTGTGTAAATGACGTTATTTGTTGTGGTGCGGCACCGCTCTTCTTCCTCGACTATATAGCTTGCGGAAAGAACGTGCCCGAAAGAATTGCAGAGATAGTTTCGGGCGTAGCCGAAGGCTGTGTACAGTCGGGTGCGGCACTTATCGGCGGAGAAACTGCCGAAATGCCCGGCTTTTATCCCATAGATGAATATGACCTTGCAGGCTTTGCGGTTGGTATGGTTGACAGAGATAAGGTTATTGACAATTCGAAGATGGCAGAGGGCGATATTGTTATTGCACTTCCTTCCTCGGGTGTTCACTCAAACGGCTTTTCACTTGTAAGAAAGGTATTTGACGTAGAAAAAGCAGACCTCAAGACTCCTATTGCCGAGCTTGGCGGAAAGAGCCTTGGAGAAGCGCTTCTTACACCTACAAAGATATACGTGAAGCCCGTACTTGCTCTTCTTGAAAAGGTGCAGGTTAAGGGAATTTCACATATCACAGGCGGCGGCTTCTACGAGAACATACCCCGTTCAATCCCCGACGGTCTCTGTGCTGAAATAAAGAAGGATGACGTAAAGGTTCTTCCTTTGTTCAACCTTATTGCAAAGACAGGAAACATTCCCGAACACGATATGTTCAACACCTTCAATATGGGCGTTGGAATGAGCATAGTAGTTCCCGCAGACGAGGTTGACATGGCTCTTGAAATCCTCCGTACCAACGGTGAGGACGCTTACGTAATCGGTAAGATAGTTCGCGACGAAAACGAGAAAATAAAGCTTATATAATGATATCCGTTGTATAAGACAGAAAAAGTATAAATACATATTAAAAGTTTTTGAAGATTCCAAAGAAGCTTTTTCAAAAAGTTTCTTTGGCAGGTTCAAGGACAGAGTCCTTGATATAAGAGGAATTATGAAAAAAACAAGAATAGCGGTATTTGTTTCGGGCGGCGGAACAAATCTTCAGGCGTTGATTGATGCTGAAAAAAGAGGGGAGATACCCAGCGGTGAAATAGCACTTGTGCTGTCCAACTCTCCGTCTGCATACGCCCTTGAGCGAGCAAAGACAGCGGGCATTAAATCTGCCGTTGTTTCAAAAAAAGAGCTTGGCAGTCAAGAGGCTTTTGAAGAAAAGGTAGTGGAGATACTTGCAGAAGAGAAGATAGACCTTATCGTCCTTGCAGGCTTTATGTCAATCCTTACCAAGAGCTTTACCGACCGTTTTCCCGAAAGAATGATAAATATTCACCCATCCCTTATCCCTTCATTTTGCGGAAAAGGATATTGGGGACTCCACGTGCACGAGGCGGCACTTGAAAAGGGCGTAAAGGTCACAGGTGCCACTGTTCACTTCGTTAATGAAATCCCTGATGGCGGAAAGATAATTATGCAGAAGGCAGTTGACGTGCAGGAGGGTGACACTCCCGAAATACTCCAGAGAAGAGTAATGGAAGAAGCGGAATGGATAATACTCCCCAAGGCTACAGAGAAGGTAGCAAAGGAAATGTCGGAGAAGGCATAACGCTTTGCGTTGTGGAATTTAAAATTCAGAATTGAGAATTGAGAATTTCGGAAAATTTGCTATTGCAAATTAATTATCAATTATCAATTGTTCTAATTCGGTTTTAACCCAAAAATAACACCGTGCCCGAAGCCCCAACAGGTGGGAGTTTTGGAGGGAAAATCGCGGAGTGCGAAGGCGTCGGCGTACCTATGTACGCCAGTCCGAGCAACACGCGAAGAAAATGAAATTTTCACTAATGGAGAAAACCGTAGGTTTTCAACAAAAGAAGAAATGCTTTTGGGAGAGATTTGTTCGCACCATAAAGCGTAGGAGTGAACACAGCTGTAAATAAAGATAAACTTTCATTTTCGGTTTTCACCCAAAAATCACACCGTGAGATAACTAAACTAAAAGGAGAAATAAAAATGGCTTTGTATGATTTAAAGAAATTGCTCAGTGAGAATACATATCCCGGACGAGGAATCGTTGTAGGAAAGAGTACAGACGGCAAGAAAGCACTCATAGCTTATTTCATTATGGGCAGAAGCGCTAACAGCCGTAACAGAATATTTGAAAGATTTGACGGAGGAATGCGTACAAAGGCATTTGATGAATCAAAGCTCGAAGACCCCAGCCTTATAATCTATAATCCTTATCTTGCGCTTCCTTCAGCCGACATCGTTACAAACGGCGACCAGACCGATACAGTTTATAATTATATCAAGGAGCATGGTGAGGACGGATTCTCCTTTGAAAAGGCTCTCCACTTGAGAGAATTTGAGCCTGATGCGCCCAACTTCACTCCCAGAATATCGGCTATGCTCTATTACGGAGAAAAATGCTTCCATTATAAGATGTCAATTCTCAAGAGCGCAAACGGAGACGGCAGCGTGTGCAATCGCTTTTTCTACTCATATACACCCAGAAACGGAATCGGACATTTTATCCATACATATAAATGCGACGGAAACCCCATTCCTTCATTCTACGGTGAACCCGAAGAGGTAGAGCTTCCCAACAGCGCCGGAGAGCTTGCGGATATGGTATGGTCAAACCTCAACGAGGATAATAAAGTTTCACTGTTCATCCGTGAAGTTGACCTTGAAACAGGTAAGGCAAACGAATTTATTTTTAATAAGAATAATTAAGGAGCGAAAAAATGACAGAATTTGAACTTAAATACGGCTGTAACCCCAATCAGAAGCCTGCGAAGATTTTCATGCATGACGGCTCTGAGCTTCCCATTGAAATTCTTAACGGTAAACCCGGTTATATAAACTTCCTCGACGCATTCAACTCATGGCAGCTTGTAAAGGAAATAAAGGAAGCAACAGGCATGGTTGCGGCAACTTCCTTCAAGCACGTCAGCCCCACATCTGCGGCAGTAGGAAAAATTCTTCCCGAATCTCTCAAGAAGGCTTGCTTCGTTGACGATATCGAAGGTCTCGACGACTCCCTCCTTGCCTCCGCTTATGCAAGAGCAAGAGGAACAGACCGTCAGTCCTCCTTTGGAGACTGGATTGCACTTTCCGATAAATGTGACGTTACCACAGCCAAAATTATTCAGCGCGAGGTTTCCGACGGAATTATAGCTCCCGATTATGCCCCCGAAGCACTTGAAATACTCAAGTCAAAGAAAAAGGGCGGCTATAACATCGTTAAGATTGACCCGAACTATAAGCCTGACCCCATCGAGCACAAGCAGGTTTACGGAATCACCTTCGAGCAGGGCAGAAACGAGTTCAAAATCAATCGCGAGCTCCTTTCAAATATAGTTACAAAGAATAAAGAGCTTCCCGAGGATAAGGCTATCGACCTTATAATCGCTCTTATAACTCTTAAATATACACAGTCAAACTCTGTTTCCTATGCATATGACGGACAGTGCATCGGTGTAGGTGCAGGTCAGCAGTCAAGAATCCTTTGCACTCGCCTTGCAGGAAGCAAGGCAGACCTCTGGCATCTTCGTCAGCACCCCAAGACACTTGCTCTTCCTTTCCTTCCCGATGTAAAGAGAGCAGACAGAGATAACTGTGTTGATATCTACCTTTCTGATGAGCCCGAAGAAGTACTTGCAGACGGCGTATGGGAGAAATTCTTCTCTGTTAAGCCTGAAGTACTTACAAAGGAAGAAAAGAGAGCTTATCTCGATACTATCACAGGCGTAAGCCTTGCATCCGATGCGTTCTTCCCCTTTGGAGATAACATTGAGCGTGCAAAGAGAAGCGGTGTCAGCTACGTTGCCGAACCCGGCGGCTCTGTTCGTGATGACCAGGTTATAGAGACATGCGACAAGTTTGGTATGACTATGGCATTCACAGGAATGAGACTTTTCCACCATTAAGGAGAAAGATTTGATGAAAATACTTGTAGTAGGTGGCGGCGGAAGAGAGCACGCCATAATAAAGAAGCTGCTTGAAAACAAGAATGTTGAGCATATCTGGGCATTGCCCGGAAACGGCGGTATCGCAAAGGACGCCGAGTGCGTTAATATAGGCGCAAAGGACATAGACGGCATTGCAGAGTTTGCAAAGGCAAATAAGCCTGATTTTGCAGTAGTAGCGCCCGATGACCCCCTTGTGCTGGGCGCAGTTGACAGACTTGAAGCTTTAGGAATCCCTTGCTTCGGACCGAGAGCTGCTGCGGCAGAGATTGAGGGAAGTAAGATATTCTCAAAGAATCTTATGAAAAAATATAACATTCCCACAGCGGAATACGAGACCTTTGATGACCTTGAAAAAGCAACCGAGTATGTGAGAACAAAGGATATGCCCATTGTTATCAAGGCAGACGGACTTGCACTTGGTAAGGGTGTAATAATTGCCGAAACTCTTGAGGAGGCAGAGCGTGCGCTTGTTATGATGATGAGCGAGGGCGCATTTGGCAAGAGCGGAAGCAGAGTTGTTATTGAGGAATTCCTCACAGGTCCCGAGGTATCGGTGCTTTCATTTACAGACGGTAAAACAGTAGTGCCCATGGTTTCGTCAATGGACCATAAGAGGGCTCTTGACGGGGACAAAGGACTTAACACGGGCGGAATGGGAACAATTGCTCCCAACCCCTATTATACCAAGGAAATTGCAGATGAATGTATGGAGAAGATATTCCTCCCCACAATGAAGGCAATGAACGAAGAAGGCAGGACATTTAAGGGATGCCTTTACTTCGGACTTATGCTTACCCCCAAGGGGCCTAAGGTTATTGAGTATAACTGCCGTTTCGGTGACCCCGAAACTCAGGTAGTGCTTCCTTTGATGGAAAGCGACTTGCTTGATGTAATGATGGCAGTAAGCGAGGAAAGACTTTCCGATATGGAGGTTAAATTCTCAAACGGTGCGGCTTGCTGTGTTGTACATGCTTCAAAGGGATATCCCGAAAAGTATGAAACAGGCTTTGAAATTACCGAAGATGATATGGGCGACGCATTTGTTTACTATGCAGGTGCAAAAATCGCAGACGGCAAGGTTGTAACAGGTGGCGGACGTGTACTTGGCGTTGTTGCAAAGGGTGCTTGTCTCAAGTGCGCCATAGATGCGGCATATAAGGCAAGTGAAAAGGTGCATTTTGAAAACGATTTTTACCGCAAGGACATCGGACAGAAGGCACTGAAGGCATAACGCGAGGCGTTATGCAATGAATAGTGAATAATGAATAATTATGGTTGAAAACCTTCGGTTTTCTTCCATAAGATAAGGTAACAAAGCTAAAAATATAAAAATATTATTAAAATTTTTGGAATTCTCAAAACCTTTTTATAAAAAGGTTTTAAGTGGGTCAAGGGTGAACCCCTTGGAAAAACACCCAAAAGACACACCGTGAGACCCGAAACCTAAATTTTGAAGTATTTTTTTGCAAGACGAAGCGCTCACGAGCGAACAGAGGAAGCTTTACATAGGTAAAGCGACGAAAGTGAGCCGAGTAGAAAGCAAAGTATTGCAAAAAAAGACGATAAAATTTCAAAAGGTGGGAGTTTTGGAGGGTAAATCGTTCATCCCGAAGCCGTTAGCGTACTTATGTACGGTAGTGCGAGGGAGGGACGAAGAAAATGAAATTTTCATGGGATGGAGAAAACCGAAGGTTTTCAACAAATGAAGAATTGCTTTTGGGAGAGATTTGTTCGCACCTTGAAGCAAAGGAGTGAACAAAGCCGAGAATAAAGATACACTTTCATTTTCGGTCTCACCCAAAAATCACGCCGTGCGATAACATAACATAAAACAGATATAAGGAGATAAATATGGTTTACCGTATTTACGTTGAAAAAAAGAAAAATGAGGCACATGAAGCAAAAGCATTGCTTCGTGACCTTCAGAATTTCGTAGGATTGAAAGAGGTAAAGGACGTCAGAGTAATAAACCGCTATGACGTTTCGGGAATTGAAAAGAAGCTGTTCGACAGTGCAATCAATACAGTATTCTCCGAGCCTCAGCTCGATGACACGTATACCGAACTTGACTTGGGTTGCGGCGTTGCGTTTGCAGTTGAATATCTTCCCGGTCAGTTCGACCAGAGAGCAGACTCTGCAGCTCAGTGTATCCAGATAATATCACAAGGAGAAAGACCTACCGTTCGCACAGCCAAGGTGTACGTGCTTTCGGGCGATATCACAGATGCAGTTCTGAACAGGGTTAAAAAGTATGTTATTAACCCCGTTGAATGCCGAGAGGCAGGACTTGAAACGGTTGATAGTCTTGAAAATATCACCGATGAGCCCGCAGACGTTGAGATTCTTCACGGCTTCTGTGAGCTTGATTCGGCAGGACTTCACGATTTCCTTGTAGGTCACGGACTTGCAATGGACGACTCGGATATACTTTTCCTCCAGCACTATTTCAGAGACGAGGGAAGAGATCCCACTATCACCGAAATTCGTATGATAGATACATATTGGTCCGACCACTGCCGTCATACAACCTTCCTTACAAATATTGATTCGGCTGTATTTGAAGACGAAAAGATTGAGGAAACCTACAAGGCATACATCAAGACACGTGAGGACATCGGTACAAAGAAGCCTATTTGTCTTATGGATCTTGCAACAGTTGCGGGTAAGGCACTTACAAAGGCGGGCAAGCTTGATAAGATGGACCGCTCGGACGAGATAAACGCTTGTACAGTTAAAATTAAGGTGACAGTTGACGGAGAGGAACAGGATTGGCTTCTTCTCTTCAAGAACGAAACTCACAACCACCCCACAGAAATCGAACCCTTCGGCGGTGCGGCTACCTGTATTGGCGGTGCTATACGTGACCCCCTTTCGGGAAGATCGTATGTATATGCCGCAATGCGTGTAACGGGTGCTTCCGATCCCACCACAGCGGTTGAGGATACTCTCGCAGGCAAGCTTCCTCAAAGAAAGCTTGTAACCACAGCGGCTCAGGGTTATTCGTCATACGGTAACCAGATTGGTCTTGCTACCTGTCAGGTTGACGAAATATATCACCCCGGTTATGTTGCAAAGCATATGGAAATAGGTGCAGTACTCGGTGCAGCTCCTCAGGAGAATGTACGCCGTGAGTGCCCCGCTCCCGACGATGTGGTAATACTTCTTGGTGGCAGAACGGGTAGAGACGGCATCGGCGGTGCCACAGGCTCTTCCAAGTCACACACAGAGTCATCTCTCGGCTCTTGCGGTGCAGAGGTACAGAAGGGTAATGCACCCGAGGAAAGAAAGCTTCAGAGACTTTTCCGTAACGCCGAGGCATCCAAGCTTATAAAGAGATGTAATGACTTCGGTGCGGGCGGTGTATCGGTTGCTATCGGTGAGCTTGCCGACGGTCTTTATATCGACCTTGATAAGGTAACAAAGAAATATGACGGACTTGACGGCACAGAGCTTGCAATTTCCGAGTCTCAGGAGCGTATGGCGGTTGTTGTTGCTCCCGAGGATGCTGAAAAGTTCATGACTCTTGCAGGAAAAGAAAACCTTGAAGCAACTGTTGTCGCTAAGGTGACAGCCGAGCCCAGACTTACCATGACATGGCGTGGCAAGAAGATAGTAAATATCTCACGTGAGTTCCTCAATTCCAACGGCGCTCCCAAGCATATCGATGTTAAGGTTGCAAAGCCCACTCTCCACAAGAAGCCTATGTTCGAAAGCTTCACAGAGGGCATGAAGGCTACTGCGGAAGACCTTCTTGTTTGTTCAAGAAGAGGTCTCGTTGAGCGTTTTGACTCAACTATCGGTGCGGGTACCGTTATGATGCCCTTCGGCGGTAAGAATCAGCTCACTCCTTCACAGGCTATGGTAAATAAGATTCCCGTTGAGATTGGAAAGACAGACGACGTTTCCTTCCTCTCTTGGGGATATAACCCTTATATCAGCGAAAACAGCCCCTATCATGGCGCTTATATCGCAGTTATAGAGTCTCTTGCAAAGCTTGTTGCAACAGGCGGAGATATTACAGACGATACATATTTCACATATCAGGAATACTTCGAAAAGCCTCTTCGTGACGGTTACCGCTGGGGCAAGCCCATGGCGGCACTCCTTGGTGCTTTCAAGGCACAGATGGACTTTGAAATCGCATCTATCGGCGGTAAGGACTCAATGAGCGGCTCTTTTGAAAAGATTGATGTACCCCCGACACTTGTGTCATTTGCTGTTACTGTAGGAAAGACAGATGACGTAATGACCTCCGAATTTAAGAAGGCAGGTCACAAGGTTGTTATTATCACACCTACATATGATGATGCACTTCTTCCCAACCCCGAGTCTCTTAAGAAGGTGTTTGCGAAGGTTACAGCTCTTATTCGTGAGAATAAGGCGGTTGCTGTCAGAACACTCGGCTACGGCGGTGTGGCTGAAGCAATCCTCAAGATGACAATGGGTAACGATATCGGCTTTAAGTTCGCCGACGGTATTTCCCTTGACAGTCTATTCGGCTACGGTTACGGTACATTCATCGTTGAGCTTGCAGACGGCGTAACAAGTGACGAATGCGTCCTTGGTGAAACAACAGAGGAAAAGGCGGTTGTATTCGGAAGCGAAAAGCTTTCTCTTGACAGCCTTATGGATATATACAACGGAAAGCTTGAAAATGTATATCCCACAAATGCGGCAAACGGAGACTATAAGCCTGAGACCTACAGCTTTAAGGCACCAAGTACATATAAGGCAAAGAACGGCGTACCCCGTCCCCGTGTGCTTATCCCCGTATTCCCCGGCACAAACTGTGAATATGACAGCGCAAGAGCCATGAGAGAAGCGGGAGCGGAGCCCGAGATATTTGTAATCAACAATCTCACCTCTGCGGGAATTACCGATTCGGTTAATAAATTCGCAAAATCGGCTGCAAACTCACAGATTATATTCATCCCCGGAGGCTTCTCCGGTGGTGACGAGCCCGACGGCTCGGGTAAGTTTATTACAGCATTCTTCCGTAACGACAGCATCAGTGAAGAGGTTCACAAGCTTCTTGGTGAGCGTGACGGACTTATGTGCGGAATCTGTAACGGTTTCCAGGCACTTATCAAGCTTGGTCTTGTGCCCTTCGGTAAGATAGTGGAGCCTTCGGCTGATATTCCCACACTTGCGGGCAATATTATCTCTCGCCACCAGTCGAGAATCGTAAGAGTAAGGGTTGCCTCAAACAAGTCACCCTGGCTTACCGGTGTGAATGTGGGCGACGTTTACAATGTTCCTATTTCCCACGGTGAAGGACGCTTCCTTGCATCCGATGAGGTTGTAAAGTCACTTGCTGAAAACGGACAGATTGCAACCCAATATTGTGACAATGAGGGTAATCCCACAATGGATATAAACTTCAACCCCAACGGTTCACTCCAGGCGATAGAGGGTATCCTCTCTCCCGACGGACGTGTTATCGGTAAGATGGGACATGCAGAGCGTATCGGTGACGGTCTTTACAAGAACGTGCCCGGCAACTACGATATGAAGTTGTTTGATTCGGCGGTTAAGTATTATAAGTAAAACCTTTCATAAAAATAATGGATGTGAAAAGTCGTTATGACTTTTTCACATCCATTTTATTATTGCTGTAATATAAAATGCTTTTATGCATTATTTTACATAGTCAAAATCAAAGCCGTAAATTGAAACCTCATCGCCGTCATTGACACCCATTTCTTCAAGCTTTTCAAAAACCTTTGCTTTTTTAAGCACCTTGTGGAAGTAGGCGAGAGATTCTCTGTCCTCAAAGTTGACATTGGCGACAAGCCTTTCTATCCACTCTGCTTCAACTATCCATACACCGTTTTCACGATGTGCCTCAAAGCTGCGGTCGTCTGTGATTTCTTCGATTTCTTCAACGAAATCAGGCTCGTAGCGTACTTGAGGAGGAAGGGTAAGAAGATTTTTCGAAACTTCCTTCATCAAATCGTCAACGCCTGAACGGGTTGCCGCCGAAATGTAGAAGATTGACATTCCGTTTTCCTTGGCATAGGCTTCAAGACGTGCTTTTGTTTCGTCCTCTACTCCCACGTCGCATTTGTTTGCAACAAGTATCTGCGGACGTGATGCCGTTTCCGGGTTGTAGCTTTCAAGCTCTGTGTTAATCTTTTCTATATCGTCTATGGGGTCGCGTCCTTCGGTGGATGCAGCATCTACTACGTGAAGAAGCAGACGGCATCTGTCAACGTGTCTTAAGAACTCGTGACCGAGTCCCGCACCCTCGGATGCACCCTCGATAAGACCGGGGATGTCCGCCATTACGAAATTGTGTGTGTCAACACTAACTACGCCAAGCATGGGAGAAAGTGTTGTGAAATGGTAGTTTGCAATTTTCGGACGAGCAGCCGAAACCATGGAAAGAAGAGTGGATTTGCCTACGTTGGGGAAGCCTACAAGTCCCACGTCTGCAAGCATTTTAAGCTCAAGCACAAGAGTGCGCTCTTCGCCTGCAATTCCGCCCTTTGCAAAACGGGGAATCTGCCTTGTGGGGGTTGCAAAATGTGTATTTCCCCATCCGCCTCTGCCACCTTTTGCCGCAACAAAACGTCCGTCAGAGCCCATATCATACATTATTTTACCGCTTTTGGCATCCTTGATAAGAGTTCCCTCGGGTACCTTCAATATAAGGTCCTCGGCAGTTTTTCCGTGGAATTTTTCGCCTTTTCCGTTTTCACCGTTCTTTGCCACGAATTTTCTGTGATATCTGAAGGGGAGAAGGGTGGTTTCGCCCTTGTCAACCTCAAAGATTATACTTCCGCCGTTTCCGCCGTCGCCACCGCTGGGACCGCCCTCGGCAACGTATTTTTCACGGTGAAAAGCAACCGCACCGTCACCGCCGTTGCCTGCCTTGACGTATATTTCTACTTTATCAATAAACATATTTTTCTCCTTTCATATGAAGGAATAAATAAGGGATTGCCAAAGCAATCCCTTATCAAGAACTTATCTTACGCTGACTTTCTTTCTTCCGCCTGCCATGGGCTCGAATTTAACGATGCCGTCTGTAAGCGCGAAAAGTGTGTCATCTGATCCTCTTCCGACATTTTCGCCGGGATGGATGTGAGTTCCTCTCTGACGAACAAGGATATTGCCTGCTATGCATGCCTGACCGTCAGCCTTCTTTGCACCGAGTCTCTTGGATTCAGAATCACGGCCGTTCTTTGTTGAACCTACACCTTTTTTGTGTGCAAAAAACTGTAAACTTAATCTTAACATGACTTTAATTTCCTTTCGTGATATTTTTTTGTTGTACCACAACTTCCAGATTGTCGGGATATTGCTCCTCAAGATCGCTCAGCTGCAACATAAAACCTTCAATGACACCCGATACCGCAAATTCTGCGGACATGGATATCTTTTCAACATTGGCATCAATGGTTGCACTGTCACCATCTATTACAACGGCAAAATCAACCTTGAATACTTCCGTTATGGTGTTTATTACAAGATTTGTCATTCCGCTTACTGCCGCACACAGCACGTCCGGACCGTCAAGCTCGAACATTGCGTGTCCCGCAAGCGAAAAGCCTGTATAAACTTTGTCGGTTTTATAAAAAACAGCTTTAATCATTACTTTGCAATCTTCTGAATCTGTACCTTTGTGTAGGGCTGTCTGTGACCGATCTTCTTCTTGGAGTCCTTCTTGGGCTTGTACTTCAAGATGTGAATCTTCTTGCCCTTACCGTTCTTAACAACGGTAGCGGTAACTGTGCATCCTGCAACATTGGGAGTTCCGGCAACAAAAGTGTCACCGTCGGAAAGTGCAAGAACATCGTCAAATGTTATCTCGCTGCCTGCTTCAACATCAAGCTTTTCAACGAAGATGATGTCGCCTTCCTGAACCTTGTACTGCTTTCCGCCTGTCTTGATTACTGCAAACACGAAAAGCACCTCGCTTTCTATATAACGTCTCGCTACGGTGGGTTGCCCGAAAGCTATTATGTACCCACAATATGCGGCATATTATTCTAACACTACAATATGAGTTTGTCAAGACTTTTTTGAAAAAAACGTACATTTTTTTGGAAAATATCTGTCAAAATGTACAATAAGAGGATGTTTTTTTGAAAAACATCCTCTTGAAAGTGAAACAAAATCAGAATGGGAAAAGCTCTGCTTCCTTTTCGGGAGTAAGCTTTGCACCGTACTCGCATACCATGAAGCCTTCGCCGAAAACAATATGCTCAGCCGCTTCCTTGCCGTAACGTCTTTCAACCGTTTCGGGGAAGAGTGCTATACATCTGGCATCACGCGCCTCACAGCTGCTGTTGACCTTTGAGAAAACAAGGTCCTCAAGCTTTGGTCTTCTGTCACGCGCAATTCTGGGCAGATGGAGCCATTCAAGACGCTCTGCCGGGTCTGTGGGAACCTCGTCAACTCCGTTTCTTGTGAAAGGAAGCCATTCGTATACCTGAGATACATGACAGTTGTACATCTCATATTTTTTGTCTATCACCTCATCTGTTGCAACAACAACGTCGGCATAGAAGGAAGGGTTCTTGAAGCCGTCGTATGAGTACATAATAACGGGAGTTTCCTTCATAGCGGGTGTGTCGGGGCAGCAAAGGGGTACTATGAGCAGATATGATGCATCCTGAACAAGGAGAGCAACATTTCTGTGGTCTGCGTGATAGTCGTTGTTACGGTGAGTGATGATAAGGTCGGGATTGTAATTTCTAATGTAACGGATAAGGCGCTTTCTTGTTTCAAGGTCAGCCATAACCTCACAGTCGGGGATATCCCATACATCGTAGGTGATGCCTGTAAGCTCCTGGACCTTGAGAGTTTCGCCTCGTCTGCGCTCTCTTACAGCCTCGCTTGTCATCGTCTGGTGTCCACCGCTTCCGTCGCAAACGGAAAGAAAGCGTACATCGTGTCCTGCGGCTATGTATTTGAGTGCAGTACCGCCGCAACGAAAATCGTTGTCATCGGGGTGAGCTGCAATCATAAGTATTCTGAGCTTCTTTGACATTGTTTTTTCTCCTTTTTCTTCAAATCAGAATGGGAATATTTCTGCTTCCTTTTCGGGAGTAAGCTTTGCACCGTACTCACACACCATGAAGCCTTCACCGAACACAATGTGCTCAGCCGCTTCCTTGCCGTAACGTCTTTCAACCGTTTCGGGGAAGAGTGCAACGCATCTTGCTTCTCTTGCTTCGGGGTTGTTGCTTACTCTGGGGAAAATGAGGTCTTCGGGTTTAGGTCTTCTGTCACGCGCAATTCTGGGTGAGCGGAGCCATTCGAGACGCGCTGCGGGGTTTTCGGGTACTTCATCAAGTCCGCCCTCTGTAAAGGGAAGCCACTCGTATACCTGAGATACGTGGCAGTCGAACATCTGATACTTCTTTTCAATAACCTCGTCTGTTGCAACAACAACGTCGGCATAGAAGGAGGGGTTCTTGAAGCCGTCATATGAGTACATAATAACGGGAGTTTCCTTCATAGCGGGTGTGTCGGGGCAGCAAAGGGGTACTATGAGCAGATATGATGCATCCTGAACAAGGAGAGCAACATTTCTGTGGTCTGCGTGGTAGTCGTTGTTACGGTGAGTGATGATAAGGTCGGGATTGTAATTTCTAATGTAACGGATGAGGCGCTTTCTTGTTTCAAGGTCTGCCATAACCTCACAGTCGGGAATATCCCACACATCGTAGGTGATACCTGTGAGCTCCTGAACCTTGAGAGTTTCGCCTCTTCTGCGGTCTCTTACCTCCTCGCTTGTCATCGTCTGGTGTCCGCCGCTTCCGTCACAAACGGAAAGAAAACGTACATCGTGACCTGCGGCAATATATTTGAGCGCAGTTCCTCCGCAACGGAAATCGTTGTCATCGGGATGGGCTGCAATCATGAGTACTTTAAGCTTCTTTGACATTTTTGTTCTCCTTATTTATTTAAAGTTTTCTTAGCAAAATTCCATGAGGAGCGGCACATATCCTCAAGTCCGAGTTTTGTTTTCCAGCCGAGCTCACGCTCTGCCTTTGAGGGGTCTGCAAGGAGAATCGGAACGTCTCCGGGGCGGCGGGCTGTGATAACGTAGGGCACCTTGATGTCGTTTGCCTTTTCAAATGCCTTTACAATATCGAGAACGCTGTAACCTGTACCTGTACCCAGGTTAAATATGTGAACTCCGGGGTCGGTGAGCTTTTCAATAGCCGCTATATGACCGAGCGCAAGGTCGGTAACGTGGATATAATCTCTCACGCCCGTACCGTCATGGGTGTCGTAATCGTTACCGAATACGCTGAGCTGGTAGAGCTCGCCCAGTGCAACCTTTACTATGTAGGGCATAAGGTTATTGGGAATACCATTGGGATTTTCACCTATGAGACCGCTGGAGTGAGCACCGATGGGATTGAAATAACGAAGGAGCGTAACATTCCATTCGGAATCCGACTTTGCAAGGTCTGTGTAGATTCGCTCTATCATCAGTTTTGTTGTTCCATAAGGATTTGTGGTGAAAATGGGGAAATCCTCTGTAATCGGAACAGTTTCGGGCTCTCCGTAAACTGTTGCGGAAGAGGAGAATATTATCTTCTTACAGCCGTATTCTGCCATTACCTCGGCAAGAACTACCGAGCTTGCAATGTTGTTATAGTAGTACATAAGAGGTTTGAGGCAGGATTCTCCGACCGCCTTGAGCCCGGCGAAGTGTATCACTGCATCTATTTTATTTTCCTCAAATATTTTTCTTGTTGCTTCCTTATCTGTCAGGTCAACAAGGTAAAATTTGGGTTTTGTGCCGGTTATTTCGGCAATTTTATCAAGTACTGATTCTGAGGAATTGCAGAGGTTATCGGCTATGATGACTTCATATCCCTTTTGAATAAGCTCAACAGCGGTATGTGAACCTATGTAGCCGGTACCGCCTGTTACAAGTATTGTCATAAACATCTTCCTTTCAAGTTGTTATACAATATAATTTTATCACACAAAATCTTAAATGTCAACAGAAAGCCGTCTGTATTTTGATGGCGGAAAGCCGTGTTTTTCGGCAAATTTTCTGGAAAAGTAAAACTGGTCGCAAAAGCCCAGCTTATCACTGATTTCAAGCACTGTCATATCGGTGGTTTTCAGCATTTTTTCGCTTTCTCTGAATATCAAAAAGTCAATGTACTCTCCGATGCTCATACCCGTTTCTTGCCTGAAATTGCGAGTCAAGGTGCTGGGGGCAAGAAAGCATTCGTTTGATATATCTTTTATGCTCAGTTGTACGGACAAATGCTTACGAATATACTCAATGGCAATTTTCACGCCCTTGGAATAATGCTTTTGCTCAACCGATACCCCGTTTTCCTTCAAAAGCGAAAAAAGTGATGCGGTTATAAAGCTTTCTGTTTGCAGACTGCCAACGATGTCGCTGTAATCAAGAACATCCTTTGGTATCTCCGGCGCCTTTGAAAAAGGGCAGGATAACGGTTTTCCGACGTTGCCGAGAATATCAAGTCCGTCAAAGGAGGACAGCAGAATGTGAAAATAAAGGTGTGACATTCTGTCTTCGCATCCGTAATCAAAGGAGTAACCCGAGGGAATCAGATAGGAATTTCCTTTTGACAGGACTATTTTTTCTCCACTTGATGAGATGATGTGAAAGCTTCCGTCGAGAATAAAGTATAGTCTTGAATCGGTGGGCGAAACGACACTTCCGTTCCAGCTGTTGTCAACCTCGGCACATCCCGAATACAAAACCTTCAGTGTTATTTTATTCATAGCCAAAACTCCATATTTTTGAATGGTTTTTATATTCTCTTGTTTACTTTACGTTTGTATAATTATTATATAGTACATTTAGCGAAAAATCAATACAAATAAAAGGAGAAAAGCTATGAAAATAAGAGATATGTTTTGGCAATGGGGACATCCCGAAGGACGTTACAACAATAACGCAGACAATTACGGTAACTTTGCAGAGTCGAGAATGACTCCCATGGAGGGTTGTTTGTATCTTGGTATAAATAAGACCTTTATGGTGCCCGTTGGAGTGCCCGTAAACCGCAGACAGTACAATAAATCCTTCAAGACTCTTTCAGCAGTCGGCTGGGAGTGCTTTGGTGCAGATGCACACCCCGAGAAGATTGAGCAGATAATTGAAGAATCAAAGGAATTCCCCAATATCACGGCGGCTGTTTTTGATGATTTCTGGGGACAGTCAAGAAAAAGACTTGACAAGGGTGAGCCCGTTGATGACGGAAAGCTCTGGGAAATCAGAAAGAGACTTAATGAAAACGAAGTAAGACATATTGATATGTGGATGGTATTTTATACTCAGGAATTCGGTCTTGATGCAAAGGCAGATGCGGAGTTCCAGAAATATCTCGAGCCCTTCAACGGCATTATCATGTGGACATGGAAGGAATGCGATGTGCCGCTTATTCCCGAAAAATTTGAGATATTCAAGAAGCTTACTCCCAACAACCGCCGTATGTTCGGCTGCTATCTGTACAACTTCGGAGAGCACAAGCAGGCAACGGGTGAGGCAGTAAAGTGGCAGCTTGACTTCTACCGTGAAAAGCTCATCTCCGGCGAGGCAGAGGGCGTTGTATTCCATACAAACACAATGGCTGACCTTGACTATGAGGCGTATGACGTTGCCCTTGAATGGATGGAAAAGCATGGCGACGAGGAGATATAAGCACATACGAACATAAGGAGAGATGGAATATGATAAACAGTGTTTGCGGAGAGCTTTGCCGAAATGAGCTTGGCACTGTTACTCCTCATGAGCATATATTTATAAATTTGTCTGCCTTCTTTTCGGAACGTCCTTTGAGAGATATTGAAAACCCTGCCGAAGAAAAGGTAAAGATGGAGCATTTGGGACAGCTTAACCGTGACCCGTATGCCCTTCGTGACAATCTTACAATGGACGATTACGAAATACAAAAGAGAGAAATTCTCCGTTTTAAGAAGGCAGGCGGTGTCACAATGGTTGATGCTACCATGCCGGGTATAGCCGAAGGGAGCCGAACTCTTGTCGGTTTCAAGGGTGATTTTCGTCCCTATCTTCGTTACTTTCCCTTGTAATACATAAAGTATTACTTCGGAAAAGATGCCTTGATATGAACAAAAATTACCTCTTGAAACTTCCCTCGAACCGAGGAAAGATAATTTTCGAGGATAAATTTTTCAGCGAAGTGCAGGAATACTACACGTATTCCAAGCGACAAGGGAAAATTTAGACCGAAAAGGGCTTTGCTCGGCGATAATAGTTCGACTCCCTTCGGCTATAGGCAGAGATCCCGCAATGCTCAAACGCATATCTGAGGAAACGGGAATCAATGTTATTATGGGTACGGGCTTTTACGTTGATTCAACTCATCCTGCCGCTCTTGCCGAAATGAGCGAGAATGATATTGCCGAAATGATGTGCCGTGAAATAAACGAGGGTGTTGACGGAGTCAAGGCGGGTGTTATAGGCGAAATAGGCATCAGCGAAATATTCAGCGAGGCAGAGAGAAGGGTACTCAGAGCTTCGGCAATTGCACATAAGAAAACAGGCGCAGGAGTCCTTGTTCACATTAATCCCTGGACTGAAAACGGAAGAGAAGCGGCAAAGATACTTCTTGATGGAGGAGTTTCTCCCGAGAGGATTGCTATTTCTCACATCGATGTTGAAAACAGAGAGGAATATATTTTCGACCTTCTTGATAAGGGTGTTTATGTTGAATTTGACAACTTTGGCAAGGAATACTACGTGGAAGCCGAGGCAAGACGTGACGGATACGGCTGCTTTGTCAGCGACGTGGAAAGAGTGAAGCTTGTTAAAAAGCTTATTGACAAGGGGTATATCAATCAGCTGCTTTTAAGTTGTGACGTGTGTCTTAAAACACTTCTTCGTACCTACGGCGGATGGGGGTACGATCATGTGCTTCTCAATATAGTTCCCATGATGAAGGAAGAGGGAATAACAGATGAAATGATAGAGACCATGCTGGTTAAGAACCCTGCAGATTTCTTGTGTGGAAAAGAGGTATAAACATGATTCCGAGCAGTGAATTTAATGAGAGAATAAAAAAATTACAGACACTTATGCAGGCGGAAGGCTATGATTTTGTACTTGCCTACGGAAACGAGGCTGAACCGCAGTATGTAAGATATCTCAGCGACTATTGGCCCTCTTTTGAGACTGCCGGTGTTCTTGTACCTGCAGAGGGAGAAGCGTTTTTGCTTATCGGTCCGGAAAGCTATACTTATGCAAAGGATAGGTCGAGACTTCCCGAAATCAGATTGCTTAAAGCGTTCAGAGAATCCTCCGAGCCCGAATATCCCGGCAAACCGCTTGATACTTTCGCTTCGGTTTACGGTGAGCTTTGGGGAGGCAAGAAAATAAAACGCTTTGGAGTTGCGGGATATCCCCTTATGACCATCGGTGTTTATAAGGCACTTTGTGATAGTCTTGCACCCTACGGAATTGAGCCTGAAAAGGCGGATGCTCTTGTAAACCGCCTCAGAATGAACAAGAGTGAAAACGAGCTTAACTGTATGAGGCATGCCGCGGAGATAACTCACAAAACGATGGATTTTGTTATAGAAAATATCAAAGTAGGAATGACCGAAAGTCAGGTAGTCGGACTCGCACTTGGAAAAATGCACGAGCTTGGTGCGGAGCGTGAAAGCTATCCTCTTTGGGTGCTGACCGGAGACGGCTCCGACCAGGCGATAAGCCGTGCAAGACACAAGGTGATTGAAAACGGAAGTCTTACTTTCTTGCAAATAGGCGCAAGATATGCAGGCTATGCTTCCTCTATCGGCAGAAGCGTTGTTTTTGGAAAGGCTACCGACGAACAGAAGTCGCTTATTGAGACAGGCTATTATATAGAAGAAAGACTTATTTCCGAGATGAAGGCAGGTGTTCCTGCAAAGGATATTGCCGAGCTTCACAAGAAGCTCATAGCCGAGAGAGGATATGAGGATTATTTTCTTTACGGACCCTTCCATGGCAACGGACTTATGGAGGGAGAAGCTCCTTGGGTTGAAGTATCAAGCGATTATCTCCTCGAAGAGAATATGACCTTTTGCGCAGATATTTTCCTTGGTAACCACGAGAAGAAGCACGGTTGCCGTACCGAGGATGTTATTTGTGTAAAGAAAGACGGCGCAGAAAATCTTACAAACTATCCAAGGATTTTATTTGAACTGTGAAATTTGACTAAAAAAGTCGTAAATCTTTATTACTCTTGCCGATTGACAGCAAAAGGCACCACTATATATTGTGGTGCTTTTTCTTTTTTTGTTAAAAAAATACCCAAGATATTGTAATTACCCCCTTGACAAGTCATACTATATATGGTATTATACTATCGCTCACCAATTCGGCAGTTACAATATCTGCCATTATATAGAAAATTCTCAATAAGAAAGGAAGATGAAAATGTATCAGGTAAAAAAGAGAAACGGTAAAGTTACCGAATTTAATATTGCTAAAATCGCAAATGCCATTGAACATGCATTTGATGCCAAAGAGACACAGTACAATAAGGACGTTATAGATTTCCTTGCACTTAAAGTAACGGCAGATTTTCAGAATAAGATTGTTGACGATCTTATTGCTGTCGAGGATATTCAGGACAGCGTAGAAAACGTTCTTGTTCAGGCAGGCTACTCGGATGTAGCAAAGGCGTATATCCTTTACAGACGCCAGCATGAAAAGATGCGTAATATGAAGAGCACCATTCTTGACTACAAGGATGTTGTTGACTCATACGTTAAGGAAATTGACTGGAGAGTTAAGGAAAACTCAACAGTAACATATTCAGTCGGAGGCCTTATCCTTTCCAACAGCGGTGCAATTACCGCAAACTATTGGCTTTCCGAGATTTATGACGATGAGATAGCAGACGCACACAGAAATGCAGATATCCATCTCCATGACCTTTCAATGCTTACAGGCTACTGTGCAGGTTGGTCACTCAGACAGCTTATAAAGGAAGGTCTTGGCGGAGTATCCGGTAAGATAACATCGGCTCCCGCAAGTCACCTTGCAACCCTTTGTAACCAGATGGTAAATTTCCTTGGTATCATGCAGAATGAGTGGGCAGGCGCTCAGGCATTCTCCTCATTTGACACATATCTCGCTCCCTTCATCAAGGCAGACAATCTCAGCTACGATGCTGCAAAGAAGTGCATTGAGTCATTTATTTACGGAGTAAACACTCCCAGCCGTTGGGGTACACAGGCTCCCTTCTCAAATATTACACTTGACTGGGTAGTTCCCGCAGACCTTAAGGATCAGAAGGCAATTGTAGGCGGCAAGGAAATGGACTTCACCTACGGCGACTGTAAGCGTGAAATGGATATGGTCAACAAGGCATTTATCGAAATCATGATCGAGGGCGATGCAAACGGAAGAGGCTTCCAGTATCCCATCCCCACATATTCTATCACACGAGACTTTGACTGGTCTGAAACAGAGAACAACAGACTTCTCTTTGAAATGACCTCAAAGTACGGCACACCTTACTTCTCCAACTACGTTAACAGCGATATGGAGCCCAGCGACGTTCGTTCAATGTGCTGCCGTCTCAGACTTGACCTCAGAGAGCTTCGTAAGAAATCCGGCGGTTACTTCGGAAGCGGTGAATCCACAGGCTCTATCGGTGTTGTTACCATTAACATGCCGAGAATCGCTTACCTTTCCGCAAACGAGGAAGAATTCTACAAGAGACTTGATAAGATGATGGACATTTCCGCACGTTCTCTCAAGATAAAGAGAAATGTCATCACAAAGCTTCTTGATGAAGGACTTTATCCTTATACAAAGAGATACCTTGGCACATTTAACAACCACTTCTCCACAATAGGTCTTGTGGGTATGAATGAGGCTTGTCTCAACGCACGTTGGATCGGCAAGAGCCTTGTTAACGAAGTAGCTCAGGAGTTTACAAAGAATGTTCTCAATCACATGAGAGAAAGACTTTCCGATTATCAGGAAATGTACGGCGACCTTTACAACCTTGAAGCAACTCCCGCAGAGTCTACATCCTATCGTCTTGCAAAGCATGACCTTGCACGTTATCCCGAGATCATTACTGCAAGTGAGGATGAAAATACACCTTATTATACAAACTCCTCACACCTTCCCGTAAGCTACACAGACGATGTATTTGAAGCACTTGAAATTCAGGACGAGCTTCAGACTCTTTACACCTCGGGAACAGTATTCCATACATTCCTCGGAGAAAAGCTTCCCGATTGGAAGGCGGCGGCAAATATTGTACGCAAGATAGCAGAAAACTACAGACTTCCTTATTATACCCTTTCTCCCACATACTCGGTATGTAAGAACCACGGATATATCGCAGGTGAGCATTTCGAGTGTGAAAAGTGCGGTGAAAAGACAGAGGTTTACAGCCGTATTACAGGCTATTACAGACCCGTACAGAACTGGAACACAGGTAAGAGCAAGGAATACAAGGACAGAAAAGAGTATGTACTTGCTACCTCTGTTTGCAAGAGAAACGGATGCAGTGCAGATGATACAGTACCTTCCTTTGAGCCCGAGGTAAAGACATCTGTTGCGGTTGCTGAAAAGCAGGTAATGCTCTTCGCTACAAGAACCTGCCCCAACTGTAAGATAGCAATGGCGCTTCTTGAAAAGGCAGGCATTGCAGTTGAAAAGCTCATTGTTGACGAGAATATGGAGCTTGCAAAATCCTTTGATTTGAAGATGGCACCTACACTTATCGTAACAGACGGCGAAAGCTATGAAAAGTTTGCAGGCGTTCAGGAAATAAAGGTATTTATTAATTCACAGAAGTAAATATCAAAGAGGACTGTGAAAGCAGTCCTCTTTAATTTTGAATATAAAAGTTTTTGGGAGTCTTAAGCAGGTTCAGGACAGAGTCCTTGGAGAAAACCCAAAAGACACACCATGCCGGAAACAATTTTGAAGGATTTTTTTGCAAGACGACGCACGAATGAGCGAACCGAGGATGCTTTACTCTCCGTAAAGCGACGAGAGTGAGTCGAGTGAGTGCAAAGTATTGCGAAAAAAGACGAAAAAATCAAAAGGTGGGAGTTTTGGCGGGTAAATCGTCAATCCCGAAGCCGTCGGCGTACACTTGTACGCCAGTGCGAGGGAGGGACGAAGAAAATGAAATTTTCATGGGATGGAGAAAACCGAAGGTTTTCAACCTAAGAAAAAATGCTTTTGGGAGAGATGTGTTCGCATCTTAGAATGAAGGAGTGAACACAACCGAAAATAAAGATAAACTTTCATTTTCGGTTTACACCCAAAAGACACACCGTGAGATAACATAACAAAAAGGAGATATAATATGTATGATATAATCGTTGTAGGCGCAGGTCCTGCGGGACTTACAGCCGCAGTTTACGGACTCAGAGCGGGAAAGACAGTTCTCATTCTTGAAAAGGGTGCTTTCGGAGGTCAGGTTACCTTCAGTCCTAAAATCGAAAACTATCCCGGCATGACTCAAGTTTCCGGAACAGAGCTTGCCGACAAAATGGTGGAACAGGCTCTTTTCCAGGGTGCCGACGTTGAAGTTGAAGAGGTGCTTGAAATAAAGAACAACGGCGACTTCAAAACTGTTGTTACCGACATGGGCGAGCACACAGCAAAGACAGTTATTATTGCCACCGGTGCGGCACACAGAAGGCTGGGTGTTGAAGGAGAGGAAAAATTCATCGGAGAGGGTATCTCTTTCTGCGCAGTCTGTGACGGAGCTTTTTATACCGATAAGGAGGTAGCCGTTATAGGTGGTGGCAACAGCGCTCTCCAAGAGGCTCTTTCGCTGTCCGAAATATGTAAAAAGGTAACAATCGTTCAGAACCTTGCATTTTTAACAGGTGAGGGCAGACTTGCAGAACTTGTGGAAAAGAAGGAGAATATTGAAGTAATTCTTTCGCATACGGTTGAAAGGGTGCTCGGTGATGATGCCTTTGAGGGAATCATAATCAAGAGCGAAAACGGTGAGCGTGAACTGAAGGTTGACGGAATGTTCGTTGCAATCGGACTTGCTCCCGCTACAAAGCCCTTTGAAAACGTGACAGCCCTTGATAAATGGGGATATATAACAGCCGATGAGAGCTGTACTACCGATACAGATGGAATTTTTGTTGCAGGTGATTGCCGTACAAAGGCGATAAGACAGATATCCACAGCGGCATCAGACGGCGCAATTGCGGCGCTTGCGGCAGTTAAGTATATTGAAAGGGCATAAAAATCATGGCAATTAAATCTGATTGGCACATACATACCAAACACAGCTGTGACAGTGCTTGCATGGAATACGAAACTCTTGTTTCGGAAATGAAAAAACTCGGAATAAAAGATTATGGAGTGTCAGACCACTACCATACAAGAATTCAGGAGGCTGACATTGCTGCTTCACGAAAAGATTATGAAGCTACAATGGAAAAACATCCGGAGCTTGAAGGTCATTTTCATTTTGGGATTGAAGCAACCATTATTTCAAAATGGGAGGTAGACAAAATTGCTCGCGGTGACTATAAAGGGGTGCCGACATATGGATTTCGTATGGGTGGACCGGCAAATGCACCGGTTACATTTGATTTTGACGAAGAGTTTTTGGATAAATATAAGATAGAATACGTTGTAAGCGGTATGCACTGGCCGATGTATTGTGATACAGATTTACAATCTGTGTTAAAAGAATATCACAGACAGTATATGTTTGCTGCAACGCACCCTTACACCAAAATTTTAGCTCATTATTTGTGGTTTGATTTGAATCTTTTCACAAAAGTATGGAATCTTCCGGACTATAAGGATCCGTTTCTTGATTTTTCTGTAATACCGCAGGGTATGAAAAGTGAGCTCAAAGCGGCAATGTCAGAAAATAATGTTGCATTTGAACTCAATAGCGGTTTCTTTGGAAATGCATATCCCGAACATTTTTTAAGTTCGTATCTTGATTGGGTATCAGAGCTTCAAAGCAGCGGAGTTCAGATATCTATGGGCAGTGATTGCCATGCCGAAAAAGTGAGCGACAGGTGTGATTATTCAAAGATAGATGAGCTTTGCACAAAACATGGAATTAACACTTCTGATTTCTTTTGCTTGTAAAATATATACGCTAGTCTTGATAAAAAATCACGGATATTATATTGAGAACAAGTAAAAAAGCGGTGTGTAGCATTTTTGCTACACACCGAATTTTTTTGCTTAATGAAAACCGCGCGGATTTTATACTCCAAGGAGTCCTGCACCGATAATGCCGGCATCGTTTCCGAGAGTTGCAAGAACTATCTTTGTCTGGTTTTCGGAGAATCTTGTGTAAGACTGAGACTGTACCTTTTCACGGAGAGGAAGAAGTACGCCCTCGCCCTCGTGGCTGATACCGCCTCCGATGGCGATGATTTCAGGCTGAAGAAGGTTGATAACGTCAAGCACACCCTCTGCAAGATATGAAAGATATGTGCTTACCACATTCTTTGCAACCTCATCGTTTGCAAGGAAGGGAGTCTTTCCGTTAACGGCATTTATATCACCGTTAACAACTTTCCAAAGCTCGGAGTCGGGATTTGCTTCCATTGCTCTCTTTGTCTGACGGATGAGTGCTGTTGCGGAGGTATAAGCCTCAAGACAGCCCTTTCTTCCGCAGTTACAAGGCTCTCCGCCCGCAACGATAACAGTGTGTCCCAGCTCGGCGCCTCTGCCCCATGCTCCTGTTATAAGTCTGCCGTTTTCGATAATACCGCCTCCGACACCTGTACCGAGAGTTATCATAACAAGACTCTTTACATTCTTGCCGGAGCCTGCTACATATTCGCCCCACGCTGCGGCATTTGCATCGTTTTCGAGATAAACCTTTTTACCGAGCTTTTCTTCAAGGCAAGCCACGATGGGCGCATTGTGGAAGTCAAGGTTGTTTGCAAATTCAACAAGCCCTTTTTCCTTATTAATTGAGCCGGGAGAGCCAACTCCCACTGACTCTATCTGTGAAAAATCAATGCCCGATGCTTTTACGCATTCGAAAGCGCATTCCGCCATGTCTGCGCATATCTCGTCGTAAGGACGTGGAGCGTTGGTTTTTCTTTTTGCTCTTCCGTAGAGCTTTCCGTTCTCATCGACAACCGCAGCTGCGATGTTTGTTCCTCCAAGGTCAATACCTACAAAGAAACGGGGTGAATTTTGTGCCATAATTACTGTAGCATCTCCTTCCAGTGTCCATTTTCCGTATCCGGCAGGTATGAAAACGCTGTCTCCTGCTTTAAGAGACATGTCCTCAAGCTTTGCCATACCCGATACGAGAGTGACAACATTATAACTTTTTTTATCTGTTTCAAGGCTTCTTTTCCCCGAAAGGGTTAATTCGGATACCTTAAAATACTTTGATATTCCAAGTACACGGAGGTCATTATCCTTTGGTGTGCTTTGCTTTTTGAGCGGACATATTTTTGTGGAAATAAGTCCTTTTTCCACATGGAGCTCACGGGGATTCCCGTTTTTGTCCACTCTGCCCCAATCGTAAAGTCTGTATGTTATATTTGAATTTTGCTGTATTTCCAGTATCAGGTTTCCCGCACCGATTGCGTGTACGGTTCCTGCCTCAACAAAGAATACATCGCCTTTCTTTGAATCAAATACACAAAGCTTTGATTCAAGAGTGTTATCCTCAATGGCACATTTGATGTCTTCCTTTGTTACGTCATCCTTGATACCGCAATATATTTTCGAGCCCTTGTCAGCATCTACCACATACCACATTTCTGTTTTGCCGACGCCGTTTTCAAGCTCTTTTGCGGTTTTGTCATCGGGATGTACCTGTAAGCTGAGATTGCTCTTTGCATCAATGAATTTAATCAGTATCGGAAATTCATCCGATATTCTTTCGCTTCCCAGTACCTCGGGATTCTCTGCTATGTATTCGCGAAGAGTTCTTCCGTCGGAAAGCTTGGTTTCGCCGTCGGGGTGACAGCTTGCCTCCCAGCTTTCTGCGATGATATCACCGCTTGTACCTTTGCCGTATAACTCATTTAGCTTTTTTCCGCCCCATAGGTAGTCCTTGAAGGGGGGATAAAGCTTATGTATCTTCATTTTCCTTCCTTTCCATGACAGCGAAGTATATTACAGCCATCATTGCATAGGGAATGGGGCAGAATTCTCCGGGATTTAACTGTGACATGAGCCAAAGTCCTATGTAGGACATAAAAAGCGTCATGTTCAAGGGAGAGCGATTTTGCAGATATATTTTTACTCTTGCTATGAGCTGATATCCGTAAGCTAAAATTCCAACAATACCAAGTCCGCCGAATATCTGCGCAGTCCACAGATGATACCAGTTCATTGCTCCCGAAACGGGGCTGTAAACATGTGTGTTTCCTGTATAACCTATTCCCGTTCCGAATATGGGATTTGATATAAAATCCTCAATGCCTTGCTTTATTGCACGCATTCTTGGCTCGTTTGGAGATATAAAGTATTTTTTTAAGGTTTCCAAACATTGTTCAAGTGTTATGCTGTCGATATTGTTTTTCATTGATACAAGAGATCTGCTTGAAAGCTTTATTACAAGGTGCGGTAACAATTTCAAAAACGCACACACACCAACAACAAACAATGTGATATAAAACAGCTTTTTTGCAATTTTTTTCTCATAGAAAAATGTGTATGCAACAAATATAACAATTATTTCAACGCTTCCCATCAAAAGTCCGGCTCTTGATGATGATAAGGCGGTGCATACGTACATAAAAAGAGTTGCGATAACATCAACATGTCGAGTACGGGCAAAAAACATGGGGAAGGGCATGGCAAGCATCAAAAATGTTGACAGATTGTTTGAAGGTTGATATGCAAGAAATCTGTAACTTGCCTTAAAGGCTTCCCAATTTCTTGCGTAGAAAAGACATATCATAAAGGAAGCAAGGATTCCTACAGCGTACATGAGTATAGCAATGCGGATTCCCGATTCCGAATTGAATCTTGCAGTGAACAAAAGGTAAAGCAGAATCATTCCGCCGCCAAGCATGAACATATAAAAGAGTGATTTCGGTGAAAAATAGTCTGATGCAGATATTGTTCCGATACCGCCCAGTGTTACCGCTATTGCTACGGCAATAAGTCCCGGAAGTGATTTGCCGGGCTTTATCTTTATTTTATATTTTACAAGATGAAATATTATTGCTCCTGCCAAAGGGATGGCAAGTGGAATAAATTTGATAAATGTACTGTACGAATCATAGCATTCCGTAACAAACACGGAAAGAAGCAACGTCGGTGCAAGAAACATTGTCAAATCCGAAAAAAGCACCAGCGACAAAGCGGCTATGACTCCAAAAATCACAGCACCCGCAACTTGAAAATTCGTCACGGAAATTATCATTGCAAGAATGAGAAGCAAAATGACAAAAGCAGTGTAAAAATGTGACTTTTTCAATAATTTGTCAAGCATTTGTCTTATCTCCTATATCTCGAGATTTTTAAAGAGTCTTTCAAGAGCGTCGATGTCGTCTTTACTTGTTGACATTTCTTCCTTTACACGCTTTGACACGTCACGCTTTGCAAGTGTGGTCCAGCGTTTAACGGTATAATAGGGAAAAAGAAGCGGCTTGCCCCTCAATCGTGGATATTTATTTTTAAGCTCGGAATACGGCATAAAAATACGCTTGGTGATGTGGACAAATTTGTTTTTTGACCTGCTTTGGGTAGCTGCACTGAAGGTTGCGTGCGTTCCGTAGGCGTTGCTTGAAAGTATATATTTTTCGTATTCCTCTGTTATGGGAGAGTGTTCTTTGCCCGAGAACCACACCTCGCACAGCTCTGAGGAAATTTCCTCAAACCTTAACAGTCCGCCCTTTTCGCAAAGCTCTTTTCTTTTATCGTTTTGGGGCAGTCTGTTTTTCATAAGCCACAAATCAAGAAAAGGGCGTATTCCCAAGCCTGTGCGTGTCAGGTGCTTTGCAATATGACACAAATGATAAAAATAGAACATTTCATCGTTCATTTCATATCGGTACTCTGTAAGCTTTACAGAGTACTCCCATACACGGCTTAATATGGGATAAGCTTTTTCAAGCCTGTCTTTGTTTACCAGCACGTAGTGAAGTTCTATATGACATCCGTTGGGGGACCACAGATTTATATCCTGCGCTGTGTACCCCTTCTTTTCGTAGCCCGCTTCAATAAGTGCTTTTGCGGCATCCTCGGAGACTTTTTCGTCCACGTAAATGTCAATGTCACAGCTTGTTCTTATCCACTCCTCGGGATACAGATGCCTCATGCTTGCCCCCTTGAGCAATATGTGTGGGATTTTTGCTTTTTCCAACACGGATGAAGCTTCAAGTGTTGCAAATTTCAGTTTTTCTACCCGAAGTATGGCGAGAGCTTTTTCCTTTGCAAGAGTGGGATTATTTATACCCAGCTTTTCGGCACCGTATGACACCGCTTGACCTAAGTCGTGTTTTTTTGCGGCTGAGTATATTTTGGCAAGGTTTTCTTCTATTTTATTTTTGTCTGTTGCTTCGCCGTCGCACAAAGCAAAACGGAGAAGTGAAAACAAAAGCTCTTTCATTTGTAAAACTCACTGTACCACTCGGCAAAGGCTCTGAGTCCCTTTTCAAGAGAGGTAGACGGCTTGAAGCCGAAATCTCTTTCAAGGTCAGAGGTATCAGCAAAGGTAACGGGTACATCTCCCGCCTGCATGGGTACAAGACGGCGGTGAGCTTCAAAATCAAAATCCTCGGGAAGTACCTTTGCTCTTACCAGCTCACGGGAAAGAGTGTCAACAAAATCAAGAAGATTTTCGGGAGAGCTGTTACCTATGTTATAAACCGCATAAGGAGGAATAGGCAGACCGTCATCTCCGTTTTTCTTAACGGGTGCGGATTGCAAAATACGCTTTACACCTTCCACAATGTCATCTACGTAGGTGAAGTCACGCTTGCAGTTTCCGTAGTTGAAAATATCTATGGTTTCACCCTTGATAAGCTTGTTTGTAAAGCTGAAATACGCCATATCCGGACGTCCCGCAGGACCGTAAACCGTAAAGAAACGAAGTCCGGTTGTGGGGATATTATAAAGCTTTGAATATGCGTGTGCAAAAAGCTCGTTGGATTTTTTTGTTGCGGCGTAAAGGCTGACGGGATTGTCGACCTTGTCTTCCGTGGAATAAGGAACCTTTTTGTTTGAGCCGTACACCGAGGACGAGGAGGCGTATACCAGATGCTCCACGGGATGGTGTCTGCAGGCTTCAAGAATATTGTAAAAGCCTATGATGTTAGCTTCAATGTATACGTCGGGATTGGTTATGGAATAACGCACACCCGCCTGAGCGGCAAGGTTAACAACTGCGTCAAAATGCTCACTTTCGAAAAGAGAATCAATGAGCCCCTTGTCTGCAATTGAACCTTTTACAAAGCGCCAGGTTGACTCCGAACATGATGCCGAGAGCTTTTCAAGCTCCTTCAGACGGTATTCCTTTATGGAAACATCGTAGTAGTCATTGAGATTGTCAATTCCCACTATATGAATCGGCGAAAAGCTTTTTAACAGCTCCTTTACGAGATTTGCTCCGACAAATCCCGCAGCACCGGTTACAAGTATTTTTTTGTTTTTAAGTTCAACATTTATTTCTTTCATAATTATGACCTTCAGTTGGTAATACCTCGGTATTCCTTCTGCACCTTTTCGTAGCTTTCAAGATTGCCTATATCGTATCTCTTTCCGGGCATTTCCATGGCGTGTACACTTGTATCGTGGCAAAGCCATGCTATAAAGCTTCCGGGGGCATCGGCACCTGCACCTTCGTCAAGTGCACGCTGTACCTTCTTTGCATCCTCTCTTGTATAGAAATAGAAGGGAGGACAGCACCAATTTGATTCGGGCTCGGCAGGCTTTTCGGTCATATCGACAATTATATCATTTTCACCTATTTTCAGCACACCCGATTTTGTAAGTCTTTTGCGGTCTGGTTCAAAATAACGCATTACCGCAGAGGTTTTCTTTTCTTTTGCGTAATTAATAAATTTTGTAAGACTGAAATCCAGCACATTGTCTCCTGCGATAACAAGCATATCGTCATCAAGAGAAAGCTTGTCAATGGCAAACTGTATGTCACGGACAGCACCAAGTCTTGTTTCGTTTGTCTCTGTCATATCGTCAACAACGGTTATATTTACATCTTTTTCTGCCGCCCACTGTTCAAAGTGAGAGGCAAATTTATGGTTTGATATCACAACGTAATGTGACACCTCACCAAGGGTATCAATGTCATCTATGAGATGGTCAAGTATTGATTTTTCTCCAACCTTCAAAAGAGGCTTTGGAAAATTTTCCGTAAGGGGATAAAGTCTTGTTGCATATCCCGCTGCAAGTATTAAACATTTCATGCAAATGTCCTCCGTTTAAGAAATAGCAAATAAGCTTATTTTTTCTTTTTTTACTTTTCACCAATTAAGAATCGTGTACATTTGAACTTCATTAACAAAGCAGCAATAAGCAGCGATACTGCCATTGAACCAATAAAATTGATTCCTGCATGAATATACGGATTTATTTTTCCGTTTAGTAAATAAACCAATACATACACAACTTGCTGATGCAACAAATAAACAGGCATTGAATTTTTGCTAAAAAAAACAAATAGTTTGCTATTTTTGTATTTGATATGTTCAGCCAACTTTTGCAAAACGATAAATGCCATTAACGCACCGACAATATGTAGCAGAAAACCAACACCATAATTTAACAACTTAAATATTATCCCACTCATTTCGGAAATAACACAATACATAGCATATAATACAACATCTACAAAAATCCAAACAAGCATTGGAATCTTTTTTAGATAAAAACTACCATATTGACGAATTTTAAATCCAAGCCAAAATTGAGTAATATAACCGCACACACGGAATATTTGAAAAATGTTAGGTAATAATCTCTGTCCGACAAGACTGATTCCGTAAAAGGCAATAAGAAGAACCACTCCACCGATGTTGTTCTTTGCAAAAAAATTAGATAGCGGATGAAAAATTACGAACACCCCGAACAGCATCAACAAAAACCAAAGTTGATTAGGGGAAACTCCAAAACCAAATTTAATAACTACATCCCAAACAGAATAGTCAAAATAATATATTGCAAAAGGAATTACCCAAACCAATGCTATAAATGCATAAGGAATCAATAATCTTTTAACTTTATTAAACACAAATGGCAAAAATTTATCGTATTTACATTTTTCGTATTTTAAATAATAAAACAAATATCCGGAAACCAAGGCGAAGGCATATATATGAAATGAATTCATCCACTTTGCAAGAGTTGCAAGTCCTGAAGCGGCATATACAGGTTCCCCTATAAACCAATCACCGGACCAATATAAAATGCTATGGTAAAGTACCACAACGAGCATCAAAACGGTTTTTACAAAATTACAGTTAGATAGCTCCGTCTGTCGAGATTGTACATCTTGATTTATCATAATATAATACCTTTCCAAATATTATTTGATTTATTTGCCGTTTACTTAACTTAATTTCACACCATCTGCGCTTTCACAAATATGTACGGAACATTTACCCTCAAGATGAGGGAACTCCTTCAAATATTCCTTGGTTACGGTTTCGATTATATTTTGCTCATACCTAGGATCAATAATTCCAAGGCAACATCCCTTGAATCCGGCACCGGAAAACCGACCGCCATAAATACCCTCGGTTTCGGTCATGATGTTGTACAGCTTGATTAGTTCGGGAGATCCTGTCTCCCAGTTATGAATCGAGCTATACCCGCTTTCAAAGGAAAGCTTGCCATAAGCTTCTATATCTCCGTTGCGCCATGCTTCGGCACCCTTTTGAACACGTTCAAATTCTGTGTACCAATGCTCCGCACGCTTACGCCAATTTTCCGGAAGTCTATCTTTGTATTGATAAAAAATTTCGGCGGGAACATCACGAAGGTTGGTTTCCTCAAACTTTCCATATTCCATGCCTGCATAAGCTTTCAGCGCATAAGCAGCACTTCTGCACTCATCTACACGCATATTAAAGGCAGAACTTGCAAGGCTACGTTCAAGTCCACTGAAGAAGATTGCGAATTTATATGGCTTCATGCGATTGGATTGCGGGATAAGCTCGTAGGAGTCATCCTTCATATCCATATAAAGAAGCTTGTCCTTCTGACAGTATACCTCACAGCTTTGGTCAAGCTTTCCGCAGGAAACGCCTACATATTTGTTCTCTGCTTCCTTAGATATCTCAATAAGCTCACGGGAGCGAAGCTTTATTCCGTTGAGCATACAAAGAGCAGACAAAAAGGTGATTATTACTGCGGCTGAGGATGAAAGTCCTCCTATGGGAAGCTCTCCGTCAACAACGGCACAAAGACCTATTCTCAAAGGATATCGGGCAAGTAATGCCAGTGTTGCACCTCTCAGGTGGTCAGCCCAGTCGTTTTCCTTTTCGGGAGGAACGTTGTTTATATGCCACTGGGCACGCTTTGGGAACTGAAGTGAGGATATTTCAATTACTCCGTTTTGCTTCGGTCCGTAGGCGATGTGAATTCCTTTGTCAATGGCAAAACCGGTTATTTTTCCAAGCTGATGGTCGGAATGAGCACCTATTGGACATATTCTGTAAGGGGTGAATGCCGTGTGCTCGGGTGATCTGTGGTATGTTTCCTCAAAAGCCCTTACTACATTGAGGTTTGCGTTGATTTCGGTATATTTTGTGGTTGTGCAATGGGTAACTGTCTCGGAGGGCTCATGGGTGGCAAATTCCTTTGTTCTTCCGTCAAGAGGCTTTTCTGCATTTTCGGGAATCATCCAAAGCTTACCGTTTTTCGTCGCTCCGGGAATCTTTTTGCTTCTGCAAAGATTGGTTATTCGTCTTTCGCTGAGCTGCCATTTTTCAGCGGCTTCTCTTACATCAATAAATTTCATAAAACTGTACTCCAATAATTTTTTCTTTCGGCTATAATTGTAACAGTTTTAAGCTCGTTTGTCAAGATACAATTTGACAAATAAAGTATTTGTCAAATTATGAATATTTTTCTATAAATTCCACGATGGGGGAGGTGTCTTCAAGTCCGTGGGGATGGTGGTTACATCCTTTTTTACCTATAAATTTGCAAGGAATATCGGTTTTTGCGTATGCTTTTTCAAGAATCGCTCCGTTCTCGTGCCAAAATACCACATCGTCGGAGTCACCGTACACACAAATGACAGGAATACGGTTTTCAATGAGTGTGGGGATTTTGTCAATTGGATGCTCACGGTAAGAGATAAGGTCTGAAAGGTCCATTCCCATCGCCTTTTTGAACTCTTCCCACATTGTGTTGCAAGAGCCAGTCAAAGCTGCAGGGCAGGAAAGAAAATTCATAACCGGGGCATCAAGATAGAGACAGTGTACAAGCTCGGGGTAAAGTGCGGCAAATTTTACTGCAATCAGACCTCCGCAGCTCATTCCCACGGGTACACATTTTTCCTCAAGTCCGTAGGTTTCTGCCATGTATTTTACAAACCTTGCCTTTTGGTGTAAGTCCTCGTCAAGGCACCAGCGTGTTTTGCTTCGGATAAATGCAAGCGTCCATCCTTTTTCAACCAGGTCGAGCTCACAGTCGGGAAATGCTCCCCAATACATTGTTTTCAAAAGAAGCTTGCCGTTTTTATTTTTAGGAAAGATGATATTGACGTGAGTACCCTCAAAGGATGATTCCTCTATTTCGAAACCTCTTGTATCAAATTCAAATCCTTCGGTCATTCCTTTTTTCATAGTGTTCTCCTTAATATTTGAATTTTATGGTGTTTTCGGTAAACGTCCCCATATTTTCAAGGACAAGAATGGCAGAAGCCTTTTCTCTCTCTGCTATTTTTGACAGCCTTTCGGGACAAAATCTCGGGTCTACCATAACAATATCGAAGTGAAGTGCGAGAAATGGGGCAAGAGCGGAAGCAAAAGAGTCACGCACCACGAGAAGAGTCTCTCTTTCTTCTGCTTTTCTGATGGTGATATAGGGCGTATTGCCTCTGAAATAGACTCTGTAAGGGTCCCATGATTTGGCAGCCTCCAAATCGTACATACCGCCTAAAATAACATTGTTCTCTTCACTGTCATAAGGCGGCTCAACTATTGTTGTCACATAGCTTTCGTAATCGTCGGTATAGTAGAGCTCAATGGTATCAAAAAGTGTATATTCGGGTGATTTATCGGTTTTTCCGTAATCGCTTCCCCTATATTTTTCGCTTGCAATTTTTATTGTGAATTCGCTTTCGGGAATAGGTTCTTTACCTATTTTTTTGATTATTTCACAGTATGCAAGATATGCTCCATGTGAGGTCCAGTGATGGTCGGTTGAAAAATAAAGGTTTTCGCCCTTCATCACGGAAAGAACGTCAATGTAGGTTACGTTATGTTGAAGACATTCCGATTTTGCAAGCTCAAACAATGCGTTTGACGGAGTTTGGTCAATATCTTCGGGAATTTCAAGTACATCCATTTTTCTCGGCGGAATGGCAAGATAAACGGGGAGGGGAGAGTCGACTCCCAATTTATTTACATTCTCCATGTTTTTAAGAAAGGCGTCTTTGCCGTGATAAGGATACAGCGAAATGATTGTGCCATCTTCACGGATGTATAAGCCGTTGTATTTCGCTACCGCTTCTTCGCTTTTTTTGATTATATTCTCTTCTGATTCTTTCGTTGCACTCGAAGATAATATACAAATTATGATAAGCAAAGCAGAAACGGTTACAAATGCCGCTATTTCAATTGCTCTTTTTTTCATTATATCTTCCTCAGCACAATGATATAGAATTCCGCATCGGTATCAAGGGAATCAAGTGAGCGTATTTTCTCAAGTGCCCCTGCGGGGGTACGCCAGAAATATGGTGTCATGGAAAAAAGATGTTCAATATCGTCGGCAGATGTCAGCCTCATCCCAAAGGAGCATTCGACTCTTTTAATTTCCTCAAAGCCGTCATATTTCGGATAAGACACTTCGTTTTCATACGGCTCGGAATACAGTATTTCCTTGAGAGAGTATAAATGACGGGGACCGGGCACTACGTAGAGAAGATGACCGCCGCTCTTTAATACCCTTTTGTATTCGATGTCAGCCATTGGTGAGAATACGTTGGTTATAAGGTCAACACTTTCATCCTCAAGAGGCAAATCATATACACTTGCCACTGCGAACAAGCTGTCTTTGTCACGCTTTGCGGCAATGTCGGTCGCAAATTTTGAAATATCAACGCCAAGGCATCTGCACCCCAGCGCTTTGGCAACGAAGGAGGAATAGTATCCCGTTCCGCAGCCTGCATCGAAGTACACCTCGGCTCCGAGGCTGCACGCCTCTTCCTTCAAAGCTTCCCTCAGTGGAGCATAGTAACCGCGGTCGAGAAAATCGCGCCTTGCCGCTACCATTTCCTTGCTGTCTCCGGGAGTTTTTGAATTCATTTTAGAGGCGGTCAAAAGATTGATATATCCAGACTTAGCTATGTCGAAGGTGTGGTGTGACGGGCACACGTAAGAATTGTTTTCACGAGTCAGCCTCTGTCGGCAGACGGGACAAATAAACTCGGTCATTATATCCGCCTTTCGGTATTTATAAACTCTATCCCATTTTAATGCTACAATTATATCATTAAATAGTATAATTTGCAAGTATAAAAACAGAAAATGAAATTGAAAAAGAGTAAAAAATGTGTTATAATTTTAAAAAAAGGAGTGATAGAAATGAAAATATATGTAATGACAGATATGGAAGGTATCAGCGGAATAAATACTTCCGAGCAGTTGGTTTCCGGAAGAAGTGCTTATGGAGAGGGCAGAGAACTGCTCACGAGAGAAATAAACAGAATAGCACGCTTTCTCAAGGAAGAGGGCGTGGACGAAGTAGTTGTTCAGGACGGACATGGCTCAGGAACAAATATTATATGGGAAAAGCTTTCCTCAGATGTTGATCTGTGTATTACGGGAGCCGTAAGAACAAGATATTACCGTAAGGAAATCGAAAATGCCGACGGAGTAATACTTCTCGGTTATCACGCAATGGCAGGAGCTGCAGAAGCCTTGCTTGAGCATACAATGTCATCCGTCAGAATTCAGAATTTGTGGCTCAACGGTGAAAAGTCGGGAGAGGTTGCGCTTGATGCGGGCATTTTAGGTGATATGGGCATTCCCGTTATTATGGTATCGGGCGACGATAAAGTATGTGCAGAGGCAGGCAAGCTCTTGCCTTGGGCGACACTTGCCTGTGTTAAGGAAAGCCTTGGACTTATGACAACCGCACTTCTGCCTTCCCATAAGGCAGAGGAGGTTTTGAAAAATGCTGTTCACGATGCAATATCAAGAATAGGAGAAATGAAACCGTATGTTATTTCAAAGCCTGTAAAATGCAAGGTCGAACTTACAGAAAGACAGCCAATACCCCATTATGCCAACAGAGTATCAATTGAGTTTGAGGACGCACGTACCTACACCGTTACGGCGGATAGCGTATTTGATGCTTTTTACGGTACATATTAACTTGGTTTAAGGTAAGAGTTGTAGAATTTGCTTAGGGGGTGGTGAAATGAGACTCCTTCTTGCAGAGGATGAAAGAGCTCTTTCGGATGCACTTGTCAAAATTTTTGAATATAACTGTTATTCGGTTGATGCGGTTTATGACGGTGTCAGTGCGCTTGAATACCTTGAAACGGGAAACTATGACGGCGTGGTTATGGATATAATGATGCCGGGAATGGACGGAATTGAAGTACTTCGCAGTATGCGTGCAAGGGGAAACACAACTCCCGTAATACTTCTTACGGCAAAGTCCGAAATTGATGACAGGGTTGCAGGTCTTGATGCGGGAGCAAACGATTATCTTACAAAGCCGTTTGCTACAAAGGAGCTTCTTGCCAGAATAAGAGCTATGACCAGAAAAGAGGAAGCTTGCGGAAGCATCAAAAGAATGGGTAACATATCCCTTGACACCGCATTGTTTGAAATGTCGGGTAAGGGAGGCACCGTAAAGCTTACAAATAAGGAATTTCAGCTTATGGAAATGTTCCTTGACAATAAAGAAAGATGCCTTTCCTCCGAATTTATAATGGAAAGGATATGGGGATTTAACAGCGATTCCGAAATCAATGTTGTCTGGGTTCACGTTTCTTTCCTGAGAAAAAAGCTTAAGCTTTTGGATGCGGATATAGAAATAGTTGCTTCAAGAGGTCAGGGGTACAGATTGGAAGAGAAAAATGATTAAAAAGCTGAGAATCAAGTTTATATTTATCTCCCTTGCATCCGTTGCAACGGTGTTCCTTCTGATAATGTCCGTGATTTTTGCAATAAATTACAAAAACGTTGTTGAACGAGCGGACATGCTGCTTGATGTGCTTTCGTCAAACATGGGAGATTTCCCCGTTCAGGATAAAGCGCATAAAAGAAGGCCCGGCTTTACTCCCGAAACTCCGTATGAAACAAGATTCTTTTGGGTAAAGCTTGATGACGACGGCAATGTGACCGATACCAACACAAAATCAATCAAGGCACTCGATGAGGATGAAATTGAGAAATATGCAAAGGATGCATACAAAGAATCGGATAAGGGCTTTATAAACAGCTACAGATATCAAAAGAGTGAGACAGACGGAGAAATTCTCGTTGTCTTTGTGGATTGTACAAGGGATCTGCAAATGTTCAAGGATTTTGTGGTAACGGGAATCTTTGTTTGTGTTTTGGGACTGTTTTTAGTATTCTGGGCAGTGTTTTTTCTGTCAAAGCTTGCACTTTCACCTGTGGAAAGAGCTATGGAAAGGCAAAAACGCTTTATTACGGATGCATCCCATGAGCTTAAAACTCCGCTGACAGTAATTGATGCCAGCATAGAAGTAATAGAAATGGAAAACGGCGGAAGCAAATGGACCGAAAACGCAAAGGAGCAGGTGGTACGCCTGAGAGATTTGTGTGAGCATTTGGTAGAGCTCAGCAGGTTTGACGAAAAGGGACTTTCTCAATTTGCATGGTTTGATATGTCAGAGCTGACAGAGTCGCTGGCACTGTGGTTTGAAACACCGATTCAGGCTCAGAACAGACAGCTTGTTTTGAATATTGAAAAGGGCATAAAATTAAACGGTGACAAAAAAGCCGTTACACGTCTTATTGATCAGCTTATGGACAATGCGGTTAAGTATTCCGAGGGCGACGGAGATATTACCGTAAGCCTTACAAAAAGCGGAAGCAAAGTGGTGCTCGAGGTGTCAAATCCGTCAAGCGTTCCCGAAGGAGAACACGACGAATTTTTTGAAAGATTTTGGCGTCGTGATGAATCACGCTCGGACAGGGGAAGCTACGGTATAGGACTTTCTGCCGTTAGTATGATTGCAGAGGAGCATCACGGAAGGGTGAGCGCCGTAAGCGACGGAAAGACGGTTAAAATAAAAATAGTTTTATAAATATTCGAATAAAACTCGGTTTTTCGTGTACAATAGTATCATGAAGAATCGAGTTTTTGAAATATTTCTTTCCATCTCGGGCGGTGCGGTTTTTGCATTGGCTGTGGCGTGGATAGCATCTCCGGCAGGACTTGTTACCGGAGGTGTGTCTGGTGTGGGTATAGTTTTAAAAGAGGTGACAAACGGTGCTCTGCCGATTTTTGTTACAAGCTTTGTGCTAAACGTCCCTCTTTTTATTATTTGTACCCTGCAAAGAGGACTAAGCTTTATATCAAAATCCGTAATTGCATTCGCTTCCGTTACGGTTTTTCTGTCGCTGTTTGAAAATATTCCGTCACCGTTGGGACTTGAAAACGATATTCTTCTGTCGTCACTTTCCTACGGCTTGATTTCCGGCGCAGGTCTCGGCTTGGTGCTTCGTGCAGGAGCTACCTCGGGCGGTACAGATATGCTTGCGGCTATTATAAAGCATAAATCACCCGAGACGTCTATTTCATTTCTGATAGTTTTGATAGATATTGCCGTCATAGCCCTCGGAGTGTTTGTTTTTGGACTCAGAATAAGTCTTTATGCGATAGCGGCACTTTTTATTTCCGCAAGGGTTATAGATACGGTGCTGTCGGGGCTCGGTGTGTCAAAGGCTGTGTTTATCGTTTCCGATGAAAGCGAAGAAATATCAAGGCACATAGGCACGGAGCTGAAGCGAGGCGTATCCTGCATTGACATTGTTGGGATGTACACCGGTGAAAAAAGGAAAATGCTTTTTGCCGTTGTTTCGTCAAGAGAGCTTGCAGAGCTCAGACGTATTGTAGGGGATTGCGACAAAAAAGCTTTTGTTACCGTAAGCGATGCAAAGCAGGTTTTAGGAGAGGGATTTGGAGACCTGATTGGTTCAAAAGAGTCGCTTTCTTGACAAATTAAACAACAAAACCACTCGAAAACGCCTTTGTAATAGTACTTTTTTACATTTTTTAAATTTTTTTATTTTTTTTCAAAAAAGGTATTGCATTTTGGAAAAACATGTGCTATAATAATCAAGCCTTGAGGGGGAACACTCCCGAAGGTACTAATCACCGATAGGTGAGATAGTCAGTGACTTTGTTGTTGAGGGTACACCTGTTCCCATTCCGAACACAGTAGTTAAGCTCAACTATGCCGAAAATACTTGGCTGGAAGCGGCCCGGGAAAATAGGTCGTCGCTGACTTTTATATTCCTCCTTAGCTCAGTCGGTAGAGCGATTGAAAGCAAATAAACCGGAAAATTAGCTGCTAAAGAGGAGTCAAAAATAAATGCTGATTTTCCACAATATTCCTC
>SVRV01000014.1 GCA_015064635.1 Oscillospiraceae bacterium
GACAATCTCCACTTTGAATCCCTTGATTATTTAACTCAATTTTTACTTTTCTTTCATTCTTTCTTGTTTCAACACAAAAAACGCTCATCAAGCGAAAGCAAGATGAGCGTTTTTCGACAGTCTGAAACATCCCAAGACAAACTGTCTTGGGATGTTTTGATTTATTTTACTTGGAAATTATATCGTTGATTCTGTAAACCTCGAGGAATTTTTCTTTCTTCTTATCTGCCATTTCCTTCATCTCGGCAATAGCGTCGGGAGACATCTTTGCAATGTCATCATCGGAAAGCTTTCCTTTGTAGAACTTATCAAAGTCAAGAGCAAAGCTGATATCCATAGAAGTGATTTCACCGTCGCGCTCACAAATAACAAGGTTTGACTTGCCTTCGTAAAGAAGCTCAACAGCCTTGAACGCCATGAGAGAAGCAGTCATTCTGTCTCTCTGTGTGGGAGAACCGCCACGCTGAACGTGTGAAAGGCGAGCGTGCTTTGTTTCTATCTTCGTTCTTTCCTCAATTGTTTTAGCAAGCTTTTCTGAAAATTCCTTGCCCATGTTTTCGGAAACAACAACAATGAAGTTACGCTTCTGATTGAACTTTGATTCAATCATCTTTGCCACAAGGGCATCCTCATCAAAAGGAATCTCCTTGGTTATAATAGCGGTAGCACCTACGGCAATTCCTGCATAAAGAGCAAGATAACCCGAACCGTTACCCATTACCTCAACAACGTCACATCTTGCGTGAGATTCACAGGTGTCTCTGAGGCGGTCTACCATTTGAACAACGGTGTTGAGAGCGGTATCAAATCCTATGGTGTAATCGGTGCTTGAAATGTCATTGTCAATTGTACCGGGAACGCCTATACAGGGGATTCCACGGTCGGTAAGGTCTCTTGCACCTCTGAAGGTTCCGTCTCCGCCGATTGCGATAATACCGTCAATTTCGTTTTCACGGCAGGTCTTGATAGCCTTCTGGATTCCTTCTTCGGTCTTGAATTCAAGACATCTGTCGGAATAAAGAGCTGTTCCGCCAACGTTTATAATATTTGATACATCTCTGTCATTGAGAAGCTTCATATCGTTATCTATAAGTCCCTTGTAGCCTCTTCTGATACCCATAGCCTGAGAGCCGTGAGCAAGTATTGCGCGTGTAAGAGCACGGTAGCAAGGGTTCATTCCGGGGGCATCTCCACCCGATGTAAGTATTCCTATACGTCTAAATTTATTATTAGTCATTTTTACCTCCAAATAAATACACATTTTGATATATGATATACCTTTTTTTGAAATATGTCAAGGAGTAAAAGGATTTTATTTTCATAAATTGACAAGTTTTTAACAGTATGATATACTTATTTTGAGGTGATTTTCAATGAAAGTGATTACAATTCCCCTGCCCCCGATTATGACTAACTGCTATATCTCATATGAGCGTGAAGGAGGCAAATGTTTTATTATAGACCCCGCATCAAGCGAGGACAGAATCAAGACTCTGATTGATGCCCACAGCTTAAAGCCAAAGGCAATTTTACTCACACACGGTCACTTTGACCACATAGCAGCATCCGACAGACTCAGAGAAATGTATTCCATACCGTTGTACATTCACGAAGCGGACAGTGAAATGATAAAAAATGCCCGTTTGAACTGTTCCTCCACTATGATGGGTGAGGAAATTATACTGAAGGATGCTGACAAGCTTTTGAAGGACGGCGACAAATTGAAGCTTGAAAACGAAAGTCTCGCGGTTATGCATACTCCGGGTCACTCGCCCGGCTCTTGCGTATTTATTGCAAGTGACTGTGTATTCAGCGGTGACACGGTTTTCAGAGGGACCTACGGAAGATACGACCTTACCGGCGGTGATTTTAATCTGCTTATGGCATCAATAAAGCGAGTCATGGCACTTCCGCCGATTCTTAAGGTATACCCCGGTCACAACGAGGCTACTACGATTTTTGATGAAAGCATGTATTACTAACAAAAGAGGGACTGCTTTAAAACTCATTCAAAGTTTTCAAGCAGTCCCGCATATTTATTTAATGATACCTATAAGCCTCGCTGTTTCCGTGTCCATAACGGTTTCTTCGCCGTCAATAACTATGCTGTACGAAATACTGTCATACTGATAAATCGGGTACGAGGAAACAAGCATTTCGCTCTCCTCCATAACTCCGAAAACCGAACCTATATACTTTCCTTCGCTGTATCCAAGCTCCTCGGGAGTGCGTCCGTAAAAAATGTAAAAAGCAAAATCCTCCGCATCGCTTCCGATAAGATGCTTGACACTTTTTGCGTACTCTCTGTCGATACGTCCGTTTTCGTCAAGGTCCTTTACGGGAACGTAAAAGAATTCCTTACATTCCTCAAGCTTAACATCAAGGTTTTTATATTTTTCGGTAACATAATATCCTTTAGTATCCTTTGACGATACAAAAAGCACAGTTTCCGCACCCTTTACAGCATAAATGTCACCTGCTTCGATTTCTCCTATTTTGTCACTTATTCCATAATCGGTATAACGGTAGGAATTTTGTAAAGGATAAAGCGTTTGCCCGTCCATTGTGAGTGTACCGTCTTCGTTCAGGGTAAAAGAAATATCCGACGAACAAGAAATGAGAAATATAAAAAGCACAACGGGCAGTAGAAAAAGTTTCTTCATAGTTCACTCCACACAAGTAAGATAACAATGATATTATAAATTGATAATCTGCTTGTGTCAAGGATTTTTTTGTTGACTAAAAGAACAATATCTGCTACAATAAGCGAAAAGCGGAGGTAAACACTATGATAAAAAAAGAATTTATATATCCCGTAAATATAGCAAAATCACAGGGTAATATTACAAATGAAAAAGAATTGCTTGTCCCTTCGGAAAAGCAAATACATATAGGAACACCTACAAAAAATCCTACTGTAATACATGGAAAAAGCTACATTGTTCTTGACTTCGGAATTGAAATAAGAGGCAGAATAAGAATACTGTGTTTTTCGGCAAACAATAAAAACAATTGCGCAAGTGTACGTCTGCGCTTCGGTGAATCATTGAGCGAAGCCATGTCGGAGCTTGGAGAAAAGGGCTCGTGCAACGACCATTCACCAAGAGATTTTTATATTCCCCTCGTAGGTCTGTCCGATACATCCTGGGGAAACACCGCCTTTCGTTTTGTAAGACTTGACTTTGACGAGGAATCAAGCATATCTCTTCATTCTGTAATTGCCGAAGGTGAAACACTGGGACTTGATGCAAAATATGAATACAAGGGTAACGACCCTTTGTTGAAAAAAATATACACTGCCGCAAAAAGAACAATAGACCTTTGTTCGGCAGGTGAATATGTGTGGGACGGTGTCAAGCGTGACCGCCTTGTATGGATAGGCGATATGCATCCCGAAATGCTGGCACTGACTACACTTTACGGCAGAGTCCCTATGATGGACAACTCTATAAATCTTATGAGAGAAACCACTCCCATCGGAAATTGGATGTGCACTTTGGCTACATATTCTGCGTGGTGGCTCATTGTACTTGCAGACTATTTCAAAAAAACAAGCTGTCATGACCTTGTCCTTGAAAATATGGATTATGCCGAAAAAACCGTTCAGCGTTTTCTGGAATGTATCGGAGTGGACGGCTCACTGGGTGAGGTCAGCGGCTCACTGGTGGACTGGCCCACACGTTCAAAGCCCGATGAAAATGCAGGTGTCAGGGCAATTGTCATTATGATGGCAAAAAAAGCGATTGAGCTTTTTAAAGAGTTCAACCGTCCTACAGACAAAGCCGAGGAATTATTGAAGCGCTTGATGCGTCAACCCATAACCGTAACACACGCAATGCAGGTTGCGGGATTGAAATATATGGCTCTGGGTGAGCTTGATAAGAGCGATATTGAGCTTATGGAAAAGCTTGGCGAGAATGGAATGTCTACCTTTATGAGCTACTATATCCTGACCGCTTATGCCCGATATTTCGGAATTGAACGTGCTGTGGATATAATGAAAAAATACTACGGCGGTATGCTGTCGGTAGGTGCGACCACATTCTGGGAGGATTTTCATCTCGAATGGCTTGACGGTGCGGGAAGGATAGATGAAATAGCTCCCGACGGTGCGAAAGACATTCACGGAGATTTCGGAGACTATTGTTACAAGGAATTCCGCCACTCCCTTTGTCACGCATGGTCCACGGGAATACTTGCATTTATGGAAGAAAACGGAATATAAAAAAGTCGCCTTCGGCAACTGATGTTCGCTAACGCTCACAAATTTTATAGGTAGACTTTATTTGTTATACGCAAATTGCGATGCAATTTCCTATATAATAAAAAAGTCGCCTTCGGCAACTGATGTTCGCTAACGCTCACAAATTTTATAGGTAAACTTTATTTGTTATATGCAAATTGCGATGCAATTTCCTATATAATAAAGCAAAAGCTCACGCAAGACTTTTATGTCCTGTGTGAGCTTTACTTTTAACTTACATTTCCAAAATATTCGGAGTTGACATTATGCCGAGCTCACGAAGAATATATTCGTAGCTCCATTCGTGATTTTTTGTGCGCCATGCACCTGGGCCTATCCAGGCAAGCTTAAGGTCTGCACAGTGCACGTGTCCGAATGAATTCTGACGGTTACCGAACAGAGTTATATCAAGCACACTCTTTCCGGGAGTAACGTCAATACGTGCAGTATAGGGAGGGTATATAATCGCTTTATCCGAATTAAGTGTAATCATAGTACCTACATAGTGAGGAATTGTTACACTAAGCTTATCTGTCTTTGTTTCAACGGGAAGATGATATGTGATATTTCCGCCATAGAACGGGAATCCCTGATGTGTTAAATCTCCAAAGCAAACTGTTTCGGGCAGAGGAATAAGCTTTGCAGACTGACCTCTGACCTCAACTCCGAAATCACCTAACAGATAGCACCACTCGGTATTAAACGCAACACCAAAGGGAAGTGTGCACTCAATTATATTATCACCCACGACAAGTTTGGGTATTGTGACAGTTTCAATGGATTTATCAACATACCATCCGTCAGCCGGCGAATCAACCGAAACGCCGTTTACCTTTATTTCACTCTCGGACAGTCTCTCGGTTGCAAATTTTGCGCCGACAACCTCTATGTCACTCTTAACGGTAAAGCGAAGGGTGAGCTTATGCTCATCGGCAACCTTACCTGTTACCCAAGGCTGTGCAACGTGACCGCCTCTCTGAGGAAGTCCCAGCTCTGTGCAAACGGCTTCGTCAAGGCGGAGTATTTCCTCCTTGGCACGCCATTCACCGCCGTCAACACTGTATTCAGCCATATCAAGAAGCAGTACGTTCTTTTCTGAAAGGGTATATCCCACCTCGTTGGTCACAGAAAGGCCCTTGGGCTCTGCAGGTTTTTGTTCAAAAAGAGGAACTCTCGTACCTGTACCCGACGCCATCTCAACACGCTCAGCCTCAGTCTTAACTCTGCCCTCGGTCAGCTCGAGTAGTACGCTGTCATAATCGTACATTTTACGGGTAATTACAGTATATCCGTTTTTATATCTGCAAGGAAGAGAGGTAACCTCACCGTTTTCGGTGTTGTAAAGTTTGACTGTGTACTCACCCTTTACATTTATATCCACTCCGTCCGCACGGGAAAGATTCTTGTTGTAAGGTTCAACTGCCTGAGCAACAAATAGCCATTTAACATCTCCGTCAACTCTCAGCTGGTGACAATATCTGTCAGATATAACTCCGTTGGTGTAGAATATCTTAACATTTCTGTCCGCATCAAGCTCGCCGATAAGTGAGTCCTTTGTATAGCTTGTCTGTATACTTTCGTCGAAAAGCTTCTTGCCTCTCTCTGACGGAACAGCGTTCTCATACTTGGGTGCGCTTCCCATAAATATAAGCTTACCGCCGGCATTCTTGAAGGCTTCAAGTCTGTCAAGCGTGGTGGAACGAAGTGTTTCACACTGAGGAACAATGATAATGTCATATGCCATCTGACCGACCTTCAAGGGTGCTGAACCCTTTTCGCAAAGCTCGGGGAGCATAGCTTCGGAAATAAAGTTGAAATCGACCGTACTCTTTACAAGCCAGTCTGTAAGGTTTGCGAAATTGGCATCCTTTTCACTTGCAATAGCGCTGTTCTGCTCTTCGGGTCCCCAGTACAGCCAATAGCTTTCAATGGGGTGGATAACACCTACGTTGATAATCGGTTTACCTCTTGTAAGTGCAGTATTAACTCTTGCAAAATGGTCTTCTACCCTACTGTATTCGGTGTACCAAGGGGACTGATAGCTGATAGATGCGGGATAGTCTCGCTTTGCCTCACCCTTCATGGATACCCATGACAAATGCTGAACACGCACAGTTACGCCCATTGCTGCCTGCCAGTCACCGTGAAGCTTATGACCTCTGAAATCAAAGTCCCAACCTGTAACTCCGTAAAGCTCTGAAAGCATGGCTTCCTTTCCGAGCTGGTGAACTACCGACTGAGCCTGCTTTGCTGTTGTATATTCACGCCAGGAGCAAAGCATATCAATGCCGGGTATGCCGAATCCTCGGTAGTTACGCATTGCCTCACTGATGGCAAGTGTCTGTGAAAACAATGACTGCTCACACATAAGGTGTCCTGTAAGCGAGATTCCGTGTTCATCGCACCATTTACCGCAATTCTGTCCGAATGCTTCACTGAAGCGATCTGCAACATGGTCATGGTAGCGGTAACGGGTAACCGAAGGTGCGTTATCGGGAAGATTCCAGAAAAGCTCGGGAAGATGCTCAATGATATCCTCACCGTATCTTTCCTTGTATGTATCGGGGAAATCGGGTGTCCAAGGAAGTGTTACATCATGTGTATCTGTGGCATAAGAGAGACGTCTCTTGTGGGACACCTGAGGCTCGTCGGTGAATATGGAGTGTACTGTTTCTCCGAATTCGTCTCCTACCTCTTTGTTGTATGATTCATAGGTAACATCAATGAACTTGTCCATAGCCTTTTTGTTCATGGTGTCTATATATGACTGATTGTTAAACCATGAAGTCTTTGCGGCATAATCAAGATATGCATACCATTTTGTACCCTTGGCGCTATCCTCGGGAGATATGCGTGTATATTTTTTCAAAAATCCTTTTTCATCAAGCTCTATGTCAAAAACTGTTATGAGGCTTCCCTCTTCTGTTCGTGCAGTGGAGCTTTCAACAAAGAGCACTTTTTCCTCAAAAGTGTCCTTGTAAGGAACGGTAGTAAATCTGAGCATACGCTGACGGCAAGCGTTATCCTTTGTTACAATTCCGCCTGCAGCACCCGAAGGCCAACGGTCCTCGTCATAAAGGTATGCTCGCATTTTGTTTTCCTTTGCTTTATCTACGCAAGAGCGGATAAGGCTCATAAATTCCTTTGAAAGATATTCGGTTGCCATTCCTGTACGCACGTGCATATGGAAGCCGCCGAGTCCCATTTCATTGAAAACATCTATCTGACGCAGAAGCTCATCACGGTCAAGCTCGCAGTTCCACGCCCAAAAAGGAGCACCTCTGTACTCTGATGTAGGCTTTTTAAACAGGTCCGGCGAAAGCTTTTTTTCGGTATTCTTCTTGTAAAACATATCTTCTTCCTTTCAAAGCAAAAAACTGCCGATTTTTTCTAATTGTATCACACAAGAATAATAAAATCAACAGTTTTTTATATTTAAAAATTTCAAAAATTCTCACATAAGCGGTGCCACCAGCTTCAAAATCATTCCTTTTATCTTGACAGTGAGCTTTTCTTTTTTTATTGACTCGTAGGTGACCTCACAGCACTTTGCACGTGTTTCGTCAAAGTCACGTTCAATATCCTTTATACACGGTGTATATGCCATATAAACTGCACATTCAAAGTGGTGATACAAACTTCTGAAATCAAGATTTATGGTTCCCACTACCGCCTCGGAAGAATCTGCAACAAAAACCTTTGAATGTACAAATCCCGGGGTATATTCAAAAATCTTGACTCCCGAGTCAAGGAGTGCTCTGTAATGGGTCTTTGCAAGTGCCCAAGCACCTTTTTTGTCGGGGATGCCCGGCAGAATCAATATGACCTCAACACCTCTTTCTGCGGCAAATCTTATTGCTGCCTCCATTTCGGAATCAATTATGAGATACGGCGTCATTATATGCACATAGTCGGTTGCACGGTTGAGTATGTCCATATAAACACGTTCACCGGTCTTGTCTCTGTCAACGGGGCAATCGCCAAAGGGCATAACAAATCCGTTTTCGCCGTATTCCCTCTCGCCTGCCGACAAAAAGTGCTCCCACTCTCCGCTTTTTTCGTAAAGTCCCCACATTTGCAAAAACATAAGAGTAAAGCTATCAACAGCATCACCGCAGAGCATTACGGCAGAGTCCTTCCAGTGACCGTATTTCGAGCCGATGTTTATATACTCGTCCGCAAGGTTGATTCCTCCGTTGAAGGCAACTCTCCCGTCAATCACAACTATTTTTCTGTGGTCACGATAATTGTAATGCGTGGATACAAAGGGTGTAATCGGGGCAAAAATTTTACAGTTAATTCCCATTTGTTTGAGCTTTCTTGGATAATCGTGAGGTAATGTGGTGAATTCGCAGGTACCGTCATACATGAGCCTTACATCAACTCCCGATTTTGCCTTTTCCTTTAATATCTCCAACACGGAGTCCCACATTTTGCCTTCTTCGATTATAAAATATTCAAGAAAAATAAATTTTTCCGCTTTTTTCAGTTCCTCAAGCAATGCCTCGTATTTTGCCTCACCCGAATGGAAATAAGTAACTTTTGTTCCATTATATACCGGGTGGCATCCGCTTCGTGCAACATATTCCGAAAGTCCTGCTATTCCGGGATTTATTTCTTCGAGCTCACGTTTTACGTCCTCCGGTTGACTTATCATCTGCTTTGTCAGCTCAAGCACTTTATCCGTCCTCTTTTTCAGCGCCCTGTGACCTACGTCACTCCTTGTATATATCAAAAGCAAGGAGCCGAAAACAGGAGCCACAACCATGAGAATCAGCCATGTAATTTTTGCGTTTGGATTCATAGGACAGTTTGCAAGATAGAGCACGGCAACAGCACTTATTACTATACCGCTTCCGTAAAAATGAGGGAAAATATTTTCAAAATTGTAAAGAGCAAAAATCAAAACGCCTATCTGTACCAAAAACATCAACGTTATGATGCCAAGACGGCTGAATATAAGACTCATTACGCTTTTTTTACTCTTTTTAACTATTTGTGACGGCAACTGTTTTTTCGACACGGTATTCCCTCCTTCTAATCTATGTTATAACCTTTTTCAGGCAAAGTCAAGTGTGCTTTGATTTTATTAACGGATTTTAAATATTTTAGACATAAGGAGTTGAAATATTTTTAAAATATATAGAAAAATACATATATTTGTGATATTATAATCTCAAAAAGAAAAGAATAATAAAGCAAGGAGCAGATATATGAGAAAAACAAAAATAATATGTACTATCGGTCCCGCCTCTTCCACAGAGGAGGTTCTTATAAAATTATGTCAAAACGGTATGAACGTTGCAAGACTGAACTTTTCACACGGTACTCACAGCGACCATAAAGAAAAAATCGAGCTTATTAAAAGTGTACGTGAAAAGCTTGGGCTTCCCATTCCCATAATGCTTGACACAAAAGGTCCCGAATACAGAATTAAAACCTTTGAGGACAAAAAAATCACACTTAATGACGGTGACAGATTTACTTTTACAACCGACAACATCGTCGGTAACAAAGAGCGTGTGGCTGTCAGCTATGAAGGTCTTACCGAAGACCTGTCTGTCGGAGACACCATAACCGTCAACAACGGTCTTGTTCAGTTCCGTGTAGATGCAATTGAAGCACATGACATAATATGCACCGTTGTTGTGGGCGGTGAAATATCCGACCGCAAGAGCATGAGCTTCCCCAATAAAGTTTTGAAAAACGAATATATGAGTGAGCAGGACAGGCTGGATTTGCTTTTCGGAATAGAAAACGAGGTTGACTTTGTTGCCGCCTCTTTTGTGTCACGAAAGCAGGATGTACTCGATATAAGAGAGTTCCTCAACGCCAACGGAGGAAGTAACATCGACATTATAGCAAAAATCGAAAACCGTGCAGGAGTTGACAACATCGACGAAATATGCGAAATAGCAGACGGTATAATGGTAGCACGAGGTGACCTTGGCGTGGAAATTCCTTTTGTTGAAGTTCCCGCAGTTCAAAAGCAGCTTATCCAAAAGTGCAGACTTTTGGGAAAAAGAGTCATCACAGCAACCGAAATGCTTGAATCCATGATTCACAATCCCCGACCCACGAGAGCCGAAATATCCGACGTTGCAAATGCTGTTTACGACGGCTCCTCGGCGGTAATGCTTTCGGGTGAAACCGCGGCGGGAAAGCATCCATCCGAAGCGGTAAAGACAATGGCGGAAATCTGTGAGTACACAGAAAGCAAAATAGATTACAGAAAGTGGTTCAGAACAACCGACTATACCATCAAAAACAATCTTGATGCAATTTCACATTCCGTTTGTTCTATGGCGATAGACGTTCACGCCAAATGTATAGTAGTTAATTCCCTTTCGGGACGAACTGCACGAATGGTCAGCCGATTCCGCTCCCCCGCAGATATTTTGGGGCTTACCACAAATCACCGAGCATGGCGGCAGCTCAATATGAGCTGGGGTGTTACACCTGTGCTCAGCGAGGAATACGGTGCTATTGACGTTGTCTTTTATGAAGCTTTGAAGGCGGCAAAGAAAACCTTCACTTTAAACAAAGGAGATAACGTGGTAATGACCGGAGGACAGATCAACGGTCAGCCCGGTAACACCAATATGATAAGAGTTGATACAGTAAAATAATTTTTGTATATTGCAACTGATTTTATTCATATTCCATTGACCTAAATAAAAGCAAAAGTTATAATGTAAACAAAGACTTACTAAAGGAGAAGCTGTTATGAAAAGCATTTATACGCCAAATGATTTCAAACATCTTGCAACAGATTCACAAATGATACAGGCCGCTGTAAACGAAGCGGCAAAATACGGTGCAAAGGTAATTGTGCCCAGAGTAAACGAAAGAACAGACAGCTGTATATGGGAGCTTGATGAAAGTATCAAGCTTTTAACGGGAAGCTGTGTAGTTCTTGATAACTGTCATATAAGGCTTGCCGATGACACTTACATACATTTCTTTGAAAACTCCTCTGCAGACGATTTTACCCAGTGGTGGAAGGAAGACAAAAGAGAATATGACATTCAGCTTATCGGTGAAGGAAATGCAGTTCTTGACGGCGGAAACCACAACGGAATATTTGAATCCGACTTCAATATCTACGATGAAAACGGAAATTTCGTAAAGAGCATCAATTACAAGGGACTCCCCTCCATCGCTGTAAATAGAGGACTTGAATTCAGAAACGTTGAACGAATCACAGTCAAGGGTCTCAGATTCATCAACCTCCGTTATTGGGCAATGTGCTTTGAGTTCTGCTCCTTCGGTCATATTGCGGATATAACCTTTGATGCACACGGAGAAGTTCCCAACCAGGACGGCATAGATATTCGTGTGGGATGTAACAATTTCCTTGTGGAAAATATTTACGGACTTACGGGTGATGACACAATCGCACTCACTAACTTCGGAAACAAAATAGCTATGCAGACCGACCCGCATCTGGACTTTGATATTCACGAAATCATTATCAAAAACGTGCGTTCCTACATGAGCGACCACTGCGACATTATCAGAATTCTGAACAGAGGCGGAGCTAAGATTTACAACGTTGAAATATCAAACGTTGTTGACATTACACCCGAATACAGCGAGGACAGAGCACTTGCGGCTATCAGAATCGGCGACATATGCGACTACCCTTCACGTCTGAACGAGCCCGGAGAAACAAGAAATATTGTTGTGCGTGACGTTATTACCCGAGCAAGATTCGGTGCTTATATTGCCAACACTTTGGTTGACTCTGTATTTGATAACTTTATGATGACCTCCGACGGCGGCATCGGTATGTATTTTAACGGCTGTTATATTGAAAACGTATTTATCAACCGCTTCATGTATAATACAAAGGCATCCGCACCAGACAGTGACATCGGTTATAAAGAAGTGTTCCACAGAGTAAAAATAGACGTTCTCAATGCCTTCCATTTCAACAATTGCACTGCAAAGAATCTCAATATAACAAATGCTGTCATAGGCAAGAATCTTTCCTACGTTTATGGCGGAAACAGTGAGATTGAAATCAAATCAAGTAATGTGGTATGTCTTGACGAAAATACAAAAATGGCAGAAAGCGCAACGATAGTATAATCCAATAACCGCAGTACCGACAAATCGGTCCTGCGGTTATTACATATTGACAAGCAATTTCATTTGTGATATATTGAAACCACTAAAAAGCACTCGGAGGAAAAATGGGTATTATTAAAATAAAATCGGTCAATGCCACCGAGCTTGATCCGTATCTTCGTCTCAGCGAAGCGCAGTTAAGAAACAGACTCGACCCCGAAAATGCACTTTTTATAGCAGAGAGTCCCAACGTTATACGCACGGCACTGGATTCGGGTGTTGAAGCGGTATCACTCTTTTGTGAAAAAAGTCAAATAGATGGTGAAGCGGCAGACATTATAGAGAGAATCGGCGACATTCCCGTATACGCAGTTGACCGTGAGCTTTTTGCGTCGGTTAAAGGCTTTGCACTGACAAGGGGTGTTCACTGCGCCATGAAACGCCCAAAAGCCTCCGTACCGTCAGATGTATTAGAGGATGCAAAACGTGTGGCTGTTCTCGAAAACACTGTAGATGCCGTAAACTTGGGCGCAATTTTCCGTTCGGCGGCAGCACTCAATATTGATGCGGTCTTGCTTTCCCCCTCCTGCTCCGACCCTTTGGTACGAAGGAGCGTGAGAGTAAGTATGGGAACTGTCTTTCAGATCCCTTGGGCGTTTATTTCAAATGATTTGTATAACGGCGGTGTAGACGAGCTACACGCACACGGTTTTAAAACGGTAGCAATGGCACTATCAAAAAACAGTGTATGGATAGATGATGACGTATTAAAGAAAGAAGAAAAGCTTGCCATAGTCCTTGGAACCGAGGGCGAAGGACTAAAGGATGCCACAATAGATGCTTGTGACTTTGTTGCAAAAATCCCTATGTACAACAGTGTGGATTCTCTCAATGTTGCCTCAGCCGCTACACTTGCTTTCTGGGAGCTGAGAGTGAAATAAAAAAGTCGCCTTCGGCAACTGATGTTCGCTAACGCTCACAAATTTTATAGGTAGACTTTTGTGTTACATGCAAATTGCGATGCAATTTCCTATGTAATAAAAATAAAACCGCAGGGTAACTCCTGCGGTTTTTGCTTGACAAATCACATCCCAAGTAGTATAATCTATCCGCTATGAATAAACACTATTTTAAACAAACAATTGTACCCTGTGTACTTCTTTCAGCATTGGCGGGAGTTTTCACAGGTGTACTTATTTTTATTTTCAAATCGGTATCAAAGCTGATAATCGAAAAGTCTTTTGAAATTTACGCATTTGTCCGTGAAAATGTGGACTACTTGCCTTTGCTTTTTGTGGGTGCGTTGCTGGTGGGACTTGTTTCCTATGCAGTTGTTCATTACATTCCCGGCTGTCGCGGAGGCGGAATTCCCACAGCGGTTGCAATTCTTCGCGGTCACCTTCCTTTCAAGTGGCTTCGAACAATACTCGGTACCTTTGCATCGTCCATTGTAACCTTTGCCATGGGTGTACCGCTCGGAAACGAAGGCCCCAGTGTTCAGATGGGATGTGCCGTCGGCAGAGGAACAGTCAACGCAATAGGCAGCAAGAATAAAGCGTGGGACAGATATGTTATGACGGGCAGTGCATCGGGAGGCTTTGCAGCAGCAACATTTGCACCTCTTTCGGGTATACTTTTCGCCTTTGAAGAGGTTCACCGCAAGTTTTCACCCATACTATTTATGTCGGTGGTGTCCTCCGTTGCAGCATCATTTACAATAACCGAATTTTTGTGTGAAGTCTTCGGCACAGAGACAGCGCTTTTCCACATATCTTTAAAAGAAGTCCTTCCTCTGAAATATATTCTGATCGTAATTGTTGTGGGAGCTGTTGCGGGAGCTTTTGCCATTTTCTTTGCAAGGCTTTACCGAGTTACAGATAGGATAATGAGGGGTGTACTTGCAAAAGTTCCCCGTTATATAAAGATTGTTTCAATCTTTTTTATCACCTCTGTACTTGGATTTTTCAGCCCCGATTTTATCGGCTCGGGACACGACGTGATTTGCGAAATAATGTGTAGTACAGCTCCTGTATGGTATTTGTTGCTTATATATCTTATCGTCAGATTATTGCTTTTGCTTTTTGCCAATACTGCGGGTATTACGGGCGGTATCTTTATTCCGTCTCTTACCTTTGGTGCAATGCTCGGCTCACTTATGGCAAAGGTTATGATTTCCCTTGATTTCTTGCCCGAAAAATATGCTCCCGTGTTGGTTGTTGTTGCAATGACCGCATTTCTTGCCGCTTCGTCAAAAATTCCCATGACAGCTATTGCGTTTTCTGCCGAAGCAATGACAGGTGCGGGGAACATAATGCCAATCATTCTCGGAACAGCTGTGGCATATATAATAGTTGAAATTGCCGGTGCTGAGTCTCTTACCGATTCGGTTATCGAAAGTAAGATACACACGAGAACCGAAGGTAAGGAGCACTTTGTAATAGATGCACATTTTACCGTTTCTTCCGACTCCTTTGCTGTCGGAAAAGAATTGCGTGACATCCTCCTTCCTCCCAATTGCGTAATAGTTTCGATGGAAAAGAAGGAGCTTTATGCAACTCTCTTGAACGACGGTGACATTCTCCATCTGCGCTATAAAACGTATGACCATCAAGAGACATACGCATATCTTGTTGCAATATTCGGAAAACAGCCACAGAGCAAAATTCAATCAGTTCACAGCGGTGACGATAATTACGCTTTACCGGAAATATAACACAGTAACCCCCCGCATTGTTTTTTATTGACAAGACATTTGTTTTATGATACACTGTAAATGTAGACGAATACTGCGAAATACAGAGGATAAACGTATGGTGAAATATTGGCGTACAATAGTTTTTAATTTTTTCAAAGGCATTATTGCTATGGCATTTACAGGTCTGCTTGGTAATATATGCTATTTCCTGATTTTCCGTAATGCCAACGGTGATGACCCCAAGGGTGCGGCATTCAGGACGAGTGTTTTCGGAATAATTTTGTTTGCTTTCAGCATATATGTATTCGTGAAAATGCTTAATATCAACGTAAAGAGCGAAAAGATAATAAACGAAGAGCAGGCTATTAAGAATAAATTCAGAGAAAACGGATATGAGCTTGACTATAAGCCTTATTTTATAAAAATGCTGAAAACCCGTCTCTGGGGTTATTATATCGCTGCCGCTCTTTGGCAGATACCCACCATCGTGAATTATGCCGTTGTTGCATCTCTACCCGTAAAGGTCACAATATATGAGTATCCCATGTGGCTTTACGAATGGAATTTGCAAAGTATTTTCACCTATGAGATGCTCGGCGGCACATGGATTGTCGGATTCATTGCGTATATGCTCTTGTTTGCTTCGGCAACACTTTTCTTCTTCTATCGCTATTATAAGCAGTTTCTTGTAAAACCAAGCTATATTTGATGAATGCACCGCAGAATTGATTTTCTGCGGTGTTTTTTCTTGACATATAATGCCATTTATGATAAACTAAACTCGCAAATATTTTCCGAAAAGGAGAACAGAAATGACAAGAATTACACTTGCCAAAATCGGCAAAAACAAGACCGTTGACTATGCGGTAGAAGAGCTTTATACTTATCTTAAGAAGATTGATAACACTCTTTTTGTTGACATCCGTACATATGCGGACTTTGATGAAAGCATCGACCGAGTTATATGGGTGGGAGAAAGTGAAAAATTCACCTCAAAGCTTCTCGAAGTAAATGATACTAAGCGAGAGGACTCCATTTTCATTGACGTCAGCAATAACGAAGGTATCATCACAGGCTGTAACCCCAGAGCCGTACTCATTGCGGCGTACCGCTTCCTTCGTGAGCTTGGTGTAGCATGGGTCAGACCTACCGACGACGGTGAGGTAATACACGAGAAAAAGCTGACAAATATAAATGTGCAGATTCAGGAAAAGGCATCCTACCGTCACAGAGCTATCTGTATCGAAGGCTCTGTTTCATATGAGCATGTGCTCAATATGATAAAGTGGATTCCCCGTGCGGGAATGAGCGGATATTTCTTCCAGTTCAGCCGTCCTTTCTATTTCTTTGACAGATGGTACAGCCATACAAGTAACCCGAACTATGAAAGCGAAAATGTGACACGTGCCGACATTGATGCTATTGTTTCAAACCTTTCCGAGGAAATCGAAAAGCGTGACCTTCTTCTTCACAAGGTTGGACACGGATGGACTTGTGAGCCCTTTGGTATTCCCGGCGGTGACGGTTGGGTAAAGGTAAATACAGAGGACGTTTCCGAGGAGATTCGCTCTATTCTTGCCATGGTAAACGGCGAGCGTAAATTCTGGGGCGACGTGCCGCTCAACACAAACCTTTGCTATTCTAACCCCCGAGTTCGTGATACTCTTACCACCGCTATGGCTGAATACTGTGAAAACAATCCCGAGGTCAAATACCTTCATTTCTGGCTTGCAGACGGTTCAAACAACAACTGCGAGTGCGAAAACTGTGTAGAGAGACCCTCCGATTACTTTGTAATGATGCTCAACGAAGTGGATGCAAAGCTTACAGCAAAGGGTGTTGACACAAAGATCGTATTCCTTGTATATGTTGACCTCCTCTGGGGACCTTTAAAGGAAAAATTCAACAACCCCGACCGTTTTGTACTCATGTTTGCACCTATCACAAGAAGCTATTCGCAAAGCTATGATGAACTCGACTTAACAAAGGAATATACATGCCCCGATTATGTAAAGAATAAGCTCAACTTCCCCAAGGATGTAGGCGTAAACTTTGCACTTCTTAACACCTGGAAGAAGATTCACTCCGAGGACAGCTTTGTGTTTGACTATCATCTTATGTGGGACCACCTTTATGACCCCGGTTACTATAAGGTTGCAAATATCCTGTTCCGTGATATGCAATCCCTTCACAAGATTGGTCTTGACGGAATGGTTTCATGTCAGCTCACACGTTGCTGTCTTCCCAATAACCTCCCCATGCAGATGATGGCAGACGCTCTTTGGGATGAAAACTGTGACTTTGAAGTACAGTCGGACAAGTACTTCCTTGATGCATACGGCGAAGACTATAAGGCAGTAAAGGAATATATGAAGACACTCAGTGCCCTTCTTGACCCCGTATATTCACGTCAGATCAGCAACCGTCCTTATGATGCGGAAAAGCGTCTTGCACTTGCAAAGAAGGTGTTTGCAGTGGTTGATGAATTTGCGGAAATCGTTAAGAAAAACCTTGCAAAGGACCTCCCCGAAGGACAGCTCAAGTCCTGGGAATATCTTGTGTTCCATAAAACATATGTGGAATACTTCGCAAATTGTGTCATAACCGCTATTGAAGAAGGTGCGGAAGCGGCAGAAAAGAAAATAAATGAGTTTATTTCATATATCATGGCAAATGAAATGAATATCCATAAGACACTTGACGTTATGCAGGTAAGAGGCGTAGTAAAGAATTCTGTTAAATAAAAGGAAAATCGCACTTGCAAGCAGCCGCTGTAAAATCCGAAGTAAAAAACGAAACAGTAAATAATCAAGTAAAAAGGCACACCGTTTTAGGAGATTTTAAAACGGTGTGCCTGACTGTTTTCATTATAAAGACTCAAGCTTCGTAAGTATCGGGATAATCAAAGGTTTCAGTTTTCTTGCTCAAAAAATCCTCAAGGAAGATACACGGAATGCCTATAACAACAATGGCTCCGATAAGCACAAGAAATTCCGTATCAACAGATAATTCAAGTATTTTACCTAATGTGTGAACCAATGCCCCGCACAAAAAAGGTGTAGCATAAATCAGGAATTGCAAAATTTTGATTTTTATATTTGATTTTGATGAATTGTTTTTTGTGTTATGAGTTCTTAACATTTTTGTACCCTCCGTCGGTCAGTAGCTGTTTTCTTTTTTCTGTACATATTATACAACCGTTTTTTATTATTTACAAGCCACAGAAATTACATTTACATGACCGAAAATTACATTCAGCAGAAAAAGCAACCTAAAAAAGCAACTGTGACAGCTCATTTTGAGTTGCCACAGTGCTTTTCACTCTATAATAAAAGAATTATCTATTTTGTATATATGTGAGCTGTAAAACGTCATAAAAAGTCGGTGTGCATATTCGGTATCCCTTGCGCCCGCCGTTTCAAATGAGGAGTGCATTGAAAGCTGCGGTAAACCTATATCAACAGCTAAAACCGACAGATGGGATTGAAGTATGTGTCCCAGTGTTGAGCCACCCGCCATATCCGAGCGGTTGGTATAGTCAAAGAATGGAACGTCCGCAATTTTGCAAAGAGATTTGATAACCGCGTCGCTTTCGGCATTCGTCACATATCTGCCCATTGCATTGTGCTTTATTCCGATACCCGAATTAAGATAGCCTTTGTTGCCTTGGTCGGACACCTCGGGATGATTTGGATGTACACCGTGGGCATTGTCTGCGGAGATAAGGAATGAATTGGAGAGAAGTCTCAAATGCTCTGCCTTGAATTTGCCCATAGATGCAGAAATGCGCTCAAGGACGGAGGGTAAAAACATTGAGCCGCCTCCGTTTTCGGAGCCGCTTCCCACCTCTTCTCTGTCGAATATCGCAAACACGGGAACATTAACCTCGTCAGACGAGAGCAAAAAGCCCGTAAGAGATGCAAATACGCACTGCAGGTCATCGAGTCTTGGTGATGAGATAAAGGCATCTCCCCAAACACATCCCTTTTCTCGGTTAACAAGATAAAGGTCGTGAGAAAGAATGTCTTCTGCTTCAACACCTGCAATATCCGCAAGGATTGAGAGGAGCTTTCCGCTGTCCTCCGCTTCGCCAAATAATGCCACCATATCGGTATTAAGTGACAGTGGAGCATCCTTGTTCGGGTTAACGTGAGGAGCGAGAGACGGTATCAGCGCAATACTGTCGGTTTCCACAAGGCGGGAAACCACTCTCGTTCCTTCCCTCACAGTGAGCCTGCCTGCAACGGCAAGCGGTCTGTCAAGCCAGGATGAGAGCACCGGTCCGCCGTATCTGTCGGCAGAAAGTCTCAAATAATTCTTGTCACAAAGCTCAAAGGAAGGCTTGAGCTTAAAGGACGGACTGTCAGTATGGGATGCGACTATCTGGTAGCCGTCAAAATCCTCATCGGGTATGCGAAAGGCTATCAGCGAAGAATCACTTCTTGTTACGAAATAGCGTTCCCCTGCCTCAAGCATCCACGTTTCCGATTCAAAAAGTTCGGTATAGCCATCCTCAATAAGACGCATCTTTGCGTTTTCGACCGTATGAAATGCCGTAGGTGAAGAATATATAAAGTCAAGAAGTTCGCTGTTAATCTTATCCATAATCAATTCTCCAGTTTTCTGTAATAAGAAAAGTGAGCAACAACAGTGCGCTCCTCGCACTTTTCGTCATCATATCCCGATATAATAACGCCGTTACGGCTCATCAGCTCGGAAACGGTTATTTCCTCCGCATTGCCGTGAAAGACAACCTTTCCCTCACAGCAGACGATAAGAACCTTATCCTTTATAGAAATCGAACCGCTTTTGCCTATGAGAATTTCCTCGTTGTCAACTCTTTCCGTGACAGATTCCACAATAAGATTGTTGAATTTTTCTGCCATCATAAGCTTGTAGGCACGGCTACCGGGCTTGGGTTCAAACAAACGTGATAAAAAGCTCATAATTACAATACCTTTGAAAGGAAGTCACGAAGTCTTGGGTTCTTGGGATTTGAGAAGAATTCTTCGGGTGTTGCTTCCTCGGCAATCTTTCCGTCGTCGATGAAAAGCACACGGGATGCAACCTCTCTTGCAAATCCCATTTCGTGGGTTACCACCACCATGGTCATGCCCTCTTCCGCAAGCTCCTTCATGAGCTCAAGAACCTCACCTACCATTTCGGGGTCAAGTGCGGAGGTGGGCTCGTCAAAGAGAAGTACGGAGGGATTCATGGCAAGAGCACGGACAATGGCAATTCTCTGCTTCTGTCCGCCCGAAAGCTGTGAGGGATAGGCATCAGCCTTATCGCTGAGTCCTATTCTTTCAAGAAGCTCGTGGGCACGCTTTTGTGCCTCATCCTTTTTCATAAGACCGAGCTTTATGGGAGCAATGGTGATATTATCAAGTATTGTAAGGTGAGGAAAGAGATTGAAATGCTGGAAAACCATTCCCATTCTCTGGCGCACCTTATTGATTTCCTTCTTCTTGCTGTCAACCTGTGTTCCTTCAAACCAAATTTCGCCGTCGGTTGGAACCTCAAGCATATTAAGGCATCGAAGGAAGGTACTCTTACCGCCGCCCGAAGGACCGATTATAACGACCTTTTCACCCTTTTCGATGGTGATGTCGATTCCCTTGAGAACCTTTATTTCGTCGTTTTTTCCAAAGCTTTTGTAGAGGTTTTTAACTTCTATCACTCTTATTCATCCTCCTTTCGAGCATGGATACCAAGCGTGAAAGTCCAAGTACAAGTACAAGGTAAATAACAGCTATGGCAATGAGGGGCATGAAGTTGCTGTATGTAATCGAACGTATTTTAAGACCGCCCTGAGTAAGGTCTGCAACACCGATATAGAATGCAATGGATGTTTCCTTCAAAAGTGCGATAAATTCATTGGCAAGTGCAGGAAGAACTGCCTTTAATGCCTGAGGAAGAATAATATACCACATTGTGGAAATGTAGTTGAAGCCAAGGCTTCTGCCCGCCTCCATCTGTCCCTGGTCAACAGACATTATACCGCCTCTTACAATTTCTGAAACGTATGCGCCCGAGTTGATACCGAAGCAAAGAATTGCCGCGGTGAATTTTTCAACGCCGAGGGGTGCCAGTACAACGTAGTACACAATGAGAAGCTGTATCATAACAGGTGTGCCTCTCATTATAGTTACATAAAGTCTGCATATTGCATCGGGAATTTCAAGCTTTCCGGTTTTTGCATATGTAGTTCTTATTATTGCCACAATAAAGCCTATTACAAGACCGAGTATCAATGAAAGTGCAGTAATGGCAAGGGTGGTTGTAAGACCGTCTGTAAGATACTGCCAACGAGCCTTCTCAATAAAGTTACGATAAAACTGGTCTTTGAGTGAATTGAAGGTTCTCATAATCGGAATAGATGTGTCAGGCTTTGCGGAATCGTAATTTGAAAGCTCAAAGCCCTGAGTAACACCACGTCTCAAGGTGTTGTTTGCAGTGATGTCAATAATCTCACCGTTTACTTCAATTTCGTTTGTATTCTTTATCAAAGCAATAGCATCAAGAAGACCGCCAAGTGAAGTATTGACCACCTTGTCGTCGAGATAAAGAACGAGCTTTCCGTTTATTTCATAAAGCTCAATGTCTATTTTTCCCGATACGGGCTTTGCTTCGTCAAAAAGAGAAGTAAGATGTTTGGTAAGTTCTACCTGAACCTCGGTAGCACTTTTGGTTCTTCCGTTATCTTTCTTGGGGTTGATGCCAAGCAATTCATTCTTGTTTTCACTGATAACCGAGTAAATATCAACAGTTTTATATGTACAGGAGAGTGTTATATTCTTTTTGTTTCCGTATTCAAGCTCGTTTACCGTGATTTCCGTATTGTTTATATGGTTTTTTGAACACAAAGCAGTCGATGTTGGGAGTGATGAAAACGTTTCATCAACTATTTTCTGTGCATCGGCTGTTGTTATTTTCTGCTCTACAACGTTGTTTTTATTGCCTATATATATGCTTATGCCAACATAAACCGCAAAAGCAATAATAGCTGCAAGCAGAGTCAGCGCAATTATTATTTTAGTCTTCTTTTTCATCTTATGCCTTTCAATAACAAAAAAATAGGAAAGCCGAAACAATCCTATTTTCTTGCATTAGTTTGATTTTATTATGCTAAAATTACTTGATGTACTTAGCTACTATCTCTGCGATTTTGCCGTTAGCTGTAAGTGCAAGGATTGCTTCGTTGATCTTATCGAGAAGTTCTGTGTTTTCCTTTGCAACGCAGATAGCGTAATCTTCTTCAGCGTATGAGGTGTCAAGAATCTTGAGACCTTCATTTGCAGCTACGAGTGCCTTAGCGGGCTCGTTGTCGATGATAACGCAATCAACGTCTCCGCTGAGGAGTGCAAGAACAGCGTTATTACCGTTTTCGTACTGTACAACTCTGTCTGCGCCAAAGTCATCGCTTGCATAGATGTCACCTGTTGTACCGAGCTGAACGCCTACCTTCTGGCTTGCGCCTTCAACATAGAGGTCATCGGGAGTGGTGATAGCTGAATCTTCCTTAACGATGATTGACTGAACGCCTGAAGCGTAGCTGATTGAGAAGTTGATCTCCTGAAGTCTTTCTTCGGTAACTGTCATACCTGCCATACCGAAGTTTACAGTTCCTGTCTTAACAGCTGTGATGATTGAATCGAAGTTCATATCTGAAATTTCAAGCTCCATTCCGAGATACTCGGCAATAGCAGCTGCGATTTCAGCGTCGATACCTACAATCTTGTCTCCGTCGTAGTACTCATAGGGCTGGAAGTAAGCGTTTGTAGCCATAACAAGCTTTTCCTTTGCTACGGGCTCTACGGGAGTCTCTTCTTCGGGCTTTTCTTCTTCTGAGGTCTTATTCTCCTCAGGCTTTACTGCATCTTCTGCAGGTGTCTTGGTCTCTTCTTCTGTTGTTGTGTTGTTGCAAGCTGTGAGAGCAAAGCACATAACAAGCATGGAGAGAACAAGAATCATGGAAAGAAATCTTTTCATTTTAACATTCTCCTTAAAATTTAAAAATGTATGGCGTAACCCGAAAAAACATTCTTCCTCAAGTTACAACCTATCGGTCAAATTATACATCATTTTGTATAAAAATCAACCTTTTTTCGAAAAAAATAATTTTTTTATTTATTTTGTCTCAAACATCGCTCTTTTTTTCTGTACTTTTGTACATTTTTATTTTGTTTAAAACCGAATTATTATGCATTTGAGTGTATATATATTCTGCAACCTTTCAAAAATCGACAATCTTATTATTTAGCAATTGTAAGTATTTACATTTTTGAACAAATTGGTTTGCATTTTTAACCAAAAAATTGTAAAAACCCTTAAAATAAAGGGTTTTTCGAGATAAATCTTTGTTAAAAAATTATCAAGGTGAACAAAGGATTAAAAAAATACAAAAAAAATAAAAAACATTTGATTTTGGTGTTGCAAAATTGAAAAAACAGTGGTAAAATATACACGAACGCAAAGGAGAGTGATAAAATGGCATTAACATTTAAAGGCGGATTGCATCCCGAGGAGAATAAGATAACGGCGGCATCCCCTATTGAAGTCATGCCCGAGCCCGGCACCGTTGCTATAGCAATGTCACAGCATATCGGTGCTCCCTGTATACCCATCGTGAAGAAAGGTGACTACGTATATAAGGGTCAAAAAATTGGTGAAGGGCAAAGCGGACTTACCTGCCCTGTGCATGCATCTGTTTCGGGAACAGTTTCGGGAATCGAGGATAGAGTAGGTGCATTTGGTCAGAAGGTAACACACGTTATTATAGAAAACGACTTCAAATCCGAGCTTCACCCCGACATAAAACCGAACGAGACTCCTATTGAAGAAGCCTCATTTGAAGACATTGTCAATACAATAAAGGAAGCGGGAATTGCCGGACTTGGCGGCGCAACCTTCCCCACCCATTTTAAAATATCGTCAGCAAAAGGAAAAGTAGACGGACTTATCATCAACTGCTGTGAGTGTGAGCCTTATATAACAGCAAATCACCGTCTTATGCTTGAGAAGGCTTCGGATATTATAAACGGTATAAAGCTTGTAATGAAGGCTCTCGATATAAACAAATGTGACATTGGAATCGAAGACAATAAGAAAGACGCAATCAAGGTAATGCGTGAACATACCGAAAACGAATATGGCATAAACATAAAGGTTTTAAAAACCAAATATCCTCAGGGCGACGAAAGACAGCTCATATATGCTATTGACAAGGTTCAGATTCCTGCAGGAAAGCTTCCTGCAGACGTGGGACGTGTAGTGCTCAACGCAGAAACGACCGCATCTATATGGAAGGCTTACAAATACGGAATCCCCCTTGTTGACAGAATAATAACTGTTACGGGCAACTGTGTTGCAAATCCCAAGAATCTCATCGTTCCCCTCGGAACTTCCGTCACAGATATTATAAACCACTGCGGCGGCTTTACTTCGGAAGTTGAAAAAATCATCAGCGGCGGCCCAATGATGGGTACAGCTCAATGGGATGAAAATGCACCCGTAATCAAAGGAACCGCATCAATACTTTGTTTTGCTAAAAAGAAGAAAGCTTCCATCGCCGAAACCTGCATCCATTGCGGAAAATGTGTCGGATCATGTCCTATGCATCTTATGCCCATTTACCTCGCAAGCTTTGCAAAGCTCGGTGATTGGGAATCCTGCCGTGACTTTGACGTCATGAGCTGTGTTGAATGCGGATGCTGTACCTATCAGTGTCCCGGTAACGTTCCGATAGTTCAATATATCAGAACTGCTAAGGGAAAACTTAAAAAATAGTTTAAGAAAGGAATAATATAATGGGACTTTTAAAGGTTTCTGCATCTCCCCACATAAGACATGAGGACACCACCCGTGTTCTTATGAGCGATGTAATAATTGCGATGATTCCACTTTTGATATGGGGAGCATATATTTTCGGACTCAGGGTATTGACTGTGACAGCGGTATCGGTTGCAGCATGTGTTATATTCGAGGCTCTTTTTAATCTTATACTCAAAAAGAAAATACCCGTGGGCGATATGTCTGCCGTAGTCAGCGGTATGCTTCTCGCCTTCAACCTTCCCGCAGGAATTCCTCTCTGGATTCCCGTGGTAGGTGCGTTCTTTGCAATGATAATTGTAAAAGGACTTTTCGGCGGACTCGGAAAGAATTTCATGAACCCCGTTCTTGCGGCAAGAGTATTCCTCTTCGGCTCTTGGCCTGCACATATGACGGCGTACACCGAGCCTCTTGTAAGACTCCCCGCCTTCGGCGCACTGCCTGAGATGGCACCAGATGCAGTTTCAAGTGCCACAACACTGACAGTACTTAAAGAGGGTGCTTTGCCCGGTGACAATATTTTTGATATGTTTATCGGAAATATGAAGGGCTGTATCGGTGAAATATCCGCACTTCTCATACTTGCGGGCGGTCTTTATCTTCTCGTAAGACGTGTAATCACATGGCACATAAGTGCATCGTTTATTGCAACTGTTGCAATTCTTACATTCATTTTTGCCCCCGAGGGAATCAGCAATCTTGATTATATGCTTGCCGAAATTTGCAGCGGCGGTCTCATGCTTGGTGCAGTGTTTATGGCAACCGACTATGTAACCTCCCCCGTCACAGCGAAGGGAAGACTTATATACGGTGTCGGCTGCGGTGCGCTGACAGTATTTATCAGATTCCTCGGCGGATACCCCGAGGGTGTATCCTTTGCAATCATTATAATGAATCTTTTTGTATGGTATCTTGACAAGGCTACAAAGCCCACTAAATTCGGAGGAGGTAAAGCAAATGCAAAAGCTTAAATTTTTAAAGCCCGCTATTCCTCTCACCGTGATAAGCGTTGTTATAGCACTTCTTCTTGCTGTTATAAACTCTGTCACCGCAGGTAAAATACTTGAAAACACTTTAATCGAAAAAGAAAAAGCAATAAAGGGTATTTTCCCCGAATGTGAAAGTTTTGTTTCCGAAGACGCATCACATTATGAAAACAGTGTAAGCGATGCAGGTAAGGTGCTTGACAAAGACGGCAATGTAATAGGATATTACGCAGACGTATCTCCCATAGGCTTCAAAGGTGAGATATCTCTGATTGTCGGAACAGACACCGACGGAAAAGTAGCACTCGTAACACTCCTTTCCGCTTCCGAAACTCCGGGTGTTGGAACTAAGGCAACGGACAGCACCTATCTTTCGAACTTCGTTGCAAAAACCTCGGGTAACATCTCCGAGGTTGCCACCATCACAGGTGCAACAATAAGCTCAAAGGCTGTAAAGCAAGGTGTACTCAGTGCAGTTACAACCGTTGATAGAATAATCAAAGGAGGAAAATAATGTCACAGATTAAAAAGCTGTTTACCGACGGCATATTCGATAAAAACCCTATTCTCGTACAGCTTCTCGGTACTTGTGCAACTTTGGCTGTTACAACCTCCATTACAAACGGACTTGCTATGGGACTTTCAACAACGGCAGTGCTTGTTTGTTCAAACCTCTTCATTTCTCTGCTCCGTAACTTTATCCCGAAGGAAGTAAGAATCGCATCCTACATTGTGGTTATTTCGGGATTTGTGACGGCAATAGAACTTCTGATAAAAGCGTATCTCCCTGAAATAAACAAGTCTCTCGGTGTATTTATTCCCCTTATAGTCGTTAACTGTATAATCCTTTCGAGAGCAGAATCCTTTGCATCCAAAAACAAGCCTGTTCTTGCAATGCTTGACGGTGTGGCAATGGGTGCGGGCTTCACTATTGCGCTTGTAATAGTATCCGCAATCCGTGAGCTTCTTGGAAACGGAACTCTTTTCGGAAAGGCAGTTATGCCCGACGGATTTGAGCCGTCCCTTATGTTTGTAATGTCGGCAGGAGCATTCTTCACACTTGCTTTTGTAGTTGCGGGAATGAATAAGATTATGTCGATGTTAAAAAAACGTGCAGAGAAAAAGGAGGTAGAGTAATATGAAAGAAATACTTCTTATAGCCTTTGCGGCTATTATTACCGAAAACTTCATTTTCTCACGCTTTCTCGGAATATGCCCCTTCCTTGGAGTTTCCGAAAAGCCTTCAACCGCGGCAGGTATGGGATTTGCGGTAATGTTTGTAATGGCAGTGTCCTCTGCCCTTACCTGGCTGGTATACAAATTCATACTTGTTCCCTCAGGTCTTGAATATATTAAAACCATTGCATTTATTCTTATAATTGCGGCACTGGTTCAGATAATTGAGATGTTCCTCAAAAAATTTGTTCCGGCACTTTATCAGGCACTCGGTATCTATCTCCCTCTCATAACAACAAACTGTGCAGTACTCGGTGCGGCTCTCCTCAATATTCAGAACGGATTTTCATTTATTGAATCTGTTGTATTCGGTCTTTCGGCGGCAGTCGGATTCACAATGGCACTTCTGATATTTGCAGGTGTACGTGAAAGACTCAGATTTGCAACTCCTCCTGCGGCTTTCAAAGGAATCCCCCTTCTCCTCTTATCTGCAGGACTTATTGCAATGGCTTTCTCGGGATTTTCGGGAATAAGCTTATAACGGGAGGAAAAATTCATGAGCGATATTTTAAACATTGTACTTGCTGTTGTCTGGTTTCTTGTAATCGGCGGAGCACTTGGAGTAGCCCTTTCATTTGCGGCGAAGTTTCTCAAGGTTAAAGAAGACCCGAGAATAGAAGAAATAACCGAAAACCTCCCCTCTGCTAACTGTGGAGGATGCGGATATGCGGGATGTGCGGCTATGGCTGAAGCAATCGCAAAGGGTGAAGCGAAGCCCTCAAAATGTGCCGTAGCAAGTCCCGACGCGATTAAAAAGATTTCCGAAATTATGGGTATCGAAGCAGAGCAGGCGGTGCGTATGCGTGCGCAGGTAATGTGCAGCGGCACTTCCGACCGAGCAAAGCTCAAATATGAATACGAAGGTGTCAATGACTGTATTGCAGCCACAAAGCTTGCAGGCGGTCACAAGCTCTGTCCCAATGGATGTATGGGCTACGGAACCTGCGTTGAAGCATGTAAATTTGATGCTATCAAGATTATTAACGGTACTGCGGCTGTTGACTACCACAAGTGTCAGGCGTGCGGTGCGTGTGTAAATGCCTGCCCCAAAGGTCTTATCCAGCTTGTTCCCTTCGATGCAGAATACTGGGTTGGCTGTAAATGTACAGAAAAGGGTGCAAACACCAAGAAATGGTGTGAGGTCGGCTGTATCGGATGTAAAATGTGTGAAAAGGCTTGTCCCTCCGGTGCTATCACGGTTGTTGACAACCTTGCAAGAATAGATTATTCTGCTTGTACCAACTGCGGTAAATGTGCAGAAATTTGCCCCAGACACATTATTTGGTCCTCGAACTTACATCTTGCATCAAAAGCAGACGAAAAAGCAGAAGATGTAACAACCGAAGAAAATTAAAAACAAAAATGCAAGTTTCATCGCGGCACTTGCATTTTGTTTGTTAAAAAGAATTTTTAATAAAAAAGTGTAGACATTTTTATAAAATAGTGGTAGTATAATATATAGGTAGTTACTTAATTGCTTTTAAAAAAACAAAGCAGAGAGCTTTCGCTCTCTGCCATGTAACTATTCTTCTGCGATAGATGTTTCTGCTTTTGCAAGTTCCTCGTTGTAAGCGGCAAGTACTGCCTCTTCAACCATCACCCTGAAATCTGCATTGATAGGGTGCACGATGTCTCTGTAAGTTCCATCTCCGTTTTTGCGACTGGGCATTACAATGAAAAATCTGTCGTTAGCATAAATTACCTTGATGTCGTGTACTGCAAGCTGTGCGTCGAAAGTAAGAGATACAACCGCCTTAAGAGGTCCATCGTCAAAAGTTTTTCTGATTTTGATGTCAGTGATCTGCATATTAGGCTCCTTTACTGTTGTATTTTTACTTCAAAAAGCAATTTGATTTTATCCGTATTTTATTAAATGGAAGGTTAAAAAATGTTAACAAAAAGTAAATTCTTGTATGATACATACATTTCTGATAAAACTTGTCTCATTCTCGGTATCGGAGGCGTGAGCATGTCATCAATTGCACTGCTTCTCCGTGATATGGGATACAGCGTTGCGGGTTATGACGAAAGACGGGGACCTTATACCGATCTTGTTGAGAAGAACGGTATTGAGGTTGTGTACGGTGACACGGTTCCCGCCCTTGATGGCATTGGTCTCGTTGTATATACAGCGGCTATTAAAGAGGATAACCCCATCATCGTGCTCGCAAAGAAAAAGAACATTCCCTGCGTAGTACGTGCTCCTTTTTTGGGAGAGCTGATGAAGTGCTATTCCACAAGAATAGGCATTTCGGGAACTCACGGAAAATCCACAACATCGGGTATGATATCCGAAATATTCCTTTCAGCCAATGTGAATCCCACTGTTATGGTAGGCGCTGACCTTCCGTCAATAGGCTCGGGACTCAAAATAGGCGGAAAAGAATACTTTGTATTTGAGGCTTGTGAATACAAGGACTCCTTCCTTTCCTTCTCCCCTACACTGTCAATCGTTTTAAACGTCGAGCTTGACCATACCGATTACTTTTTAAGTCTTGACCAAATGAAGGAATCATATACAAATTTCATGAATATTTCCGATACAGCAATTGTTTGTGCAGACAATGAAAACGCTGTAAGTGCCTCCAAAAAGCACAAGGGCAAGACATATTACTATTCGGTAAAGGATAAAAATGCCGATTTCTATGGAGAAAACATCAAGGTGGTACGTGGCTTTGCCGAGTTTGATGCCTATGTTAAGGGTGAGTTTTTCTCCCACTTCAAGCTTCGTGTACCGGGTGCTTTTCAGGTAAGCAATGCTCTTGCCGCCATCGGTGCCGCATATCTTGGGGGACTTAGTGCCGAGGAAATAAAGACAGGACTTGAAGGCTTCAGAGGTGTCGGACGCCGTTTCCAATACAGAGGAGAACTGAACGGAGCTGTCATATACGATGATTACGCACACCATCCCGATGAAATACGAGCAACTCTTGCCACGGCAAAATCAATGGAAATGGGGCGTGTAATAGTTGTTTATCAGCCTCATACATATACGAGAACACACGATTTGTTTGACGGCTTTATATCCTCATTCAAGGACTGCGACCTTGTAATATTTGCCGACATCTACGCCGCACGTGAAAAGAATCTTTGCGGTATCTCCTCAAAGAATCTTGCCGATGCCACAGAAAACGGTATTTACGTAGGTGATTTTGACTGCATTTCCGATTATTTGAAAAAGAATTTGCAAAAAGACGATCTCCTCATTATTATGGGTGCCGGAGATATAATTAATCTTAAAGTATAGGAAGTGAAAAAATGGCTCAACTGACAGAATACAAATGTCCGTGCTGTGACGGTGCTATCGAATTCAACGCCAACTCTCAAAAGCTGAAATGTCCTTATTGCGGTACTGAATTCGACATTGAAACCATTACTTCTTACAACGAAGAGGTACAGAGCACAGAGCCGGACGATATGCAATGGGAAACCTCCCAAAACAGCGAATGGCGTGAAGGAGAAGCGGACGGTCTTTCTGTATACGTGTGTAATTCCTGCGGTGGAGAAATAGTTGCAGATGAGCACACTGCCGCCACATCCTGCCCTTATTGCGGAAACCCCGTTACAGTCAAGGGCAATTTATCGGGTGCGCTCAAGCCTGATTTTGTAATCCCCTTCAAGTTTGACAAAAAAGCGGCTATGGAGGCGTTGAAAAAGCATTACAGCGGCAAACCTTTGCTGCCGAAGATTTTCAAAGACCAAAACCATATAGAAGAAATAAAGGGTGTATACGTTCCCTTCTGGCTGTTTGATGCTGATGCAAACGCACATATAAGATACAAGGCTACAAGAACACGCTTCTGGAGTGACAGCCAATATAACTACACCGAGACGAGTCACTTCTCTGTTGCCCGTGGCGGAAACCTTGGCTTTGAACGAGTACCCGTTGACGGTTCAACTCAGATGGACGATGCTTTAATGGAGTCCATCGAGCCCTTCAATTTCTCGGAAGCGGTGGACTTTCAGACAGCATACCTTGCAGGCTTTCTTGCTGACAAGTACGATGTAGATGCCGAGCAGAGCATACTTCGTGCAAACGAGAGAATAAAGAGAAGCACCGAGCAGGCATTTGCAAGCACTGTACAAGGCTACTCTACGGTTGTTCCCGTATCCTCCTCGGTAAAGCTGTCAAACGCTAAAACAAGATACGCTCTCTACCCCGTTTGGATGCTCACAACCGACTGGAACGGGCAGAAATTCACCTTCGCAATGAACGGACAAACAGGTAAGTTTGTTGGTGACCTTCCCATGGACAAGGGTGCATTCGCCAAGTGGTTTGCATCGGTAACCGCAATAGCGGGAGCGGTGTCAATGGCAATTTCCTACCTTGTGTGGTTGCTGTAAGGAGGTGTTGAAATGAAGAAATTATTGTTTGTTTTTCTCACTCTTTCGCTCATTTTCACACTGACCTTTAGCGTTGCGGCAGAAGCTTCACCAAGGCTTGTTGACGGTGCCGACATTATACCTTCGTCGAAGGAAGCAAATGTTTTACGGGAGCTTGACCGTGTAAGCGAAAAGCTTGGAGTTGATATTGTCATTGTTACGGTTGACTCTCTTAATGGACAGACGGTAGAAGCTGCCTCAAAATCCATATACGAAATGCTTGGATACAAGCAAGACGGTATAATATTGCTGGTTGATATGGAAAGCCGTTTTATGCGTGTTCAATTATTTGGAAGCTGTTATGATTATCTTTCCGACGGTGATTGCTCCGATATAAGAGAAGAGATAACCGAAGACATGTCGGAGGGGTACTATGAAAGAGCATTCCTTACCTTTGCCGAAGAATGTGATGACTATGTAACGGATGCCACACACTTCCCTATTGCAAAGAAAATACTTATAAGTCTTGTTATAGGCGTTATAATTGCTTTTATTGTTACATCTATCCTGAAAGGTCAGCTGAAAACCGTAAGGCACCAGCCTCTTGCAAATGACTATTTAAGAGCGGGAAGTCTTAACGTGACCATGTCAAACGATTTGTTCTTGTACAGAAATATAACGAGACAAAGACGTCAAACAAATAATTCCTCGGGCGGTTCGGGCGCCTCTTCCGGTGGAAGAAGCGGCGGAAGCAGCGGAAGATTTTAATAAAAATGAAATATAGAAAGGAATAAAAATTATGGGACTTATTAAAGCGGCACTCGGTGCTCTCGGCGGAACACTTGCAGACCAGTGGAAGGAATTTTTCTACTGTGAGGCACTTGACAATGACACACTTATGATAAAAGGACAGAAGATGATAGGAAAGCGCTCCTCAAACACCAAGGGAAGCGACAACATCATTTCAAACGGCTCGGGAATTATAGTCAACGACGGTCAGGCAATGATAATTGTCGAGCAGGGCAAGATTGTTGAGTTTTGTGCAGAGCCCGGCGAATTTACATATGACACCTCAACCGAGCCTTCAATCTTTGCAGGCTCCTTCGGTCAGAGCGTAAAGGACACCTTCAAGACAATCGGTAAGCGTTTTACCTACGGCGGTGACACAGGCAAGGACCAAAGAGTTTATTACTTCAACACAAAGGAAATCATGGGCAATAAGTATGGTACAGCTACTCCCATTCCTTTCAGAGTGGTAATCAATGAACAGATGGGACTTAAGCTTTCCGTTGACATCAGATGCAACGGTGAGTACACCTACAAGCTCACAAATCCCCTTCTCTTCTACACAAATATTGCAGGAAATGTTTCCTACAAGTACGAAAAGAGCGAATGGGAGGATATGCTCAGAAGCACACTTCTTGATGCACTTCAGCCTGCACTCGCATCTGTTGCGGCTCAGAAGATTGAATACTTCGAGCTTCCCGCACACACGGTTGAAATCAGAAATGCTCTTACCGAAGTACTCAAACCCGACTGGACAGAAACACGCGGTATCGAGCTTGTAAAGCTTACAATCAACTCTCTCTCCATCCCCGAAGACCAGAGAAAGAAGATTACAGAGTGGGAAGAAAACGCAATGACCACCAATCCCATGATGGCAGGCTCCCGTCTTGTAGGTGCTCAGGCAGATGCAATGCGTACAGCTGCGGCTAACGAAAACGGTGCCGCAATGGGCTTTATGGGTATGGGAATGGCAATGAACGCAGGCGGTAACAACGCACAGAATCTCTTTGCTATGGGACAGCAGGCTACACAGAATCAGGCACAGGCACCCATTGCACAAGGTGGCTGGAAATGCTCCTGCGGTGCAACCTCAACCGGTAAATTCTGCACAGAATGCGGTGCAAAGAAGCCTGAAAATGACGGTTGGAAATGCTCTTGCGGTGCAGTAAACAAGGGTAAGTTCTGTCCCGAATGCGGAGCAAAAAAGCCTGCAGGCGCTATCCAGTACAAATGTGATAAATGCGGATGGGAGCCCGAAAAGGGAGCAAATCCTCCTAAATTCTGTCCCGAGTGCGGAGATGCATTTGACAACGGAGATATTGTAGGTTAAATTGAATTCACACAAATACAATAATTTAAGGGCAGTAGCAATTGCTACTGCCCTATATCTTTTTATTCGGAAGCCTCTGTAAGCGTTGCATCCACTGTCATATATTCGCCATCTCGGTAGAATTTAACAGAAACAACGTCACCCGGTTTCTTCTTTTCGAGTATCTTTATAAGCTCTTCCGCTGTCTTTATATCCTTGCCGTCAAAGGCAACGATAACGTCACCGCTTCTCATTCCGCTCTTCTGTGCGGCTCCACCCTGAGAAAGGAGAACTACCAAAATACCTTGAGGAAGGTCATATCTCTTTGACTCAGATGCGGTAATATCACGGTATGTGATTCCAAGTGCCGCCTTGCCTGTAACAAAGCTGTCAGCAGGTCTGTCTACAACCGCACCGTTTTCGCAAATCTGTTCAACAAGCTTCATAACGCCGTTAATGGGAAGTGCAAATCCAATACCCTCGTAGGTAGTTGCGGAAAGCTTGAGAGTGTTTATACCTATAACTTCTCCTCTTGTGTTAAGAAGCGGTCCGCCTGAGTTACCGGGATTGATAGCGGCATCTGTTTGTATAACACTCATCATCTTCTGTACGTTTCCGTATGAATCTGTAATTGATATCTGTCTGTTGACCATAGATATCATACCACGGGTAGCAGTACCTGCAAGGTCGATGCCCGAAGGACAACCAATGGCAATAACTGTATCTCCCGCCGAAAGTGCATCCGAATCACCGATAACAAGTGCCGGAAGGTCGGTACCGTCTACCTTAAGAACGGCAACGTCAGAAAGAGGATCAGAGCCTATCTCCACTGCATCGTATTCGGTGCCGTCGGAAAGAACTATTTTAATGCTGACCGCACCCTCGATAACGTGGTAGTTAGTTACAATATATCCGTCGCTTGTAATGATGAATCCCGAACCGACACCTTCATATGTCTGAGTGCCGTACCAACCGTAGTCCTCTTCAATAATTGATTTAACACCAACAACACTGGGCTTGGCAAGGGCAATTATTTCCTGGCTGGAAAGCTCTTCACCGGTGTAAACATCCGAAATTTCGGGAGCAGTTATAACAGGTGAATTATAAACCTTGTCACTGACAGATGCTGAGCCGCCGTAGTTGGACGGAGAATTGGACTTACCGGGCAGTTCATTTTCGGTTACATATCTGTGGTAGAATATAAAGCCTAAAAACGTTATTAAGAAAAGTGCGGACATGGAAATCGCAAGAATCATAAGTCCCTTTGACTTCTTTTGTGACTTCGCCTCGTTTTTTTCGTAATTCCACTTTTGAGAGAAACCGCCGTAGCTGTTTTCCTGACCTGTGCCCATGGGAGGAACACCGTAGCTGTAATCTTGCTTTGGAACGCTGTATGACGGTGCTTCGTAAGCGGTCTGAGGACGGGAATATACGTTTCCGTTCATGTCATTAATCGGTTGCTCACGGCTGTCAGAGTAAAATGTGCCCTGGCTCACACCCGATGCAGGTGCCTCGTTTGAGGGTGTATCACCTACCGGAGCTGTATGCTCTGTGCTTGTGCTTTTAGTGGATTTTATAATCTCGGCAACACTTTCTTCAAAGGACTTTTTGCTGTCATTTTCATTCGATATTTTTGTATCGTCGTTTGTTTCGGGATTAATGTTGAAATTATCTGACATAAAATATACTCTCCTTGATTTAGTGCTTATATCATACCACGTAAATTTTAATAAATATTGATTAAATTGCAATCATTTTATATATTTTCTCTTTTTGTCAGAAAAAAACGCTTAAAAACTGTGCGTTTTAAGCGTCAAATAAGTGTTTTTTTGATGTTTTTGTTTCCTCCAGCCGCATTATCAACTCTCTGCCCAGGGTTTTAAGACGGCTGTGGTGAGTGTAATAATCGGGATATGCCAAAAGAACGTGGGAATAAAACCTTTTGGAATGGTTCATTTCCAAGAGATGGCAAAGCTCATGTACAATTACCGAATCAATGACCTCGGGCGGTAAAAGCATAAGAAGAGCATTGAAATTAAGGTTGCCCTTTCCACTGCAACTCCCCCACCTTGTGCTTTGAAATTTAAAGGAAACCTTATTGTACTCTACCCCAACTATACGTGCGTAGTGCTCTATCCTTTTGGGGAAGTACTCCTCTGCCGCCTTCAAAAGTGATTCAAGCTCTTCCTTTGAAAATGGTCTCGGAGGCTCACTCGACGGCATGTGCTTTTCAATCCAATCACGCCGTGAATTTACAAATTCGTCAATCTTACTCTGCGGCATTTTTAAGGGAGCACGCACTGTCAGCTTGTTGCCCTTTATCTGAATTGCCACGGTTTTTCTTTTTGACCTTACAAGAGTGTAATTCATGAGTTTTCAAACTCCTTTGAATGCTCTTTGAAAAAGTCATGATATATTTTCACGTTATTAAGCTCAGTCCAGTTTTTTTGTGCTACGGGACGTGAATCCAAATCATAGACCTTTGCACCTTTCATTGCAAGTATGAAGGGTGAATGGGTGGATATGATAAATTGGCATTTAAAAAATCGTGCGGAGTCCTCAATAAACCGCGCAAGCTCACACTGAAGCTCGGCGGATAGGCTGTTCTCGGGCTCGTCAAGAAGATAGAGAGCACCATCGGTTATGTTCTCGGTGAAATAGTGAAATGCGGTCTCTCCGTTTGAACGGCTGTCCACCTCATGCTTTGTACGACGGGTGGTGAACTGTGACTTTGAGCGTGTTTTCGCTTCAAGCTGTTTTTTGAAGGAGTCAAGCTGAGTGATGCTGCGGAGCTGCTCCATTGGTTTACTTTTCAGGTCTGTGTATTCACGAAAGAGTATTTCTCGCCTTTCGTTTATCTCACCGTTAAGCGAGCGAAGGTCAAGCAAATCTTCAAAAACATCGTCACTTGTCATTTTGCGGCTACCGTCGGGAATAAAGTTTATATCGTAGGAAAGCTCATAGCCACAGCGAGAAAGATAATCCTCCATAAACGGGGTATCGTTGAAGGGAGATTTTCCGGACACCCCCAGCTTTTCGGATATTACATTCAAAAGGGTTGATTTTCCCGAGCCGTTAGTTCCGTAAAATATGGTAATGGGGGAGAAGGAAATGCTCTCAAGCCCCTTGTCGGGGAATATTTTGAAGGGATAGACATTTGTGTGGGAATAGCACTCCATTTCAAGCTGAGGCGGGAAATTGAGGTAAAAATCATCCTCGGAAAGACGGTTTGGAAGTGTGAAGCTTTCAAGGTACATCATAGCTCTATTCCCACGGGACAGTGGTCACTGCCCATCACTTCATTTAAAATAAAGCTGTCCTTCACCTCGGGCATAAGTCTCTTTGAAACAACGAAATAATCTATTCTCCATCCCACATTTTTCGCCCTTGCCTGATACATATAGCTCCACCAGGAATACTTCACCTCATCGGGGTAAAGTGTGCGGAAGGTGTCCTTGAAGCCGGAGGCGAGAAGCTTTGTGAACTTCTCTCTTTCTTCATCGGAAAAGCCGGCGCTGAAGTGATTGGTTTTGGGATTTTTCAGGTCTATCTCCTCGTGAGCAACATTCAGGTCACCGCAGTATATTACAGGCTTTTTTTCATCAAGCTTTATTATATACTCACGGAGCGCATCCTCCCAGGACATTCTGTAATCGAGTCGGGCAAGCTCCTTTTGGGCATTGGGAGTGTAGACACAAAGGAGATAAAAGCCCTCATATTCAAGGGTTATTGCCCTGCCCTCTTTATCGTGCTCTTCGATTCCAATGCCATAGGACACACTAATCGGCTCATGCTTTGTAAAAACAGCCGTACCCGAATATCCCTTCTTTTCGGCACTGTTCCAAAATGAAAGATATCCCTCGGGTGCAAAGTCCGCTTGTCCCGGTTGCATTTTTGTTTCCTGAATACAGAAAAAATCAGCGTCTTGCTCGTTGAAGAAATCACGAAAGCCTTTGTCAAGGCAGGCACGAAAGCCGTTTACGTTCCACGAAATGAATTTCATTTTTAACCTCTTTTAAATTTTTTTGACGGAATTATGGCAAGTGCTACAAGAAGTGCGGACAAAACAAGAAGTGAGGTCAGCACAACAGAAACAGCACTCCAGCCGAAATTCTCGGAAACCGACATAAGTCCGTAGCTCTGAATGACAATACCCGCACTTGCGGCGGCGTTTGCTATACCCGCAACCGTTCCGTTCTTACCGTAGCGTGTAAAGAGCACATTATAGTAGGATTGCAGAAGTGATGAGCCTGTAATTGCGGTAGAAATGCAACAAAAGCAAAGTACCGCAAGCCACACGGGAATATCACCTACAAAAATAAGAACAGCGGCGAAGGGTACGGCAAAGGTCAAAAGTGCGCAAAGACCCGTAACCTCGTTCTTGATTATTCTTCCGAAAAATACGAATTTAATGAGAAACGTTCCCAGAATACCTGCAAGAATTATCAAAATATTGAGTAGATTTCCTATTGAATCCGACACACCCGCATAGCTTTCCATAAGCATTGTGGGTGACATTGTTTTTGAGCCCTGGTTTACAATCTCACGCATAAGAACCGTCGGAAGAAGCACGAAGAATCCGCTCATAAGGAACAGCTTTACGTTGGAAATATTGGAATGTTTCACACCCTCCGCTTTAGCGGGCACGTCGTAGTCCTTTTTCATGTACGGGTCAAGGTGCTTGCAGTAAAGGTGCAAAATAAGGGCAAGCAAAAAGAGAGTTGCCGATGAAACAGCGAAGGTGTATTGCCATTTCGGTATTATTGCCGCAATAAGAAAGGCTATGACAAGTCCGCCCGAGCTTGCAAGAGTTATGAGAAAGACATTGTTACCTCTGTCACTTCTCACAAGCTGTGATGAAACTATTTTGAAAACCGACGGCCAGAGAGCGAACTGTACAATTCCGTTAAATACCCATGAAACAAGAATTACATAATAATTCTGGTTAAAGAATATAACAAGGTTGGAAATGCCACCTCCGATAAGTCCTATCTTAATTAGCATTTCGGGACTCTTTTTATCGGCAACAAAGCCACCGAATATCTGAAAAGGTGCGTAAACAAGATAAAAAAGTGAGGTAATAAGTCCTACCTGCGACTTTGTAAACACTCCCTCTGCGACAATCGACGCCATAGCGGAGCTGAAGCAATTCTTTGTCATATACACAAGAGCGTACATTATCCAAAGAAAAACAAAGAAATGTCTGCTTTCTTTTTTATTTTCAAGATGAATATTTATATCATGTAAAGTATCCATAATATCCTTATGAAGCCCCGCAAACAAAGTCTGCGGGGCATATATGTTATTTATTAGTCTTTGAACATCTTGTTGATTTTTGTTACTGTCTCACGTGCGAGAAGGTCTCCGCCTTCGTGTCCTACGTTACCGCTGGAAATGTATGCGGAGTAGTGACCGCCCTTTTCAGCCTTTTCGGTGGGAAGATATCCGCCACTGCCGCAGCAAAGCTGAACGATGAAGGTCTGCTTTGCAAGGCTTCTTGCCTTCATGTAGTTACCGAAGTCAAGGAAGAGCTCGAAGGGGTTGGTTGCAAATGCAACGTCACCGAATCTTACTACATGGTACTCGATGGGGAATACTTCCTTTGTCTGCTGTTCACGGTATCTCTTGATAGTACCTGCATAAACGTGCATTCTTGCAGTATCCTCAAAGGTGAAGTCCTTGTCCTTGTTCTTGTCAACGTAATATTCGATTTCTCTTACTGCGTTCTTATATTCCTCCATTGTAGCCTTTCTGAGAGGAAGGTCAAGGTCGATAACCTCATGCTTGAATACAGCCTCGTCCTTGAGGTCTGTAATTTCTTCGTAAACCGCAAAGATTTCTGTTGCGATTCTTCTTGCGATAGTACGGCAACCCTTGAGGTCGAACATTGAGGGGTCAGCCTTTCTTTCGATGTAGTTGGGACGGCTGATGTTGGGGTCATCAACGGGTGTTTCGCCGTTTACCCAACGAACAAGGTCGCGGGGACACTGGTCTCCGCCTGCTCCGCAAAGAGCGAGAAGGAATATCTCATCGCCGAACTTTGCACGGAGAAGCTTCTTTGTCTCGCCCCAGTAATCGGCTGAAACAAAGCTTCTGTGCTCGAGAACCTGTGAAGGACAAGCTATATTTGCTACGATACCTGTAAGCTTCTTGTTGGTGTCAAAGGTGAAGATGAGCTCGATACCCGAGTCATTACCGCCTTCAAGAGCTGTAAAGTTAGCTGTGTTAACGTCACCCCACATCTGAGCTGAGCCGTCATCATAGCAAACTCTGCGGCACATACCGACTGCGGCTCTGCCGAACTCGTTTGTATAAAGAGATTCTTTTCTCGACTCCCATGCGCGCTTTGCGGCAAGAGCAATCTTTGTGGTAACGAAATCTGTTCCTTCCTCATCAGAAAGAACGCTGTCGTCACGGGTAACAAGAGCCTTGTATTCCTTGCCTTCGGGCATGAACTCTGCAAGAATCTGTCTGGGAGTGTTAAAGCCTACGGTTGTATCAGGCTTCTTTACAGCGGCAATTCTGAGGGAAGTATGAGTGTGTGTAACGTTTGCAATAAGCTTGTTCGGGTCAACCTCGGGGCAAATAGCGTGGAATTTTTCTCTTGCCCATTCAAGTGCATCGTGTGACATTCCGACAACGTCAACAGATGTCATGATCATGCAGTCGCCGTCAGCTTCAACAGCCATAGCTGTAACTGTAATATCTGATTCTACATGGTCTGAAATTCTCTCATAGAACTGACCTGCGAGACTTACTTTTTTATTATCGGGCATTATGCTTTCTTCTGCCCATCCGATAAGTACCTTTCCCATTGTTTTAATCTCCTTTTCTTTTAATGGTTATATAATCTGGATACCGAGGATATCGCAAAGATTTGTGATAAGCTCTGTATTGTCGCCGTATGAAATGATGTAGTGCTGACACATTACCTTGTCTGCAAAATCTTCAACGTCATCAAGAAGAATTTCAAGACCGGGAAGCTGAGGAGCGGGCTGTGTCCATCCTGCCTCTTCCCACTTGCGAGGTGTGATACCCTCACCAACAACCATATGCATGTAGTAAAGCCCGTCATCATATGTAAGACGGCACATTGTTACCTTGCCGGGCTTTACACGGCTCACATTGAGAATACCCTCGGAGAGCTCACCGAATGCCGCAGGCATAACGGTAACCTGACCGTCAACAACCTCTGCCGGTACATAGTCGGGCACACCTGCGAGAACTCTGTCCTCGAAGAATTCATAGAACTCAAGATAGAATGCGCACTGACCTGTGAGATACTTAACCATGAGCTGTGTGATGTTACCGAGAGAGTCGTTTTCGGGGATAGTACAAAGCTTTGCTTCATCTGAGAGGAGCATAAAGATAGGTGCGGGAGGGAAGCCGAGAAGCTTCTTCATACCGTCAACGTCCTTGAGAGAGATTGAGTCATATCCTCTTTCATCGCAAAGAGACTTAACCGCAAGGTAGTAGCCTGCAGCCTTTTTCATGCTTTCGGGGTTAGCGGGCTTCACAAAATTCCACTTTGACATACACTTGTCAATAACTTCCTGAATCTCGGCATCGGTAAGCTTCTGATATCTCTGCTCGATTTCAAGCATTTCAAAGGTCTCGATTTCGGGACCAATCTCACGCTTTAAGGAAGGTCCGTCAGCCTGAGTGCCGTAGAGGTTCATGTCACGGTAGCCTGCCATACCTGCTCTTGCATGGCGAAGCTTTGCTGCTGTAGCTGCGGCAACGGCATACTTATAAACTCTGTCGGATCTTGTGGGAAGTCCGATGATATCGTATACGTACTTGAAGGTATATCCAAGGTCATAGAAAGTCTTGCGGATAGCTGTTGTACCTGCCTGGTCGGCTGTGGTAACCGTTCTGTCACCCTCAATCCAGCCGCAAAGTCCCCAAAGAACCATGGGCTTGTGCTTGAAGTGCTCTGTTACTTTAACAACTGCGTGTGTGGGAATCCAACCTGCGATGCAAACAACAAGCACGTCAAAGCTCTGATTTTCAAGAGCCGCTATTGCTTTTTTGATGTCTTTTTCTTCGTAATCGTCTGTTACGGGGTATACGCTGATGAGGTCAAGCCCCTCCTTCTTTAAAGATGCCTCTGCATCCTGACACTTCTTTACGATAATGTCAATAGGTGTGTTTACTTCTCCGAATCCGACAAATGCTGCTTTCATAATTAATTTCCTTTCTTTACGTTGAGTATATTGTCGTAGTACTTAAAGTTTTCAAAAACATTTGTATAATCAGCACCCGAGGGTGTATATACCTTATCTGTTGCTATCTTTTCACAAGCGGAGTATACCGATTCGTATACACCGATTCCAACTCCTGCAAGGATCGATGAGCCGAGACATGCCGTCTCCTTCATTTTAAGGGTCTGAAGCTTTTTGCCCGTGATATCAGCCTTCATCTGACACCAGAGAGGACTGTTTGCGCCGCCGCCCATAATACGGATCTCGTCAACGGGCACTTCAAGATAGTCAAGATTGCTCTTGAGGATAGCTGCAACCGATTCCATGATACTGCGTACAAAATGTGCCGAAGTGTGCTCGGGAGTAAGTCCCGTGAAGCTTCCTCTTGCATCGGGGTTATATTTGGGCATTGTGGAGCCGCAAAGGTACGGAAGAAATACTACGCCGTCCGAGCCGACAGGAATCTTTTCTGCCATTTCGTCAAGCTCTCTGAAGGAATTGTCCTTCAAAAATGCATTCTTGAACCACTTGAGTGCCATGCCCGCAGTGGGACTCCATGAGAGAAGTGCGAAGGATCCGTCAAAGCTGTAATGACAGGGTACAATACTGTCCGCTCTGTATTCGGGCACCTTATCCGTGGGCACATAAATTGCCATTGTGGTACCTGTCATCTCACTGATAACGCCTTCCTTTACCGCACCTGCACCGATTGCGCCCGCAACCTGGTCCATGGCGGAGGTAACAACCTTAATACCCTCATAGTCGCCAACGTACTTACCGCTGTTGAGAAGCTCGGGAAGCTTGCTTTCATCAACACCGATGAAGTCAAGCATCTCCTTCCACCATGAGCTTGTGTTTATATCAAAATAGATAGTTGATGACTGAAGTGTTTTTTCTGTTGCAAATTTACCCGTGAGCTTAAAGAGGAGATAATCCTCAAGGAGGAAGATACGCTCTGTCTTCGCCCACACCTCGGGCTCGTGGCGCTTAACCCAAAGAAGCTTGCAGGCAGGCCATGTAGCTGTGATTTCAGGCTGACCCGTTACGTCATACACTTTCTTTCTGCCGAAATGCTCCTCGATTATTGCCGCTTCCTCTGTTGCACGGTTGTCAAGCCAGACTATTGCATCTCTAACGGGGTTTCCGTCCTTATCGGTGAGGATAAGTGTTTCGCACTGGGTGTCGATTGCCATGCAGTCAATTTTTGACGTCTTGCCTATCTCGGCAAGGGCGTCCTTCATGAGCTCCCAATATTTTTCGGGCTCAAGCTCAACTATATCGCCCTTTGTTTTAAGAGTATAGTCGAGAGTTGTATCGGCGATTTGATTAAAATCCGTGTCAAACAAAACTGCCTTGACAGAGGTGGTGCCGAAATCCACACCCAGGCTTCTGATTTTATTGTCCATAGTTCTCCTTACCACTGACAGGTATAAACTCCTGCCTTTTCGTCATATTTCATTTTAACTCCGTAGGGTTCTGAAATCTTTGCAAAGTATTCCATGAATTCAAGATTCTTTGCTATTCTGGGAAGTCCTTCCTCGGACTTATTTCCGTTCTTTACCAGCTCAATGGGAAGAAATTCGAGCTTTGTAAGCTTCCCGCCCTCTGTTTCCCAATAAGGGATAACCGTCTGCATCATTCTCATATCCTCCATGAGACCCCTTGTGAAGTTTGCAGAGCGCTTTTTGAGAAGGTCGTGAACTGTGTCGGAGGATGTGAGAGACTGCTTTTCGTAGAAGTCCTCGGGAGCAAACTCTATGCTGTAAAGCTCAAGCACAAAGTCACCGAGACAGTAGAATATGGGGCTATCCTTATAAACCTCAACGGGTCTGAGAAGATGGGGACCGTGACCTATAACGGCATTTGCGCCCATATCAATTGCTGCGTGGCAAATCTCTTCAAGGAAATCGGGTACCTGCTCCTTGAGCTCGCCCGTAATCTGGTGAGAATGGATTGAAACCATTATATAATCAGCCTGCATTGAGGCTTCGTAGATTGCTTTTTGAAGACGTGCCATGTCCGCCTTGTTCGGAGTGAGATGACGCTTTGTCTTCTCCCCTGCCTTGAAGCGATAAATTCCAAACTCAGCCTCGCCATCGGCAAGCTCGGGATAATATCCTTCTTTTCTTGTAATTTCCTTTGAAACGTTGATACCCGTCTTTGTGGCAAAGCTCTTGATAAACTCAAGCTCTTCGGGGGTAACGGTAAAATGCTCGTCAAGACGTATTCCGTTGATACCCGGTCTTCCGGGGGTACGTCTTCCCTGAATTCCTGCCATCATTGCGGGGTTAAAAGAGGTGTTCACGGCAATAAGTGCCACTCTGCCGTTCTTTGTTTCAAGGAACTTGGGTGCGGATGCCTCGTCAAGATTCATACCCGTACCGCTGTGGACGATTCCGCTTTCGTTGACGTAATCAAGTGTCTGAAGGAAGCCTTCGTGTCCGAAGTCGAAAGCGTGATTGTTATTAAAGGAGGTCATATTGAAGCCGAACATCATCATATCGTCGAGACATTCGGGGTTGCATCTGACATATGTACCGCCGCTGAACTGTCCGCCGGGTGCGTCTCCCTCGTAGTTGAGAGTTGTTTCGAGATTGAAGAAACGTGCATCGCCCTTTTCAACAAAGGGTGCTATTTCGTCAAGTCCTTCAAATGTATCGTGAATTCTTCTTTGAATAAGTGCGTCTCCTGCCGCTGTAAATTTCATGCTGTAACCTCCGAGATTTCATTTTCTTTTTCTTCGAGCTTATTTTTTTCTTTATGTGCTGCTGTGATTATAAACTGTAAAGCAAAGAATACCGAAAGCATTATAAATGCATTTATAATAAGTATTCCCTTGTAACTGCCGAAAAAGCGATACCAGAAATTCATTGCAGGTACGCCTACCGCATAGCCCGATACATTGCATGCCACAAAGATACCCATTATCTTGTCAAATGCCTTTTGTCCGAAAAGGTCGCCTGCATAAATTGGAAGCATAACCGTTTCAAGAGGAATGGCAAAGGATGATACCACCTGAGAAGCAAACGCAAGTACTATACCAAGCGTTGAATTTGTATACATCGCCATCATCAAAAGAGTAATAACAGAGGCTATTGTACAAACAGATGAGGTCTTTCTGAGTCCTGCCTTATCGTACATAAAGCCTGCTCCGAATTTACAGAAAATAAAGATTATCGAATGCATTGTGGGTGCCCATTTCAGAACGTAAAGCGGCATTCCCACGTCCTTCATGTGAAGAGCCGTAACACTGACAAAGCCCTGAACACAAAATCCCGTTAAGAATATGCAGACCAGCGCCGCATAGAAATATGGCTTTTTGGCAGTGTCGGCATAGGGAAGTCCCTCCCACGCTCTTCCGCGAAACGTCTTTTTCTTATTTGGTACGACATCTCTCGGTGTCTTGGCTTTTTCTTTATAGAAAAGTATAACCACCACAAGAAGAAGCGCCAGAAGGATTGCCGATATTCTATATGCGGTTTTATAACCGTTAACCGATTTTTCAATTATGGGAGTGAGTACCTGAGAGGCAACAGCCGAGCCCAAGCCTGTGGATGCCATTGCAAGTCCCGTGATTGTACCGGTATTCTCTTTACACCATTTGTTTATGACAGAGCCTATCATTGTAGTACCGACAAAAGATACCGCACAGCCTGTAAGGATACCTGCAAGATAGAACATGGGGATAGTGCTTACTGTTGAATATGCAACAAAAGCACCTATGTATATTAAAAGACCTGTGCAAATAAGCTTCTTTGTACCGAATTTGCTTACGAAAAAGCCGAAAAACAAATTACATATCGCCGTTGCAAGAAAACGAAAGGTATCGTTGAGTGAAAAAACGTCTCTTGAAACACCAATCTTTTTAGTGATAGCACCCATACAAAGGCTTCGGTTGGGAACAAATCCCGTACCGATGAGCATTATCAAAATACAGATTCCGACTATAACCCATTTATAATCAAAACCGCTTTTTTTCGGCTGTGAATCCAATATGCACATCTCCTTTGGCAAAGCAAATTTTCACTGATTAAATTATACACATATATGTTTTAAAAGTCAATATATTTTTGCTGTTTTCTTTCGTTTTTTTCGCTTTCGAAAGAAGTTTTTTATCGTTTTTACCGTGGATTTTTTATTGATTTTACAAAAATATGCCCTTTCCATCAAATCACTTGACATTCCCACGAAAAAGCTATATACTAACAAGGATTACGCTTGAGAGGTAAGACAGATATGAAAATGAAAGCAGAAGAATTATACTCCACCGTCACGCCGTGGAAGCTCTTTTTTATAGTAGCGCTTCCCGGTATGGTGAGTATGTTCGCAATGTCAATATATAGTATAATAGAGGGAATCTTTATCGGACAGATTCTTGGTGAAGGTGCGTTTGCGGCGGTGAATATCGCCATGCCCCTTGTAATGATAAACTTTTCTCTCGCTGACCTTATCGGCGTGGGTGCTTCCGCACCTATCTCCACGGCGCTGGGGAGAAACGACCACAAGAGAGCGAACAACATTTTTTCATGCTCTGTAATTATGATATTCTGCGTGTCGGTAATTATGGGAAGTATAATGTTTTTTGCCGCAACTCCCCTCTCCCGTCTTATGGGTGCCGATGACCTGCTTCTTGACACCTCGGTGAGATATCTTCGCACAGCGGCGCTTTGCTCACCCCTTGCCGCAATTTTCTTTGCAATGGACAACTACCTTCGTATAAGCGGATTTGTTAAAACAAGTATGGTAATCAACATCGGATGTAATCTTCTCACCCTCGGACTTCTGACCTTTTTCCTTTTGGTGTGCGAAATGGACGTTGTGGGCTCTGCCCTTGCAACTTCAATTTCAATGTGCGTGTGCTCACTTGTGGCAATGGTACCATTTATATTGAAAAAGGCACTTTTAAAATTCACAAAGCCAAAATTCTCCCTCTCACTCTTCCGTCAGATTGCCGCCTGCGGCTCACCCGTGTTTTTGAGCAACGTTTCGGGCCGTGTTACTTCGATTCTCATGAACATCTCTCTTATGACCATGGGTGCCGAGGTGCTTGGTGAAGGAGGAGGTCAGACAGCCGTTGCGGTCTACGCTGTGCTGATGTATGCAAGTGACCTTTGCTGGCCCTTGCTTTACGGCATTTCCGACTCTCTTGCTCCTGCGCTTGGCTACAACTGGGGAGCTAAAAGCTATGACAGAGTTAAAAAAATCGCGGGGTGCGGTTACATCGGTACTTGTACCATAGGTATTATTTCCACCTCCTTTTTGTTTTTCTTTTCAAAGACCGTTGCGTCCTGGTTTGTCAGAGCCGAGGAGGTAAAGCTTCTTGAAATCTCCGAGCATGCGATAAAGCTGTTTTGCATTACTTATTTATTCCGTTGGATTGCCGTTACGACTCAAAGCTTTTTCAGTGCTATCGAAAAGCCGCTTCAGGCAACGATCATGGCGGTTGCGGTGGCGTTTGTCTTCCCCGTAATACTGCTTGGTGCGCTGTGGCATTTCTCTCTTGACGGAATATGGTTCAACTTTGTTGGAGTAAATATACTTGCCGCAATCCTGTCTGCTTTTCTTCTCATTCGCCTGATGCGTGAGATAAAGGAAAAACAGCGGTAATTTGACAAAAATACGGTATTGTGGTATACTTTATTTAATACTGTTTTGGAGGGGATATAAATGATAGCCGAAGACAGAAAAAAACAAATACTTGACTTACTTACACAGAACGGAACTGTGAGAGTAACAGAGCTCAGCCGTCTTTTTGACGTATCCGAGGTTACTATCCGTAACTATCTTGACGATATGGAAAAGAGAGGTCTTGTTTCCCGTGTTCACGGCGGTGCAATTATCTCCTACAAGCCTTACTACAACATGAGTCTTAATCAGAGACTCGAAACAAATCAGAGCGAGAAAAACGAAATTGCCGCATCCATTTCAAAAATGATTGAGCCAAACGACACTGTAATGCTGAATTCGGGTACTACCACATTCCTTGCGTTTCAGTGCTTTCCCTCCGACTACAATCTAAGCATTGTAACGAATTCTATTTCGATAGCTCTTGAGGCTTCGGGAAATCACAACTACAATGTAATTCTCATCGGTGGCTCCATTAATACAAAATATCAGTTCTCCTACGGTGACGATGCGATAAATCAACTCAAAAAATACCACGCCGACAAGCTTATTCTGTCGGTTGACGGCATTGATTCAAACAACGGCTTTACCACCTACTATGACAAGGAGGCGGAAATTGACCGTATAATGATTGAAAATTCCGACTGCTGTATCATTGCGGCAGACCATTCAAAGTTCAACAGAACTGCATTTACAAAAATATCTCCCCTCTCAGTAGCCGACTGTATCGTCACAAACTCCACCATAAATCCCGAAACGGTGGAGGAGCTCAAGGGACTGGGAATAAAAGTTTGTTTATCTTAAAGTAGCTGGGGATGTTAAAAAAGTCCAGATCGCCAAAAACAAGAAAAAGGTATATAAATAAAGCGTTTTATAGTTTAAATACCGACATGTTATAAGGTAAAAACTCGAAAATCGAGTTTTAGCCAAAAAAATATATGTTTTTGGCTATGAACAAACTTCACCTCTCGACGTACCATTGTACGCCTTCGGGTTCAGTTTGTCCATTCTGAAGCTTTTTTTCCTATCCCCTAAAAATCGGGGCTGTTTAAAAACTCTGTTTGAGTTTTTAAACAGCTCCTAATTATTTTTCGCCTCGTATGAATTTCATATTCTGCACCTTATAGATAATGCGTGCAAGGAAAGTCTCGGAGAAAAAGTGTCTTGAAAAAATCACAGCCTTCATCAAAAAGGACGGTACTATTACCTTTTTACCCTTGAGCATCTTTTTAACCGTGTATTTTGCCACCTTGCGGCTGTCAAGCACAACAAGACGTGCTGCCCTGAATTTATCTACACCAAACGACATTCCCGCAACGTCGGAAAACTCCGTATTCACGGGACCGGGACAAAGAACACTTATTTTTACCTTGGATTTACTTCTGCGAAGCTCCTCGGAAACAGCAAGGCTTAAACGGAGGACATATGCTTTTGTGGCGTAGTAGGTAGCAAAAAGAGGTCCGGGAAAGAAGGCTGCAAGAGATGCAACGTTGAGGATGTGACCGCTTCCCCGTTTTTTGAATTCCTTCACAAAAGCCTTCATGAGAAGGTGAACAGCACGGATGTTTGTATCAATCATCGAAAGCTCTTCGCCGGTATCGGTTCCGTTAAACTCGCCAAAGGTTCCAAAGCCTGCGTTATTGACAAAAATATCTACCTCTTCCGCTCTTGCGGAAATTCTCTCAATATCCTCGTCTTTCGTTACGTCGGCACACATTATTTCTACGTTTGCGAGTTCTTTTTTTAGCTCATCAAGGCGTTCTCGCCTGCGTGCCACGGCAATTATTTCATATCCTCTGCTATGCAATTCACGTGCAATGTCTCTGCCGATGCCCGAGCTTGCTCCCGTTATAAGTGCTTTCATAAAAATATGCTCCTTGCTTTTTTGTTAATTATAATACACATTTTAATTTTTTTCAAGAAAAAAGACTTGCATTTCAAACGATGCAAGTCTTTATTCGTATTACTTCATCTTTGCTTTCGCAACTCTCACGCAGGTTGACATACCGTAGGGGTAGCCTGTTGCAAAAAGCTCAACCTTGTTTCCGTCACGCTTGAAGTCAAAGCGCTCGCCGTTATCAAGCCACTCTACCGACTCTATTTCTTCGGTAATACCGTCGAAAACATAGTCATTTGAAGCTTCACCGCCTACTGTTACGTTTGCGTTTCCTTTTCTGCCGATATTGTGCATAAAGAAGTAGAGACAGCCATCTCCCTTCAAAACGAAGTTCTTCTCGTTTTTGCAGGTGGCAGCGTAAGGCTTACCCTCGTATATAGCCTCACCGTAAAGCTTCATCCACTTGCCCATTACCTCCATTACAGCCTTTTGATAGGAGTCAATACCGCCTTGGGCTGTCGGTCCGATGTTGAGGAGCAGATTTGCACCCACCCTGCGACATGCACAAAGGGTTTCGATAAGTTCTGCAGGGGATTTGTAGTTGAAATCGTTTTCGCCGATGCCCCAATGGTCATTGAGAGTGTAGCACATCTCGGCGGCAACGTATTTTTCCATTCCCTCACGATTCAAAGGTGTAGGTCTGCCCTGCTCGAAGGTTACCGAGTCAATTTCGGGATTGCCCGTTTTTCCTCTCTCACCCAGTCCCGTGTTGTTGACAATTATCGCCTCGGGCTGATGCTTTCTGATTGTGGCGTAAAGCTCGTCTTCCTTCCAATCGGTGCCCGCGGGCTTACTCCAGTTACCGTCAAACCAGAGTCCGCCTATTTTTCCGTAGCTTGTGCAAAGCACTTCCACACTGCGTCTCAGATATTCAAGATACTTATCGAAATCCTTTTCAAAATCCTCATTGTACCAGTCAAGGGTCGTGTGATAAAACATTGGCATGATTCCGTGTCTGTTGCAGGCGTCCACAAACTCCTTTATAAGGTCGCGGCCCGCGGGAGAATGGGGCGCGTCATAGTCATTTAGCCCCTTTGTGTCATAGAGAGAAAAGCCCTCGTGATGACGTGTTGTAAGTGTAATATACTTACAGCCTGCGTTTTTCGCAGTGAGAACAAATTCATCCGCATTGAAGTCCTCTGCAGTGAAGGTGTCCTTGAGTTTCATGTATTCCTCTTTCGGTCTTTGATGGATATGATACGTCCATTCTCCCATACCAAGCTGGGAATAAAGACCCCAATGGGCAAACATACCAAACCCCATTTTTTCAAAATCGGCTACATATTTTTCAGGTGTAGGTATCATAATTTTCACTCCTTAATTCTTTTTGAACAGTGGTCCGAAGGCGGCACACGCTCTGTAATCCGCGCCCTCCTTGTCCATACCGAAGGCATTCCAAGCGGCAGGGCGGAAAATCTTTTCCTCGGGTACGTTGTGCATACAAACGGGGATGCGGAGCATTGAGCAAAGAGTTATAAGGTCAGCGCCGATATGACCGTAGGAAATTGCACCGTGATTTGCGCCCCAGTTATTCATAACGTCATATGCACTCTTGAACATTCCCTCGCCCGTTGTACGAGGTGCAAACCATGTGCAGGGCCAGGTGTAGTCGGTTCTCTTCCAGAGAGTATCCGAAACCTCTTCGGGGAGAGCAACCGTCCAGCCTTCCGCTATCTGCAAAACGGGACCGAGTCCCTTCACAAGGTTAAGTCTTATCATTGTCGCGGGCATTTCAGCCTTTGTCTCAAAGCGCGAAGAATATCCGCCGCCTCTGAAATATCCAAGGTCGGCATAGTTCCAGGTGGTGTTTTCCATTACAGCCTTACAGTCTGCCTCGGTCATTTCAAACCATGGCTTCATAACCGCCTCACCCTTTTCATTCTTGACAGCGCCGTTTGCGTCAAGACAGCAAGCGCCCGAATTTATAAGGTGAATAATACCGTCGGAAGCCTTTGCCTTGCCTTCAATTTCATAACCGGTAACACGCTTTATCGCATCTCCGCTCCAATAGGTTCTCACATCCGCAAACATCTGTGCACGGTTGGTAAGAAGCTTTCCGAAAAGCATGCCGAGACCGTTTAAAACATCGTTTTCGGTAGCAAGGATATAAGGCTCTCTTGCTCCGTTCCAGTCAAATGAAGTGTTGAGAAGTGCTTCGGGATAATCACAGTTGGGATAGAAGTCAGTCCACTGTCTTTGTCCCTGGAAGCCTGCGGCAATAGCGTTGTGTCCGACCTTCTCCTCCTCACAGCCTGCGGGGAGATTTTCACATCCGTTCATAAGGTCTTTTATGATTACCGCCATTTTAACAACGAATTCCCAATCCGAATCCTTTTCCTCACGGGTTCGCTGTAGGTTTTCGGGGTTCTTGTCAAAGCCTTCTATACAGTACTTCTTTGACCATTCAAGTGCCTTTTTATATTCAGCCTCATCATAAATGCCCTCTGTCATTCGACGGATAATCTCCACCTCGTCAACAGACTCAACTCTCATACCGAGATAGTCCTCAATAAAATCGGTATCAATTATAGAACCGCCGATTCCCATACAGATAGAGCCTATCTGAAGGTATGACTTACCTCTCATTGTTGCGGCGGCAACAGCCGCTCTGCCGAAGCGAAGGAGCTTTTCTCTCACGTCCTCGGGAATGCTTGTATCGTCAAGGTCCTGAACCTCGTGACCGTATATTCCAAAAGCGGGAAGTCCCTTCTGCGCATGGGTTGCAAGAACCGAGGCAAGATATACCGCACCCGGACGCTCTGTACCGTTGAAGCCCCATACAGCCTTAATGGTGTCTCTTTCCATGTCCATGGTCTCGGCACCGTAGCACCAGCAAGGAGTAACGGTAAGTGTTATTGCGACTCCTTCACGGCGGAATTTATCGGCACATGCAGCCGCTTCTGCAACTCTGCCTATGGTAGTGTCGGCTATAACAACACGCACAGGCTCGCCGTTCGAGTACTTCAGATTTTCTTCAAAAAGCTTTGCCGCAGCCCTCGCCATATTCATAGTCTGCACCTCAAGAGATTCTCTGACGCCCAGAACTCCTCTTCTGCCGTCAATTGTAGGTCTGATTCCAATTGCGGGATAATTTCCGATAAGCCTTGACTTTGCCATAAATATATTCCTCCTTTGGTTGTTGACATTTATTAGTTATATGTTTATAATAACATATATACAGGCTTGGGTAAATGATTTTTTTGTTTTTAAATATGAGGATTTTATTATGAACACAAAGCAGTATATCAGCGCCTTCAACAATATTTCGCTAAACGTTCACGTAGGAGAAGTGCGCTCTCTTGACAGCTCCTGGCATTGCGACAACGTATGCTCTCCTTTCACGAGACTTTACTATGTAAAAAGCGGCGAGGGATATATAGAAACCGAAAAGAAAAGAGTGGAAATGAGGGGCGGAAACCTTTACGTTGTCCCCTCCGAGCACAAGTTTTCATCGGGGTGTACTACTCTTGACAAAATATACTTTCACGTGACAGTGACCTCGGTCGAAAGATATGACATTCTTTCCCGTCTTGATGACATTAAAGAGGTAAATTGCGGTGATGAATTTGTAAGAAAAATTGAGAGGTGCTTTTGCTCGGACAACTATTCGGATATGATAAAGCTTCGTGCCATGCTGTACAGTTCTGTGGCGGAGCTTATGGAAATGATAGATACCCCCGTTGTGTACTACTCTCCCTTAGTTGAAAAGGTAATGTCATACATCAACCGTCACCTGAGTGTAAAGCTGACGACTGCAGAAATTGCAAACTATTTTTTCGTATCCGAAAGCAAGCTCAGAAACGCTTTTAAAGAAGAAACGGGGATGCCGCTGGGAAAATACATTGACGACATGGTGTTCATCAAGGCAAAGCAAATGCTGACAAAGGAAGGAAGCTCCATATCCGACATTAGCTCAAAGCTCGGTTTTTGCGACAGATTTTATTTTTCGGGAAGATTTTCCGAAAAGTTCGGAGTGTCTCCCGGAAAATTCCGTGAGCAAAACCGTGAGGGACAAAACTCCCCAAGAATTGCAAGATTTACATAGAATACAGCAAGATATACCTTGATTTGAATAAATGACAGTGTTAAAATAGAATTGAAAAAAATATCATTTCGGAGAGAATGAATATGCTCGATTTAAAACAGTACTACACGCCTCAAAAACTTGACAACGGCATGATCAGAGTTCACTCAAAGCCTCATGTTACCGACATTGCACACCTCGAATCTGCCTGCGTTGCTCCCGCAACCGCTACCTATTACTTTGTTACAAGATACCTTGGTATGGAAATAGACGGTATGAAGGTGCTCGAAGAGCTTGCAAAGCTTCAGGTTACCGACCCCGAATCAAAGCACTACGGATGCATGAAGTGGTACAGAGAGTCAAAGCGAATTCAGGATACAAACAGCGCATTTTTTACCATGAGAAACCTTTGCTATGCACTGAAATTCTGTCCCGAGAATATTCCCGAAGACGAGAGTACTGCCATAAAATCAATTCTCCGCCACGGAGTACATTGGTTCAAGCACGAGTGCAAGAAGGGCGGCTTCTTCTATCCCAACAAAATAATGAGTGACGGTGCTCTTCTCATTATGCTCTCCGACGTGCTTGGTGACAGTTCATTTATTGATGATGCCCTTGACTTCTGGACAAGGTGGATGGATTACACCGACGAGTACGGCTGGGGATGGGGTGAAAACACAAGTAAAAACTACACCGCCGTCATGCGTGATGCTCTGATAGTGGCTCTCATGTCAATGGACAAAACCTCCGACATTTACAAGAGACTCCTCGGTTTTTACAAAAAGCTCCTTGACTACTGTGCATATCACGGCGAATATGAATTTACACCATCTATCCGCACATACAATTTTGAGGGTATGGCAAAATATCTTTCAAACCCCGCAGACATAAACTGCAAGTACGAGAAGATAACCAACGGTACCATTTCGGAAATCATCCTCTTACAGCACGCACCCGATGTAGAAATAACTCCCGACACGGCAAATTTCCACTCGGAGAGAATATTCGGAAACTCTTATGCCTCCACCTGGAAGGGTGAGAACATAAGACTGGGAACTGTAAGCAAGTTCCCTGTTATGACCAACTGCTACGGACAAAACGGCTGGGGACTTGGATGGCAGTCAATGCCCGTCAGCGTTGTGGCGTTGAAGCATGAAACAGCCTTTATGCGTTTTGTTACTGTTTCCGACGGTGAACTCAGGTCTCACATTTCCTCGGGTTGGAAGGACAAGAACCTTTTCCCCGATGCAAACGTGCCGGATATTTACACATATTCCGCTCAAAAGGATAATACAGCCGTTGTTGTAAGAATGGTTGAACACATGGCAAACAAGACCTCCTTCTTCTCGGACGAATGGTATTTCCTGCATTTTGACGGTGAAATTAAAAATATAGACGATTGGTATGTATTCGACTATAAGGACTCTGTGCTTTGTGTCAAGTCCTTTGACGGCAACCTCCGCCTTGAGCGTGACGGCGAAAAGGTACGTCTCATGAACGTTCTTGCCGAGTGTCCCGAACGACTTGTTGTGTGCCACAGATACATCAGCTCATGGGCAATTGCAGTATTTGACGGCAACGAAAACATCGAAGAAAAGCTGAATGGGCTTGATGCAAAGAAAGAAAACGTTTACGACCCGAGGTATTCAAGACTCAATCCTCCCAGCATTCTTACCTGCGGTGAGGCAAAGCTTGAGTTTGACCCCGACAAAACAGATTTGATATAAGGAGAAAACATGGAAAACGTAAAAATACTTTCCGTCGGTATCGGCGGATTTGCAAACCACTATATTTCTCAGATGCTTCCCAAAAACGGAGATGGCTTTGAATTTGTGGGAATGGTGGAAAAATACCCCGAATCCTGCAAATGCCTTGACGAAATAAAAAGCCGAAACATCCCCATCTATGAGACTATGGAGGACTTTTACAAGGAGCACAAGGCTGACCTCGCCATAATATGCACTCCCATATTTTTGCACACCTCACAGACACTCACCGCTCTCAAAAACGGCTCAAACGTCATGTGTGAAAAGCCGCTTTCGGGCGTTTCTGAAGATGCTGAAATAATTGAAAAGGAAGCGGAAAAGCTTGGCAAATTCGTAATGACAGGCTTTCAGTGGAGCTATTCCAAGGCGATTCTCGACCTTAAAAAGGATATTCTTGACGGAGTATTCGGACGGGCAATTTTCCTCAAGACATTGGTGCTTTGGCCCCGTGATATAAATTACTTTAAGCGTGGCAGCGGATGGGCGGGAAAAATAAAAACCGCCGACGGAACTGTTATAAACGACAGTGTAGCGGCTAATGCGACAGCGCATCATTTACATAATATGCTTTATGTTACAGGCAAGGAAAGCAGAAGTGCAGAGGCACTTAACATAAAGGCCGACCTTATACGCACAAATGATATTGAAAACTTTGATACATCGGTTGTATCCTTTGATTTGAGCGAGGGCGGAAAGGGACTTTTCATTGCTTCACATTCTGTTAAAAAGGTTGTTAACCCCACATTTGAATACAGATTTGAAAAGGGTACTGTATCCTACTCCGAAAACGAGGGCATACTCCGTGCCACGTTTACAGACGGAAGCGTCAAGGAATACGGAGCACCTTCAAAGGACGTTCATACAGGAAAGATATATGAGGCAATCAGAGGTTGCCGCACAGAGCATTACACCCCCGTATGCTCCCCCTACACAGCCGCAGCTCACGTAAGATGCATTGAGGCAATTCAAAAAGAAGAAGTTCATTTGCCCATATCCGATTTTGTAAAGCGTGACGGTGATTGGATTTATCTCGAAGGACTTGATACTGCGCTTGAGTCATGCTATAACGAGGAAAAGCTGCTCCGTGACACTCCGTTTATGGAGGAGCTTGTAAAATGACAGCAGAAGAAATTTTCCGTTTCGAAAAAAAAGAACTCCTGCCAATCGACAAAGAGTTTCCTTTTGCTTGTATAGGACTTGCTCATTCTCACATTTACGGAATGACAAACTCCCTTATTTCGGCAGGCGCAACCCTGAGGTGGGTATACGATGACGATGCAAGTGCTGTTGAAGCATTTGCAAAGAAATATCCTGACGTAAAAATCGCACGAAGCATTGACGAAGTACTTTCCGACAAGTCTGTAATGCTCGTGGCATCTGCCGACATTCCTTCAAGGCGTGCTTCCCTTGCCATTAATTGTATGCGTTCGGGACACAACTTTTTTGTTGACAAGGCTCCAGCTGTCACCCTTTCGGAATGTGATGAAATAGAGCGTTGCCAAAGGGAAACAGGCATGAAATACTTTGTGTATTACAGCGAGCTCATTGAAAACGATGCCGCAATATTTGCCCGTGACCTTATAAAGCGAGGTGCTCTCGGAAGGCTGTACAATATGGAAATTGTAGCCCCTCACCGTTTAAATGCTCCGACACGTCCCGATTGGTTCTGGAAAAAGGCGCTGACAGGCGGAATTCTCACCGATATCGGCTCTCATCAAATAGAGCAGTTTTTAGAATTTTCCGACTGTGCCGAGGCAAAAATCACAAATGCAACGGTAAATAACTTCTTCCATCCCGAATATCCCGAGTTTGAAGACTTTGGATGTGCAACCATTGAAAGCAAAAACGGCATTAAGGGGTATATCCGAGTGGATTGGATGTCACCCGACGGAATAAAGGCATTCGGTGACCTGAGACTCACTCTCCTTTGTGAAAAGGGATATATTGAGCTGAGGAAAAACTGTGACATTGGACGCTCTGACAAAGGAAACAACGTTTTTGTGGTTACAAACGACGGTGTTTACTCCGACTGTGTCAGCGGAAAGGTGCAAAAAACATATTTCAACAAGCTGATTCATGACTGTCTTGAGGGTAGTGACACTGCGATGAACAAGGACTTTGTATATTCGGCAATGAGACTTACCGTTGAGGCACAGATGATGGCAGACAAAAACAGATAATAAAGGGACATAGCACTTGATGCTATGTCCCTTAATTTCAGGCTCTATAATAAATGTTGGGGTGAACCCAAAGAGCCTACAAAAAAATAATCTAAAAAAGTAGAGCATATTTGGAAGAAATCCGTTAAAATGGAATTGACTAGAAACCAGAACGGAGGTCAACCA
>SVRV01000051.1 GCA_015064635.1 Oscillospiraceae bacterium
CTTTGTTGCTCGAGATGTTTCCCGTGGGGGAAGTTGCTCTTATGGTGGGGTATTCCGATATTTATCAGTTTAGCAGGGCATTTAAACGATTTTATAAAATTTCTCCTGACAAATTCAGATTCTCAGGGAAACCAATATGATGCTTGTCCATCAAAAACGCTCGTCTAAATCAATAGACGAGCGTTTCTCTTATTTATTTTTCTCTGCCTCTGCTAACATATTCTCAATAAATATCCCATACCCCGAGGTCTGGTCACGCATGAGAACATGGGTGACAGCAAATTCAGTCTTCAAAAAGGAAACGAAGGGTTTCGGAAAGCTCCTTAGTGTGCTTCCATTTTGGTTCTTCATTATATAGAATGTGCCGTGAAAGTTCACCCGAACCAAACCAGGTGGTCATAAGAAGACCTTCAATATGGCCTTTATCGTGCTTCTTTGCATATTCGATGAAATTTATTGCATTTTGCTTCACACGCATAGGGCACACAAACATCCGTAGATTTGCTTTGGCAAAAATATCAACAGATGGAAACTCTGTTAGTTTCTCATAGTGCCAGTCACAAACAATTATATCCTTCGAAACCATATTGATAGCATCTTCTGTATTGTTATTTGACGCCTCATATCCGCCAAAGCCCGTTTCCTCGGCATTTAAAAACCGATCGCCCCACATCATCAGCTCGGCACCCTTTTCCTTCAGGTGGTCGTGCAGGGCATTAACCCAATTCGCCAAAAGCTCGGCATTGGAATATTTCTTACATTCGTCGCAGAGCCCGATATGGAAGACCTCGTCGCAACCAATGTGCATCGCATTCGCCTCAAACACTTCCAAAAGCTCGTCCATAAGGTCAAAAACGATCATTTTGACAAGTGGATTAGTCATACAAAGGCTTCTGGAGTAGAATACCGCCTTTTCATTTGGCATTTCATCCAGCTCGGGATAGGCACGCAGCAGCCCATCTCGAAAATCGGGTATAGCCTCGCCGTGCCCGTGAAGGATTCCATCTGTGGGAGTATTGTGCAGCCCCGATTGATGACCGTGGAGATTCATTTTCGGAACAAGGCGAATATTATGTTTTTTACAGACGTTGACCAGCTTTTTAACATCCTCATAGCTTAAGGGGTCATAACCCTGACATTCGGGATGCAGCTTGAATTGATAGCGGTAGCGAATCTGCATGACAATGAGATTGCATCCGTTTGGCGCGAGGTATTTGTCGATAAACTCAACAACATCATCAACCTCCTTTGTCAGCGGTGCGGTAAGCACAATACCTTTGGTTTTCCAGGGCATTTTCATAAAAATCACCTTTCCTTTTAAAGTATTCCGATAATCATAATGGAGATGCAACCGATTACAAAACCAATGATTCCGGTTTTTGTATTTTTTTCTTTATAAATAATTGTACAAAAAATACCGGTCAGAATGATACTACCGATGTTATATACAGGGAATAAGATAATCGCAGGCAGCTTGCCTGCAAGATTCAAATTAAGAAGGTTCAATGCCCCGAGAAAAAGACCGTTTACGATGCCGACAGCCCTCCACCCACAACAATTACATCATACTTTGCTTTTTTGTTTTTACTTCGCGCTTCATAAATCTATACTCCTGCCTTTTTATACTTAGATGGCGCAATACCTACCTTTTTTTTAAATACTCTTGAAAAATAGTTATAGTCACAAAAGCCACTTTGCTGTGCGATTTCGGTGAGTGACATATCCGTAGTAAGAATGAGACTTTTTGCATATTCGGTACGCTGAAGAGAAATGAAGTCAAACAGAGTCATTCCCGTATGCCTTGAAAAAAGAGCACAGCAATAATGAGGTACAAGGTGCACCGCTTCGGATATCTCCTTTAAGGTCATGGGCTCGGTCAAATGCTTTGCAATATAGTGCTTAATATTCTTTATATGGGGATGCTCGTTATTTTCCGCACTTTCCACAAGCTGGTAATAAAGATACCAGAATATGGAGGTGCATTTTTCATTTTTCTGATAGGATACCGAATCAAAGCTTTTCTTTGCCGAATGAAGCATCAACACAGTATCAGAGCGCACACTTTTTGGAAGAAAGCCCTTGACCTCCGGCACAAAATCGTCGGGTACGCTCACATTAAAGCTGCAATAAAGAGCCGCTTCACGGCTTTCAAGACGCTCACGCACCGAGCCTTGGGGGTAAAGAATGGCATCTCCGTCATGAAGTACCACACTCTCACCCTCAAAAATATAATGCATTTCACCCTTGATGCAAAACGTTATATCAATATATGGGATAATATTCGACTCAAGAGGCATCACCAAATTGTGATCCTCAAAGCAAACTCTCAAAAAATTAAGCTTGGGAAATACTGTCATCTCCGTCACGCTCCTTTATTATATGATACTACCATACAGAAAAAATTGCAAGTAAAAATCTTAATATTGTGCTAAATTTCGAATTATCGGGCAATACAGTATATATAAAAGCAAAAAAATATCTGCTACAATAGAACAAAAAAAGCGCAAGGAGGATTTTATGGAAAAAATAGGTGTTGCCGACTACGGCATGTTCGTGTGGTACGGCGGTTATTATGATTACGACGGACGTCTTGAGGACGTGAGAAAAATAGGTTTTGACGGGCTTGAAAGACTTTATCCCACAAGTCCCGAGGACGCTTTGAGAAAGGCATCCGAGCTTAAGAAAAAGGGGCTTGGATTTGCCACCTGCAATGCACAGAATCCCGAACTTGCAATAAGATGGACAGCGGCACTCGGCGGAAAATATGTGTGGGCAGAGGTGCAGGGATATACCTTTGAGGCATATCTCAGACAAGTAAGAGAGCAAACAAAGGTTGCAAACAAGTACGGAATCGACGTGGTAGTACATAACCACATGGGTACAAAAATAGAAACTCAGGAACAGCTTGAAACAATGCTCCTGGAATGCCCCGACACAAAGCTTCTCTTTGACACGGGACATCTTGCGGTTGCAGGCGGTGATGTTGAATACATTGCAAAAAAATACTACGACAGAATAGCGGCATATCACCTCAAGGGTTGGCAGACAAGCTCTACCCCCAATGACGAGGCATGGAGCAAGAGAGGACATTTCTGCGGTCTCGGTCAGGGCGACACATTCATAAATAATGAGTTTGTCTATAAACAGGCGGTAAAAAAAGGCTTCGACGGATGGGTATTCATAGAGCATGACACCCACGAAAGAGACCCGCTTATTGATTTAAAGGAAAGCTATGATATATTAAAGAAATGGAGAAGTGAAATATGAAACAGTTAAGACTTGGTATTATAGGACTCGGAAGAGCAGGTTATTCAATGCATCTCCGTGAGCTTCAAGGCAAGGAGGATATGTTCAAAATAGAAGCGGTATGCGACTGTGAGCAGGATCGTCTTGACAACATGAAGGAAAAGTATGGCGCAAGAGGATTTCTCAGGGTGGAGGACATTGTTGCCGACCCCGATATTGACGTAATCGACGTTGCAACACGCTCATGCGACCACTTCAAGCACGCGAAGACCGCCCTTGATGCAGGTAAAACGGTTTTCCTCGAAAAGCCCATGTGTACAAACTACGAGGATGCAAAGAAGCTCTTTGACTATGCTGAAAAGTGTGGCGAAAAGCGTTTATTCATCCGACACAACCGACGTTTTGAGCCGAAATTCATGCAGGTAAACAGAATCATCCAATCGGGAATTCTGGGAGATGTTTACTACATAAGACGAACCGTTGCAAACTTTGACCGTCGCTATGACTGGCAGACACTCAGCCAGTACGGTGGTGGTCAGCTTCTCAACTGGGGTCCCCATCTTGTTGACCAGGCAATTCAATTCTGCGGAGGCGATTACAAGAGACTCAACTCCTACACAAGACAGATTGCCGCATCGGGCGATTGCGAGGATTTTGTTCATGCAACCTTTGAGGGTATAAACAACAGAATAGTTGAAATTGAAATAAGCGGCGGTACAGCAATGCGTGTCCCCGAATATGTGATATACGGCACAAGAGGAACGCTTATTGACAAGGGCGAAACCTACGAAATCAACTCTGTTCCCCTCGATTATGTTTTCGAGCCGGTTACATCAAGCCCTCACACTCCCGCAGGTGCGGTTTTCGGACCCGCTATCCCCGTCCCCTTTGAAAAGAAGGAAGAGACTTGGGATACTTTCCCCCTTGACCATACATGGGTATACCTTTACGATGCCCTCGTAAACGGAAAGGACTTCCCCATCAAGTCCTCCGAGGCACTCAAGGTAATGGAAGCTATTTCCGAAATAAAAGCACAGAATAAATAACGAGGTGAAAAATATGATTCCAAAGCTTTTGACAACGCTTTCGGGCAACGAAATAACTACCTCTGAGGAATGGGAAAGGTACAGACGTGAGGAGTGCATGACACTTCTGAGTGAGTATGTGTACGGAAAAGCTCCGAGATACATCCCCGATGACATAAAGTACACATCTGAAATCGTAAACGAAAATCTTGACGGTCTCACCCTCAAGAAAATCACCGTTTCATTTAAAGGATTTTCTTTCACGGTAAGAGCCTTTTACAAGCCTTCCGACAAACCCCTCCCCACCTTCCTTTACTATATGCATATCAACGAGCAGTTGGAATATGATATTGAAAGTGTTCCCGAAACGCTGAATATTCCCATAAAATACATTGCAGAAAAAGGCTATGCCGTAATAGTTATGTACTTTACCTCGGTATATACAGATGACCTTAACAGAACCGATTACAATTCAAGTATGTTCAAGGTGTTTTCTCCGCCCAGAAGTGAGAGAAGCGGCGATGAATGGTCGGCAATAGGCGCTTGGGCATGGGCATCCTCACGCATTATGGATTATATCGAAACGGACAGCACCTTTGATAAAGACAACGTTGCTGTTGTAGGACACTCCCGTGGCGGAAAAACCGCTCTCTGGACAGGTGCTACCGATAAGCGTTTCTCTTTTGTTGTTTCAAACTCATCGGGATGTATGGGTGCGGCAATTCTCCGAGGAAAGCTGGGAGAGCATCTTGACTACATAACAACTCACACAGATTGGTTCTGTAAGAATCTTGATAAATTTGTTGAAAACGAAGATATGCTTCCCGTTGACCAGCATATGCTCCTTGCTTGTATAGCTCCCAGACTTTTATATGTGGAGAGCAACTCCCTTGACGAATGGGCTGACCCCGAAAGCGAAAGAAAGGGAGCGAAGCTTGCAAGTGAGGCTTATGCGCTCTACGGAATGAAAGGTATTGTAATTCCCGATACTCCCGAGCTTGACACTCCATACCATGACGGACACATCGGATATCATGTCTCCGAGGGTAAGCATAAGATAAGAAAGCATGACTGGGAAAAATTTATAGCTTTTTGGGAAAAGAACAGAGGTTAAAATGGAATTTGCTTTAAGCGAACTGAACAGATACACGGCGAAAATGGGCTTCAGCACCGATGTAGAGCTATTGGTTGATGCTTCCTCCTTTGATATGTCACGTTTTTTTATGGCTGATGCAAAATATGACGATGCATTCGAAATAAATATCAAAAACGGCACGGGATATATCAAGGGCACCAACGAACGTGCGGTGCTCATAGGTGTATATCACTATCTCAAGAAGCAGGGATGCAGATTCTTAAAGCCGGGCAAAAACGGTGAATATATTCCTGAAAAGGATTTTCCCACAGACGTTACCGAAACGGTGTATGCCAAGGTGCGTCACCGCGGAACTACCAACATGGACAGCTGGAGCACCGATGTGGGTGTTACTTCTGTAACAGATTATATTGACTGGCTACCAAAAATGGGGATGAACTCGTTTTTTATAGAGCTTGAGGATTATTACGACGGAATACAAATGGCTTACCTCGGAAAAAAGGGGATAAACTTTCCGCGCGAGGACTACCTCAGCGGTCACGAAAAAACTCTTGAGGCATTGAAAAAACGTCATATACTCTATCACAACGCAGGTCACGGATGGACTATAAGGATGATGGAGGGTATTGATAAAATATCCTTCGAGCCCAGCGACAAGACTCCTCTCAATCCCGAGATACTTGCAAAAACAGACGGAAAAAGACAGATATTCCGCCAAAAGCCCATATGGACAAATCTGTGCTACTCTCAGGAAAATATAAGGCGAGACATGGCAAAGATGGTTTTGGAATACTCAAAAAACCATCCCGAAACCGATTTCATCCACGTCTGGTTGGCAGACTATTTCGGTAACTTTTGTCAATGTGAGGAATGTAAAAAGAAACGTCCGTCGGACTGGTATGTAATGCTTCTCAATGAAATTGACTCCTTATTTACCAAGAACGGTTCGGACAAAAAGATAGTATTTCTCATCTACTTTGAACTGGCATATCCCCCTCTTTTTGAGAGGATAAATAATCCCGACAGATTTGTCATGATGTTTGCGCCTTACGGCAGAGATTTTGAAAAATCGTGGCGTGATTTCACGCCAAAGGAATATGAGCCGAGGCTTGAAAACAACTTTTCCCATGATTACATGAACATGGAGCTGTATCTTTCACAGCTGTCCGAATGGAAAAGGATATTCAAGGGCGACAGCTTTGCTTTTGACTACGTTTTCTATTCTCAGGCATATTTCGAGCATCTTTGCCATGTGGATTTTGCAAAAGTGCCGTACCTTGACTGCAAGGACATAAAGGACTACTCACTCAACGGAAAAATAGAATGCGGAGTCACAAGAGCACTTACCCCAACCTCACTCACCTTCCATCTTATGTTTAATGAGCTTTTTTACGGCAACACCGATTTTGATAAGCTGTATAAAGACTATTTTGAAACCGCATACGGTGAAAATGAAAGAGTCAGCAAGCTTCTTGAAAGACTCTCAGCCCTCCTTCCGTCGGAATTTATACGCAAAAAGAAAGCCACTCTCACAAAAGCGGAAAAAGATGACCTGACAAAAGCAAAAGCTCTCATCGGTTCTTTCACGGAATATGCGGCTTCCCTCGAACCTGAAAACAGCTTCCGTCGGGAAAACTACGAAATTTTTTGCAAATTTCTCAATACAGTCACCTTCTACTTGTCTGCAATTGAAGAAAAAGCAAACGGTGCGAATGACGAAGAGATAAAAAAGCTGATGGCAGAATACAAGCTGCTTCTTTCGGCTCTTGAAGAACTCACACCGAATCATATCTCGTCAAACGCTATATACACCAGAATATCATTATAAAGAAGCAGAATTTATTTGTTATATGCAAAAAAGAACACAAGATAGTTTAGTCTTGTGTTCTTTTTTTAACTCATACCGTATTTGTTATGTATTCATAGTATCCAGCGCCCTTTTTCTTCTGTCTTCAAGGAATGCCGTCCACTCACTCTGAGAATTCTTAAGGAACGGATTTTCCTCTGAGGTCTCAAGAAGGGCAAGCTTTTCCTCAGTATTGTTATTGCCCAGATGGTTACCCATAAAGAGGTCTACCCTCTCACCGATTATTTTATCCACACTGTCAATATATTTCTGTCTGCAATCAAAGGAAAGATTGTTTTTCTCGATAAAATCTCTTTGAAGAGTGTTACACCCCGCACCACCGAACATTCCCGCACGAACGGTCTTCTCACCGTCGGTCACGTCAAAGAAAAATGACATTGTTCCGTCGGTATGCCCGGGAGTTGAAACGCATCTGATGCTTGTATTACCAAGGCTTATCACATCCCCATCCTCAAGGAGAACATCGGGCTCAAAGGGGATAAGGTTATAATGGAATATTTCACCGCGAAGAAGAGGTAGGTCGGCTTTACCTATAAAGGTTTTCGCACCCGTCATGTGTGCAAGAGCAGCGACAGAGTCCATGTGGTCAAAATGTGCATGAGAAACTACAATATACTTTATGTCCGATGGCTTGAAGCCAAGCTCCCATATATTATTTACGATAACATGAAGAGATTCGCTGTATCCAGGGTCAATGATAATAAGTCCGTCCCCCGTGTCAATAAGGTGAGTACACACCGCCTGAACACCGATAAAATAAAGATTTCCGAACATTTTCGCAGGCTTCACATAACCGCTCCATACTTCATTTGCCATGTACAGTCTCCTTTACACTTTAGTATTTTTTCTTAATTATATCACAGCTTTTTCCTGTTTTCAATAAAAATAAATCAAAATATAAATTGGTAGATATAGAAAATGATACTTCTGTCGAAATGAGCGATGACAAAAATGCCCGTCTGTTAAGGGAGGTGTTCTTAAGGACACTAATTAAAAGAGTGTTACAATTAGTGATTTTTTCACTGCTGAGACACTCTTTTTGCTATAGATTATGCTTGCTTTTCTTGTATTTTAGTGGTGTTATTCCATATGTATTTTTAAAAAGAGCAATAAAATTTGAATAATCTGAAAAACCGCTTTGAGAAGAAGCTTCATAAACTG
>SVRV01000052.1 GCA_015064635.1 Oscillospiraceae bacterium
GAGATAAGCGAAGTAACAGTGCCGTTATCGTTTTTGAAAAGACCTTTTTCGGACAGTCTTTTGAGAACTGTATATGTGGTGGTTCTCTTCCAGTCAAATTCCTTTGCCGCAAGGCGCACTATTTCCGATGTGGTCAAGGGTTCTCTCTCCCAAAGCATATCTGCAAATCGAGCTTCTATATTACCTAATGTGATGTCCATAATCGTTCCGCCTTTCTGTTGTCTACCTTGAGTAGACTTCGATTATAGTCTACACTTAATAGACAGTTTTGTCAATAGAAAAACCAAAAAAGTCTTGCACAAATTATGCAAGACTTTTTTAGCTATATTTTACTATGAGATGAGATAGTTGTAATTACTTAATCTCTTTACCTGTAAATCCGAAGGTGAGCTGAGCACGGGGAGTGCATCTGTTAAGGGCACGGGCACAAAGCTCTGCCTTGAATTTTCCTCTGGGGGCTTTAATGTCTCCTGTGAACCATACGGGCTTCTCGTTTGCAAAGCGGTCAACAACCACAGCACGCTTTCCGTCAAATTCGATGAAATCTGAGGACTGAAGCTCACACTCAAACATAACAGAGGTGTCGCCTATTTTGACGGTGGGATTCTTGAGGATTTCGTAGGTGTGCTCGTACGCTGTAACCGATGACATGCAAACTCCCGTCATATCACCTTCTGTCATGATGTCGATGCCTGTCATTCTGTCATTGTTGAAGCTTGAGCGGTATACCGAATAGAGCCAAACGCCGTCCTCGAAGTTGTGATCCTTTCTTTCTCCGTTGTCGGTTTCGAGAAGGATAAATTCACGCCAGCCCTTGAAATTGGTATCAATGATATATTCCGCATATCCCTGCTCGGAGTTTGTGGCACAGCGGAGGTTTATACAAATCTTTCCGTCCTTGCCGTTACCAAGAACACGAACTACCTTCGCAAGATTGCCCGAAAGGTTTATTTCCCCGCCGAATTTCGCTTCAAGTTTCTGAGTGATAAGCTCACGGTTTTCATCAAGGGGAAGGAGCACGAAGGGGTTGTTCTTGGCTGTTGAAAGGAACGCCTCAATTCTAATGAAGGGTACCTGAGCGCCGAAGGGATTCTTGAATTCAGCCTTGTTTCTGTTTTCGTCATTTAAGTCATAAAGACGCTTCTTCTGGAAGTCCTTTTCAACAAATACGAATTTTCCGCCTCTCTTTTCCTTAAGGTGGCATTCAAAGGGAGAAGCAATTATCTTCTTTCTGTATTCCTCGTCGAAATACTGTGCCTTTCTGAGGTCATCGTACTTCTTGTAAAGAGTGATGTTGCGGCGAAGTCCCGCATATCTGTTGAAGGTGTCCGAGCTTCCGCTGAATACGTTTGCAAAGTCATGAGCCACGGCAAGCATACCCATATGCTCGATGGAATCTGTGTGATGGTACTTTGTATGCTCATTTCCGGGGTACATATCTGTCATGGGATAGAAGTTGTACCAGCCCATTATAGGCTCAAGATATCTGTCAACGAAGTTTATATTGTCGCTGACATGCTTCAGGTTCCAATCTCTGTAGCCTCTGTAAGGATAGTCCCATGCACCGCAACGGCCACGGGCGGCATACATTGCAGTACCATAGTCAGCCGCTTCGAGAATAGGGTCGGTATTACAGTGCTTGAGCACCTCGTGAGTGAAGGCTGTCTTATAGAACCAATATTCGTTTTTAATGTCGCAATGGAATCTTGCACCGTCAAGGGCATCAAGATAAATCATTTTGAAGCCGCCCTCGTTGTAGAGCTTGGCGGTATTTCTTGCTATCTGATAGAAGAGGTCCGAGCCGAACTTGGGAGCAAGTCCGTTGTAATGTCCGTCAAGGTGTTTAACTATGGCGCCCTTCTTGTGAGAGGTAATCTTTGTTCCCGAATGACCGCGCTTTGTTACGATCATTCCGTTCACACCCTTATTAAAGGTCATAAGCTCATCATCAATAAGGATGAAGGGAGAGTTTGTACGGCAAAAGCCTCTGTCCATGGAAATTCCGTCTGTGGATTCAACCGTGGGGATAAAATCGGCATTCTCGTCAATGTCCTCGGCAAGAGTAAAGGATGCCATAACGCCTATTTGGTGAAGGTTTTCGGGCTTTGAAAGAATGGTGTCACAGTTGTACTCGATATACCATGAATATGTGTGAAGACCGATACCGATACCGTTTGCCGCAAATACATCGGCAACATTCTTTTTGAACTCGGCAACGCTGTCATATCGCATTATTTTAAAGTCGCCCTGACGGTATGTTCCGCCACCCTTATGGAAGTCAACAAGGTCAACACCGAGAGCCTTGTAATAGGGCATATTCTTTGCTATAAATTCGGGAGAGGTATCGTGATGGATAATGTAATTGCAGAAATTGAGTCTTGAATCTCTTCCCCATACACCGCCTGTCTTTGAAACAATACCCTTATTGCGGTCTACTGTAAGGAACATTTTCTGAAGAAGGTCGTGATGCTCAACAATAGGGGCGATGAGAAGACCGTACTTCGCCTCAACGTCACCCAGGTGTGGATAAACGGTTGCCATTGTTTCACAGCTCTTACCGTCGGGATAGAACATGGGATTTACCCATATTGTCATAGCAATACCTACGGCGGCGGTATTTTTCTTATCTGTATAATCGTAATCATACTTTGCATGTGCAAGTAATGCCTTGAACACGCCGTCGGGCATCTTTGTTTTTACCTCGAAGGTAAAGTAGGAGTCAAACACCTTTACCTCAATGTCAAAGCTGCCTTTTTCTGTGGTAACTGTGAGAATCTCACCCTTAACGGAAAGTCCCGTAACGGCAATGTTTTCTTCTTCTTTTGTTTCAAAAGAGAAGAAATATGTGTCCTCTCCCTTGATGTCCTTGCCTGTCTTTTTGTCGATTATTTTTTCGACAGCAGAATCATTTTTTGAAATGCTTATTTCAGCATAGTCGTTTTCTAATACTATACTGCTTTTCAGTTCTGTTAACTTTGTCATGATATCCTCCGCTTATTTATCCCAACTCACGTTGGTAAAGTTTCATAAAGTCCTCTTCGGTCACACCGCCGCATTCGGGGTCAAGCTCCGCCTCGGGCTTCTTTCCCAAAAGTCCGCTCATCCACGAGGAGTGGTCTGTGCCTCCCGATCTATAGAGCCTGTGCTCATTGCAATAGGCGTCAAGGTAGTCCTTTGCAAATTCCGTCATATCGGGATGCCGTGTCTCAAAGCCCTTTGCGCCGAGTTTTACATATTCATCGGCATTCTTTGCCTGGGCATCGGTGCAATGTGCGATTATTGCCACACCGCCCGCTTTGTTTATTGCATATATGGTCTCTTCCGCATCGGGGTACTTGAAATTCATGTGGGCTATTATCTTTTTTGAAATATCAAGATTGTAGGAAAAGCTATTTTTAAAGAAATCCGCATACTCTTCGGGCGCATATATGCCCTTTTTTACAAGCACATCAAATATCTGATTGTTGCACAGATAATTGTTGTCGGGGTAGGCGTCCACTACATCCTGCCAACAGATCCCCTGTCTCAATGTACCCGCTTCAAGTCCCGCTTCAAAGAGCCTTTTTGAGCGATTATATTGGTAGGAGGGCAGATAGTCGAGAAGCCTTCTCATATTGCTTTCCAGCGGATCAAAGTCGATTCCCACAATGTGTATTCCTGCGGTAAATTCACAGCCAACGAGAGTGAGCATTCCGGCACGTCTTGCCTCACGTCCGAGAAAATATGTTCCCCGTACAGTATCGTGGTCGGTGAGCACCAATGCTCTGTGACCTATTTTTTTGGCTGTTGCCACAAGCTCTGCCGGAGTTATACCCGCATCGGAAAAGGTGGAATGAAAATGACAGTTTGCAAACATTGACATTCTCTCCTTTTTTGTTGATCTACAAAGTAAACATACCATAAAAATACGCCAAAGTCAATGACTTTGGCGTAAAAATGTGAATATTTATTACTTGATTTCCTTACCTGTAAAGCCGAAGGTGAGCTGAGCTCTGGGTGTGCCTCTGTTGAGAGCACGGGCTGTAAGCTCTGCCTTGAATTTGCCTCTGGGAGCTTTAAGATTTGATGTAAACCAAATAGGCTTTTCGTTTGCAAAGCGGTCAACAACTTTTGCAGTTTTGCCGTCGAACTCGATGAAGTCGGAGGACTGAAGCTCGCACTCGAACATAACAGACATGTCACCAATCTTGACGGTAGGATTCTTGAGAACCTCATAAGTATGCTCATAAGCGATGATGGAGGACATCTTAACGCCTGTCATGTCGCCTTCTGTCTCAATGTGGAGACCGGTCGTTCTGTTATTGTTAAGGCTTGAACGGTAGATAGCGTAAAGACCTTCCTTCTTTTCAAATCCGTGGTCATATCTTTCACCGTTGTCGGACTCAAGGAGAATGAACTCTCTCCAGCCCTTGAAATCGGTGTCGATGATGTACTCGCCGTAGCCCTGCTCGGAGTTTGTAGCGCAGGCAACCTTGATACAAACCTTACCGCCGGAGATTCCGTTACCGCAAACTTTCACAACCTTTGCAAGGTTATTTGAAAGGTCGATCTCGCCGCCGTACTTGACTTCAAGCTTCTGAGTGATAAGGTCCTTTGTCTCATCAAGAGGAAGCATTACGAAGGGATTGTTGTATGCTGTCGAAAGCATAGCTTCAATTCTGATGAAGGGAACCTGAGCACCGAAGGGGTTCTTGAAGGAGCCGAAGTTTCTTGCAGAATCATTCAAATCATAAAGCTTTGCAATCTGGTAGTCCTTTTCAACAAAGGTCCACTTCTTGCCTCTCTTTTCCTTGAGTTGCACCTCATAAGGACAGTCGAGGAGCTTCTGACGGTATTCCTCGGAGAAGTACTGTGCCTTTCTGAGGTCATCGTACTTCTTGTAAAGGGCTATGTTACGTCTCATACCTGCATATCTTTCAAGTGAGCCTTTTGATGTGCCGTTGAATACGTTGGAATAATCGTACTTGACAGCAAGCGCACCCATATGCTCAATGGAGTCTGTATGATGGTACTTTGTATGTTCGTTTCCGGGGTAGTTATCTGTCATAGGATAGTAGTTATACCAGCCGAGAATGGGAGCAGAATAGCGGTCGATGAAGGTTTTGTTGCCAATAGCGTGCTTGTCATTCCAGCCCTTGTATCCTCTGTAAGGAGTATCCCATGCACCGATACGTCCTCTTGCTGCGTACATTGAAGGCATGAAGGACGCACCTTCGAGTACGGGGTCGGTGTTACAATACTTGAGAACCTCGCATACAAACTGAGCCATATAGAACCAGTCCTCAACGCCCCTCTCGCAATGGTGATGGATACCGTCGAGAGCATCAAGATAAATCATATTGAAGCCACCCTCGGTATACGCTCTTCCTGTGCAACGGGCAACCTCGAGGAAAAGCTCTGAGCCGAAGATGGGAGTAAGTCCGTGGTAGTGACCCTCGAGATGCTTAACTACAGCACCCTTCTTGTGAGCCACAGCCTTTGTACCGGCACAGCCTCTTGCGGTTATCTTAACACCGTTCTTGCCTTTATCGAAGGATACAAGCTCCTCGTCAATAAGAATCATGGGAGAGTTTGTACGGCAGAAACCTCTGTCCATGGAAATTTCATCGGTGGATTCAACTGTGGGGAAGAAGGTCGCCTCAGCATCAACATCCTCAGCGAGAGTAAATGCCTTCATAACCTTCAGGTCCTTCTGCCACTTGGGGTCTGCAAGGAAGGTGTCGCAGTCGTAGTTTACATAGAAGGAGTAGGAGTGAAGACCTGCGGACATACCATGCTCAGCAAGTACATCCGAAACATTCTTCTTGAACTCAGCTCCGTTCTCATATCTCATAAACTTGAAGTCACCCTGACGGTATGTACCTGCACCCTTGTGAAGGTCTATTTGATCAACGCCTATTTCCTTGAAAAATTCAATATTGGAGGCAATGAATTCCTTAGCGGATTCATACTGAATGGTGTAGTTGGAGAAATTGAGTCTTGAATCTCTGCCCCAAGCGCCGCCTGTCATGGAAACGATACCCTTATTTTTGTCAACGGTAAGGTATGCTTCCTTGAGAATAGCGTTCTGCTCTACTATGGGAGCAATAATAAGACCGAGCTTAGCCTCCTTTGAGCCGAGATGAGCCAATACCTCACCTCTTGTTTCACAGCTCTTTGAATCGGGATAGAACACGGGGTTCATCCAGATGGTCATAGAAATATTACAAGCACCTGTGTTTTTCTTGTCAGTGTAATCATAATCGTACTTAGCATGTGCGATACGTGCCTTGAAGGTACCCTCGGGCAGGTCGGTGATGACCTCAAAGGTAAAGTAATTATCAAACACCTTCACCTTAACACCAAAGCTTCCGTTTTCTGCTTCAACAGTGATGATATCATCCTTGAGAGAAAGTCCTTTAACAGGTATCTCCTCTTCTCTTGTTGCAAGTGAGAAGAATGCAGTTTCCTCCCCTCTGATGTCCTTGCCTGTCTTCTTGTCGATTATCTTTTCAACAAGTGCGCCTTTCTTTGCTATTGTAATTTCGGCGTAATTGTTTTCAAGAACGATACTGTTCTTGATTTCTGCTATTTTAGCCATAATTTCCTCCGATAAATATCGTTTGTTTGGTAGTATTATACTACATCACTACCTTACCATAAAATCACATCAAAGTCAATAGAATGGGCTGATTTTATGTAAAAAAATATGGAATGATCCTGTCGGTCTTGACAAAGCCTTTCCTGTATAGTATAATCACAAAAAATGTTTAGAATCGTGTTTGAATCGAGGAAGGAACATCATGAAGAACGTAAATTTAACCTTTGATTTTGATAAAAAAATAGGTGTCATGAAGCCAATGCACGGTATAGGGCAGCCTCCTCAGCCGGCAAACAATGCTTTGTATCACTATCTCACCGAGGCAGGGATCCCTTATTCGCGTCTACACGATGTCGGAGGCTGGATGGGGGGAGGTCTTTATGTTGATATCCCTAACATTTTCCGTGACTTTGATGCCGATGAAAACGATCCCGAGTCCTACGATTTCGCATTTACCGATCAGCTTATCAAATTTCTTGTAAACGCAAGCTGTGAGCCTTATTTCAGATTGGGCGTTACCATAGAGAATCAGCATATGCTCAAGGCTTACCGCATTTTTCCCCCGAAGGACAATGCAAAATGGGCTCGTATATGTGAAAAAATCATAGCCCATTACATTGACGGCTGGGCAAACGGCTTTAATTATAAAATTACATATTGGGAGATATGGAACGAGCCCGACGATTGCTTCAAAAACGAAATGGCTGCCATGTGGAAGGGCACACCGGAGCAATTTTATGACCTTTATTGCGTTACGGCAAAGCACCTGAAGGATACCTTCGGTGACAGAATAAAGGTTGGCGGATACGGTCATTGCGGATTTTATGAATATGAGATGGATAAGGAGCTTTGCGGAATCGGCAAGGAGCCCGAAAAGATATATGAATTCACTATTGAATTCACACATGGCTTTTTACGTCGCATAAGCCGTGACAATATTCCCTTGGACTTCTTCTCATGGCATGTTTATGATAACTGTCACCACACAACAAGAGAGTCTGTCCGCACCATTGCAAAGCATGCCGAGTACTGCCGTGCCATTCTCGACCGCTACGGATATACAAAAACCGAGCAGCATCTCAACGAATGGAACCTCTGGACAAAAATCCGTGAAAGCGACCATCCCTTAGCGGCGGCAAAATCACTTGCCTTTATGCTGATGATGCAGAACACAGATATGTCTGTTATGTGCTACTACGACGGTCGAGTCGGATATTCCGCATACCGCATGTTTAACCCGGATAACGGCACACCCTACAGATGCTATTATGCATTTGCCGCCTTCAATACCTTGTACAGATTAAAGAACCAGGTGCTTGCCGAAAGTGACGATGACAGCGTATTTGTGGGTGCATCTGTAAATGGAATAGACGGAGCTATTGCCATTGCAAACATAAATGATGATAGCGTAGTTGCAAACATAAACGCTATGGGATTTTCGACACAAAATGCACGAATACTTATGACCGACCTTTACACAAGAAGAACACTGACGGGCAAGACGCTCTCAAGCGGAAGGTTAGTGCTTCCGCCTCACTCCTGCATAGAGATTCAACTAACTGACGTATCAAAGATATGACCAACAAAATAAGAGACTGTAGCATTTTGCACAAGTCCGTTAAAAACGGACAATTGAAAAAAAGAGCCTCCTATGGTAGAATAGATATATCTACCATAGGAGGAATTTTTTATGCCCAGAGGATATCGACACATACAGAATTATGAAAAAGAA
>SVRV01000053.1 GCA_015064635.1 Oscillospiraceae bacterium
GAAGAAGATTTGTACGAAACATTTCTTGAACGTATGGAAAGCCAAGGGAAATGAATTGATAATAATTAATTAAGACGAATAATGAAAAATTTGAAAGACAAACGGTTCGGTAAATTAACAGTTCTCGGGGCATATACGACATTCACAAACACACGTAAACGTAATGAGCGTAAATGGCTCTGTCGATGTGATTGTGGTACTGAGAAATATATACTTGAGCGAAGTCTCTTATCAGGGGCTACGAAAAGTTGCGGTTGTGCTACGAGAGAAAATAGTGTAAAGGCAACAGCATATGATTTGAATGGAAAAGTGTTTGGTGATCTAACTGTATTGAGAATTGCAAGCGATCATAAAAGAGATTCCCGTGGAGGTCGCTGGTGGCACTGCAGATGCTCATGTGGCAATGAATGCGATGTTTTAGCAACATTGTTGGTCACCGGTCGCAAAACACATTGCGGATGCAAGAGCACTCCAAAGTATTCATTTGAGGACATTTCTAATCATAGATTCGGAAGACTAACAGCGAAATATCCTCTTTCCCAAAGAGACTATAAAGGTAGTGTTATTTGGCATTGTGTATGCGAATGTGGCAATGAAGTCGACTTGTCATATAACGTGTTAATGTATTCTGAAGTCCGTAGCTGTGGTTGTTGGAAGCGTGAACGAGAAAGCAAACTTCATGAATTGATTACCCACGTTGATGGTACATCAATCGATGCAATTAAAAGTAAAAAGATCCCTTCCAATAACACATCTGGAGTAAAGGGTGTTGGCTTCAGCAATGGGAAGTGGTTCGCAAAGATTGTATTTCAGAAAAAGCAATATCACCTTGGTAAATATGATACGATCGAAGAAGCGATTAGAGCTCGTATGGCTGCCGAAGTATTGCTTTTTGATGGTGTTGCAGCTCATTATGAGAATTGGAAACGAAAAGCAGATTCAGATCCGTCCTGGGCAAAGGAAAACCCAGTACAAATAATTGTATCCAAGAAAAGCGCAAGTGAGTTGGTTGTCATCTTTTTACCGATTATAACGATTTGAATAGACATTTAAAAATCAAAATACAGTGCATATCCTGACAGTCTGCCATCTGTTCCGAAAATCCAGAAATTTGTAAAGCACATCACCTTTCAAGATGTGCTTTTTCTTGTTTCGTGACGAAAATGACAGTACGACATTCAATATTCTACGCTGAACAAGCGTGCCAATCTCGTGACGAAAATTTTGTGTGCTCATATTGATAGTGAGAGTCATCATTCGTATCTATTTCTAATGGCAAAAAGAAAAATCCATTACAGGCTTTCATCAGTAATGAATTTTTCTTTTCTGCACTCGTCAATCGGTTTATTTCATAGGATATTCAAAACATCCTTATGAGAACCTGCCTTTCGGCAAGTGCTTTTTTCAATGAAGCGCACCTTTCGGTGCATGAAAAATGAAGCAGGGCTTTGCCCTATGAAGCGTGCCTTTGGCACACGGAGAAGGTTAATGTGCGATTGGCTTCATGTTTGCGAAGCAAACGCATCATGCGAGTGAAAATGCGTAGCATTTCGCGAGTGCTTCATATCGCGCAGCGATGCTTCATTGAATACAAAGCAGACTACCAATCGAGGTATGCTTTGCTTTTTTCTTACAGCGTGATAGTTGACAATGCCCCTGTTTCTGCTATAATAATCGATAAAACAGGATGGTGAATAGAATCATGATAACAGCCATTGACACGCCTCGCCACATACATTACGGTGCAAAAGAAACCTTGGTATATAACTCTCTTTCCAATCTCATGCAGGAAAGCGATTTTTATAGTGCTTACCCTGAGATATTACAGCAGATCAGCAAATATGCTCATATCACAAAGGTGTTTGCCTCACCGTTCGATGGTGTTTTGGATTGTCTGCGAGTAGCACAGGCGAATGAAGATATGGCGAAAATAGTTGCCACAAATGATTTTTTATATCAATGGGTGGTTATTGATCCTCGAAACGACAATACGTTTGCACAAGCAAGTTATGTTGAAAAGAAGGGAATAGGAAAATGTATAACTTTAGATATTATGCTGTAGGGCACTCCTACTTAAAGCACGGTCCTTTCGATGGTTGGCAGACCAATGGATTTTGGGGGATGGCGGCAAGTGCACCCGAGTACGACTATTTTCATAAATTTCAAGAGGGGTTAAAGAATGCCTTCGATTGTCGGATTGAAGCGATTGCGGAAAATCATGCTGCATATGAACGTCTTTGTACAGAGGATGCAACGGAAGAGAAATACACCTCATCGGAGGGATATGCTCATATGCGAGAAGTGCTTGAAGAGTTCAAGCCCAACATCATAACGCTTTTTATCGGTGGCGGAAATACCCCCGCTAAAGATGACGTCTCTCTGACTCGTTTTTACGAGGTGCTATATAAGCTCGTTGCATACTGTAAGTGTCCTGAGGCGGTGGTGTTCTGCACGGCTAGTTCTGCCAATGTTTACAGGCTATTAAAGCCGATTGCTGAAAAATATGGCTTTATCTGCGTTGATACTTCTTTCATTCACCAAATAAAAGGGCGCGAGAACATCTATTATGCGTTCCGTGAGTATCCCGAATATGATGAGAGAGTCGCTATGGGAGCGGTGGAGTTTCGCACTCACCCTAATGACAGAGGACACGCAGCCATTGCGGAAGCCTTTTTGTGTGCTGCGCAAAACGCTCTTGAGAAAATTCCGGAGGATATTTTTGCAAAGGAATGTTCTTACAAGAAATACGATGACGCACATATTCCTGCAAAACTTCAGATCAAAACCGTACCGCAAATGAACGTTTCCTATTTTGGCTTTAATACAAGACAGATGGGGGAGCTTGTCGTCTTTGGCTCAGCACCGGGAACCGGGGCATCACTCGCGGCAGATAACTTTCGTGTATCGAAGGCATGTAAAAAGTTTTACACGGAGATGCTGATCGATGGTGCATCAGAGAGTGACGTGTTAAGGGTAAGTTTGGTGGGAACGTTAGGCGAGGCAGAGTTCGACTTGCCTATTGTTTCAGATATGCACACATATGAGATTGATGTGCCGAGTGGCTACGGTGAGATACAAGCTTTACGCCTTGTACCGAGCGCGAAGGAATGTGTTGTGAGTATCAGACAGATCGGATTTAAGGAATAAAGTACAATCGGCTGAGATAATGACTCCGGTTTTTGAGAAATATCCGGACTTGAACTCTCGACAATATCGCATTTTTGATACTTTTCACTTTTTTGATATTATAATTCTTTTCTGTATTTTCCGGGAGAAATCCCGGTTTCTTTTTTAAATAGACGGCAGAAATATTGCAAGGATGAAAATCCGCTTTGCAGAGCGCATTCTTCTAAAGTCAAAAACGGATACTTCATAAGCTTTTTTGCGTTTTTCAATCTAACCGAAATTAAGTATTTTGATGGAGAGATCCCATACTGTGCTCTGAAAAGTTTACGTAGATAGACCTCGCTCATTTCAATTCTTTCGGCAAGCAGTGTAATGCTGAACTCGGGGAGATTGAAGTTTTCGTCGATGTAGAACCTTGCTTCGATCATGTTCCTTTCTTTACTTTTGCCGATATAAATTTTTTGTGTGTTGCTGAAGCAGACCGTAAATACTATACAGAATAGACATACACTCAATATAGGTATTTTTCGCAGATGCACAGTAACGGTTTAACAACTTGAAAAACAGACTGTCGACATTCTTTAAATCTTGATGTGAATAAAGTGCGCTGCGTCTTGCGGGAGGTTGTCTATCAATGATGTCAATTATTCAAGAGTTGTGGCACGGTAACATCGTGCCGCAAGAAGATAGCAGAACAAATACCAAAGAAATGAAGGAATTGCTCGGTTATATGTCAAGGCACCACGAGGACCTCGAGAAAAGCTTTACCGATGAGCAGAAAGAGATCTTCGAAAAGTTCCACGATTGCTGGAGCGAGTATATGAGCCTTGGCTAGGCAGCTATCTTCGAATATGCCTTTAAGCTTGGCGCGAAAATTGCTCTTGCTGTTGTGAACGAAAGGGCAGAACAATAAACTATTTTGCCGTGTGGACTCTCTGTCCACACGGCTTTCTATATGCAAGATTAAGGAAAATCTTCTTATGATTGGTTATAGTCATATATCACAATCCTAAAAAAAACTGCAAATACACTTGAAAAACGACCTCAAATATGATATGACATAATACAAGCTGTATGATTATATTTTCAGGAGAAAAAGAGATGTTTGGGATGTGAAAAAATGAGCTATTTTAATATTGCCGCACAGACAATCGAAAGTACCGTTGTAACTGAGTATGAGTCGATTGTGAGGATTTTCGTTTATTTGATTTTGAACTGATCTGAAAGGAGAAGCTATGAAAACTAAAGAATTGCAGATAAGAACGCTTTCCTCACTTGCCAAGGTATTTCCACAGAGGATAGTCGGAAATTCACATACAAGAGTCGACGGAGTCTGCGGTACGGAGGTGTCGTTTCAGGTTGCGCTTCGTATGGTGGCACCACGTTACAGGCAGGATGATTACGAGATAAAGGTGATCTCAGAGCTTTCTGAGAGAATAAAGCTTTATAAGGTGGGGCTTGTCCCCTCAGCACTTCCCGTATATCCTCATTCGCTTGACGAAAACTATATAACATCATCTCCTCAGCTTTTCCCCGATCCGCTTTTGCCGATAGAGAACTTTACATTTCGCGCGGCGGCATATAACTGGAGATCTATCTGGGTGACGGTGAATATAGGCGAGGATATAGAGGCAAAGGAATATCCCATAACGCTTGAGTTTTACAGAAAAGGCGAACTCAAGGGAAGGGCAAGATTTAATATTTCGGTTCATGGTGTCCGTCTGCCCGAGAGTGATTTTATATACACCGACTGGTTTCATTGTGACTGTATCGCCGACGTGCACGGAGTCAAGATATTTTCAGAGGAGCATTGGAGCTTGATAGAGAGCTATATGCGCCTTGCTTCCAAGCACGGAATGAATATGATACTCACGCCGATACTCACGCCTGCACTTGATACGGCAGTCGGTGCTGAACGTCCCACGGTACAGCTTGTAGGTGTTGAAAAGACAGGGGACGAATATAATTTTGATTTTTCATTGCTAAAACGATTTGTGGATACTGCAAAGCGTTGCGGTATAGAGCGATTTGAAATAAGTCATTTCTTCACTCAGTGGGGTGCGGAGTTTACTCCGAAGGTAGTGGCACAGGTAGATGGAAGAAGTAAAAAGATATTTGGTTGGCACGTTTCCTCGCTTTCTCCCGAATATGCCGAGTTTCTAAGGGCGCTTGTTCCACAGCTTATAAGCTTTTTAGAGTCTTGCGGAACACCCAGGGAAAATATTTATTTTCACGTTTCCGACGAGCCGAACGAAGTGCACCTTGAAAGATATCACAAGGTGTCGGCATTGCTTTACCCGCTTATCGAAGGCTGTAAGCATATAGATGCGCTTTCATCGCTCAGCTTCTATAAGCAGGGGCTTGTCAATACTCCCGTTGTGGCAACCGACCATATAAAGCCATATCTTGACGACGGAATATCTGAGCTTTGGTGCTATTACTGTTGTTCGCAGGGCAAGAAGGTATCAAACAGATTTTTAGCTATGCCGTCGCACAGGACACGTATTATTGGAGTTCAGATGTATAAATACGGCATAAAGGGATTTTTGCATTGGGGATATAATTTTTATTATACTCAGTTCTCGAAGCGGCTTGTCGACCCCTTCCGCGAAACAGATGCGGTAGAGGCTTTTCAGTCGGGAGATGCCTTTGTGGTATATCCGTATGGAGACGGAGTAATATCCTCACTTCGACAAAAAGTATTTGCCGATGCGCTGAACGATATGAGATTTTTATCTTTGCTTGAAGCAAAGATAGGCAAGGAGCAGGTCGTTGCCGAGCTTGACAGGCTTATGGGTGAGGATATCACGTTTGAGAGCTGTCCTGAGTCGGAGAGATTTTTCGACGAGCTTTACAAGATGATCTTTTCTTATCTTGAGTCTTAAATAGAGTAAAAACTTAAAAGACCTTGTAATCCGAACCGTTACGGTTTAGATGCAAGGTCTTTTTGTGCCTAAAAGACTTATATTTCAATGCTTTTCCGCTATTTGAACCCCGCATTTTGCCAAAAGCAAAATGAAAGGGCGTGCGTCAGAGGATAGACAATTACAGTAAGCAGTGCGCACACTTGGGTTCAGAATCCCTGAAGGTGCACTATAATGGGGCAACAATTTTGCACCCTAACACAAAAGTCCTTGTAAATCAAGGGCTTTTTGTGTTTTTAGGCAAAAAACAACCGTCATTCACCATTGCACCTTTTCTTGAATATTTATTTTGGTTTTGAACTTGCGATTTTATGAGAACTCTTGAAAAAGAGGGTGATTTATGATAAAATGTATAAAAGGAGATATGATGATAAATGGGGTGCAAAGCAAAAACGAGATGGAAACGGTATACGTCAAATTTATTCCGCTTATGATGGTTGTATATCGGGCAATGGTTTTTGCCGTGATTTCAATTTTTATAAAACTTGAAGGAGAATGTTATGATATCCGACATCAAACCTTTTAAAATGATTGATAATTTGTATTTTGTAGGTAGTTATCGTGCTTCGTGTCATATGCTTGCTACAAGCGAAGGGCTTATTCTGATAGATACGGGCTATCCGGGTGATGGTGAGGCTTTAAAAGAATCCATTGAAGCTCTTGGTTTTTCCGTAAAAGACGTTAAAATGATCATTCATTCCCACGGACATTACGATCATTCGGGTGCTACCGCTGAGATTGTTAAAATGTCGGGAGCAAAGACCTATCTCAATTTCAACGATAAGAAATATATTAAGGATTTTGAAATTGATTTTGATATAAAAGACGGAGACGTGATACGCCTGGGAACAACTGAAATCAAGGCTTTACATACCCCGGGACACACAGAAGGCACCGTATCTTTGTTCTTCGACGTTAAGGAAAACGAAAAAACCTACAGAGTGGGAACCTTTGGCGGTGCCGGAACAAACCAACTTAAAAAGGCTTTTATGCGAGATTACAACGTAAATTATCTTTACAGAGGAGAGTTTTATAAGAGCATAGAGCGACTTAAAGGGGAGCGAGTCGATTTATTTTTAGGAAATCACTCTTGGCAAAATGATACCAAGGGGAAGGCAGAGTTAATCGGTAAGAGTGAGGTAAATCCATTTTTGGATAGCTCGGCATTTTCAAAATTTCTTGATAAGTTAATCAACAAACTTGATCGAGTGATAGAAGCGGACCAAAAAATTGACTTTGTTAATTATGCTCACAGAGGAGCAAGCCAATACAGACCCGAAAACACGATGATTTCATTCAGATTAGGTTTGGAGCAAGGTGCTAACGGCATTGAGACTGACGTTCATATAACAAAAGACGGTGTGGCAGTGCTATTCCATGATCATACCATTGATCGTGTGACCAACGGTAAGGGCAACGTAACCGATTACACCTACGATGAGCTTCTTGACTTTGACGTAATAAAGGGTGAATATAAGGCGAAAATTCCAACCCTCCGAGAGTTTTTAGACGAATTTGCTGATAGGGATATTACCTTTGCAATAGAACTCAAGCAGCTTGGAACAGCGGAAGCGGTAATTGATATACTTCGCGAATATGATCTTGCGCAAAAAACCGTTATCACATCATTTAATTATGATGAGCTTAAACGGGCAGCGGCTTACGGTAAGGAGTTCCGATTCGGTCACCTGACGTCTGA
>SVRV01000015.1 GCA_015064635.1 Oscillospiraceae bacterium
TTAATAAGAACAATAAACTTACAATCAGTTAATTAAATTCCAGTTCGTCCGCAAGCAAACAAAAATCAAAAGGACTATGACATTTCGTGCGTCATAGTCCTTTTAAAATAATTTGCACCAAGTTTGCACCAAAGCATAAAACAAGGCAAAAAGGAAACCCCGAAAACCGTGATGGTTTCGGGGCTTTTGAATACTCTCTGTGATAAGTGATTATCTCTTTGAGAACTGAGGAGCACGACGAGCGGCTTTGAGACCGTACTTCTTTCTTTCCTTCATTCTGGGGTCACGAGTGAGGAGACCTGCCTTCTTGAGGATTGTGTGGTACTCTTCTGTGTTAGCCTTGTCAAGAGCTCTTGCGATACCGTGACGGATAGCGCCTGCCTGACCTGATACACCGCCACCTGCAACTGTACATACAACATCAAACTTGCCTGCTGTACCTGTTACTGTGAAGGGCTGGTTAACTACGAGCTTGAGTGTGTCAAGTCCGAAGTATTCGTCCATTGATCTGTTGTTGATCTTAACGTCGCCTGTTCCGGGATAGAGACGAACTCTTGCAACTGATTTCTTTCTTCTGCCTGTACCGTAGAAGTAAGGCTTTGCACTTGTATAATTCATTCTTCCATCCTCCTCAATTACTTAACTTCAACAGCTGTGGGCTGCTGAGCTGCCTGCTTGTGCTCTGCACCTGCATACACTTTAAGACGTGTAAGGCTCTTCTTACCGATTACTGTCTTGGGAAGCATTCCCTTAACTGCAAGGGTAATAGCGAGCTCGGGCTTTGTAGCAAGGAGTGTCTTATAATCAATCTCCTTGAGACCGCCGATGTAACCTGTGTGATACTTGTAAGTTTTCTGTGTGAGCTTGTTGCCTGAAAGAGCAACCTTTGCTGCGTTTATAACGATAACGTATTCGCCGCAATCAACGTGGGGAGTAAACTCCGGTCTGTGCTTACCGCGAAGTATATCAGCAGCCATAACTGCTACCTTACCGAGAGTCTTGCCCTCAGCATCGATAACATACCACTTGCGCTCAACTGTTTCTGCTTTAGCCATGAATGTTGACATGTGCTTATCCTCCGTAATTTAGTTTTTTATTTACCCGTATATTATAATTGATGTTTTTTGTTTTGTCAATGCTTTTTTGACAACTTTTTAATTTATTTTGACCTATCTTTAATTATCTCGTTTTTTCTCGTTTTTTCTCGTTTTTGCTGACTCGTGATTTTCATTTTTTATATTGACAATATTGCTATTTCCGTTTATAATTTACTCTGCGAGGTATAAATATGGATATAAAACTCATTCTCAGCTACACAAGGCGTGCAGTTGACAGCTACAATATGATAGATGACGGCGACAGGATTGCCGTAGGCATTTCTGGAGGAAAGGATTCACTCACTCTTCTTTGTGCACTGGCACATTTGAAAAAATTCTATCCGAAATCGTTTGAAATAGTTCCCATAACCATTGATATGGGATTTGAAGGCACCGACCACAGCGGAGTGGAAGCACTTTGTCGCGAATTCGGACTTGAACTGAAAATTGTTAAAACACAGATATCACAAATTATTTTTGATGTCCGCAAGGAAGACAGTCCTTGCTCGCTCTGCTCACGTATGAGGCGAGGGGCACTGAACGATGCCGCAGACGAATACGGCTGTAATAAGGTTGCTCTCGGACACCATATGGACGATGTTATTGAAACCTATATGCTGAATCTGTTTTATGCCGGACGTGTGGGTACCTTCTCCCCTGTTACCTACCTTGACCGCTCGGGTATAACAAATATCAGACCTCTCATTTACGTACCCGAAAAGGACATTCGCTATTTTGCATCGAAGGAAAATCTTCCCATATTTAAAAACAAATGCAAGGCTGACGGCAATACCGAGCGTGAAAATATGAAGAAAAGAATTGCCGACCTTCAGCGGGAGATACCCGACATCAAAAACAAAATTTTCGGTGCAATTCAAAGAGCCGAAATCAGCGGATTTCATCCGTTAAAAAAGTGAATTAAAACTCAAAACCTGCATATAATGAAATCAGTATGATTATACGAGGTGCGGATATGTCAGGGACAACAGATAAAAACAAAACACAATGCTTCTACACGGTAACCGAGCGCTTTTGCTCAAAGCTGGGTAGTAACACAATAATCGTCACCACTCGGACTGATGGTGGTAAAAAGCACAGATGCATTCACGCAGATAAATGTAATGCTGAATGCGAACATAGAAAGAGTAAATAGGAGATGTAATTCAAGCATCTCCTATTTTTATAGTAGAGTCATGACCACCAGCCGTGCTGGTGGTCATGACTTTATTCTGTTTTATCTTTATTTTCGTCTGATTCCTTGCTTTCCGGAATTGCTTCGTAGTATTCTTTTAAATCAAGAGGCAGCTTCTTCGCTTCGAGTCGCTTGTCAATCAGACGCTCCGCAAGATTATAAAGTACGGAGAAAATAGGTACTCCTATTATCATGCCCACAAATCCGAAAAGTCCGCTCATTACAACAATTGCAACAAGCACCCAAAACGGCGAAAGTCCCATTGAGCTACCCAAAATCTTAGGTCCGATAAAGTTACCGTCAAGCTGTTGGATAAGCAAGATAGCAATCAGGAAAGGAATGACCTCGCTTGGGTTTACCATAAGTAATATGAATGCGCTGGGAATAGCACCTATAAAAGGCCCGAAAAAGGGAATCACATTTGTTACGCCAACTATTACGCTAATGAGCATTGCATAGTCCAGTCTTAAAATGAGCATTACAACATAACAAAGTGCACCTATTATGGCAGAATCTATTATTTTTCCTCTGATAAATCCTCCCAAAGAATCATCAAGCATTTCCATAAAATTGTGAAGATGCTTTACTGTGCTTCTGTCACAAACCGAGCATACAAGCTTTTTGATTTGTGCCAAAAGATGCTCTTTTCGTGAAATCATATATATCGACACAAAAACTGCGACCAAAATATTTACAATAACTACCGAAACGTCCTTTATGAGAAGCAGTGCCTGCGGGATAAGATGTGTGATATAGTCAACACCCTTATCTATAATTCCGTCAAAAAGCTCAAGTGCCTTTTGAACAATGGGATAATATGAACCGGTTTTATTAAAAATAGAGTTTGACCAGTTCTCAAGCGTAGCTTGATACGTTTTAATGTTGGATGCAAATTTATCAAAGCTTGAATACAACTGAGGAATAAGAATTGCAAGGACTGCCGCAACTGCAACCAAAACAAGTATGTACGAACACGAAATAGAAAGTGCTCTTTTAAGACGCTTTCTGTCCTTCTTTGCTTTTTTAAAAGTAAATACCTTGTTCTCAAACAATTTAACAATGGGATTTATAAGGTATGCGATTGCAAATCCGATAAAAATCGGAGACATTATTGAAAGAAGCTTTCCGATAAATGCCGCAATTACCTTAAAATTAAATATAAAATAAATAATGAGCGAGCTTACTGCAACTGTGCAGACAGCAAAAAATGATATAATCAAGTATTTGTTAAGCGGTCTTCTCAAATTATCACACTCCTCTTTTATATTATATAATAACGCACAAAAAAGTTCAATAGTTTTTTACAAATGTTTTATTTGATAAACTTTTCAGCTTATATTCCAATTTAAAAAATCGGCAACAGCGTATTGCTGTTGCCGATTCATGTTTAATATAACAAATCGTCATCTCCGGGATAGGGTTCATCCGTGCTTGTCTTGATTATGTCTTCCTCGTCGAATTCTATAACCTCAAGCTCAGGCTGTTCATATATAAGTAATTCTTTTTTCATTTCAGTTCTCCTTATTCGGCATACGCCTTTGCCGCAAGTCCGTAATTATACAGTGCCTTAACGTGCTCTGACATATTGCTGTTATCCTTCATTGAGTACACATATGAGTTTACGCTGTATGTGAGAGTCTGCACAAGAGTTTCTCCCTCATAAAGTTCAAAGGTGTATTCATCATCAAATTCGGTAGCCAATATGCCATCTGTATAGTACACTGTGTCGCTGAGTGTAACCGCTTCACCGTTAACCTTGAGCGTTACATTTTGCGTTGTGTTGAGCTTCACATATATTTTATTTACACTGTCAAACCACAAGCCTGCTGCGGTAAACTTTGCATTTCCATCTGCATTCATTTCAAGATTTTTTGCTGTTACAGTCGGAAGCGCTGTTCCCTGCTCTGCAAGTCCGTCTACTCCGTCAGTGGCTAAATCCGCTATATTGTAGCCTCTGTACTCCTGCGCAGATTTTCCGTAGTAAAGCATATCGGTTACAAGGCGCACAAGCTTTTCATCGTCGGGATAAAGTGACAAAAGCGACTTTGCGTTATCTCTTATTGTGTATCCGGAATTACCCGCTATTTGTGTTAAGCTGTCTCCCTTTGCTATATAAAGTGCACTGTCAATCAAATCAGCCATACACTGAGGAGCTACGTTTTCATATACGAATTTATACAGTCCATTAGCCTGAAGCTCTCCTGCAACTAAATCGGTAGTCTTTCCGTTCTTTGTAAACTTCATTACAAGACTTTCGCCTTCGCCCACAAGAGAAGCATCAATCAAATTGACGTAATAATTTACGCTGAGTGATGCTCCGACTGTTATGGATACGCCCTCAATATTTACTTGGCAATCAGTACAATAGCCGTAAGAGTTGTATGTGTGCTTTTCTTGATAATTCAATGTATATCCTGTAACAGTTTCGCTTTCGCCTGCGTTTGTATACGATACAGTTGTGTTTGCGGAACTCTGCAAGGTTGTTGAACTGAATGTTTTGGTTGCTGTGTTTGGTGTAACAGTTGTATCAACTGTGAAGAAGCCGTATATGCTGATAGTTCCGCTTGAAGGTCCTACTCTATACTTGAAGTTTGTATTCAGCTTGTCAAAATTTTCTCCGTAGTATACTACTGTGATTTCGTCTCCGTCGGTAAAGCTTACCTCTCCAACCTCTTGTTCAACTCCATTGACCTTAACTGTAACCCCTGTTACCTTTGCGTCCTCCGAAACCGGCGGCTCTTCTGTTTCGGTCACGTACATGAGAGTATATCCCGTAACTGTTTCGCTTTCACCGTCATTGGTGTAGCTTACAGTATTTTTCGTTGTACTCTGCACCGTTGTAGATGCAAATGTTTTGGTTGCTGTGTTTGGCGTAACAGTTGTATCAACTGTGAAGAAGCCGTATATGCCGATAGTTCCGCTTGAAGGTCCTACTCTATACTTGAAGTTTGTATTCAGCTTGTCAAAATTTTCTCCGTAGTATACTACTGTGATTTCGTCTCCGTCGGTAAAGCTTACCTCTCCAACCTCTTGTTCAACTCCATTGACCTTAACTGTAACTCCTGTTACCTTTGCGTCCTCCGAAACCGGCGGCTCTTCTGTTTCGGTCATGTACACGAGAGTATATCCCGTAACTGTTTCGCTTTCACCGTCATTGGTGTAGCTTACAGTGTTTTTCGTTGTACTCTGCACCGTTGTAGATGCAAATGTTTTGGTTGCTGTGTTTGGCGTAACAGTTGTATCAACTGTGAAGAAGCCGTATGTTCCTATTGTTCCGCTCGAAGGTCCTACTCTATACTTGAAGTTTGTATTCAGCTTGTCGAAATTTTCTCCGTAGTATACTACTGTGATTTCGTCTCCGTCGGTGAAGCTTACCTCTCCAACCTCTTGCTCAACTCCATTGACCTTAACTGTAACCCCTGTTACCTTTGCTGTAAGAGGAGCAGGCTCCTCTTCGCCATATGCAAGAGTAAAACCTGTAACCGTCTCGCTTTCGCCTGCGTTGGTATACGATACAGTTGTGTTTACGGTACTCTTCAAGGTTGTCGAAGTAAATGTCTTGGTTGCTGTGTTTGGTGTAACACTCGTATCAACCGTAAAGAAACCATATATGCCGATAGTTCCGCTTGCCGGACCCATTTTATATTTATAATTGGTATTCAACTTACTAAAGTTTTCTCCGCTGAAAATCAATGTAATCTCATCACCGTCGTTAAATCTGATTGGTCCGACAGCCTGCTCAACTCCGTTGACCTTAATTGTAACTCCGGTCACCTTTGCCGTGGTACTGCCAGCATTTACAGAAACTGCAAATCCGGCCAAAACAACAGCTGTCAATACCAATGTTAACAAAACTTTTATAACCCTTTTCTTCATATGATCGCCTCCTATTGTTATTTAAGGGATATCTTGTTATTGAAAATTTTATCACAATTGATTGTTGGTGTCAATAAGTCAGAAAAAATTACACAAAAAAATTACACTCCCGAAAGAATCGGGAGTGTGAATTTTTATTAGCCAACGATACCTGAACGCTCAATACCCTGAATAAGATATCTCTGCATGTAGCTGTAGAACAGCATAAGAGGAAGGATAATGAGAAGTCCGCAGGTGTTTGTAATACATGAGTTGTAGAGGTCCTTAGCTGTAAAGTCCTCAGCTGCCAATGACGGCGGAACCTTAACAATTCTGGGCATCAGAAGTGCACCTGACTGGGTGAAGAAGAGGTCGGTGTAGAAGTTATCTGTCCACTGCCATGAGAAGGCGAAGAGGAAGATAGTGATCATCATGGGGATTGAGATGGGAAGAATAATCTTCACAAATGTTCCGAATGTGTTCTCACCGTCGATGTAAGCTGCTTCTTCGAGTTCGTCGGGAACGCCCTTGAAGAACTGACGCATCATGAAGATGTATAGACCGTTCTTAAAGGCGATACCACCTATGGACAAAATAACCATCGGCCAGTAGGAGTTTATCAGGTCTATGGAGCTTGATTCAAGTCCAAGAAGTGAGCTGAGTCCTCCGTAAATACCGTAAATATCAAAGTACTTGAAGTTCATGTACATGGAAAGCTTGATTGTGTCATGAGGAACTATCATTGTAAGAATAACAGCCATGAATACAAGCTTATTACCACGGAACTTGAACTTAGCAAGACCGTATCCTATAATTGAACAGATGATAGTCTGAACGAAAGCACAAAGTGTTGAAAGAATGAATGTATTGAAGAATGCTTCAAAATAGCCGTTCTCTCTGATTATGTACTTGTAGGTATCAAGAGTCGGATACTTAGGGATAAGTCTTACGGTAGCATCAATAAGGTCATCCTTGCTCATGAACGAGCCGAATATCTTAGAGATGAAGGGGAAAATAATAATGTACGAAATACCGATAAGAAGTAAAAGTCTGAAGATCTTCCAAACTACGTCAACAAGGAAGTTGACTGTAAGGTATTTAGCTTTAAGTCTTTCCTTAAGGCTGGTTCTTTCGAAATCTACTTTTATCTTACGTTTGTTATCTTTTAATACCTTAGGTGAATCCATTTATTATTTCCTCCTTTCTTAGTCTCTTCGCTGGTAGAAGATGTACATTGACAGAAGTCCTGCTACAAGTGCAATCATCAAAACAACTATCAGGAAGTACATCCAGCTCATCGCCGAGCTGAGAACGTGTCCGTTTGCCTCATTCTTATATACGTTATCGATATAAGTCATAACCTGGTTACTTTCCGAAGTGAAGGAGTCAATAACCGTGTAAATCGTATTAACGAGAATCATGGGCGAAATCATGGGGAAGGTTATCTTCCAGAAGGTTTCCCAAGAGGAAGCACCGTCGATTCGGCATGATTCGTAAATAGCGGGGTTGATAGACTGAAGACCTGCAAGGAAGATAAGCATCTGTACACCTGAACGGTTTACAACGTTGTAAATATCGTTTACAAGTCCTGCAACGTATTCAACAAGTCCTGTACCTATCTTCATGTTCGCAAAGAGCTTCTGAATATCCATTGCTGATATCAGCTGGTCTGCGCTTGTTTGGCTTCCCTCTGTACCACCCTGAGAAATACCCTCAGAGGAGCCCATGTATTCCATCATCGAGTTACCCTGGTCGATATTATCAATAATACCGGTTGAAAGGATAACGGGGATGAAGAAAATAGCACGGAAAAGAGTTCTGCCGGGCATCTTATCGTTAAGCATGATAGCCATGAACAGCGAGAAGATAACAATTGCGGGAATGTCAAGAACGAGCTGTTTCAAACCTGCAATAAGTGTTGTAACATATCCTGCATCATCGAATAATGCTTCACGGTAGTTGTCGAAGCCTATGGGAATAAGCTCATAACCACCTGACTTAAGAATTTCAAGTTCGTTGAAACTGAATCTGATGGAGTCGAAGATGATGGGAACATATACTGCGATGAAAACTACAACGAAGGGCAGTACAAACCACCAACCTGCGCGAGCTTTCTTTCTGTCAAGTGATGCCGGCTTCTTTTTCTTAACCTGCTTTGCCGGAGCCACCTTAACTGTTGCATCTGCGTTCATTATTTTTCATCTCCTTCCTTAATAAAGTCTGCAAGATCAATGCCTTCTTCTGAAGCATCCTGTGTATAAACCTTATCATTTTCCAAATCAACTGTATATTCGGTTGTGCCGTCATTTACAGTAATTGTTGCTACGTTGTAGTCGAGAGTAATGGTAGTTCCGTTGTCGTAAACCATTTCAACTACTCTGTAATCGATAAAGTCATGGGATACTACAAGTGAATTCTGAACGGGAGCCATAATCTTATTTACAATCTTGTAAGTTTCGATTACGTCCTTCTTCCAGTAATCGTATCTGATTGAATAGTACTTTTCAGCACCGTAGTTAGCCTTAAGCTCTTCTGTGTTGTCATATGAGAGCAAGAAGTAGAGGTTTGCACCGTTTTCTACTGTCTTAAGAATCATATTGTTGTAGTCACCGGCAAGGTTAATAGCAGTACCTGCAAAGTTCTTATAGCCGTGGAATACAAGTCCTACGAAAGGAATTGCTTCACTTGCTACATAACGGTTGCTACTGTCAAGGGGAACATTAAGGATTGTATCTGCGTAACCGAGAGTGTAAGCGTTACCCTGGTTTACCATGATATCATAGCCGTCTTTCTTAACAGCTGTAAGGAACTCTTCAACTCTTTCCTTGGAGTCTTCACGGTTAAGTGATTCTTCCTTGTTATGGTCGGAGTTAAGGTCTGAACCTATTGTACCGAGTGATATTGCACCTGTACCAAGAGCCTTATAGTCTTCTCTGAATTCGTTGTAGAATCCAAGAATCTTGCTGGGAGATATGAGGAGTTTTGAATCATTCATAAACGCCTGATATACAGGTGAGTATGTTCTGTGAACGGCTGAACGGTTGTCAACAGTCTTAACAGAGTCATCCTTTACATCGAACTTATCGCCTGAACCGAAGTGTGATACATACACGAAATCGTAGTCGGGATAAATCTTAACACCGTATTTGTTTGCGTACTTAACAAGGTCCTTGAGCCCATCGTCTCCGCCTGCCTTGTCTTCAACGTCCGCTTTTGTGGGAGCCTTTGATTCAAGACCACCGTTTGCCCATCCTGTGTACTTGATTGAAAGGTTGATGCCTTCATTCTTTGCAAGGTCATCAATAATCTTCTTAGCATCAGAGAATGAAGTCAAGGGCTTTTTAACTGAAATCGGAACTCCGAAGAATCTTTCGGTTGTCTTTACAACACCGAAGGTTTCAAGGTAAAGCTTTGTATTGCCTTTCTGAGTCTGTCTTTCGAGCTTACCGTTCTTTTCAAGGTAATTTCTGTAAAGCTCAGCCATCTTAACGTAGTTTGCATCCTCACCCTGGAGCATAATGTACTTGATGCGGTAGTTGCCTGTATATTTCTTATCGGTTTCTACAGTCCATGTGGCTGTGAGTCCGGATACAGAAATACCGTCAAGAGGATATGTATCCTTGGGTCTGGGATATACGTTGATAGATGTAGCGAAATACTTGTTAAGAATACCGCCGGATGCAGTTGTTATTTCTGCAAGCGAGTCACCCTCTGTTACGATAGCAAGGAAGCCCTTGTTATCGAAGTTTTCAACCTGTACCTCGGATGAAGTACCGTCGGGGTTGTCGATATACTCGTAAGTAATGTTCTTGGTTCTTTCTATCATACCGTAGATAGGAAGCACCCAGTTTTCCATATTTGCAACTGTCTTCTGCTCATAGAATGAGTAGTCCTCACCATAGAGACGGTTTGTGATTGTTGTTGCAATTTCGGGGTCAGCATCTTCGAATCTTACAAGTGTTCCTGAGCCGTCGGGAAGAACTACGTATCCGCTCTCCTCCTGGCTATATGCACCAAAGAAAGGAAGAATCTTAATGTTTGTAAGTGAATACTGCTTTGCGTCGTAACGAATACCTCTTGCGGGAAGTCTTACTTCAAGGCCGTCCTCTGTAAGATAGTATTCAAGTGCCATACGGAATACGGCGGGGTTCTTTGTCTGACCTGTGTATCCTGTAAGGTCATGGTCATAAAGAACGTCGTCGTATGTGTATGTTGTAAGCTCTGTAATAAGCTTTTCAAATTTCTTAAGCTCACGTTCTACCTTAGCAACAGAGGGGTCAATAACGTAAACCGCCATCTGTCTTGTGATAGGAAGTGTGTTATAAAGTGTCTGCTTTTCGCTTTCAGAAAGACCGGGCTGTTCGGGGTCTTTGAGAAGGTAGTAAGACTCAAACCACTTATAGTCGGATTCGCTGGCAGCCTCTTTAAGAGGTGCAAGAACGAATTCCTCGAATCTCTGCTTCTCAATCATCATGGGGATAGTACGCTTTGTTGTGCCCTGACCGATTGTGTATTCAACACGAATACCGCCACGGATCTTAGACATCTTAATCTGGCTGAGAAGTGCTGCCATTGCATATGATGTCATTGACTTATCTTCGCCGTTATCATTGTAGTTAACGATAATCTGGCTGAGAAGCTTTTCACGTTCTGTTGCCTTATTGGCAGTAGTGGCAATATCGTAAGGGTTTGTTGAAAGGTACTGTCCTGTAGTTGTATTTACTACCTGAACTTCACCTGTTTCCTTCTGATAGTAAAGCTCATATCCGAAGTCCGAGTGAACAAGCTCCATTGTGCTAAGCTTTTCTTCGTTTGAAGAATACTTCTTGTTTACATAGTCTTCAGACAGAACCTTTACGGCTGATTCTTCTGCCTTTGCGTCTTCTTCAGACTCTTCGTCTTCTTCTTTTGCTTCTTCTTGTGACTTTTCCTCACCTGCCGCAGCATCGGGTGCCGCAGTGGTTGCTTCGTCGGCTTCTTTCTCACCGTCAGCAAATACAGGAAGAGCAACAAGCGATGTAAGAGCTCCGAACATCAAAACAGCTGCAAGAAGCATCGCAATGAATTTTATGTTTTTCATTATTCTTTCCTCCTGTTAAATTTACATTCGATATGAAAGCTCGACATAAATGTTATAAACGAATGATACGATCTTCGCTACAAGTCCCGAGAAGAGAACTCCAAGGAAGATGATAATTGCCATACCGACAATTGTTCCGATACAGGTAATTACGTTCTTTCCAAGTGAGTAGTCGTGAATTACGCTCACTGCAAAGAAGATAAGGAAGCCTGCCCAAACAAAGCCGAGAGCATTAAGAAGAGTAACTATCGCACCTTCTTCAAAGAGAAGAACGTTTGTAATAGCTGTTGAAGGAATCATGAACATTGCAATGGGAATCAGTGCATAACCTGTTGCCATGAAAATGTCCTTCATGCTTCCTTCACCCTCAAAGAGAGTGGTGAGACACCAGTTTGATACACACCAGAGAAGGTAAGGCATAAGAACACCGATTGCTTCTCCGACATAGCTGATACCTTCCGAGTAGGGATTAAATATGTAAGCCGTACCGGAGGACTTATAGATGAATGCAATAATTGTAATTATTACTATTGTAAACGCTGCCTTGAGACTGCCTCGTTTTTCGTGCTTCATATCCCAGAAGCCGTCAAACGGGTGGAACATAATATGGAAGGCATAAAGGAAGGTTTCCTTGAAGCTTCTCTTTTCCTTCATCTTCTGTCCTGCTTTATTAACCTTGTTAGCATACTTGAAGAACTTGCCCAAGATAACAAAGAATACTACAATTACAAGGGGAACGAGAAGAATGTATTTTTCCATCCAATCTTTTCTGATTTCCTTGTATGCTCTTGAATAGTCCTCAACAGCATATGCATACTTGTACATATCCATTGCTTCTTCGTACTTGCCCTGACGGTAAAGGCTATCGCCTATTCCGATGTAAGCCATGTCAAAGTTAGCATTTCTCTGAAGGATTGCCTGCCAGTAGTCAACAGCCTTATCGTACTGACGGTCTTCTGTGTTCTGGAGAGCAGAAACGAGAAGGTCGCCATACTCTGTACGATTATAAATAGTAAGAGTATCGTTGGACTTATCAAGAATGATAAGGTCATCACCCTTATAGCTGATTGACTGAATGTTTGCGATATTACCAAGCTGTGAACCCTTGTCTCCAAATACATAGAGGAGGTTACCGTCCTGGTCGTAAGTGAATATCTTACTTCTCTTTTCGTCGATTATTGACCACATTCCGGCCGGACCGAGTGCTACGTCGATAATCTTTGAAGGTCCGGTGATTGATACACCGTTCATCTCCATCTCCATTACGTCAACTTCACCTGACGGAGGATAGAAACCGTTACGGTTCATGATATCCTGTCCATTGGGGTTAAGCTTCTTAACGGGAGCGTAGTCAGCTGATTTATCCTTGTTATCAATTGCAGACTGCTGTGATGAAGCATCGATTGTAGATGTTGTTACATAGATGAAGCCTGTTTCATCCATTGTCATGTTATTGTACTCAGTAGGTACGTACTTTGTACTCTTTGCTCTCTGTGCCTTTGTCTGGAATCGTCTCCAGAAAATATCGAAAGCAGAGGGAGTTGTCTTCTGAGCACCAAGGAATCCAAGGAATGAGCCGTCGGTGTTCATTGAAATAACACCATAGGTTGTTGTTGAAGATACTACATATATTCTTCCCGCAGCGTCAACCGAAACTGCAATGGGAGTATAGATGTGACCTTCGGGGAATACGTCGCTTTCAGGCTCGGGGATGATTCTCTTGAAATCACCTGTTGTACGGTCAAAAACAACGATTCTGTGGTTTTGTGAGTCAGCTACGTAAATTTCAATTTCGTTTACGAAAACGCCTTCGGGTGCACTGAGTGAGTCATATACACCGTTGTCGTTGTAGAATGCTGAAATACCGAACTGTGTTTCCCACTTGTCGTTAATAACAACGATTCTGTTGTTCTTTGTATCGGCAATGTAAACATACTCATGAGAGTCAACGAAGATATCCTTTGCACTGTTGAGAGGAATCTCAAGAGTGAGGTCTGTTGAATCTATAAGTCTGTCGGGAACGTATGCGTCGGGTGAAAGTGCCATGAGACCGTCGATGTCATAGGTATATGTTGCATAGGGCACCGCTGCAAGAATAGAGGGTGCAAGCATCAAAACCATGAGGAAGGTCAAGAGCAGAACTTTTGCTGTTTTCATACTTTACCTCCTCCTTAATCCTTCATACCTGACGATGACATCGTCTCAATAACGTTACTCTGTGAAATGACGAATACCAGAATAGGCACAATCATCATTACAACTGTTGAAGCTGCACTGGCACCGGCACGGGCAATACCACCTGTGATTATCTGGCTTATTGCGTAGGGGAAAGTCTTGAGCTGCTCACTGAAGACATAAACCGACGCACCCTGGTTCCAAAGACCCTGGAACGAGAAGATAATAAGTGTCAGCCAAGCGGGCTTAACCATGGGCATTACCAGTGTCCAAAGAATCTTCCATTCGGATGCACCGTCAAGACGAGCGGATTCAAGTACTGAATCGGGAACAGAAGTTTCCATGAACTGCTTCATAAGGTAAAGACCGAGTGTTGAACCCATAGCGGGGACAATTATTGCAAGATATGTATCAACCATCTTGAAGAATGACATTGTAATGAAGTTGGTGATACCTGCAACTGTTGTGTTGAACATCAGTGAGTAAACAATGATGTTGAAAAGAACTTTTCTTCCGGGGAACTTTATCTTCGCAAGAGAATAAGCTGCGAAGGATGAAAGCATAACGTTTCCGAATGTACCGCAAGCGGAGATGAATACCGTATTGAATATGTATCTTGAGAAAGGTACCCAAGAGGTAGACATGAGCGAGAACAAATCGGAGAAATTCTTAAGCGTTGGGTTAACAACGTAAAGTCTGGGGGGGAACATCCATAACTCGTTCAATGGCTTAAGAGCCTGTACGATAGTGTAATACATGGGGAAGAACATGAATACGCCAAATATCAACAGTATACCGTTGATACTCAAGTCTCCTGTGAAAGAACGGTTAAGAGCATGATTATGTTTTTTAATTCTTAACTTCGACATACTACTGACCTACCTTCGACAAAAGTTTTTTGATTACCATGTTAGATCCAATCATCATGAAGAAGAGGACCGTAGCAATGGCTGACGCATATCCCATCTCGAAACGCTGTCCGCCGTAGTCGTCGAGGTGGTGCATGATTGTGTGTGCACAATATTCAGGGCTGGGGAATCCTACAAGTGCGGTAATGATAGCACCGAAACCGAAGGATGAGGTGATAGCCATAACGGCACCGAACATCATCTGAGGCTTCATTGAAGGAAGTGTGATAGACCAAAGCTCCTGCCATCTGTTCTTAATACCGTCCATCGCTCCCGCTTCATAAAGGCTTCTGTCAACAACCTGGAAGCCGGCGATGAAGGAAAGGAAGGAGGTACCAAGGCTCGTCCACAACGCAACTACGATAACGAGAGGCATTATGTAAGATGTGTTTGTGAAGAACTGAATGGGGGTGCTGATAAATCCTGTTTTAATAAGGAACGCGTTTACAAGTCCGTACTGGTCACCCGAGAACATTGTTGTCCAAATGAGGTAAACGTTACCTGAAATGGAGGGTGCGTAGAAAATAAGTGTAACGAGCGCTCTCATCTTGGGCGAAAGTTCATTGATGAACCACGCGAATAAGAGTGATAAGAGGTAGGACACAGGTCCTGTGATTGCTGCGAATATCAAAGTATTCTTTATCGCAATAAGGAATATATCGTCTGACAGGAAGAGTCTGACGTAGTTATCCATGAATACAAAATTCGGGAACTGAAGCATGTTGAAGTCGGTCAAACTGATTATTACCGACAAGAGAACGGGAAGCACTGTGAAGATGGTGAATATAAGATAGAAGGGTGCGATAAGAAAATATGCAACCTTATTCTTCTTCATCTCGTGCCAGGTGTACTGCGCCTTGGACATTTCGTGGGGCAACAGCTTTCTCTTTGGCTCCGCAGAACTGGTATTTGCCATTGTTTTCTCTCCTTTTTAAATTATTTTAGCGGTTATTATTTTTTGAAATCTTCAAGAGTCGGTAAGCCGAATTCTTCACGCTTACGTGAAAGCTCTGCGTTGATAAGGTCGATATAGCTGAGAAGCTCATCAACGGGGTTAGCATCATCGTTGTACGCTGCAAGGAATGCAAAGTTTACATAACGTGTGATGATATAACCGCCGGGCATTTCAGGAGTAACGGCAAGATTGTCGAACTGCTCCTCAAGCGCCTTACGAACCTCATCTGACCAAGGCTGGCTCTTAAGAGAATTAAGGTTTGCGGTAGCGTACTGACCCGAAGGACCGAGCAATGTAACGAGCTCGTTACCGTATGTGGTCTGAGGCTCTTCGCTTACCCACCACTTCATAAACTCCCAAGCGCCCTTTTCACGTTTGTTATCCCTGGCGCCCTTCATCATTACAACACAAGTAACTGTTGCAACGGAGTTATTGTTAATCATCTTTTCGCCGGTTACAGGATCAATCTTAATCTTCTTCTTTCCTGTTACGGGGTCAATTGCGATGTCACCATTCTCGTCATACTCATACTCGGTAACTGTTCCGGGCAGAGGAGCAATCTTCCAAAGACCGCTGATTTCGGGAGCGAAAATTGTAAGCTGGTTATATGCTGTATAAGCTGTTACAGCGATAGGCATTTCGCCTGATCTGAATCTGTTTGCAAAGTCGAATGTCAAGGGGAATGAATACATTGTGAAGTATTCGCAAACTTCCTTGAAGCAGTCAAGCGCCTTGTTGGAGTCAAGGTTTATCTGCATACCTGCAGTCTTGTATGCATCCTCAGGCTTGAGACCTGCCTTCTTCATTTCTTCTTCGCTTACAGCAGGCTTATACATGGGAATGTCGTTCTGGTACATAAGCATTGTTGTACCTGCAAGGTTGCTGGGGAAGCCTGCCTGAAGGTTGTTGGACTGAAGTATGGGAAGGATACCGTAGAGGTCATCCCATGTTTCGGGAATTTCCATTCCGAGCTCAGCAAAGATGTCAAGTCTTACAAACAGCATGTTGAATACTTCTGTTTCGGGAAGACCGTAAACCTCACCGTTAAGTGTGAGAGGAATCATTGCGGATTCATCGAACCATGTTCTTACTTCATCAAGTCCGGGCATCTTCGTTATAGGAAGAACCGCATCTCGGATAGCATAGTTAATACACATATCCGACGTGTTTTGTATGGATACGTCCGGTCCGGTGCCTGCCAGTGTTGCGGGAAGAAGTGAACCGCCTGCAACAAGCTCAAGGTCAACAGGAACGTCCTTCTCGGAGGTGAAGTCTGTAAGCATTGAACGGATAATCTGTGCCTGGTCACGACCTGCTGTCATCCAAACAACAACAGTGTCTTCCTCTTCGGCATTTTCTTCGTCCATTGCACCGAGGTTGTTATAATCGCTTACGAAACTCATCATGAATGACTTGAACTCGTGAGCAAGAGAAGCGAAGAAGCCTGCACTTGCTTCGGGAGGTTCCTTGTCATTTGATGACTGAATCTGTATGTAGTCAAATGCAAGAGGCTGTGAACGTGCTGTCATAACCCAAGTACCGAGTGAACCGATGTTATCCTTGAGAGTAGAAAGGTTGGGAGCAACGTCGTCGTTGTCGTTACCCATGAGGTCAAGAACTCGAGCTATCTTGTCAAGAAGGATAGAGTCCTCACCCTTCTGACCTGTAATCTTTTCAAGGTCAGCAGATATCTTGTAGAGTCTCTTTGATTCGGCTACAAGACCTGTCATTACATCGGGGATAAGTGTTGTAAATCCGTAGTCACGGTAAATATCGGGATCGGGACCGGTGATCATCATAATCTTGAGGTAGTAGTTATTGATGGTTACCATCGACTCGTTAACATCTCTGAGAATCTCAGCCATGTCACCGAGCACTACTTCCATCTTGAGTACGTGAGTACCCTTTTCAAGATAGAAATCAAAAGGAACTCTTGTTGTTTCACCTTCCTTGTCCTTTACATCGTAGCCAAGGAACTGAGTCTGCCAGTCGGAGTCATAGTTGAAGATAACTCTGTTTGCTTCTTCGAAGGGAACCTCTCCGTCAATGTAGATACGTCTTGAAACGTACATACCGGCGAGAGTGTCCTGCTTGAAGCGTGTGCTTATGCGGTAGAGTCCGTCTTCGGGAACTGTAATTTCCCATTCGATCCACTGACCGTTATTCTGCCATTTTGTTCCGCCTATATTATTAAGGTAGACTTTTGATGCATCCTGAGGCTCAGTGCTTGCGGATGAACGGTCGTTTACAGCATATATAGATTTGTCGGAGGTGCGGAGTGCGTCCTCTGCCTGAATCTCAATTGTCTTGCCGGTATATGCTTTGTATCCGTTCTTGGAATACTGTTCCTTAACATCCTTATAAGAAGGCTGCTGCTTGTAGCTGTGAACACTGAGTGATTTTACAAGCATTACTTCCTTGATACCATTTATTGTAACTGTATGAGTACCCTCTGTCAAATAGTACTTAAGGGGAAGTTCATAGAATCCCGCAGTGTCGTAGATGTAACGGTTTGACCATGTGGGACGCTGAACCTTTGCCGGTTTGATTTCGTTGTCATTTATGTCAAGAAGGAACTGACGTGTGTATTCTCCGTCCTTTCTTGCCTTTTCGTATTCGTCAACCCATGTTCCTACAAAGGAAACAGATCTTGTTTCGGAATAGGGATATGCACCGTCAACCATGATTGCACGCTCGATGTTATTCGAGGTTGCCTCGGGTGACATATAGTCTATTTCGAAGCTGTAGAATCCGGGATTCTTTATCTCGAACTCAAATGTAAGAGCAGAGGTGCCTGTGGTTCTTATAACCTTGTCGATACCGTCCATGCCACTCTTTGCATCGGAAATGAGCTCTGCAAGATATTTAACATTGAACTCATTGTGGTTCTTTGTCTTATCCTGAACTCTTTTGGGCATTGATTTTGTATTCACTTCTACCTGATTTGTGTAAAGAGCGCCAAGATATGCGGCAAGCTCGTCTGCACTCATGAGAAGTGTATCGCTTGTAGTCTTGTCTTCAACGATATCCTCGTATGTAAGCAGAATATCGTCGGTTCCGTCAGGGATTGCCGTCTCAAAGCTTTCAAGGTACTCCTTGTAGCTTAATGCGGAAAGCAAAGCCTTAACCTCTTCCAGTTCTTCTGCAGGCGTTTTTTCTGTCTTGTTGTTCTCAACAGTACCCGCAGGTATACCCTCGGGCGCAGCCATTGCAACGGTGCAAAGCTGAGATACAAGCATTACAATCGCCAGAAGAACGGCAAGTGTTCTTGTTGAATGTGTTGTTAACATTACTTTTCCTCCTGAAGTTTGGGTTGATATACTCTAACGCGACCGGAATCCGTCTTCTTTTGTCCGACATACAAAAGCGGTCTCCAAGTCTTAAAAGCCCCTAAAAAGTACTATTCATAGGCACTTTCACAGCAAAAAATGCTTTTGAAAATTTGTACTGTTCGCCAGGTTGCCCCAGTTTGAGTATTTTACTGAGATAGTATATCATTTCGTCACGATTTTGTCAAGTATGACCATATTTTCGGTACCAATTATATATATAATACCAAAAGCGAGTTTTTGAATTTTTTGTAAATTAAGCACTTTTTTGGAAGTTAAAATTTAAAGTATGAAAAAATGCACAAAAAACAAAACAATAATATATCGGCTTTTTTACGATATTCAAAAAACCCCCTATTTTTAGGGAGTTTTCAGCTTTTTTATTTTTTAAAATATATAATTATTATATCTTTTAATTCACATTATTTTTTTGTTAAAACTTTATAATTATATGAGTTTAACAGTTTGAATACGAGTTTTGAACGAAAAAACTTTGTTAAAATGTTGTTTTTTATATGTGAATTTTGAACAAATGAGCAACAAAATATTTGTAAATAAAAACATTGAAAAAAATTATTTTTTTAACGCCTTGGCAAAATTTATTCGCATCTTTCAAGTTTTTTGTTCCTTACATATCTTTCCGCCGAACAACACCGTGCCGTGTGTATCGTAGAACACTGCAGACTGCCCGGGAGATACGGATTTAATGGAAGTCGAAATGTAAACGTTTGCAATTCCGTCTTTTACTTTAACCTCGCATTCCACAAGAGGAGAGCGGTAACGAGGTCTTACAAAGCATTTGAGCTCCCCTTCAAACGGCTCTGCCGACACAAAATTGAGCGAATCCGCCAAAAATCTCTGACATCTGTTGTCTTCTTCAAATCCCACAAGCACTTTATTTTCTTCGGGCAATATATCAAGAACAAATGCAGGTCTCCCAAGGGCAATTCCAAGCCCCTTTCTTTGACCTACCGTGTAGGAAGCATATCCACTGTGCTTTCCTACCACTTTCCCGTCAGAGGTTACAAAATCTCCCGTAGCAAAGGCTTTTGAGACTTCTTGTTCTAAAAGAGTTCTTTTCAAAAACGAAACGTAGTCATTGTCGGGTATAAAACAAATTTCCTGACTTTCCTTTATTTCCTTGACAAGAGATGCCCCCACAACACCTTCCACTACCTCATCCTTGGTGATATCTTCAAGCGGTGAAACAAACCTCGAAAGCACTTCCTGAGTAAGCTGCCACAAAAAATAACTTTGGTCCTTTTTCAAATCCTTTCCCTGGCACAGCGTGTATCTGTCGCCCGACTTCCCTACCCTAACGTAATGACCTGTCGATATCTTTTCTATTCCAAGTCTGTCCGCCTCCTCGATAAGGGTGGCGAACTTTATATTACTGTTACATTCGACACAAGGATTGGGTGTTCTTCCGTTAAGGTACTCTTTTGCAAAATATTCCTCCACAGCCACCTTGAAGCGTGAGCTTCTGTCTGCAATATGAAGCTTTATTCCGAGCCTTTCAGCGGCAGAGCGTGCCTCTTCAACGGGTGCCGAAGAATGCAACACAAGAAGAAGACCTTCCACTTCATAGCCTTTACTCTGTAAAACACGGCAAGCCCATGTACTGTCCTTGCCGCCGGACATACCAAGCAATATCTTTTCCATTTTACACCCCACTGAATTTCTGGCTCTCACTGACAGCCGCCGCATCGCATCTTTCGTTGTACGGATGTCCGTCATGTCCCTTTATCCACACAAAGCTGACACTGTGGCGGGAAAGCTGAGGTAAAAGCTGCTGCCATAAATCTACATTGAGAGCAGGCTTACCGTCAGACTTTTTCCAATTCTTTTTCTGCCACGAATACAACCATCCCTTTTCAACCGCATCGACAACATATTTTGAATCCGAGGTTATCACAACCTCGCACTCTTCCTTGAGTGCTTCAAGAGCAGTTACCACTGCCGTAAGCTCCATACGGTTGTTTGTGGTCGAAGCCTCACCACCGGAAATCATTTTTTCTTTTTCGTTATAAACAAGCACAGCCGCCCAGCCGCCCGGTCCGGGATTTCCACTGCATGCGCCGTCTGTATATATATTTACCTTTTTCAATTCTTTTACCTCACCTTTTTGATAATATATTTTATCACATTATCAACCTGCGGTCAAGATAAATTAAAAGGCGGCAAAAACCTTTTTCAGGTTTCTGCCTGCCTTGTGTAGCTTATTCACCCTTTAAGCTGTACTGGAAGCCATCCGATGCCGCCGAGGATACGTCTCCGCCTATAACCTGTGATTTATAAATAAGCAGAGTCGCATATGCCTTTGTATCGCAGTTGTTTACAGTATAGGTATATATTTCGGCATTTTTGCCCTTGTACTTTTCCAAATCAAGACCAATGCTTTTTTGGAGCTTGTTATATTCGCTGTAAAGTGCATCGAATTCTTCAGGGACCGTAACTTTGCCCGAATATATCGGCTCGGAATCCACTTCCCAGCCCCAGCTGTTCAAAAACGCAACCCTGTCCTTGTTGGAGGAAACGTTTTTAAAGTCCCCTGCCTTTCTCTCTGCTGCCACCTCTACGGCAACGCCGGACACATTATCGGATAGACTATTTGAAGGCACAAGAACAGCTGTAAGTATAATTGCGACCGCACAAATACTCATAACCCCAATATATTTAAGTGTTGAAGCCTTAAAGGAAAAAACGAACATAATATGACACTCCTTTGATTTTCTCTTTGTCATATTCTATGTCCGTTTTTGTAATTTATGCCATATTCTTCAAAAGTGAGGCTATTTCTTCCTCCGTCAGTTCTCTTGTCTCCCCTCTCTCAAGTGAAGTATCAAGCTTTATTTTGTCAAACTCCACTCTTTCAAGATACACTACTTCTTTACCAAGCACGTGAAGCATGCGCTTTATCTGATGGAATTTCCCCTCGCAAATTGTAATATATGCCTTTGTTGCTTCGTCGCATATTTCAAGCGTTGCAGGCAGGGTATTATTCTTTTCGCCGATATCCACTCCACTCTTCAAGGCTTCGGCATCCTTTTCGGTCATAGGCTTATCCGTTTCGAGATAATACTTTTTGTCCACGTGTCTTTTTGGAGAAAGCAGATAATGGGCAAGTGCACCATTATCGGTAAGTATAACCAATCCAAAGGTATCCTTGTCAAGTCTTCCAACCGGGAATATATCGTAATGCTTTACTTTATCGGGTAAGAGCTCCATTATCGTTGGGTCACGCATATCCTCCGTTGAACAGATATAACCGTCAGGCTTATTGAGCATGAAATAATGGTATTCGGAATAGGAAATCTCCTCTCCTTTGCAAAGCACCTTTACCTTTTCGGGAGCTATCTTTTTTCCTATATCCTTTTCTGTCTTTCCGTCAATGGAAACATATCCCCTTTTTATAAGAGTATGCGCTTCACTTCTTGTTATAGCCATTGCCGAGGACACAAATTTATCAAGTCTCAAAGTTGCCATAATATCTCCTAAATCAATTCATCAAGAAAAGCATACAGTCCGTCAAGAGTCTCCGCCAAAGCCTGTCTTTCCTTTTCCGCTTCCATTAAAGCAGTATAATCTGCGGCAAGCTCTCCCGACATTTTTTCCTCAAGCTCACCCAGATTCTTTTCGATTTCTTCTATTTTTGCCTCTGTGTTTGATATATCCTTTTCACGTTTTCTCTCTTTTGCCTTCGCTTCACGTCGCTGTATATATTCATCCTTGTTAGACGTTGCCGATGTCCGTACTTCGGTGTTTTTCACGTCGCCTCTTATCTTTTCAAGGTAATGCTCGTAACCATGCTCATATACAGTACATCCTCTGTCCTCAAGCCTGAGAATACGTGTAGCCAGCTTTTTGATAAAGTATCGGTCATGCGAAACCGCAATTACAGTACCCTTGAAATTTGCAATTGCATCTTCAAGAGTTTCCCTGGATGCTATGTCAAGGTGATTTGTCGGCTCGTCGAGGATAAGAAGATTCACCTTTGAGAGCATAAGCTTGGCAAGAGTAAGCCTCGCCTTTTCACCACCGCTCAAGACAGACACCTTCTTCATTACGTCATCTCCGCAAAATCTGAAAAGCGCAAGGGCTGAGCGTATCTCGGTCATGGTCATGGACGAATACTCGTTCCACAACTCGTCAAGGACGGTGTTAGATGGTACAAGATTTTGATTCTCCTGATCGTAATATCCTATTTTTACGTTAGTTCCATACTCAAACTCACCTTCAACGGGTAAAAGCTTTGAGTTCAGTATCTTGAGCAAGGTTGACTTTCCGGTTCCGTTTTTACCAAGTATAAAAAAGCGGTCACTGCGCTTCACCTGAAATGACACTTCGGTAAAAAGCCTCTTTTCATCAAATGCCATTGCAAGGTCCTTTACGTCAAGGACATCGTTTCCCGAGCGTATTGCTTCACCGAAGGAAAAGCTTATTCCTTCGGGAAGGTCTTCAAGCTTTTCAAGCTTATCCATGCGGTCTATTGCCTTCTGACGGCTCTCTGCGGCAATAATGTTTCGCTCTCTGTTCCAGCGTCTTTGCTGCTCTATATAAGCCTCAAGACGTGCAATTTCCTTTTGCTGATTCTCATAATGCCTTTGATATATCTCTCTGTCACGCTTCTTCTTTTCGGCAAAAACAGAGTACGCACCATTATATAAGGTTGCGTGTGTGTTTTCTATATCGAGAGTTTTATTTGTTACAGCATCAAGAAAATATCTGTCGTGGGATATTATGACCACTGTGGACTTGATGCCCTTTATATAGTTTTCAAGCCATTCCACCGATTCGATATCAAGATGGTTGGTAGGCTCGTCAAGGATAAGAATGCTGTGATTTCTGAGAATAAGTCCGACAAGTGCAAGTGCCGTCTTCTGTCCGCCGCTGAGAGATGTGACAGGAAGGTCAAAATAGTCTTCGCTGAATCCCATTTTTGTAAGCACAGACTTTGTACGTGCTACGTATTCAAGCCCACCCGCACTTTTGTATTCCTCGCTGAGCTTCACGAATGACGTTGCCGCATCCGGATTTGTAAGCATATCCGATTCAAGGTCATCAAGTCTCTTTTTCATTGCGGCAAGATGGGAAAAGTTTGACAGCATCTCCTCAAGCACCGTCTTATCGGAATCAACCGTTGCGTGCTGGTCAAGGTATCCGATACTTTCACCACCCGCAATGTATACCTCGCCGTCATCCTTCTGCATTTCGCCCGTTATTATCTTCATCAAGGTAGTCTTGCCCGCTCCGTTGACACCGACAACACCTACTCTGTCCCCTTTTTCAATGCTGAAAGAAACACTGTCAAGAAGTACATCCGTGCCAAAAGCCAATGATATATTTTTACAACTTATACTAATCATAATAAATCCTTTATATTTGTTTATCGTTTTATTTTATCATATATTCGTAAAAATATCAAGTGATTCGCTTGTATTTTAAACCTGTTTGGTGTATAATGGAGAAAAGAAAGGAGCAATATTATGGGAAATATATGGCATGATATATCGCCTAAGAGAATCACCGCAAAGGATTTTATTTGCGTTGTTGAGATCTCAAAGGGCAGTAAAAAGAAATATGAGCTTGATAAAGAGACGGGGTACATAATTCTTGACAGAATACTGTACACATCCACTCACTATCCCGCAAACTATGGATTTATACCGAGAACTCTCGGAGATGACAACGACCCTCTCGATGTACTTCTCCTTTGTGCAGAGCCCATTGAGCCAATGTCACTTGTACGTGCATACCCAATAGGCGTGATATCTATGATCGACAACGGAAGAAACGATGAGAAGATCATCGCTATTCCCTTTGAAGACCCAAACTACAATCAGTACACCGACATTGACCAAATTCCGTCACACATTTTCGATGAAATGAAGCATTTCTTCTCGGTTTATAAAAACCTTGAAAAGAAGGAAACCGCAGTAAATGAAGTGCAGGACAGAGAAGAAGCCATCCGTGTAATCGAAGCATCAATAGAAAACTACATAGAAAATTTCTGCAAATAAAAAAGTCGCCTTCGGCAACTAATGTTCGCTAACGCTCACAAATTTTATAGGTAGACTTTATTTGTTATATGCAAATTGCGATGCAATTTCCTATATAATAAAGAAAGTCGCAAGACCGTAATCGGTTTTGCGACTCTTTTTTTATAGTGGTTTCTTTGAAATTTTCGAGTACTGTCTCGGGTAGACATCGGGAGTATGAGAAACCTTTTCAATGACTATCATATAACGCTTTGCGGATATAAAGTCCTCCAAAATGTTCTTTTCGTCGGGGGTAAAGTCTGAGGTATCAACATTTGATGCATCAAACTTAACTTCCTTAACATATTTCACCTTACCACCAAGCTGTCCGATACCGCGTCTTGCCTCACTAAGCTCTTCTTCAGCACTTGCCGCCTTCATGGAAACAAAATGTCCGCCAACCTTTACAAAAGGCAGACAAAGCTCGGAGAGTACGTTGAGTCTTGCAAGAGCACGTGCCGTCACCACATCAAACTTTTCTCTCATAGGTCCGTTTTTCGAGGCCACCTCCTCGGCACGGGTTGCTATGGGAGATATTTTTTTAAGTCCCAGCTTGTCTGCAGTTGCCGATACGTAACGAATCTTCTTTTCGGTAGAATCAATCATCGTCATATCAATATCGTCACGCACAATTTTTATGGGAAGTCCCGGAAAGCCTCCGCCACAGCCGATGTCAGCCATACGGATGCCCTCTTTTTTCACTTCCTCAAGCTCAAGCACCGACAATGAGTCTGCAAAATGCTTAAGTGCTATTCCCACGGGGTCGGTAATTGAGGTTACATTTACCTTCTTGTTTTCCTCTGCCAGAATTTCGGCAAGCTTGTCAAATAAGTCAAGCTGTGCCTCATCAAGGGACGGAATTCCACCAATTCCCGACAGAATTTCCTTTATCTTTTCCATTTCACACCTATTTCATATTAAAGTAAATAAGAAGTACGGATATATCGGCGGGACTTATTCCCGAAATTCTGGAAGCCTGACCGATATTGAGCGGCTTGATTTTGTTAAGCTTTTGGGATGCTTCGATTCTGATACCCTTTATGGTAGTATAGTCGATGTCCTGGGGAAGCTTTTTGTTCTCAAGCTTACGGAATGCCTCTATTTCAAGCTCCTGCTTTTTGATATAACCTCTGTATTTAATTTCGATTTCCGCTCTTCTGCAAATCTCCTCCGAAAGCTCGGGACGGGTTTTATCAATGGGAGCGAGTATTTCGTAATTAAGCTCGGGTCTGCGGACAAGGTCACCGAGTCTGATACCCGTTGTCACCTCGGCTGAACTATGCTTCTTCATAAGCTCTGACACAGCTTCACTCGGTGCTATAAAGGTATTTTCCGCTCTTTCAACCTCTTTGTCGATTGCCTCAAAAAGTGCTGTCTTTTCAGCATATCTCTCATCGTCAATAAGACCTGCATAACGTCCGTATTCAATGAGACGTCTGTCAGCATTGTCCTGGCGTAGCACCAGTCTGTATTCACAGCGTGAGGTCATTATGCGGTAGGGCTCGTTTGTGCCCTTTGTTACAAGGTCATCGATGAGTGTGCCGATATATGAGGAGGCTCTGGTTAACACCAGCGGCTCCCTGCCCTCTATCTTCAGTGCGGCATTTATGCCCGCAATAAGTCCCTGCGCCGCCGCTTCCTCATAGCCTGACGTTCCGTTGAACTGTCCTGCTCCGTAAAGTCCGGGAATATCCTTAAATTCAAGGGTGGGAAGGAGCTGTGTGGGGTCGGCAAGGTCATATTCTATGGCATACGCTGTACGCATTACCTCGGCTCTTTCGAGCCCCTTTATGGAGTGAAGGATTTTAAGCTGTACCTCCTCGGGGAGAGATGAGCTGAGTCCCTGAACGTAGATTTCGTCTGTATCTCTGCCCATAGGCTCAAGGAAAAGCTGATGTCTTTCTTTATCCGAAAAACGTACCACCTTATCTTCGATACTCGGACAATATCTGGGTCCCACACCTCGTATATTGCCGGAATAAAGAGGGGATCTGTGGAGGTTATTCTTGATTATATTATGTGTATCCTCATTTGTATAAACAGTGTAGCAGGAGTATTGCTCACGGGACTGAAATTCCGCTTTGTCTGTATGATATGAATAGCAGTAAGGTTTTTTATCTCCCGGCTGTATTTCGCATTTTTCATAGTCTATACTGTTTTTGTGAATTCTTGCGGGCGTTCCCGTTTTAAAGCGAAGCATACGAAGACCCAGTTTTTCAAGAGACTCGGTAAGAAAGCTTGCGGGGAACATATTGTCGGGTCCCGAGGGGAACGCAACCTCACCTACAATAACTCTTGCGTTAAGGTATGTACCCGTGGACACTATTACAGCCTTTGCGTGCCAACGTGCACCGTATCTTGTGGTGACTACCAGCCCGTCGCCATCTCTTTCGGTCTCCACTATTTCAGCCTGAATAAGACGAAGGTTCTCTGTTGCCTCAATAGTCTTTTTCATAAGAGTCTGATAGGCACGTCGGTCAGCCTGCATTCTCAGCGAATGAACAGCGGGACCTTTTCCCAGATTCAGCATTCTGCTCTGCATACAGACCTTGTCTGCCGCTCTGCCCATTTCACCGCCGAGGGCGTCTATCTCGTATACAAGATGTCCCTTGCCAGTGCCTCCGATTGACGGGTTACAAGGCATATTTCCGACAGCATCAAGATTGAGCGTAAAAAGTATTGTCGGGTGTCCCATTCTGGCTGCTGCCAGTGCCGCCTCTATTCCTGCGTGACCAGCGCCTATTACTGCAACGTCACAGCTACCGGCATCATATTTTACTATATCTTCCATATTATTTTCCTACACAAAATTTTGAAAATATTTCGTTTACTATTTTTTCGGCAACAGTTCTCGAATCTATTTCTCCCACGGTGTTTGCCGCATTTTCAAGCTCTATCAAGGACATATCCTTCATTCCCGAAGCAACGAGGGATTCCGCCTTATCAAGTAACTCTATACATTTTTTCAAAGAGGTCTGCTGTCTTATATTAGTTATAACTGCACCGCTTTCAATATCACTTTCGCAAGTGAGAAAACGGTGTATTATTTCATTTTTCAACTCAGCTATTCCCTCTTCCGTTACGCATGAAATGCAAAATGCCTTTCTGAGTGCAGCCTCTATTTCCGTCTTATCGGCTTTTTGCTCCTTGTCACACTTGGTAAATACAGGAATAACGGTTTTTTCCTTGGATAAAGCGGCAAGAGATGCCAAAAGATTCTTATCCGATTCGTCAAGCTCTCTTGATGAATCAAACAGCGCAAGTACAAGCTCGGTTTCCTCTGCCTGCATCTTTTCTTTTGCTATTTCAATACCCATCGACTCTATCACGTCATCGGTATTGTCTCTTATTCCGGCTGTATCGAAAACTCTGAGTGCTATGCCATCAATTTCAACAAGCTGCTCAAGTACGTCTCTTGTAGTGCCGGGAATATCTGTAACAATAGCCTTCTTTTCGGATATGAGAGAATTGAAAAAGGATGACTTTCCGACGTTTGTTTTACCTACTATCACAGTGTTTATTCCGTGTGCCACAGCGTGACCGCTTTTGTAGGTGGAAACAAGATGAACGCATTCCTCCCTTAATGCCCTTATGTCAAGAAGAAGGTCATCGTCCGACATATCCTCCAGGTCCTCCTCGGGATAGTCAATGGAGGCGTAAAGTGAGGATATGAGTGATATAAGCTTTTCTGAAATCTCATCGGTCTTTTTACGCAAAGCACCGTTTATGTGGCGGTTTGAAAGGCGTACTGCTCTTTGAGACTCGGCAGTGAGCATATTCCCCACCGCTTCAGCCTCGGTAAGTCCTATTTTGTTGTTGACAAAGGCACGTCTTGTAAACTCTCCGCCCTCTGCCATTCTTGCACCCTTTTCAAGAACTGCGGACAGCACCATTGCGGTAACAGTATAACCGCCGTGGCAGGATATTTCAACCATATCCTCACCCGTGTAGCTGTTAGGTGACAAATAATACGTAAGTATTCCGCTGTCAACAGTGGATACGTCATCACATATATCGCCGTATATTGCAAATCTCGGCTTGTATTCAAGAATACCCTTTCCGCTTTTGGGACAAAACACCTTTTCGGCAAGCTGTACTGCACCGCTGCCCGATATTCTGATTACCGCAATACCGCCCGTTCCTCTTGGAGTCGAAACAGCGGCTATTATATCGCTGAGCATATTTACCTCACAAACTGTTAAAATAAAATCGGGTAAATCCAGGGCAAGTGCCTGAATTTACCCTAATTTAAAGGACTCTTTTAGTTTTTAATAAACATCGCTGTCATCCGGGTCAGCAAGTCCGAGTTCTTCAATACTCTTTGCCTTTACAATAGGCTGCTTTGATACGCCTGAGCCTGCATAGGTCAAGGGGATATCGGGGTCAAGCTTTGAAGTGGTCTCTGCCTTAGGCTCGGCTGTCTTGGGAGCCTTAGGTGCACTTGATGCCTTGGGAGTTCTGTTCTTTGAAGGTCTTTCCTTCTGATTCTCGGGTGATACTACTACCTTTCTCTGGTCACCTGAGCCTACGGAATAGGTTGTAACACCTTCAATGTTCTGAACCTCGGAGTGAATGGCACGGCGCTCATATGCACTCATGGGCTCAAGTACGACGTTTCTGCCCTGTCTCTTTGCACGGGCTGCTGTCTTCTGTGCAAGCTTACGGAGAGCCTCCTCACGCTTTGCACGATAGTTTTCTACGTCAACAATATATCTTCTGTAACCTTCAACACCTTTATTTGCCGCAAGGTTTGTGAGATATTGAAGAGATTCGAGTATCTCTCCGTGGTGACCGATAATGAGTCCCATATCGTCACCTGTTACGCTGATGGTAACCTCTTTTTCCGAGGTCTCGGTCATTTCAACATTAACGTTTTCAAACTCAAGGTCTGCAAGTACAGTCTTTACAAAATTCAAAGCAAGCTCATCGGGGCTTTCTTCAACGCTGACTTCAATGACAGCATCCTGAGCACCTATTCCGAAAAGTCCCTTCTTTGCCTCTGTAATAACCGACCACTTAAGCTCTTCCTTAACAACGCCTGTCTGTTCTGACGCTTTTTCAAGTGCTTCTTCAACTGTTTTAGCACTTACGGTGATTACTTTTGACAATGGATATTCCTCCTGTGATGTTTTATATTACGTCCGTATTACTTGAGCGGTGCCTTGGGAATAACAGAATCCCCGCCTGATGAATTGTTGTCATCGTCACCGTCGTCGTCATCGGACACGATACTCTTGTTTTGTTTTGCGGTTGTGGCAGTTGTTTCTTCTTCGTCATCATCATCGAAAATGAGAGACTTTCTTCCGGCATTATCTGATGCCTTGTAGGGTTTGGACTTATTCTGTGCGGCATATGCCTTTTCAGCAGCCTTGAGCTCCTCTTCGGTAAATGTGGGAATGGGGAACATCTTGCTGAGAAGCACCTGCTGTACGAAAGCAAGTATACTGCGGTATGTCCAGTAAAGACCCATTACTGCAGGCCATGAGAAAGCAAGATATGCCGAGAAAAGGGGCATTATGAAATTCATAACCTTCATTCCGGAATCGGGAGTTGCGGCACCGGGCTGATACATAAACTTTCTTGTAAGCTTCTGTCCGAAGAATGCAGAAAGGAAGGTTGCAACAGGAATGATTATAAGCTGTATATGACCGTTGAAGGCTTCCATGGGAACCATCGAAAGGTCCATGAAGCTTCCGAACATTGAGAAGTCGGGAATTACAAATCCCTTTGTAAGATTTGCAAACTCGGCACCGTACTCGTTAATTATTCTTACAAGGTTAATTTCAATGTTGTGTGCTTCACCAAGCATATCGGGAGCAACTTTTTTTGCAACCTCGGTAATACTCGTGATCAAATCTGAATCCATGCCCGAAATATAGGTAAGAGGTTGCTGGATTACGTTGAAAAGTGCGATGATTATAGGGAACTGAATAAGAAGAGGGAGACAGCCTGCGAAGGGGCTGAAATGCTCCTCCTGATAGAGCTTTTGTATCTCTTCATTCATCTTCATCTGAGTTTCACGGTCTGTTCTGCCCGCATATTTCTTACGGATTGCGGCTTCCTTGGGACGAAGCTTTGCCTGCTTCTGTGAATTCTTTTGCTGTTTAATGCTAAACGGGAACAATACGATTTGCACTAAAAGTGAAAAAGCAAGAAGTGCTATTGCATATCCGCCGAGATTTTCGAAGATATCATAGCATATTTTCATGAGAAAGCCAAAGGCTTTATAAAGAATACTCAATTTTTTTCTCCTTTAATATTTGTTACGGTACGGGATCGTAGCCGCCCTTGCAAAAAGGGTTACATCTGAGGATTCGCCAAACAGTGAGAAACAATCCTTTTATAGCTCCGTGCTTTTTGAAAGCCTCAATGGCATACTCCGAGCAAGTCGGGGTAAAGCGGCATGTGGGCGGAAAAAGCGGAGAAATAAATTTACGGTAAAGCTTTACCAAAAAAATAAAAACATATTTCATTGTTACTCACCAATCAATCCTATTTCGCAAAATGCACGCTTCATATCGGCGTACACATCCTGCATACGAATCTTTTTTGAGAAGCACTTGCTTCTGGCAACAAAAACAAAATAATACGGTTCACTGTTAATACCCGTACCCTCAAGTACAAGTGTACGGTACGCCTCACGGATAAGGCGTCTTGCACGGTTACGCTCTACCGCTCCTCCAAGCTTTTTGCTTGCCGTTATTCCGATACTGGCTCCGGTAAGATGATAATTGCGCTTATAATACACAACAACTGTACTTTGAGCAGAGCTTTTTGAGCGGTACATCTTTGTAAACGTAGCGTTGTTTTTAATCGTAAATATCTTTTCCATAAAATAAAGTCCCTGTAAAAAAGGAAACCACCGGCGAGACGGCCCGCATACTAAACAATATATGGGATCGGTCATCCGCGGCGGTTTATCATATTACACAACAGTGTATCCTTTTTTTCACAAAGCTTAGTATGTGAGACGTGCTCTTCCCTTTGCTCTGCGTCTCTTGAGAACCTTTCTTCCGTTGGCAGTCTTCATTCTCTTACGGAATCCGTGCTCCATCTTTCTCTGTCTCTTCTTAGGCTGGTATGTTCTTTTCATATCTACACCTCCTTCAATCTATTTGGCAGGGAGTCCTGCACTGTCAATTTTTTCGTCGCATATCATTATACATATATTTGCGCCAAATGTCAATAGTTTTTCATTTTTTTCTTTACTATTTTTTCAAAGCACAAAATCTGAAGCGTTTTACATAACTTGTGGCACTGAATAAATCAGTGCCACTGAATTATTTCTTATAAAGTTGAATTGGATTCTTATTCCTCAACAGGTGCAACCTCTGTTGTCTCTTCAACTGCCTCTGTAACATCATCTGTTGCTTCAGCAGCTTCGCCCTCTACAGTAGCTTCACCTTCGGGAAGTATTTCGCCTTCAGCAGGAACTTCGCCTTCAGCAGGAACTTCGCCTTCGGCAGGAACTTCGCCTTCAACGGGAGTCTCGCCTTCAACTGTGGGGTCTGCTGTCTCGTCAACTGTGGGATTCTCTGCTTCAAGAAGAGCTTCTCTTCTCTCCTTTTCTTCCTTGGTGATAATGCTGTTGTCTATCTTTTCAACTCCGCCGCCGGGACGTGAGCTTGCAAATGTCGAGAAGTTACTGTCAAGGCTTGAAAGAAGTCTGTCATACGGAGGCTCATAGTCTTCGCCTTCCTTGGAGTCTGCGTAAAGCTTCAGCACGTCTTCGTTCTTGCCAAGTCTTGTAAGAATCTCTGTAAATACGTCGTTGATGTCGATTGTTTCGTTTCCGTCAACGTCTGTCATATTTGTCACATCGTAACCGTTCATAAGACCTACAATGTACTCGCCGACAATCTTGTTGATTTCTTCGAATGCCTTAACATCAATTTCTTCAAGCATATGGCTGTAACCAACGTAAGCACTTGTCTTAACGTTCTGGTTCTTAACTATTGCATCTGCCTGATATGTTGCACCGAGCTCTTCGGGAACATAACCGATAAGTGAGTTACCGTATGTTTCAAAGCCGATGTTGTAATCGTTTGAAATCTTCTTAACTGTTTCGCCGTCGTCGTTGAGAGTGTAGTGTACGTCCTGAACACCGAAGGTGATAAGGTTACGAAGTTCTTCAACTGTACAGAAGCCACGGATAAGCTCAACGGCTCTTGTGGGATACTTACATGATGAGCTTACAACGAATGTGGAGCCGAATACGTCTTCGGTCACAACTCTGGGGTACGAGTATGTAGCATATGTGTAGAGGTCAGCCTTGTCTCCAAGCTTTGCCTTTACTTCATCAAGAGTACCGTGGAATACACCCACTGCGAAATCTGTTGTTGCGGGATCAGCGCCTTCAGGTCCGAAGTAGCCCAGTGAACGGAACTTGTACATCTTTCTGAGGTGGTAGAATGCAACGGTCTGGTCCATCTCATTAAGGGGGTTGTTACCGTAGAGAACCGGCTGAACACCTGTACCTATGGCACCGCCTTCATTATTCTTGGTTCCGTATGCAGGATACTCAAGCATATTGTCCATGTAGAAGTCAAAGCCCTGAATTGTTTCGGGAGGTGCAAGGAAGGGAACAACCTCTTCTCCGCCTGCCACGATTGCTTCAAGCCATGTATCAATAGCACCCTGAGTTGCAAGTGCGGGAACTTCTGTCATTATGTAGTTGTACTTTTCAACAAGGTCTGTTCTGAATGCGTAGTAGTAACCTGCCTTGCCGGAGCCCATAAGTCTGTTAGCGGGTACACCGTAGTACATACCGTTAAGCTTACCTGCTCCGAGGAATGCGGGGTTCACGAACTTTGTGATAAGTGCATGAGAACCTGTAATTGCACTTGAAAGGTCTGTTATACGCTCTTCTTCGATAAGAGTTGCAAAACGGTCATAGTTATTTACAAGGAACAGGTCAAGCTGGATATCGTCGGACATCTCGATGCTGATTTCTTCCATCTCGCCGCCGCTTTCCTGCTCACGCTTTTCAGCCCATTTTGTATACTCTCTCTGAGCTCTTCTCTTTTCCTTCTGCTCATCTTCGGAAAGCTTCTTCGCAGCTTCTCTTGCAGCCTTCGCAGCAGCTGTGGCAGCCTTTTCAGCAGCTTCGTTTCTTTCAATCTGCTCGCCTATCTGTACAAAAGCATCATCTATTACCTGGTCATACTCTTCTTCTGTGAAGAAGTGAAGCTCAACAGTTGTCTTATAAGCGTCCTTTGTGTATCTGTTTATACGCTCCTCAACAAGCTTGATTGCTTCGTCTGTTGTACCCTCTCCCTTTATACCATAAAGAGTAAGAGTAATATCGGGAATGGTGGTGGTCTCTTCTTCGTAGCCTGTGTCCACATCCGAGCAGGATGTAAGGAACAAAGTAAGGAACATGGAAGCTAAGAGCAACCAGCTTATTATCTTGTTTTTCATTGGAAAACCTCCTAATTTAGTTCAAAACAAAATTACTGTATTATAAACAAAGATATTGTACACTATTAAAGTGATTATGTCAAGTAAGAAAATACCCAATTAAAGGGTGAATATTTTATAGAATATCACCATTATTGAAATATTTACAATCCATTAATAATTTCGCAAAGCACCTCGCCCGCCTGCTCCGCCGCTTTTACGGCGAAGGTATCGTAGCTCATCTCGGCTCCGTTGTCGGCAAAATCGGAAATACTTCTCAATACAAGAAAAGGAACCTCATTGAGTATGCAGGTCTGTGAAATGGAAGCTCCCTCCATCTCCACACATTCGCCCTTCATTTCATCTCTCAGTCGGCGGCTCACCTCGTCCGATTCAACAAAGCAATCTCCGCTGAGGATTCTGCCCTTGGTAAAATTCTTGATTTTACCCGATTCCTTCATTTTTTCACATGCCTTTTCAGCAAGTGTTATGAGTCTGTTGTCGCATTTGAATATGTAGGTACCAAGTCCGTTTTCCTGCTCAAGAAGCTCAAGGGGATGAAAATCATGGTAGACCGTTTCTTCGGCAATGACCATATCCAGAACAGAAAGGCTCTTGTTGAGTCCGCCGGCAATACCCACGTTTATGATATAATCCACGGAAAAGTTAAAAATAAGCCTTTGCGTTGCTACCGCACTGTTTACTTTACCAATTCCGGATACGCAGGCGATTATTCTCTTGCCCTCATAAAAAGCTTCGTATATACTGTGTTTTTCCTCTATAAGAGTGGCGTTGAATTTTTCTTTTATATATGCAATTTCCTTATTCATTGCACATATAATACCTACTGTCAGCATACATCCACCTCTCAATCAAGATAATCTCTGAGTTTCTTTGAACGGCTGGGGTGACGGAGCTTTCTGAGTGCCTTTGCCTCAATCTGTCTGATACGCTCACGGGTGATATTAAATTCACGTCCCACCTCTTCAAGAGTGCGCGTTCTTCCGTCTTCAAGACCGAATCTCAACTTGAGAACATTCTTTTCACGGTTTGTGAGTGTGTTCAACACCTCTTCAAGCTGTTCGCGAAGAAGTGTATAACCTACTGCATCGGCAGGTGCCGGAGCTTCATCGTCGGGAATGAAATCCCCAAGATGGCTGTCCTCCTCCTCACCTATGGGTGTTTCCAGTGACACGGGCTCCTGTGCTACCTTCAATATGTCACGAACCTTTTCAACCGGCATATTAATTGCCTCGGATATCTCCTCGGGAGAAGCATCGTGTCCCTTTTCCTGCAATATCTGACGTGAGGCACGCTGAACCTTGTGTATTGTCTCCACCATATGTACGGGGATTCTGATAGTTCTTGCCTGGTCGGCTATAGCTCTTGTTATCGCCTGTCTTATCCACCAGGTTGCATAGGTTGAAAATTTATATCCCTTTGTATAGTCAAATTTTTCAACAGCCTTCATAAGACCGAGGTTTCCTTCCTGAATCAGGTCAAGGAAGTACATACCTCTTCCCATATATCTCTTGGCAATACTTACCACAAGTCGGAGATTGGCTTCCACAAGAAGCTCCTTTGCCTTTTCGTCACCGTCAAGCATTCTTTGAGAAAGCTCGATTTCTTTTTCGGTCTCCAAAAGCGGTACCTTGCCTATTTCCTTTAAATACATTCTGACATGGTCTTCTATTGCAAGTCCTTCACTCACAAGTGCGTTTTCCATATCTTCCGAGGTCTCAAGAGTCTCGACTTCTTCAATATCATCAAAGTTTTCAAGGTCGAGATAGGAATCCACTACTTCTATTCCCATGGCTTCCATTACTTCGTATACCTTGTCCATTGTTTCGGCATCTATTTCCACACTGTCAAGCGCCTCGATTATTTCAAGAGGAGTAACCGAGCCCTTCAACTTGATTCTGTTGATAAATGCCTGTACCTCCGGAGCCAGTTCCTTGAGCTGCTCCTGTGATGATAAATCTTTGTCTTTGTCCAAATTGTTGCTGTTCATAGTCTTTGCGTTGTCCCTTTCTTTGTTCGCCGTTTGTATGTTTATTGCTTATTTGTTACCTGAATCCTTTAAATTTTGATATTCTTGTTGGGTGACGAAGCTTTCTGAGTGCTTTTGCCTCTATCTGTCGGATACGTTCTCTTGTAATATTAAACGCCTTTCCAACCTCTTCAAGAGTCCTCGGTACTCCGTCGTCAAGTCCGAATCTCATTCGGATGACGTTCTCCTCCCTCTCGGTAAGAGTCTTTAAAACCTCGCCAATCTGTTCCCTGAGCATTGTCTTTCCCACAATTTCGTCAGGCTCGGGCGATGTTTCGTCTGCGATAAATTCGCCGATACTGCTTTCTTCATCCTCGCCTACGGGGCTGTCAATGGAAATCGGCTCCTGTGCTATCTGCATTATCTCACGCACCTTATCCATATGCATTCCCGACAGCTCGGCGATTTCCTCAATGGTTGCCTCTCTGCCCTTCTCCTGCAATATCTGACGTGAGCATCTTTGAATTCTGTGCATTGTCTCTACCATATGCACGGGAATTCTGATAGTTCTTGACTGATCAGCCAGTGCTCGTGTTATTGCCTGTCTTATCCACCAGGTCGCGTAGGTCGAAAACTTATAACCCTTTGTATAGTCGAATTTCTCCACAGCCTTGATAAGTCCGGAGTTACCCTCCTGTATCAAGTCAAGAAGTCCCATACCGCGTCCTATGTATCTTTTTGCGATACTTACGACAAGACGTAAATTGGCTTCAACAAGAGTGTTTCTTGCCGCTATATCACCTTCCGAAATTTTCTTGGCAAGCTCTATCTCGTCTTCTGCCGATAAAAGATTGATTTTTCCTATGTCCTTGAGATACATTTTTACATGGTCTTCAATGGGCATAGCATCGTTTGACAGGAGAGAATCCATATCCTCCTCAGGGTCAAACGGCTCCTCCGTATCATCGAAATTTTCAAAATCGGGAAGATCGTCGGGAATGTCCGGAACCGTTACCTCTATTCCAAGCTCCTCGAGCTTTGAATACAGCTTATCGGTTTCCTCATCGGTCATTGCATTTGCTTCTATGACCTCAAGTATTTCGTCGCTGTCCAGCGTACCTTTCTTTTTTGCTTTTATGATGAGTTCGTTGATGTCTGCTTTTTCTTCTGCGGGAGTTATCGGTAATTTGTTTGCCATAATCCTTTTCCTTTCAACGTAACTTTATTTTTTTGTTTTTTTAAGTTCTTCGATACGTTTAAAAAACGAATCGTCCGAGCCGTCGTCGCTTTTCTTTCTGTCAGCTTCCTTTCTGAGGCTTCTTGCAAGCTCTGCCGCCACCGCCTCGCTGTTATTTTTAAGCTCGTTCCTTCTCACTGTCATCTGTACGATTCTTCCCATTTCATCAGCTGTAAATGCATCTCCGAAGGTTTCGATACCGTCCTGCAAGGCATCGGCGTTTCTGCAAATCTCACGCCACACCTTTTTCGAAAACTCGCATTGGAATATCTCCTCTGACAGCAGCTCCTTTAAAGACGGTGAATTTATAAATTCGGGACGAATCATCAGAATTCCCAAAAGGTTCTCTTCTTTTTTTACGGTAGACAGGTTCTTTGCACTGTCTGCATTGATTCTGTCGCCGTAGCCGATACTTTTGTTTATATCGTCACGCACTGCATCCTTAACGGCACGCCTGTGCGTCTTTATCTGACGTTTTTTTATCTCGTTTCTTATAATCTCTGCGGCTATCCCCGATTCGGCGGATATACGCTGTACAAATATTTCCTTTTCTATGTCACTGTAAACGCCCGAAAGCATCTGACAGCACTCGTCGAGATATGCAAGCTTCTGCTCGGGTATGTCTAAATTGTACTTGGAGGAAATATTCTTTATCGCATACTCTATGTGACCGTCCGAGCCTTTTAAAAGCTTCTCAAAGGAAGCCTTACCGTATTTCTTTATGTATTCGTCCGGGTCCTTTGCTCCCTCAACCGTCACGACCTTTACCTTGACACCAACATCCCCCAGCATATCTATTGCTCTCTTTGAGGCTCTTTGTCCCGCCTCATCCGAATCGTAGCAAAGATAGACCGTGTTTGCATATCTTGAGATAATGCGTGTTTGCTCCGAGGTAAGCGCTGTACCGAGTGTTGCCACCGCATTTACAAAGCCCGCTTGCTGCAATGCTACCACGTCCATGTATCCTTCGCAAAGTATAAGAGAGGAATCGGTGTTATTCTTTGCGTGATTGAGAGCATAAAGATTACGGCTTTTCTTGAACACGGGTGTGTCCGAGGAGTTCAGATATTTCGGCTTTCCGTCACCTATTATTCTGCCGCCAAAGGCTATTACGTTTCCCGAAAGGTCAAATATGGGGAACATTATTCGATTACGGAAATAATCAAACAGCCTTCCCGACTTTTGAGAAACTCCTGCCAAAAATCCGTTTTTAATCTCTTCTTTTTCAAAGCCTTTGGACATAAGATATCCCGTCAGAGAATCCCATGAGGTATCTGCGTATCCTATACCGAAGCGCTTTATTATGGCGGGAGTAAGTCCTCTTCCTGTAATATATGAAAGTGCATCCTTGTTTTCGGGTGCAATAAGTGAATCGTAAAAGAACCGTGCGGCAAGCTTATTCATTTCAAAATACCGCTCTTTGTTCACTCTCGCACGCATTGCGTTTCCGTCCTCGGGAACAGTCAGTCCCGCACGGGCGGCAAGATGCTCGATTGCCGTGACGTAATCCACGTTTTCCATCTTCATCACGAAGGTTATAACATCTCCTCCGGCACCGCAACCGAAGCAATAAAAGTTTTCGTTATTTCTGAAAACTGTGAAGGAGGGTGTTTTTTCACTGTGAAAGGGACAACATCCCGTAAGGTTTGAGCCTGCACGCTTTAGCTGTACATATTGGGAAATAACGTCCTCTATGTTGCATCTCGCCTTGAGCTCGTGTATAAATTCCTGCGGAAAAGCCAACCCTTCACCCCCTTTTCAAAGTTTCCTATAATACATATACGCTAAAAAAGGCGAATTTCCTTTTTTATTTTTGATAATTTATATTTTTTTATTCATTTAATGTGTATCAAAATACTTTCTGTCGAGACTTCTAAGCTGAATTGCCTCAAAAACATGCTGTTTTTCAACAGAAAAGCTTCTGTCAAGGTCTGCAACCGTACGTGCCACACGCACGATTCTGTCATAGCCCCTTGCAGAAAGTGTCAGCTTTTCAAACGCCATCTTCAGCATCTCATCTGCCTCGTAGGAGAACGCACAGTTTTCCTTAAGTCTTGCATGGAGCGGATCTTTTTCAAGTCCAAGCTTTATAAGACGCTTTGCGGCGAATTCTCTTGCCGCATTGACACGGCTTCGCACCGCCTCGGAGCTTTCCAATTTTGCTCCCGAATTCATCTGGTCATAGCTTACGGCGGGCACCTCTATTTGTATATCTATTCTGTCAAGCATAGGACCCGATATCTTGTCCAGATACTTTTTTACCGCCGAATATGAGCAATTACATTCCTTTTGCTCACTTCCGAAATATCCGCACGGACATGGGTTCATCGCACAGACCATCATGAAATTACTTGGAAAATCCATTTTGTAATTTGCTCTTGAAACCACTATTTTGCCATCCTCAAGCGGCTGGCGCAGAGATTCAAGCGTCTTTTTGTTAAACTCGGTTAGCTCATCAAGGAAAAGCACACCGTTGTGAGCAAGGGATACCTCACCAGGTTGAGGATTAACACCGCCACCCACAATACCTATATGCGAAACCGTGTGATGAGGAGAGCGAAACGGTCTTGTATTTATAACGGGGTTACTGTTTGACAGATTACCCGTAATTGAATGTATTTTTGTAGCTTCTATCATTTCCTCGTAGGTCATATCGGGAAGAATTCCCACAAGTGCCTTTGACAGCATACTTTTTCCCGAACCCGGAGGGCCGATAAGAAGCACGTTGTGTCCTCCTGCCGCCGCTATTTCCATAGCACGCTTCGCCTTTTCCTGTCCCTTGATATCCGAAAAATCAAGTAGAGCACTTCTGTCTGAGGAAAACACCGAGCTGTTGTATTCGGTAGGCTTCATGGGTGATATTCCACGCAAATGGTCTATGAGCTGCTTTATATTTTTAACGCCGTATACCTCAATGTCTTTAACCGCAGATGCTTCAAGTACATTCGCTTCGGGAAGGAATACTCGCTTTTTGCCCGACTCTCTTGCCGTAAGACACATAGGCAGTGCACCCGAAACCGCTCTCAAATCACCTGCAAGAGAAAGCTCACCGATAAAGGTGGCATCGTCCGTATCAATATTCTCAAGAACCGTATGCTTAAGCATCGAAACAAGAATTGCAAGGTCGTAATACGAACCTATTTTTTTCTTGTCCGCAGGTGCAAGGTTAACCGTTGTTCTGCCCTTTATAAACGGCAATTGATTGTTTGTGGTAACCGCACGGATTCTGTCCATAGCCTCCTTGACGGATACGTCGGGAAGTCCGATTACGGATATTTCGGGAAGTCCCTTCTCAAAGTTGCATTCAACACTGACCTCAAAGCCGTCAATTCCCCATATTGCAACAGTATAAACAGTATTGACCATAAGCACCTCCAAAAGACAGATATTCATTGTATTATACTATATTTTGCAGCACTTTGCAATAGCGAAAAACAAAAAACAATCCGCCTTTTTGAAAAAAACTTTTCATTTTTTTGAAAAAAGTATTGAAATAAAAAAACAAATGTGATATACTAACTGAGTAATATGTGCCGGTGTGATGGAATTGGCAGACGTACGGGACTCAAAATCCCGCGGTAGCAATACCGTGCGGGTTCGACCCCCGCCACCGGCACCATTATAATTTAGGGCAAGGTTTTTGTGCTTTGCTTTTTTTGATTTAAGCTATTCAACAAAGGGAAGCAGTCTGCAAGAGCTGCTTCTTTTTTACAATCGGATGATAAAAACATGAGGTACTTACCTGAAAAATACAAGTACCTTTGGATAACAGTTTTTTGAGGCGGTACAAAGTTATGAAAAAGCTTTTAAAAAACAAAATTAATATTGAATTCTTTATTGTACTGGCAGTAGCCTTTTTATGGAATAATTTTGTATATTGGGGTGCCAAAGTACTTACCCAACACAGATTTCACTATGACATCACTTCATTTATTGATGAAATGATTCCGTTTTTACCGTGGACAGTGTCAATATATTTTGGATGCTATGTGTTCTGGTTTGCAAATTATTGCCTATGCGCAACCTGGGAAAAATCCGAGCGCAACAGGTTTTTCTGTGCGGATTTCTTGGCAAAGGGAATATGTTTTCTTATTTTCGTTTTAATCCCCACAACAAATGTGCGCCCGGAAATTACCGAAACAGGTATATGGGGATTTTTGATGAATTTCCTTTACACCGTTGACTCGGCGGACAACCTGTTCCCGTCCATACATTGCCTTGCAAGCTGGCTGTGTTGGATAGGCGTGAGAAAAAACAAATCAGTCTCCAAGGTATACAGCTATATCTCCCTATTCATTGCAATCACAATATGCATATCCACCTTAACCACACGCCAGCACGTAATCATTGATGTTATAGGCGGTGTGCTTTTGGCAGAGCTTTGCTACTTTATAGCGGGGCATCCAAGAGTTTCGCATCTTTACTCAAAGGCTATATCCAAAATACGTTCCCTTTTCCCTTCAAAACAAAAGTCTGACAGATAAACGTCAGGCTTTTTTTGATGCAATTATACAAAAAAATCCTCTATGAAAAAGAAAAATATTGACTAATGGGATTTTTAGTGATAGAATATACTGTATATATTTTATTAGGAGAGAAAAAATGAGTTTAGCCGACAGAATATTCGTTGAAAATTGCAAAAATATACTTGAAAACGGTGTATGGGACAAGGAGTTTGAGGTTCGCCCCCGTTGGGAAGACGGAACTCCAGCATACACAAAAAAATGCTTTGCCATAGTTAACCGCTACAATCTTGAAGAGGAGTTTCCCATCATGACACTCCGCCGTACCTTCATCAAAACAGCGGTGAACGAGATTCTCTGGATATGGCAGAAAAAATCCAATAATATTCATGACCTCAATGCCAAAATTTGGGACAAATGGGCAGATGAGGACGGCTCTATCGGTACTGCATACGGCTATCAGCTGGGTATCAAGCACGAATACAAAGAAGGTATGTTTGACCAGGTTGACCGAGTTATATATGACCTGAAGCACAACCCCAACAGCAGACGTATAATGACAAATATATACAATCATGCGGATCTGCACTCAATGAATCTTTACCCCTGTGCTTACTCCATGACCTTCAACGTAGCAAACGGCAAGCTTTCGGCAATTCTCAATCAGAGAAGTCAGGATATGCTTGCAGCCAATAACTGGAATGTATGTCAGTACGCCGTGCTCACCCATATGCTTGCTCAGGTAACAGGGCTTGGGGTTGGCGAATTTGTACACGTTATAGCAGATGCACACATTTACGAAAGACACATTCCCATTATAGAACGCCTTATTGAAAAGCCTCAATTTGATGCACCAAAGTTTGAACTTGACAAGACAATTGACGATTTCTATAAATTCACCGACTCAAGCTTTACTCTCACAGATTACAAATACAACGATTTTAACGAAAGAATAGAGGTAGCGGAATGAACTTAATTGTTGCCATAGATAAAAACAACGGTATCGGAAAAAACGGAGATCTGCTTTGCCACCTTTCCGCAGACCTCAAGCATTTCAAGGAAGTAACCACGGGAAAAACGGTAATTATGGGTTATAACACTCTCATCTCTCTTCCCAAGAGTGCTCCTCTCAAAAACAGACGAAACATAGTGCTTTACGAAAACGATATAACAGTTGAAGGTGCTGAAATAGTACACAGCCTTGATGAGCTTTTTGAGCTTCTCGGCGATATTGACAACGATGAGTATTTTGTAATAGGCGGTGCAATGGTATATACCCTTCTCATGCCCTATTGCAAGAAGCTTTTTATAACACACATTGACAAAGCTTTTGATGCGGACAGATTTTTGCCCGAAATAAAGGCTGACGAATGGCGTGCAATTGAAGAAAGTGAGCCAATGGAGGAGGAAGGGATTCCCTTCCGTTACGTGACCTACGAAAGAATATGACAAAAATGAAATTTGCGGCAACCTGCCTTTTCGGCCTTGAAAAATTCGTAGGCGAAACGGTGGATATGCTTGGATATAAGAGACTTGAAACCATCGAAGGACGGGTATACTTCGAGGGTGACGAAAGTGCTGTCCCGAGATGCAACATCAATTTCAGATGTGCCGAAAAGCTTTTTATCATTCTTGACGAATTTGACGCTACAAGCTTTGACGCTCTATTTGAGGGAACAAAAGCTATTCCCTGGGAAAGATACATCGGTAAAAAGGATGCCTTTCCGGTTAAGGGACATTCTATTAAATCGGCACTTCACTCTATCCCCGACTGTCAGCGCATAGTTAAAAAAGCTATGGTTGACAGACTGTCAAGGGCTTATAAAACAGTTTTTCTTCCCGAGACGGGAACCAAAATACAAATAGAATTTTTCATTCTCCGTGACAAGGCGGCATTGATGATAGATACAAGCGGTGCAGGACTTTACAAGAGAGGCTACCGACAAGGTACAAACGATGCACCGATTCGTGAAACCCTTGCAGCGGCATTGGCACTTATCTCCAGACCGAGAAACGACGTGCTTTTATGGGACCCTCTTTGCGGCTCGGGTACAATCCCCATCGAAGCGGCAATGATACTTAAAAACAGAGCACCGGGTATAAACCGTGAGTTTGCCGCTGAGGAATTCTCATTTATCCCGAAAGAGCTTTGGGATGACGCAAGACGTGAGGCAAGAGAAGCCGAGGGTGAATGCGACTTTGAAATATGGGGCAGTGACATTGACCCCGAAGTTATATCCCTCGCCCGTGAAAATGCAAGACGTGCGGGAGTTGAGGAATGCATAAAATTCTTTGTGGCAGATGTTGCGGATATTGAGACTCACGGAAAGAGAGGAACTGTTGTTTGTAATCCCCCCTACGGTGAGCGCCTCATGGACATAAACGAGGCAGAAAGACTTTACAGAATTATGGGTAAAGCAATGAAGCGTCTTGAAAATTGGCAACTGTACATTATAACATCCGATGAATACTTCGAAAAGCATTTCGGGCGTATGGCTGACAGAAAACGGAAGCTTTATAACGGTATGTTAAAATGCAACTACTATCAATACTACAAAAGGGGTAACAAATGAAGCTGAATGAAATAAATATAAGAGACCCTTTCATACTACCTCACGATGGGAAGTATTATTTGTACGGCTCAAGAGTGGGGCTTCCCGTGGGAAACCTATTCAACGGTCTTCAAAACGGCTTTGAGGTTTATGAAAGTCAGGACCTTGAAAACTGGTCGGAAGGAAAAACCGTATTCGAAGCAAATGAAAGCTTTTGGGGCAAGTATCAATTCTGGGCTCCCGAAGTACACATGTATAAAAATAAGTTTTATATGTTCGCCTCCTTCAAGGCAGACGGACGTTGCCGAGGCACTCACATTCTGGTATGCGATACTCCCAACGGCACCTTCACACCGATTTCAAAGGTACAGCAAACACCGGTTGACTGGGAATGTCTTGACGGTACCTTTTACGTAGACAAGCAAGGAAGACCTCACATTGTGTTCTGTCATGAATGGGTGCAAATAGAGGATGGAGAGGTTTGCGATGCAATTCTCTCGGATGACCTGACTCATATTGTGGGAGAGCCAAAAACCTTGTGGAAGGCTTCGGATTACAAGGGTGTTGTAACGGTAATGCCCGGCAAAAAGGCTTTTGTAACCGACGGACCGTACCTTTACAGATGCAAAAACGGTGAGCTTATCTGTATGTGGTCAACCTACACAGAAAAAGGCTATGCAGAGCTTATATCAAGAAGCGACAACGGTGACATTGACGGTAATTGGACGCTTTCGGATATCCCAATGTCCAACTGCGACGGAGGTCACGGTATGACTTTTAACACCTTTGACGGAAGAGCATATTTCACAATGCACAAGCCAAATGCTCCCGCAACTGCGGAAAGACCCGTAATTTTGCCGTTTGAAGAAAACGGAAGTCAGCTTATTTTAAGTGAATAATAAAAGTTAAACCGAAAGGATAATAATATGGATTTTGAAAGACTTGCGGAACTTTTGTTTCCGAATATCAAAACAACTCCCGAGGATATGGAGGCAAGATATCCCAGACGTGAGCTCAAGGAAGGTGCGGCAGTAACGAGATTTGCCCCCAGTCCCACAGGCTTTGTGCATTTTGGAGGTCTCTTCCCTTCAACAGTAGGAGAGCGAATGGCACACCTTTCAGGCGGTGTGTTCTACCTCAGAATAGAGGACACCGATGCAAAGCGTGAGGTGCCCGGTGCCGCAGAAGGTCTTATAAAGACTCTTGCGCGTTACGGTGTCAACTTCGATGAAGGTGCGATACTTGACGAAAACGGAAATATTTCCGATAAGGGTATTTACGGTCCCTACAAGCAGAGTCAGCGTAAGGAAATTTATCAGACATTTGCAAAGGCTCTTGTAAAGGAAGGAAAGGCATATCCCGCATTTACAACAGAAGAAGAACTTGAACAGCTCAACTCAGTAAACAAGAAAGAAGAAATAAAGAACACAAACTGGGAAGCAGAAGCAGAAGCAAGACGTGCCGAAATGCTTGCCGGCAGAAATATAACCATTGAAGAGGTAGAAAAGAACCTTGCGGAAGGCAATCCCTTTGTCCTTCGTATTCTTGCAGACGGTGACGGAGAGCGCAAGGTAAAGATGACCGACCTTGTAAAGGGTGATCTTGAGCTTCCCGAAAACGATGAGGACTTCGTGCTTCTAAAATCCGACGGAATCCCCACCTATCACTTTGCACATGCAGTTGACGACCACCTTATGGGTACAACACATGTCATCAGAGGTGAGGAATGGCTCCCCAGCCTTCCCAAGCACTTACAGCTTTTCCGTTATCTCGGCTTCAAAGCTCCTAAATTCATGCACATCTCACAGATTATGAAGCTGGATGAAAACGGCAATAAAAAGAAGCTTTCAAAGCGTGATATGGGCGCAAACATGGATGATTACACCGGAATGGGTTATACTCCCGAGGCTGTTTGCGAATACGTTATGACACTTCTCAACTCAAACTACGAGGAATGGCACGCACAGAATCCCGATAAGCACTACAAGGAATTCCCCTTCAGTGCCAAGAAAATGTCGGTTTCAGGCTGTCTCTTCGATTATGACAAGCTCAATGACGTTTCAAAGAATGTTCTTTCCCGCATGACCGCCGAAGACATTACAGCAAAGGTAACCGAATGGGCATTGGAATTTGACCCCGAATTCGGTAAGCTTCTTGCGAGAGACAAAGAATACGCCGAAAAGATATTTGCTATCGGCAGAGGCGGAAAGAAGCCCCGTAAAGACCTTGCCACTCTTGCAGATGCAAAGGGATATATGGGATTCTTCTACGATGAGCTTTACAAGGTTGAAGAGGAATATCCCGAAAGCTTTGACAAGGCAGACATTAAAGCCACTCTTAACAGCTTTATGGAAACATACGACTATGCGGACGATATGAACACCTGGTTTGAAAAGATAAAGGCTATTGCGGACTCTCTCGGATATGCTTCCGATATGAAGGCGTACAAGGCTGACCCCGAAGCCTTTAAGGGCAACGTTGCGGATATCAGTATGTTTATCAGACTTGCGGTTACAGGCAAGACAAACGCTCCCGACCTTTACACAGTTATGCAGATAATGGGTAAGGACAGAGTGTTTGACAGAATCAACAAAATGACAGCATCCATCTGAAAGGAGTCTTAAAATAATGGAAGAGGCAAAGAATTTTATTGAAGAAATAATCGAAGAAGAACTTGCATCGGGCAAGGTCGAAAAGGTACACACACGTTTCCCACCCGAGCCCAACGGATATCTTCATATAGGTCACTGTAAGGCGTTGACAATTGACTTCGGTACAGCAAAGAAGTATAACGGTCTTTGCAACCTTCGTATGGACGATACAAACCCTGCAAAGGAGGACACTGAATACGTTGATGCAATAAAAGAGGATATTCACTGGCTGGGATTTGACTGGGAAGACAGATTCTTCTACGGCTCAGACTATTTTGAAAAGGATTATGAGTACGCAGTTGAGCTTATCAAAAAGGGGCTTGCTTATGTATGTGAGCTTTCTGCCGACCAGATGGAAAAGTACAGAGGCGACCTGACTCATCCCGCAACCTCACCCTGGCGTGACAGACCTATTGAGGAAAGCCTTGATTTGTTTGAACGCATGAAAAACGGAGAATTCCCCGACGGTAAGTACTCCCTCCGCGCAAAAATCGACCTTGCATCGGGTAACTTCTGGATGCGTGACCCCGTTATTTACAGAATAAAGCATATGCATCACCACAGACACGGAAACAAGTGGTGCATCTACCCCACCTACGATTTTGCACATCCCATTCAGGATGCACTTGAGGGAATCACACACTCTCTTTGCTCACTTGAGTTTGAGATACACAGACCTCTTTACAATTGGGTAATAGAAAACGTAAGTGTGCCTCACACTCCCCGTCAGATAGAGTTTGCCCGTCTCAATATTACAAACACCGTGCTTTCAAAGAGATTCCTCAGAAGTATGGTGGAAAGCGGTAAGGTTGACGGATGGGATGACCCCAGAATGCCCACCCTTTGCGGTCTCAGACGTAAGGGTTATACAGGTGCATCAATTGTTGATTTCTGTTCAAGAGTAGGTGTTGCAAAGGCAAACAGCCTTGTTGATATCCGCCTTCTTGAGGCATGCATCCGTGACGAGCTCAACGAAACAGCCGTAAGACGTGTTGCGGTGCTCGACCCCATTAAGGTTATAGTTGACAACTACCCCGAAGGAAAGGAAGAAATTTTCGAGCTTCCCAACCATCCTCAGCACCCCGAAATGGGAACACGTCCCGTTAAGTTCACACGTGAGATTTACATTGATGCAGAGGATTTCGCAATGGATCCTCCTCCCAAGTTCTTCAGAATGAAGCCCGAGGGCGAGGTTCGTCTCATGGGTGCATATATTGTTAAATGCGGCGATATTGTTTTGAATGATGATGGAAGTGTCAAGGAGATTCACTGTACCGCAGACCTTGAAACAGGTAACGGAAACCCCGTCGACGGCAGAAAGATAAAGGGCACTATTCACTGGCTGTCAGGCGACAACGCTATTGATGCAGATGTTATTCTTTACGAGAATCTTCTCACACTTGAGGACCCTTCAAAGCTTCCCGAGGACAAGGAGTACACCGACTATCTCAACCCCAATTCAAAGACAGTAAAGCGTGCAAAGGTAGAAGCAAACCTCGCAGAGGCAAAGCCCGGAGACAAATTCCAGTTTGTAAGAATGGGATATTTCTGCAAGGATACAAAGAACGAAAATACCTTCAACAGTATAGTTTCACTCAAGGACAGCAAGGGCAAATAAACGGTCATAGCTAAAAAAGCGGTCAGTGACCGAAGACGCTGTGAGCGACGGTGCTGTGAGCGAAGCGAGGAAATACTCTTGGGGTACAGAGCTCGCCACGGTTACTATACACAGAGCAAAACATATTCTATGTGGCTCGGGTGTTGCTTTTTATGCAATTTCCTAGTAAATAAAGAACATTTTTTGCATAAGTAGTAGTTAAAAATATATTTGGAGATGATAAATGTTAGATTTTAAAACAAAACCCATTATTGCAATGCTTCATCTGAAAGGCAATTCTGATGAAGAAATAATGGAAAGAATGATTAGAGAAACAGAGATTTATTATAGAAATGGTGTAGATGCAGTTTTGGTAGAAAACTATTTTGGTGATGTTGAAAACTGCATACAGGCACTTGAATATTTACATAAAAATATGCCAGATAAGTATTACGGCGTTAATATCCTCGGCGATTACAGAAAAGCATGTGAGCTTGCGGCAAAATACAATGCTGATTTCATACAGATTGATTCGGTTTGCGGACATTTGGAACCCAAAAAGGATTCTGTTTATGCCAAGGAACTGATTGAACTTATGAAGGACAGAAGCTTTCAGGTTCTCGGCGGACTACGCTTTAAGTATCAGCCTATCAGAAGCGGCAGAACACTTGAAGAAGATGCAGAACTTACGAAAATGCGTTGTGATGCAGTTGTAACAACAGGTGAAGGAACTGGAAAAGACTGCCCTACGGAAAAGCTTTCGGAATTCAGAACAGTATTAGAGGACTTCCCTCTCATTGTCGGTGCAGGTGTTACAGCGGATAATGTTTGTGAAAAGTTGCAGTTTGCCGATGGTGTTATTATCGGGAGCTGGCTGAAGGATGAGCATCACGATTACGGTGATGTGTGCGAGGAATATGTAAAAGTATTTATGGAGAAAGTTTTTGAATA
>SVRV01000016.1 GCA_015064635.1 Oscillospiraceae bacterium
TCCATTTGGTCTCTTCCGTTTTGTCCCTTACTCAGCATATCTTTTACCTCACTTCTTTCTACCTCCATTATACCATATTTAATACAAAAAAGCCACTCCTTAGAGTGACTTTTTCGACAGTCTGAAACATCCCAAGACAGTTTGTCTTGGGATGTTTCTACTTTAAAAACGTGAATCTTTTTCTGTATTTGTGTACGTACAAAAATATCAGCTTTGTTATAAGGATATCGTACATTAAAAACGTGAAATTTGCTATAAAATACATTGCAATATACCACTCGATATCCATATTGAAAAGAAACAGATATTTTGCACCAAAGAAAATTGCGGTCAGAGTAACGTTAAAAACAGTGAACTTCAAAACCATTTCAAGCGTTCTGCCCACCCTTTCAAGGTACCTCTTTACAAGGGGATACCATCCGCAAAATGCAACAAACAAAAGGGCATTAATTTTGTTTGGTATAAGTATCAGACTGAGTATGGAGGCACCTGCGTATACGCCTATTGCCGAGCTTGTGCCGAATTCAATGAGCACAAAGGTGATAATTACGCCGCATATTGCGGCAATGGAATAGTCAAGCACGTCAAATATGCTTGCCATAAACATCAACACCACTATAAGCGCTATGCTCAGTCCGGAAAATGTAATAGCTTTTATTTTCTTGTTGTTTCTCATTTTAACAGCATCTTATCAAGTCGCCGCCCATACATTCGCAGCAGCAATCCGCACAAAGGAGAGCCGAGCAAACGTCACAGGTGGAACAGTCTCCTCCTGTTCTCGTTGTGTTATAACCGCCGTATTGACTTTGAGCGTTTGTCAATTGCTCCAAGACCATTCGGTATTCGGAATTGGAAGGATCCATTTCACATGCTCTTTGGAGATATGAATATGCCTGGGTGTAATACTGACGCTTTACGGCGACGCACCCTTTAAGATAGTTCCATTCAGCATTTCTTGCCTGAATCGGTGCAGAATCAAGAAGAGCTTCAGCTTGAAGATAATTTCCGTTGAGTATACACTGGCGAACATTTGTAAAGCTGCTGCCCGAGCTTCCCGACGAGCCTGAACTGTATGAGCCGGATGTGCTTGAGCTTGAATAAGAGCTGCCGTAGCCGTTTTTTCTTTCGTTTGTTATCCGATCGTAAGCTTCATTGATCTCTTTCATTTTTTCAGCGGCAAGGTCGCTTAAGGGATTGTTTACGTAATTGTCGGGATGATATTTCTTTGCAAGCTCTCTGTATGCTTTTTTTATCTCTTCGTCGCTTGCTTCGGGGGAAACACCAAGCACCTTATATGGATCAGTCATTTTTCTCTCCGTTTCTTGTCATTATTCTATACGCTTCGGCACCCATACCGAGGTTTAAAATGTTTTCTATAATTCTTGTGTAGTCACTGCTTTTTAAAAAGTCCGTTGCAATAACGGCACGCTTTGCAAACATGGCAACAGCTACGTCCAATTCCTTGAATTTACTTTTTGCGGCATCGGATGAGCCATATTTTATAAGCAGGGGATTGTATGAGCCTTTTTTTGCATCCCTTTCAATGTCGTCAATGGCATCAATGAGATATATGTATCTTCCAACAGACTCGCCCAATTCCTTTGCTAAAACACAGCTTTCTCCTTCAAGCCCAAAGGTGGAAATGTCAGACATTATCTCTCCGAATATTTCGCACCCTTCATCAAGTCTGTCTTCTCTGCTTTTTTCAAGCTCTGTGAGACTGCACAATTTCTGCCGTATTGTTTTTACCAACTCATTGTATTCGGGATGCTTTTTCGTAAGCTTTTTGATTTTGCGTGTCAGATGGCTGTGGAATGGCTTAATAAACAGCCTTTTGTAAAAAGGAGTATCTTTATCCGAAATGTCGTCCTCGAGCTTCAACGCCGTAAGTATTAGGGCACTTCTTGCGGTGAACAGTGTCGCATTGTCACAGACACAAAACACGCATTTCTTCATCGGATTATATTTACATCTGCCTTTTTTTATGACAGCTTTTTCCTCTTGCAAAGAAGCTCTTACCATAGCAAGAAACACAAAGTCATAGCTGAGCGTAAAAGGCAGAATGAAAGATATTTCCCTCTTTATTACAGAGCAAAGTCCGCAGTATACCGATTTGTAAAGAGCAAGGTCCTTTACCAAAAGATTATTCTTATCGGGTTTAATATATCCGAACAATTCTTAATTCCTTTCAACGATATTGTAGAACTTTTCAATTTCACAGCGATTGGAAAAGTCACGTTTTGACAGTTCCTCACGGTAAATGTCTTTTTTGGTTTTGCTATCGATCATTTCTTTTACGGCACCGTATATTCCGTCAACCGAAATGTCGCAAATACATCCAAGCTTTCCGTCCTCCAGTTGTTCCTTTGCCGAAAGATAGTTTGCCGCAATAATCGGCTTTTTCATTATTTTTGCCTCTTCAACGGCTATGGGCTTTCCTTCATAGCGTGACGGCTGTGCGTATATGTCACAATCCTTTAAATAGGCATATGGATTCGGTGTGGTGCCGAGAAAAACAAAATCTTCTTCAAGACCGTTTTCGTTTACGAGACTTTTTATATAGTCTCCGTAATCGTCATCGGATGCACCTATAACATACCATCTTGCCTTGTATCCGTCATCCTTGAGACGCTTCATGGCAGGAATGGCAAGGTCATATCCCTTTTGATCTGCAATTCTTCCCACCGTAAGTATGCGAACACCACTAAAGTTATCCGAAAAACTCTCTCCCTCGTTTGCCATTTTTTCAATAAGGGGAGGATTGTTTATGTTCTCGATAACGATACATTTTTCGTTAAGTGTTGGGAGTTCTCTCTTTAAAGCATCATCGACTGCGGTTGATACGTTGACAATTGCATCGCATTTTTCAAAATAAGGAAGATATATGTCATCGTCTCTTTTAGGGAATGAGTAGTCAAAGTGAAGCCAGGTGATTTTTTGGTCGGCGTCAACCTTGTCTATCATATAAAACATTGTTCTGTCACCCCAATATGCAACCGCAATATCGTAGTGACTGTCTACCTTTTTCATCTTCTTCATTAGATGAATCCACATCTTTGTGGCAAATCTTGCACGTTTCTTTTTACAAAGAACCATGGGAACAAAATAGGGGAGAATATCAAAGGCGTAAAAAGGATTTTTCTTTATATATGTGTTCCAGATGAGCGAAACTGCGTTTTTTGAGCTCAACTTAAATACTTCACCGAAATGTCCCATTTCAATGACATTGACCTCGGGGGGCAGCTGTTCAAGGAACAATCCTTCTTTTTTTGCAAGAATCAAGTCTGCTTCATATTTGTTGAAGTCCAGCGTGTTGATGAACGAAAGAAATGATTTCTCACTTCCCGCACAGTTCATTGTTATGCCGATAAAAAGTATTTTTTTCTTCATATGAGGTCCTCGGAAATAAAAGGTTTTTTGTCAATGAAATACTCTTCTCCCGAAGGAGCTTCAAGACATCTCGCCCAGATTCTGTCGGCAAGATGCTCTGTGTGTATTTGTTGACCGTTTATTTTTTTATAATCCCCGAATTTTGAAATTACGGGAATTTCGGATTTTTTGATTATGTCACGTCCCGATTTTTCTGCCGCAAGAAGTGTTACATATTCGGGGGAGGAGTGCATAAAGCTGTCGTTTGGAATTTTTAAAAGTATGTTGCAAAGTGCCCTGTCGATTCTCGTTTCGGCAAATTTCTTTCTTGAAAGCTTTTGCCTGAATTCCGGGTATGTTCCGGATTCCTTTGCACTTGCAAAAATTGTATCTGCAAGCTCTTTGTTTCCTGCGTATTCCGCTACTTCGTCGTATCCGACAACAGAAATCACAGAAAACAAAAGGTCTTCATACCTTTGTAAATTCAGCATGCTTGAATCTTTTTGTATACTGTAAGCCTCTTCGGGCACGGACCGACTCCAATCGCCGCCATTCAGTATAATATCACGCAAAGCGGTAGCGGAGAGATATTCGCCCGTCGCCGAGCAGTCGTTATATCCGTTTCCTATTCGCTTTATGGGACGTAATTCCATATCGGGACAGAATTTGATTGTTGCCTTTATATATTCCACTGCCAGAATATTGTTTGGAGTTGAAATAAGAGCGGCTTTTTCTTCACTGACGAAACCGTTAAGAACTTTCTGTCTTACCAGTGGATAAGAAAGCTGCGGATTTTCTGACAGCTCCTTTTTTAACTTTTCTTCAAAGGCATCGGAAATCAGTATCTCGGCTATCTCGTACATAGAGGAAATATCTTCGCTTTCCACACCGAAGGCAAGTGCTGTTGAACCAAGCTTTTTTGCGGTAATAACGCCGCCCTCGGCAAAGCCTTCCGCAGACAGCAAAGCAAAAACCTGAGGCATTGATACAGCAAGGTCCGCACCGCAGCATACGGCGGATTTTCCTCTTACAAATTTATCAAAAATTGCAGGACGTCCTCTTTGTACAAATGAAGGACTCATAACGGAAAGGATTTGAGTGCTCGAATATAATTCTTTTATTTTATCAATTTGATATTTATGTCCCTTGTGAAAAGGGTTATATTCGCTGATAATTGCTGTAATATCCATAAAATCCCTCCCATCATTGTATTATAACAATAATTTTGCGTAAAATCAAGGAGATTTGACAGGATTTACAAAGATTTATAAATTAAGCAAAGTATTGACATTTTTTGACAGTGAAAGTATAATGTAAAAAAAGCAAAAAGAGAGAAAACTATGCTTGATACACATATAAAATATATAATAAAAAGTATGCCGACCTTGGAGACCGAAAGACTTGTACTCAGGCGGCTGACAAAAAAAGATGCAAGTGATATGTATGAATATGCTTCAAATCCGAATGTTCCGAAATTTTTGACCTGGACAGAGCATGAAAGCATCGATTACACCAAAAGATATCTGAAGTTTGTTATTTCAAAATATAAGACTGCGGAATATCTTGATTGGGGCGTGGAGCTTAAATGTACGGGTAAGCTTATTGGCACTTGCGGTTTTACCTCCGTGGATATTCAAAATTCCAAGGGTGAAATAGGCTACGTTATAAGTGAGCCTTATTGGAATAACGGATATGCTTCTGAAGCTGTAAAAAGAGTGCTTGAGTTTGCATTTTCGGAAATTGAATTTAACCGAATGGAAGCAAGAGTTATGGAGGGGAATGATGCCTCCGTAGCAGTGCTGAAAAAATGCGGTATGGTTTATGAGGGAACTTTCAGACAGGAAATCTTTGTAAAAGGCGAGTTTAAAAATATAATTCATTTTGCAGTTTGTAAGGACAGCTTCACGGGAAGAATATGAAGCGTATATTTTGCGTGCTGTCTTTCAGCTTTTTAGTATCCTCACTTTTTACTCTTACAGTAGGCTATAAATACTTTTATATTGTTTTGGCATCTTTAGCTGGACTGGTAGCTTTAACTCTTTTGGTGTATATATTTACAAAATCTCAAAAGCTGCTGTTTTTAACGGTGGCTTTGATTTTTGCATTATCTGCGGCACTTCTCGCAAGATTTGTACATTTACCCAAAATGACATTGGCTGAAGAATTGGACGGTAAGGATTATTTTACCAGAGGAACAATAACCGGTATATCAAGAACCCGGAATTATACAATTGTTGTAGCTCGTTGCACCGTTGATGATGATTTATATGATGGTAATGTTACGGTTATCCTGAAAGGCAATGTTGCAGATGCCGATATCGGTAAATATATTGAGTTCAACGGAACTCTTGAATACTGCAATACATTTAACGATAAAGGTAAAGAATCATTTCTCAAGGCTTTTCCCGACAGTTATGTGATAGGTGAAAGTAATAGCTATTTTTGGAATTTTGTTTTTGATACGAGACTGAAAATAAGAGAAACAGCGGATACTATGCCTGATTCCGCCATGATAAAGGCGTTTATATTGGGTGATAAAAGTGCACTTGGCACAGAGGTGCAGGAGGACTTCAAAAGAATCGGAACCTCCCATCTGTTGGCTATATCAGGACTTCATTTGACTATTATAGTAATGTCTCTTTATCAGTTTTTGGCAAGACTCAGACTTTCGCTTCGTACCTCTGCTGTGCTGTCATCTCTGGTTGCCTTGTTTTATTTGACAGTGAGCGGTTTTTCTCTGTCTTTGCTGAGAGCTGCGGAAATGCTTATCGTATTTTTCTTTGCAAGGTGTATAAGGAGAGAAAATGACAGCATAACAGCTTTGTTTATCGCAGGCTTTTTTCTTGCTCTAATAAGTCCGTGGTCGTTGTTTAATATAGGCTTTATTCTATCGTTTCTTGCAACCCTGGGAATTCTTGTGTTTGCATCGTCTGCCGTGGACAAATACAGAAAGTATTTGGAAGAGCAGAAGGAAAAAGGAAAAAGATTTACTCGCAGACAGCACTTTGCTCACTCTTTAATTGCCGATCTCTTGAGCGCTGCTATGACTTCTCTTGCCGCAACAGCCATGACAATGCCCGTTATCATGGCGACGCTTAATGAAATATCTGCCTTCTTTTTGATAGGAAATCTGCTTATAATACCGCTGGCAAAATACTATCTTATCTTTTCTTGCCTGACTGTTTCTTTTAAGGCTTTTGGAGTACTGCTTATAGCGTATCCTTTTGGCTTTGTCGGAGAGGCATTTCAAAACCTTTTTGTGTGGTTATCCTCTGTCCTTGCCGGTTTTGCAGGTGACGGTCTATCCTTTGACCGTACTTATATGACATGCGGAATTGCCGTGATAAGCGTTTTGGCTGTCATGCTTTTCTTCTTTTCAAGGAAAGTGTGGGCACTTCCTGCATTTGTGGCGGCAATGTTCTTGTTCATTCCAATATTCAACTCTGTTTCGGCTAAATTGATTTACCCGACAGCACTTGTGGATACTGCAAACAGTAAGGGTGTAAATACCACACTTGTCAGATGGCGGGATGAGGTGTATTTGCTTGACCAAAGTCCGGGAAAATCAAAGCGTATGTACGGACTTGACAGCATTTTTGCGGATAACGATATTACCTATATCGACAAGGCTGTTTTTATATTTCCCGAAAGGATAAAGACCGAAAGGGTTGAAGCACTTCTTAACAGATTTGACATAGGCACTCTTGTTTTTATAACGCCTCAATACGATTTTGATATTCCGGAATCTGATGTATGGTACAATACGGAAATTGAGATAGTTTATGAGGAAATCTATGAGGTGGCAGAAGGAATAGATGCCGTGGTATACGAAGACGTTTGTACGGCATTTTTATTAAACAATAACGGCAACACATTTCTGTCATACTACTCTTACTCCGAGGACGATTTTGTCGCAGATATTATAGATGCAGATGTCCTTGTGCTGAACGGTAAAGTCAGTCATATTCCGGCAAAAGGTGAAACGGGTACATCTTTTCGTATAGCCGAAGGGAGCTGAACTATTATCGCCGCGAAAAGCCCTTTTTGGTCTAAATTTTCCCTTGTCTTTATGTATTACAAGGGAAAGTAACGAAGATAGGGACGAAAATCACCCTTGAAACCGACAAGAGTTCGGCTCCCTTTGGCTGTAGCCGAATAATAAAGCTCCCTTCGGACAAAATACGTCCGGAGGGATTTTTTTGAATGTAAATAAAGATATAAACTTGAATATAAAAAGAATTCGTGAATCTTTTCCTGCCGATTCCTCGGCAGATTTTGTTATGGATGAATTTTTGATATCGGGAAGAAGGGCTTGTATTTGCTTTTTTAACGGTCTGACCGATTCTGAGCTTCTTTTAAAGGTTCACGAGAACATACTTTGCAAAACGCTCCCCGATACAATGTCGGAATTTTCAAAAAGCATTATACCGCTCACGGATAAAAAGCTTCAAGGTGATATTGATATTGCAATAAATGCCCTTTTGTCATCTATGTCCTTGCTCTTTATCGACGGATACTGTGAGGCTTTGATAATGGATACCAAGAAGTATCCGTCCCGCTCGGTTGAGGAGCCTGAAAAAAACAAAACAATGCGAGGTCCGAGGGACGGCTTTGGTGAGAGCGTTTTTATGAACACCGCCTTGATACGCCGCAGAATAAAGAGTGATAAGCTTGCGTTTTGTGAGTTTTCCATCGGACAAGAAACAAAGACCAAGGTAGTTCTTGCTTATATGAGAGGGAAGGGGAATATGCGACTTGTAAACGAAATAAAGCGCAGACTTTCTTCACTTGATATTCCGTCGCTTACTCTCAGTCAGCAAACGCTGTGCGACCATATTTTTCTGCGTAAGAAATCCGATAAAATCAATCCGTTTCCCAAGGTCAGATATGTGGAGAGACCGGACACAGCCGCTTCAATGCTTGTGGAGGGGAAAATAGCACTGCTTTGCGACACAAGTCCAAGTGTAATCTTTTTCCCTATAACACTTTATGATATGGTGGAGGAAACCGATGACTATTATTTTCCTCCGCTTACCGCATCGTATCTCAGGACTCTCAGAGTGGGAATGCTTTTTGTCTCGGTTTTTCTGTCTCCGCTATGGCTTCTTGCTTTAGAGTACGGAGACGTACTTCCAAAATCCTTGGAATTTTTGCTTGTGGACTCAAAGGCGTATATTCCCGTCTGGCTCCAGCTTATAATAGTGGAGCTTATGATGGATGCACTGAAAATTGCATCTCTTAACACGCCGAATACAATATCAAATTCCCTGAGCGTTGTCAGCGGTCTTTTGCTCAGTGACTTTGCAATATCCGCAGGTTGGCTTGTACCTCAAACCATACTTTATTCCGCTATTTCTTCAATAGCCAATTTCATTCCCACAAACTACGAGCTTGGATATGCGTTTAAGTTTTGGAGAATGACACTTATTGCTCTCTGCGCTATTTTTAAACTGTGGGGATTTATTGCAGGTACGGCTTTGTTTGTTGCTATAATGATACTGAATAAAAGCAAAAACAACAAGGAATTTCTTTATCCAATTTCTCCGTTCCACAAAAAAGGTTTGCTTAAATTATTTTTTCATACAACCGAAGGAAATGAGAAATAATATATTGACAAATCTTTCACAATGTGCTATACTCAAAGTGTCTCAAATGATACACTTTGAAAGGAAGAGAAATGACAGTCGGTGAAATTGCGAAAAAGCTTTGCTCCACAGAACTTTTTAAAGGCATAAAAGGACTTGAAGAAATTATACAGTCTTTTCCTCCAACGGAAATTACACTTTCCTCGGGGGAGAGATATGAGATAAAGAATTCACTTGCACTTTTTTGTAAAGGAAAAGCTGACATAGTAAAGGAATCTGACAGCAGAATCGCATATATGAAAACGGTGAAGGATACCACTCTTTTGGGACTTGCCACACTGTTTTCGAAGGAAAGTGAATATATTTCCACCCTGATTGCAAAAACGGACACTCAACTGATTTTGTTTTCCGAGGGCTTTGTGGAAGCTGTCATAAAAGCAGACGCAGATTTTTCTTTAAGACTTGTAACACTTCTTTGTCAAAAGGTGAGATATTTAAACCGAAGAATTGACTTTTACACCTGTCAGGGGGCAGAGGAAAAGGTGCACGAATTCTTGCATCGCACAGCAGACGCGGATGGCATAATAACAATGTCAATGTCCAAAATGTCTGAAACACTGGGTATTGCAAGAGCTTCCCTTTACAGAGCCTTGACAGCTCTTGAGGATAAAGGATGTATGGTCAGAAACGGTAAAAAAATTCAATTAATAAAGTGAGGACTTCATTATGAAAAAAACATTAGCACTTTTACTTGTATTGACATTTGCTTTGCTTACGTTTGTGAGCTGTGGCTCGGAGGAAGAGCCGGCTCCCGCCGTAACCGAAAAAGTTGCAGCTACAACAAGAGTTGTGGCGCTTAAAGGCCCCACGGGAATGGGTATGGCAAAAATGATCAGTGATGCTGATACAAAATACGAATTTACTCTTACATCAATGCCCGACGAAGTTACAGGAGCTGTAATTTCCGGAAATGTTGATATTGCAGCTGTTCCCACAAACCTTGCTTCTGTTCTTTACAACAAGACAGAGGGAGAGGTTCAGGTTATTGCTCTCAATACACTCGGTGTACTTCATATATTGAATTCTGATGGTACTGTAAATTCAATAGAAGATCTTAAGGGCAAGACGATAGGTGCAACCGGTAAGGCATCAACTCCCGAATACGTACTCAATTATGTTTTAAAGATGAACGGAATTGACCCTGAAAAGGATTTGACAATAGAGTATTATGAGGACCATGCAGAGCTTGCAACAAGAATGGCAAGCGGAGAAGTTACAATAGGTATGCTCCCCGAGCCTCACGTCAGCTCAACTCTCATAAAAAATGCCAATTGTGTTGCTGCGATTAACCTTACAGAGGAATGGAACAAGGTTGCTCCCGATTCCGCACTTGTTCAGGGATGCATAATCGTAAGAAAAGAGTTTGCTGAAAAATACCCCGACTCTGTTAAGAATTTCCTTTCCGAGTATTCAAAGTCGGTTGAATTTGCAAACACTTCAGCGGATGCTCCTGCCAAGGTAGCGGAGGTAGGAATCGTAGGAAACGCAAAGATTGCAGAACGTGCTATTCCTAATTGCAACATTGTATATATCGACGCAGAGGGCGGAATGAAGGAAAAGCTTTCGGGATTCTTGAAGGTTCTCTTTGAAGCTAATCCCAAGTCGGTAGGCGGAAAGCTTCCCGACGACGGCTTCTACTACGGTAAGTAATGAAAAAACACATCAAGATAATTTATGCCATAGCTGCTATCCTTTTTTGGATAGCAGTTTGGCAAATTCTTGCTTGGCGCGTGGGAAAGACACTTCTGCTTCCGTCTCCCGTTCAAACGGTGAATACACTGCTTGATTTGGCGTCAAAATCAGATTTTTGGTACATATGCTTCTCTTCTGTTGCTAATATCTTTGTAGGAGCATTACTCGGAGTTGTTATAGGAATCGCAATAGCGGTGCTGTCTTATGCAAACAAGGTCATAAAGTATTTGTTTTCTCCAATGCTCACCCTTGTAAAGGCAACGCCCATAGCTTCTGTAATTATCCTTTTTTTGGTATGGATCGGTAAAGCTGCAATACCTTTTTGGATATCATCGATGATGGTCGTGCCGATTGTTGCATCCAATGTCCTGGAAGGGCTTGAGAATATCAGCCACGATTTGAAGGAGGTAACAAGAGTGTACAATTTCGGCTTCGCAAAAAGCTGGAGACTCTTGTACAGATACAGTCTTTTACCTTATTTCAGCTCGTCACTGAAAAGTGGTATAGCTCTTTCATGGAAAGCGGGAATTGCCGCAGAGGTTTTGTGCACACCGGAGGGAACAATAGGCAATATGATATACGAATCCAAGGTGTACCTTGAGACAGCAGAGCTTTTTGCCTGGACTCTCACTGTAATTGTTTTGTCCTTGATACTTGAAAAAGCAGTGGTCTTTGCTTCGTCAAGACTTATGGGAGGTGACCGAAAGTGAGTATTTCTCTTCGTAATATCACCAAACGCTTTGGCAAAAAGACAGTAATAGAAAACCTCTCACTTGATTTCGAAAGTGATTCAAGAACGGCGATTGTGGCATTTTCGGGCAGTGGAAAAACAACGCTCTTCAGAATAATGGCAGGACTTGAAAAACGCTTTGAGGGCGAGGTTATACACGACGGAAAGCTTGCCTTGATGTTTCAGGAGGACAGACTCTTTGAAAAAGCAACTGTTCTTGAAAACGTTACCGCTGTGTCCGATAAACCCAAGGAAGAGGCGGTGAAGCTTCTCACGGAGCTTGGCTTGGGAGATTCGTTGCATCTTTTCCCGACAGCTCTTTCAGGCGGTATGAAGCGGCGTGTGGCTCTTGCAAGGGCACTTTTCTTCGATGCACAGAATGTTCTTCTCGACGAGTGCTTTACGGGTCTTGATGACGATACAAAAAAACAGACAGCCGAGGTTATAAACAAATATACTCAAGGCAAAACACTCATTCTCATTACGCACAGCAGGGAAGAGGCACGTCTTTTGAACTGCAGGCTGCTTATATTCGAAAAAGGCTTTATATTCTAATATAAAACACGGTATGGGAGTAATGACTCCATACCGTGTTTTGTGATTTATAGAATTATACAGATCAGACCGTTGCTTCCCTCGTTGACTATTTTTTGAAGCGTTTGGCATATTTTCATTCTTGCATCCTGGGGGATGTGGTCGAGCTTTGAGTTTAACCCTTCATTTACCAGACAATACAAGGATTTGCCAAACATATTCGACTCCCACAATTCCCTGGGGTTTTCTTCGAATTCCTTCAAAAGAAATTTCACCATTTCCTCCGATTGCTTTTCACTTCCCACAATTGGATTTATTTCGGTTTGTATTTTTGCCCTTATCATATGTAATGAATCGGCACACGCTTTTAATTTTACGCCGTATCCGCCCGATTGCTTGATGATTTCCGGCTCTTCGAGAACAAGGTCTTCAACACTCGGTAAAACGATTCCGTATCCCGTTGATTCTGCGGCATCCAGTGCTTCTCGTATCTTGTCAAATCGTACCTTTGCCTCACCAAGCTCACTGATTGCTTCAAAAAGCTCTTTCTCGTTGTTAATGTCTATATTGCATTTCTCACTGAGTGCCTTGTATAAAAGCCTGTCGTCTATTTTTATTTCCGCACGGCTTTTGCCCGTTGCAAGCTCTGTTGATGAAACAAAGGATTCGGATATTCCGTCGGCTTTTGAGAGAGCCTCAACGCATTGATGAACAGATGCTATGGTATTTATACTTTCAGCCGCTTCTCTGACAGCTGCCTCAATATCGGCTCTGAGAGGTGATTTTTTGTCAATGGCATCTATCCAGGAGGGGAGCTTAAAAGAGAGCTCTGTAACAGGAAACTCAAAAAGACACAACTCTAAAATGTGTTCAATATCATCGACTGTCATTTGTGCGCAGTTGACCAAAGCGACAGGCACCGAATATTTATTTTCAATCTCAAGGGCAAGTTCTATGGCTTCGTCGGAATCAGGAGATGCAGAATTCATAACGACCACAAACGGCTTTCCGCAAGCCTTAAGGTCTGCTATGACCCTGCCTTCGCTCGTTTCGTATGCCTCTCTCGGCAGATCACCGATACTTCCGTCGGTGGTTATCATAACTCCCACGGTCGAGTGCTCGTCTATAACCTTTTTTGTGCCTATTTCCGCCGCTTCTTCAAAGGGGAGGGGTGACTTGGACCATGGTGTCATCACCATTCTGTCATTTCCGTTTTCGGTAAGTCCTTCCGCGCCTTTTACGATATATCCAACGCAGTCAATCATTTTCACATTGAGATTTACGTTTCCTGGTAAAGCAATTCTTACAGCTTTTTCGGGAACGAATTTCGGCTCGGTTGTCATAACGGTTTTTCCGTCGGCGCTTTGAGGCATTTCGTCACGTGCTCTGGAGCGCTCTGCTTCGTTATCTATCTGTGGAAGCACCAAGGTCTCCATAAATTTCTTTATAAATGTTGATTTTCCGCATCTTACAGGTCCTACCACACCTATATATACATCTCCGCCTGTTCGGGTTGCGATGTCGGAATATATTTTAGAGTTGTTCATTTGTATTCCTCCGTATTCTTTTTGTAAATAGTTATGATGTTTTTTGAAGAAATATACCCAAAATAAAAATATTTACAAAAAATAAGCACTATTTTTGAAAAATTGTCTTTTCAAATCGGAAAATATATGATATACTATGTGTGTATTTGAAAAGAAATATCTTTTTTAATCAAATAATTCATAATTTTATTATGAGGTGAATGTATGAAATGTCCCGCTTGCGGTTTTGCTGAAAGTAAGGTTTTGGATTCCCGCCCCACCGATGAGGGAGGAGCTATAAGACGCAGAAGAGAATGTCTTTCGTGTCAAAAAAGATTTACTACATACGAGAGACTTGAGGTAATGCCGATTATAGTTGTCAAAAAGGATAAGTCAAGAGAAGCCTTTGACCGTTCAAAAATACTCAACGGTATGATCAGAGCCTGCGAGAAGCGCCCTGTTTCCATTGCTGTTATCGAAAGAGCGGTTTCGGACATAGAGGCAACTCTCAACAATTCTCTTCAGACAGAAGTAAGCAGTACAAAAATAGGAGAGCTTGTTATGGAAGCTCTCAAGGGTATTGATGAGGTTGCATACGTAAGATTTGCCTCTGTTTACCGCCAGTTTAAAGACATAAACACCTTTATGGATGAACTTAAAATCCTTCTAAAAAATCAAGATTGAGGAAAGGGTCAATAATGAAATCACCTTCACAACGCAAAGTATCTACAATCAGCTTTTTGATTGCACTTATAGTGTCGCTGTTAGTATTCGGACTTATTTCTTATTTTATCACGTCGGCTGTTTTGGCTCCCAAGGAAGAACCCGAGGAAAAGAAGCCCGGGGAAATCACAGAGGAAAAGCCTGACGACCAACAGCTCCTTACTCCCGATGAGATAGAAAAGATTAAAGGCGAAAGCTTTACCGTTTTGATTGCCGGATATGACCTTCAGGGAAGCGGCTTTGATGCCATGGCTGTTCTTGACGTAAATAAGGAAAAACAGTTGGTCAATGTGTATCCCGTTAATACGGATACAAAGGTGTATGTCGGACACGGTGACACCTATTCTCTCAATGTCAGAATGGGAGACTTGATTAAGTATAAAAATATGCAGTACGTTCTTGATAAAGTAAATGCCGTGACAGGACTCGGCGTTGAGTACTACATAACGTTTACTGCGGAAGGCTTTATCGAAGCCTTTGACGTATTTAACAAAAACGGCGATTATACCTATATCGTTCCCAAAGACATGGAGCACATATATGTAGAAATCCCCGAGGAGAAGGAAGCAGAAGGCGAGGAGAAGTCCGAAGGAGACAAAAAGCCTGAAAAAGCGGAGCTTCCCGCAGAACTTAAGAAAATGCAGAAATACGATATTAAATTCAAGAAGGGGCAGTCATTGACCTCGGGAATTGATATCTATAACATGCTTCGTTACAGAGGCGATTCCACAACAGACAGAATGAACAGACAGGCAATGTTTGTCCGTGATGTTATTGCCAAGATCATCCCCGCACGCTTCAAAGAGCATGATGCGGCAGGAATAGTTAATATGATTGCTTCTATAAAGAAGCTCAAGTCATCAATAAACACAAATATAAGCTTTGAAACATTTATCACAGAGACATTTGACCTTATTTTAACAATGCCCGAGTTTTCTGTGGGTACAGTTGTTAAGTATACTTCGGAATCGGTGAATTACAACTAATTAGAGGTACATATGAAAAGGATTAGCAAAAAAACAAGGATTGGTATTATAACGGTTGTATTTATAATATTGACGGTGGTTGCTACATCTACCGTAGGTGTTGCCGAAACAGATCCACTTGTTACATTGAGTTATATAAATCAAACGGTTATCCCCAAAATAAAAGAGGAAGTAACAGCTTCCGTGCTTGCAACATTAGAGGAGCGTGAGGCGCAGAAACCCGAAGAACCCAAAGCCGAAACGCCTGCAACACCCGAAACTCCGTCGGAGAAAGATGATACATCCGATTCACTTAAATATACAGTTGTTTATATGAAAAAGGGACAAAAGCTTTTCGCATCAGGCGAGAACACTGAGTCCACCGAGGTAATTCTCCGTTCGGGAGAGGTTACTTGTATATCTCCTTTCTCTGACCAGGGAATAGCGGATATGACCGTTTCAAAGGAGATTTATAACGGAGAGTCTCTTACCAAGAATCATTATTGTTTGATTCCCAGAGGTGGAGATGGCAGAGGCATTTGCGCCGTAAGTGGCGATGCATATATTCTGGTGAGAGGAGAATACGAAATTGTACAAGAATAAGAAAATGATAAGAATTATTGCAATAATTCTTGCAGCACTTATGTTGCTTGGTCTTTTTGTTGTTGCTATAGATGCTTTAGCAGCCGGTGAAACACCTGTTGAAACAGAAGATTTAACAACTGAACCCCAGAATAACGGCGGAGATGACATCTCCGCCGAAACTCTCACTAAAGTAAAGACAACAGTGCCCGAATTACCGTCGGGTTATTTTTATCTTACCGATCCCGCAAAAACTCCGCGCAATATTTCGGAGCTCGTTCCTCATCTTGATGCTGTAACAAAGGCTATACGTGTCGGAATATACTATATTTACGGTTCAAATAATTGCCTGGCTTTCAGTCACAATATAAACTCGGTAAAGGGCGGACTTGCTCTTTATTCCACCTTTGGTGACGAATACACCTTCTACAATATTGTGGACAAGGGTGTTACTGTAATGCGTGACTTCTCCGCTAAAAGAAACTCGTCAGGCATTTATTACCACACTACCTCGGGTAACACACATATAATATATCATTGTATCACAGAACAGCCGATCCCTCTTGACAGCCTTGATAAAACAATTGCGGATTACAAGAAAATATTGGGCGCAGATTCAACTGTATTTCCGCTATATGTCAGCGGAAAAGCGTATATAGGCGTGGGAACGTATGCAAACAAGGATGCATCAGCCGCAGACTGTGAAAACATGAAAGCAAAGCTCGGCGTAAACTTTGTTCCCAGAGTACCCAACAATACCTCCCTCAGCGTAATTGAAACTGAAAGCGGAAAGATTCTATTTAAAATTGATACAACCGACCAAGCACTTTATGTAAGACCGCTTCAAAACACTGCCGAAACAAATTACATAAAAACAAACGTAGGTAATATTTACGACGGTACATTTGAATATAAAACCACCATAAACGGAATGTACCTTGTCAATATACTTGATATAGAGGATTATATAAAGAGCGTTCTTCCTTACGAAATATCGGCTTCATGGCCCGATGAATGTCTTAAAGCCTTTTCCATAGTTGTGCGTTCATATACCCTTTCAATGCTTGGAAAATCTCACAGACAGCAGGATTTTGATATGTGTGACGAAACTCACTGTCAGGCATATCGAGGAAGACTTCGTTCCACTGTCAGAACTGATGCCGCAGTAGATGCAACTCTCAACATAGTACTTGCATATAATTCAAAGGTTTGCGAGACCTTTTACTATGCTATTGCCGGCGGCGTAAGTGAGTCAGCCGAGCTTGTCTGGGGAGGCACAAATTACCCGTATCTTGTTTCTCAACCAATACCCGATGAAAAATATTGGAACTATACCAACGGCATATGGAGCTTTGAGGTGTCAGAAAGTGAATTGTTTTCCTACCTTCAGAAGCAATCCACTGTGGCAAGATATGTAAAAAATCCCATAACCTCTGTGCGTGTGTCAAAATACACCGATGCAGGATATGCATACGAACTCGAGATAACCGATTCCAGCGGAACAGTATCAACCTTTACCAAGTGTGATAATATAAGATCAATTCTGACCAAGTATGCCAAGAGCTCACGTCTTACCATAGGTAAAAGCATACAGGTAACGGTAAATGACGGAAAGACCGTTACCATCGACCCATACAATGTTGTACAAACCGATAAAGACGGAAAGCCTGTTATGAATACCATTGCCGCAGGAGGCTCATCGGCACAAACTGTTATTTCGGGCGATGGAACTGTGACAACTCTTCCCGTAAGCGAGGATTCAAACTATATAATATCGGGAACAGGATGGGGACACGGCGTAGGACTCAGTCAGTACGGTGCCCGAGACATGGCTAATAACGGATATCTCTGGCATGAGATTGCTACATTTTTCTTCCCGGGAGCTTATCTTGCAAAGCTTGGCGACCTTTCAACCAATATTATGCCTCCCAAAGAGCCGGAGGTAGAAACACCAAGCACCGAAACACCAAGCACCGAAACACCAAGCACCGAAACACCGAGTACCGAAACACCGAGCACCGAAGCACCGAGTACCGAAACTCCGAGTACCGAAACACCAAGTACCGAAACACCGAGTACCGAAACACCGAGTACCGAAACTCCAAGTACAGAAGCACCGAGTACCGAAACTCCAAGTACAGAAGCACCGAGTACCGAAACTCCAAGTACAGAAGCACCGAGTACCGAAACACCGAGTACCGAAACACCCGAGGAGGAATCATCAGGCGTAAAGGTAGTAGTAAGTACGAAAAGGGACAGAAATGTACAAACCAATGAATAAAAGCAGTAGGACGAGTTATTTCGTCCTACTGCTTTTTTGCGAACCGGTTATTTGGATTCGGTCAGTGCGCAAACCTTTAATACAAGCGCTTGAGTTTTGCCGTCGATTATTTCGCCGCTTAAAACCATTTTCTTTGCTTCTTCAAGAGGGATTTGCAGGGTATCCAGGAATTCATCCTCGTCGAGCTTCATGTCTCCGAAGTCTAATCCTGTAGCCATATAAAGTCGTATGTTTTCATCACAAAAGCCTGCGGTTGAGATAAAATCTCCAAGGTAGGTTATTTTTTCTGCAGTGCATCCGGTTTCCTCTTTTAACTCACGAACTGCACAAAGATATGGATCTTCATCAATTGTATCAAGCTTTCCTGCAGGAAGCTCAATGAGCTCTTTTCCGATGGGATATCTGAATTGACGTACAAATATCAGCTTGCCGTCATCGGTCAATGGAGCAACACAAGCAGCTCCTTTGTGTCGTACCACATCACGTGTTGCTTCCTTTCCGTTTTCAAGCTCTACCGTATCGAAATATACTTTAATTATGTTTCCGTCGTATTTGAGTTCACTTTTTAATTTCTTTTCTGTATGCATAATACTTACTTAAAAGCTGATTATTTCATTATAAGTGTCAATGGCAAATTTGTCTGTCATTCCGGATATATATGTAATAATAGCCTTTTTATACTCCTTTTCATTTCCTATATCAAAAATTATATCGTTTTTATATTCCGCACTTCTCATTTCGGTGTATCCGATAAGCCATGTGGTGAATCTTTCGGCTATTTGAGGATAATACACGGACAGTCTTCTAAGCTCATCGAATGTATATATACCATTCCATGTTTCAGAAAGAAGCTCATAAATTTGATTTATAACAAGCTTGAAAAATTTATCCGAATACTCAACTCTTTTGCATCGATAAATGTTTTCGAGATTAAACTTGTTCATAACGTCCATAGCTCTCTTTAAAGCAGGGGAGAGGGCGATACCTCGCTCGGGAGAGGAATTTTCACAAACGTCGGTGACGAATCTGTTGAGAAGAATGGTGTTGTTGATTTTTTCCCCCAACACCTCGGACAGTTCCTCTTGAATTTCATTTATCTTCTGGGGTTGGAAAATCCCAAGGTCAATGGCATCGTTGATGTCACGTCCGATATATGAAATTCTGTCGGAAATTTTTACAACACAGCCTTCATATGTAAAAGGCTGAAATTTGCTGGGAGCGGTAAACTCCTTTTCCAAATCAATAGCGTCATCACGCGGAATAATTCCGTCGTCGCTTACCTCTCCGCAATGTGAAACGATTCCGTCCCTTACAGCGTATGTCAGGTCAAGATTTCTTCTGCATTTTTCATAGTCCTCAAGAAGTTCAATTTTGTCAACTACCCAAAGACCGTTTCTTTCGTGCCAAAAGGGTTCACCGATTTCAGCCTTTGATATCTCGGACAAGAATTTTTCACCCTTATGACCGAAGGGAGCATGTCCCAGGTCGTGGGCTACTGAAATTGCACGGGTAAGCTCGGTATTGAGTCCAAGATATTTTGCTATGGTATAGCTGATTGATTCAACGTGATTCACATGCTCTATACGTGTACATATATGGTCGCTTTGAGGAGAGAAAAAGACCTGCGTTTTATTTCTCAGTCGTCTGTATGCGGATGAGTTTATAATACGTGTATAATCTCTGACAAAAGTGGAACGCATATCGCCATCCTGCTGGTACAGTACGGTGTTGCGCTTTATAATGCTTTCCCACTTGGGGTTATTTTCGTTGGCTGCAAATTCTTTAAGAATTCCCTGCATCTAACATCACCTCTAAGTGATTATATCAAATATTACGGCTTTTTACAACAGTTTTTTGCAGTTTTTGGTACGTTGAAGCAGGATTTTATTAAAATAATGTCATTTCCTATCTTGCAGATATCATCAAAAGCAAATTTTATTGCCTCTTTTTTCTTTGAAAAAGGATTTTTGCAATTTGAAGTAATGCAAAAGAAACGTATTTTACCGCTTTCGATTTCTATATCTCCGTCATCTATGTAACCGAGTCTTTCTCCTGTAACTGTGTTTATAACTTCCTTTGAAAAAAGAGCCCTCAATGTTATGCTGCGTGATTTAAGTTCACTCATAAGACCTCCAAAACAATAAGACCGCCCGAAAGGACGGTCATAATTTTTAAAATATACCCGCCTCTTTAATTATATCGCGCTTGAGTTGATTTATGATTCTTTTTTCAAGACGGGATATATAGGACTGGGATATTCCCATAGAGTCGGCAAGCTCTTTTTGAGTCATTTCTTTTCTTCCGCACAAGCCGAATCTTGTGCATATAATTTCACGGTCTCTTTCCGATAGACGGCTTATTGCTTTGTATATCATCGTTTTTTCTTCTTCGGCTTCGATACCTTTTTGCACTTCGTCACTGTCACTTCCAAGAACGTCACCGAGAAGCAGCTCGTTACCGTCCCAATCGGTATTCAGCGGCTCGTCAATTGATACCTCAAGCTTTAACGGTACTGTTTTTCTTATGTACATCAGTATTTCGTTTTCGATACACTTTGAAGCATAGGTGGCAATTTTTATGTTTTTCATCGGATTAAAGGTATTTATTGCCTTTACAAGTCCAATTGTTCCGATAGATACAAGGTCATCCGTGCCAATGTTTGTGCTTTCAAATTTTTTTGATATGTACACTACCAGTCTAAGATTATGAGCGATAAGCTTGTTGCGGCATTCTGCGGCAAATTCTTTGTCGGTGCTCAACAGTCCCGACAGTGCAAACGCTTCCTCGTCCGGAGAAAGTGGTGGTGGGAGATTTGTGCTTGATGAAATGTAGTAGGTTTCATTTTTTGTAAGACGCTTGAAAAATTCTCTTATTCTTTTAAAAAGCTTTATCATAAAACTCCTATAAAAGCGGTGCGATGCCGTCAAATCCGCCGTATTTTCCACCGTTGGCATCGGGTACCACTATAAATTCCTCACTGTTATATTTTTTCTCTTTAAATTCTACCTTGTCGGGTATAAATCCCATAACCGAGCCTTTTCCCGATGCGGTATCAATAGGGATAACGTAGCATTTTTCACGTTCAAAAATAGTATCTGTCTCACCTGTGCACTCCTTTATTGAATCTGCTCTTACAAAAATAACTCTTTTTCTGGTTGAACTCTCTCTTACCAAATTTCCGCTGTCCATCATCAAAAGGACATTACAGCTTTTACCTCTGTGTGAAATTTTTGCATTTACTCCAAGGGTTGACATCCTTTTCTTCAAAACAAGCTCTGAAAGCGTGTAAAATTTATTTCCCAAAACAGATATAAGTATTATAACAGCGGCAAGAGCAACTCCCTTTTTAGGAAAAAGAGCGGACAGATTTTTCAGTGCCCAAACGAATCCTCCGATAAAAATTTCAGCCCCCGAGAATATTGCCAATGCACCGAGCTTGTAAAGAGTACTTTTTTTAGCGGTAATCAGCGATACCATAATAAATGATATTGCAATATGTAATCCCAAGGGAAATGAAAAAACAATGTTTGCCGTAGAATAAAAAGCCCCTATAAGTGCTCCGATAAAGCATTTTACGTGAGATTCGGGTAAAAAGAGTATTTTTTGAGACGAAAAAAGAGCCAAGTAATCAAGTGCAAGATTTATAACAAAATAAACGTCAATGTAAATTTTTAACACCTCTTTTGGCTTTATTATAGCGTGTTTCGGTGTAATTTTTTGTCATATTCGGTAGCATAAAAAAGTGAATGTAAAAACGCTTGATTTTTACATTCACATAAAATTCGAGTAAGTATATCAGATTAATTTGTTATTAAGCACAGCCTTGACCAGCTCATCTCCCTTGTATTCAAGCTTTAGTGAAAAGAATGGGGTATCTTTTTCAAGAAGGTCAAAGAAAATTTTATCTCCTTCCCACAACGGTAGATTTTTTACATCCGATTTTGGTACCCATTCCAGAATACCTTCGTCGCATTCCTTTATTTCACCCGTGTATTCTTTTCCTATAAACAGGTGCATATACTCAGTTTCCCATATATCTGATACAAATGTAACTATTCCTCTGTAATCAAAATCAGTAAGAGTGAGCCCGGTCTCCTCAAAGGTTTCTCTTATGACACATTCCTCGGGACTTTCTTTGTCTTCAAATTTTCCACCGACGCCCACCCATTTGTCGTGGTTCAGGTCATTTTCCTTTTTTATACGGTGGAGCATGAGATACTTTTCATCTTTTTCTATATAACAAAGTGTGGTGTTTCTCATTTTATATCATCTCCTTATATTATATATTACCATAAATTTCGTAAATTGCAATTACGAAAATAAGTAAAATACAATTGACAAGTTACGAAAAATCGGTATAATAATATTGAAAGGATGGTTTTGAATGAAAGGTTATTACGATATTGAGGAATATGAAGCATATTATAGGGCAAGAGACAACGGAGCATATAGGGTGATTTTACACTCCGATTTAAATAATTTTTTTGCTTCCGTTGAGTGCATTCTTGAGCCGAGACTGAAGAATATCCCTATGGCGGTTTGCGGTGATGAGGAGTTGCGCCACGGAATAGTTCTCGCCAAAAACGAGCTTGCAAAAAGATATGGCGTAAGAACCGGGGATACGATAAGTGATGCTAAACGAAAATGTGATTTTATTGCAATTCGCAAAACACGCTACGATGAGTATGTCAAACAATCCGTAAGAGTAAGAGAAATATATTTGAGATATGCAACACGTATAGAGACCTTTGGAATAGATGAAGCGTGGATTGATATAAGTGCTCTTGCGGCAAGGAGGGGAAAGGATGTTTTTGCCGCAGGTAAAATTATTGCCGATGAGATAAGAAATGCTGTAAAAAGCGAAACAGGACTTACCGTATCCATAGGAGTAAGCTTCAACAAAACCTTTTCAAAGCTTGCATCCGATATGAAAAAGCCGGATGCCGTAACCGTTATATCATATAACGATTATCAAAGCATAATATGGAAGATGCCGATACGTGAATTATTATTTGTGGGAAGAAAAACAAATGAGGTTTTAAAAAAGCTGAAAATTCAAAACGTAGGTGATGCGGCAAGGCAAAAGCGTGCCGATATGAAAAATCACCTCGGTAAATTCGGTGAGCTGTTATGGGACAGAGCCAACGGATACGATCTTTCTCCCGTATCTTATTATCATAATACAGATGAAACAAAGTCTATAAGCAACAGTACCACAACTCCTCACGACCTGACAACCGAAGAAGAGGTGACGTCGGTGCTTATTCCTCTTTGTGAAGCTGTAACGGAAGAACTGCGAAGTCGCTCAAAAAAAGCATCAACCGTTAAGGTCTATATCAAATATTCGGATTTTTCGTCTTTTATCAAGCAGACGAAAACGCTGCCTACCAATTCCACCAAAAGGGTGCTCGATTTAGCCTTGGCTCTTTTTCGTGAGAATGTGGGAGAGTTTTTTTGTATACGCTCTGTGGGAGTTTCTGTGGAGGGCTTTTCGGATTCGGCTTCAGAGCAGGAGAATATATTTGACATAAAGAGCCCCGTGGATAAAACGCTTGACCTTCTTCGAGGAAAATACGGAGATGATGTGATAAAGCGTGGGTGTACTGTGAAAAACAAAGCAATAAGCTCCTTTGACAAAAAACACGTGGCATTTAATTCAAATATATAGCATAAACTTGTACGGAGAGCCATATCATTTGAAAAAGAGGGAGCAAGGATGAAACGACTGTATTCTTATCTGCCGCAAAATTTGAAAATGATGATAGCGTCACTTCCTGAGGAAACCAAAAAAAGTGCTTGTGAATTACGATTGAGAGTAGGCGGAGTGCTGTCTCTGTCAACGTATACAAAAAATCTTTTTATCACTCCTCGAGGGAAGGTGAGCGGTGATATACGTGACGGTTACATATGCGGAGACACGGATGTAGCCAATGTGGTTTCGGGACTTACGGAAGGCTCGGTATACAGATATATGAATACGGTGAATTCGGGTTATATCGTAACCCGTGAAGGAATCCGTGCAGGAATTGTCGGTGAGGCGGTATATACATCGGGAAGCATAACATCCGTTTCAAGCTTTTCTTCGCTGAATATCAGATTGCCTCACGATATAGACAGCAGCGGAGATACAATGCTGGGCTTTATTCGAAAAAATCCGGGGCAATCTATTTTACTTTGTGCTCCTGCAGGCTGGGGAAAAACCACTGTAATACGCTCCGTGGCAAAGGGAATTGGCATGGGTAAATTCACATTGCCTCAAAGAGTTTCCGTTATAGACGAAAGAGGAGAAATACTTCCGCAAGGACCGCTCGGACTCATTGACAGGCTTAACGGCTATTCTAAGCCCGACGGAATAGAAATAGCGGCAAGGCTTTTTTCCCCCGAATACATAATATGTGACGAAATCGGCTTGCAGGATGACGTGGATGCGATTCTCTCGGTACAAAATATCGGTATACCCTTTATTGCCACCACCCACGGACGTTGCTTTGATGAAATTATACTGCGCCCAAACATAAAAAGACTTGTTGAGCATCGGGTGTTTTGCAATTTTGCACATCTTGAACGGCACGGAAATAGCTGTATAACTGTTTTTGAGGAGAAAACAATGTGAAAATAATAGGCTTGCTGTTGGTGTTTTTGTCATCCTTGGCAATAGGCGTTTCAAAAGCCGAGGAATATCGGGAAAAAGACAAATGTATAAATGCTTTTATTGAATTTTTGTATTTTATACGGCACGAAATATTTGTGTATCAAACGCCTCAATGTAAAATATTTGAGAAATTTCAAAATAAATATCTTGAAAGTGCAGGCTTTATTGAAGACCTTCGAAAAAATGTACTCGAGGGCAGAAATCAACCCTTATTTCACACGGTAAAGGAGCTTGATAAAATAAAGCTTGATGCAGAAACAAGGGACATACTTTTGAGCTTTGCCGAAAGTCTCGGAACGCTTTCTGTCAGTGAGGAATGTGAGCGTTGTGACAGAGCTGTAAGACAGCTTGAAGAAGTGTACAGAAAGCAAAAAGAAGAAACTAAAGGAAAAACAAGACTTTGCCGAAGCGTTGGAGGAATGATAGGCGCAGGACTTGTATTATTGCTATGGTAAGGAGATAAAATGGACGTAACGTTGATTTTGAAAATAGCGGGAATAGGCACTCTTGTATCCGTCATTCATCAAATACTCAGTCGGTACGGAAGGGAAGAGCAGGCAACACTTACAGCTGTTTCGGGGGTTATCCTTGTGCTTTTTTTGTTGGTTGACGAAATGAGTGAGCTGTTTAATACAGTTCGTGATTTGTTTGGCATATGAATTTCAGCATAGTGGCTCTTTGCGGGGCGGTTGTCGGAGTAATTGTTATCCTTTTTCCCTTAAAGGAGCTGAAAAATAACTACTTTCTAATTGCCGTAGCTGCACTTTCTTTGGTTATTGCGGTGTATTCACTTAAGGGAGCTCATTCAATATTTCTTTACCTTGAAACACTGTATACTTCACGGCTCTCGGGATATTTTAAACCTCTTATAAAGGTGCTTGGCATAACCCTGATATGCAATATTACCTCCGAGCTTGCATCCGACCTTGGTATGGGAAGCGTTACGGGAAAGATAGAGCTTGCGGGCAAGATAGCTGTTATTGCTTCGGTTATGCCCATTTTTGACACTTTGCTTGGAGAAATAGAGAGGCTTGTATGAAAAAGCGGATATTTATTCTGATTTTGGCTCTTCTTTTCTCGGTTGTATCAAATGCGGAGGGAATAGAGGAGGATATAGCATCCGAGCTGGAGCTTGATAAAGCCAAAGATATTGTTCCGGATTCTCTTGACGGGGTGGATATAGATTTTTCGCCGTCAAACACACCGTCCGAAAACGGATTGAATGCGAGCACACTTTTCAAAACAGTATTCGGTTATTTTTTTGAAGTGCTGGGGGAAGAAATAGCATTTGTTTTTACATCGATAGGAATTTTTGTACTTGCTGAAATAATATTTTCTTTTATCAATGCATCACAGACAACAGTGAGCACTGCCGCACGTTTTGCAATTTCGGGAATTGTGTCAACACTTCTCATTGCTCACATTGAAAATTCGTTTGAAAAGGTTATTGCATATACAGAAGATATATCTGTCTTTATGACGGGATTGTTGCCCTTTTTAGGGTCAATATCACTTGTAAACGGAGAGTTTTCCACATCTGTTGTACAAAGTGCCTTTTTACTTGCTTCCGTCAGTACATTGCAAACGGTCGTGTCAGGCGTTGTCATTCCTCTTTGCAAAATCGTTTGCACACTGTCCGTTGCGGGATATATTTCGGGAAGAGCCTTCGGAACGCTTTCGTCTTTTATTTCGGGAATCGTCTCCAAGGTTATAAGTATCGGATGCGGCATAATGTGCCTTATTTTATATTTTCAAAATTCCGTTTCATCTGTCACAGATTCTCTTGCGCTGCGCTCGGTGAAGCTTGCCGCAGGTAGCTTTGTACCGGTAGTCGGCTCCTTTGTTTCCGAAGCATCCGGGACGCTTATTGCGGGTGCAAAGCTTGTTAAATCCACATTCGGCGTATTTGCCGTATGCGTCTTGATATACATGAGCATCCGTCCCATAATAAATTTCTTGACCGTAAAGCTCTCAATTCGCTTTACCGGAATTGTGGCAAAGCTTCTGGGATGCGAAAAAGAGGCGGGACTGTTTTCCGAAATTGCGGAAGTATATAATGTTTTGTCCGCTGTTATGATAGTTTCAGCTTGCTTCTTTGCATTTTTTATTGCCGTATTCATAAAAAGTGAGGTGGCATAATGTCCGAGTATCTCATAGGTGTGGTTACCGCTTCGCTTATTTGTACCGTTATAGGCTCTTTTGTAAGCGATAAAGGCAGCGGAAAAACTGCAAAGGCGGTAATAAGCATAATTATGACGGCTATAATTATAATTCCTATTACAAGCAGCCTTGAAAATATTTCGGAAAATCTTGCTTTCCCCGTCATAAATGAAAGAAATGCTCATATAGATAATACAGAAGATGATATCAGGGAATACAGAGGATGGCTTGCTGGAATAACAGCAACCGAAATGTCCAAAAGTATTCAAGGGGCAATTAAGGAAAACCTCGGTATTGATGTAAGAGTGGTTTGTCCGTGGCATTTTGAAGGTGATGATGTTGTCTTTGAAAAATTGAAAATATACACTGGTGCAAACGAACGGTATTTTGAAAAGATAGAAACCTATGTCAAATTACACTATTCCTTTGACTGTCAGTGCATAAAGGAGGTAGAATGACCGAGAAAATAAAGAAAATAAACGGAATTACCATAGCGGTTATACTATTAGCTGTCGGTGTACTGATGGTACTCTTTTCGGGTAAAAAAGACGGTTCAACAGAGCCCGTGGAAAAATACGTATTTGATGAATCGGCATATGAGGAGCAGCTCGAAAAAAGGTTGAAGGATATCGTAGAGAATATAGACGGAGTCGGAAATGTCAGCGTTATGATAACACTTGAAGGCTCAGCGGTATATACATATGCAACAGATACAGCCTATGACACCCATGCCGACGGAGACAGTAAAACCCAGTCCAACGTAGTTCTTTCGGTAAAAGGTTCAAATAACAAAGAGGCGGTCATAAGCGGGTATAAACTGCCATCCGTTAAGGGAGCAGCCGTGGTCTGCTCTCGGGCGCTTTCTCCTTCACTTGAAATGAAGGTTGTGGGAATTGTCTCCTCGGCACTGGGGATTCCCACTAACAGAATTTTTGTAACAAATTAGATTTTTGGAGGTAAGGTTATGAATAAGCTTGAAAAAATCAAAGGTGATCCTACAAATGAGCTTGAAGAGGTAAAGGATATCCCCGAGGATACTCCCGTTGAAGAAGAAAAGAAAGAGCGCAAATTCTTTTCACTGTTTACCTTCTGGAAAAAAATACATTCGGATGACATAGAAGAGGATGCAATAGTGTCTGAGGAAGAGGCAGAAGGTGAAGAAAAGAAGGGCATCTCAAAATATCTCAATCTTCGTACCGGAGCTCTTGTGGCATCGGTCGCCGTGATAGCTGTTGCGGGTTATATTAATATACGCTTTGCGGCAAAGCCTGATGAAACAGATATGAGTGGTGTGAAGGTATCGGCAGAGGATATAGATTCAGCTCTTGCCGAAAAAGAAGGAAGCGCTGTTGACGGTGACGAGGATTATTTTGCACTTTCCGTAATCAACCGTCAAAGAGTCAGAGATGAGGCTATGGAGATACTTCTTGATCTGACAAATTCGGATGTAACAGATGCTCAGGCTAAAGCAGATGCGTATAATGAAATGACACGTATGGCAAACGAAATAACAAACGAAGCAAATATCGAAAGCCTTGTAAAGGCAAAGGGATTTTCAAATTGCGTTGCCGTTGTAAGCCGTGACGATGTTAATGTAATAGTTGAAAGTGAAGGACTTACGGTAAATCAGGTAGCACAGATAAAGGAAATCGTATATCTTGAATGCGGTGTTCACCCCGACAACGTAAAAATTATTGAAAAAGCAGGCGTGTAAGCCTTGACAAACCGAAAGAAAACAGTTAAAATGTAATACAAGCCGTTCGTCATTTCCGGCGAACGGTTTTAATATGCCTGCATAGTTAAATGGATATAACAGCCCCCTCCTAAGGGGCAGTTGTGAGTTCGATTCTCGCTGCGGGTACCAGAAAAAAGCATCGACTTGCAAAAAAGTCGATGCTTTTTTCATACAATTAGAAGGATTGACACAGAATCACGACACCGCTTTGTGCGGATTCTGCATAAAATAAAAATCGGTATTTAAGACAAATACAGATAACACCGGATTTTATGTGTTATCTGTATTTTTTGTTATTGACAAAAACAATACTTCGTGATATGATGTATTGTGTGAGGTGAGGTATAGCATGGATATACAGTTAAAACGTGGACTTCTGGATATATGTGTATTGGCAGCCATAAAGGACGAGGATTCATACGGCTACAAAATCATAAAAGATATGAAGCCGTATATCGAGCTTTCCGAATCTACCTTGTATACGATTTTGAAGCGGTTGGAAAGTGCAAATATGCTCACTGTCCGTACAGCCGAGCATGGCGGCAGGCTTAGAAAGTATTATCGCATTACAAAAGATGGCGTTAAACGAATCGAAGAGTTCAAGGAAGATTGGAAAGAGATTGTATCTATATACAGATTTGTTACAAAGGAGGATGGCGATGAAAAAAAGTGAATTTCTTGAAAGGCTCAGAAAAGGTTTGTCCGGACTGCCGAGGGAAGATATAGATGAGCGTGTAAATTTTTACAGCGAAATGATAGACGATCGAATGGAAGAAGGGATATCCGAGGAGGAAGCAGTAGCGGAGGTCGGAGATGTCGATGCTATCATATCGCAGATTGTAACCGATACACCGATTGTAAAACTTGCAAAAGAAAGAATAAAGCCAAAAAGGAAGCTTGAAACGTGGGAAATTACTCTGTTGATAATCGGTTCTCCCATTTGGCTGTCTGTCTTGATTGCGGCATTTTCGGTTGTTATTTCTCTTTATGCGTCAGTTTGGGCGGTGATAATTTCACTGTGGGCAGTATTCGCCGCAGCTGTTGGTACATCTTTGTGCGGAATCCTGCTTTGCGTAAAGCAATTTGAAGTGGATGGCAATACTCTTGGTGGTATAGCAATGATTGGTGCGAGTTTGATTTGCGTGGGACTTTCAATTTTTATATTTTTTGGATGCGAGGCGGCAACAAGGGGACTTGTTATACTGACGAAAAAATTTTTTATCGGCATTAAAAGGATTTTTATAAAGGAGGAAATGTAATGAATAAAAAGACAAAAATATGGCTTATTGTTGCAGCTTTCCTCGTTATAATCGGTGGGATTATATTTGCTTTTGCAATGGAAGCCTATGACTGGGACTTCAAAAAGCTGAACACCCTGCAATATGAAGAAAATGTATCCTTGATAAGTGAAAATTTTGAAAATATATCAATAAACACCGATACTGCCGATGTTTTTATTGTTCCCTACGAAGAAAATGCTTGCAAGGTTGTATGCTACGAATCAGAAAAGACAAAGCACACCGTTGAAGTTCATGACAAAACGCTTATTATAAGCATTTCGGATGAAAGAGAATGGTATGAGTACATAGGAATAAATATAGGCTCCCAAAAGATAACCGTTTATTTACCCGAGAGGGAATATTCAAATTTGAATATAGAAACCACAACAGGAGATATCGCTTTGCGAAAAGATTTAGCATTTGAAAATATTGATGCTTCGGTAAGCACGGGAGATGTCATGGTTTCGGCTTTGGCTTCGGGCACGCTTAAAGTAAATACGAGCACCGGAGACGTACATCTTGATAACTGCGATGCCGGTGAAATCTTTGTTGAAACCTCAACCGGTGATATAGAAGGCAGATTGCTTTCGGAAAAGGTATTCATAGCAAAAACATCAACGGGTGACATTGACGTGCCGAAAACCACTCGCGGCGGACGCTGTGAGCTTATAACCTCCACGGGAGATATAGAAATTGTAACGAAATGAGATAGTACTGACATAAAAAAGACTGCTTACTTTTTGGTAGGCAGTCTTTTAACTTAGTTTAGAGATTATTCGGATTTATATCTTCGGATATCCGTTTATTTTGATATTGTCACGAACTTGTTTTAACTTTTTTAATACGGGCTGTGCGGCTGTGTCCATCGGACCATGACTTTCTACACAGAGATACATACATACGCCAAGACTCGGTCCTATGTAACGAAGCAGATCTCCACTTCCGCGCTATCATATAAATAAATATATATATTATAATAACACCGAATATTGATAAGTCAATGTTTTTGATTGTTTTATACTTTTTGCTTTTTTATTTATGTCTCCTGTTAAATGCGGTATAGAAGCGGGAATTTATTTGTCTGACACGAGGGTGAATATACGACAACAAAAAATGCCCGCAAAAATGCGGGCATAGCGACAGAGGGATATTATTAATTCAAAGCATTCTTCAAAGGTCTGCCTTCAAAGTAATCGATTATATTCTGAGTTACTTCGATGTCGAGGTCGCGAATGGCTTCGGCTGAGTGCCATGCGACATGCGGGGTAAGTACTACGTTTTCGAGCTTTCTGAATTTGCTGTCATTTTCAAAGGGCTCGTTTTCAAAAACGTCGAGTGCGGCACCGCCAAGCTTTCCGCTTTCAAGAGCTTCAATGAGTACATTCTCATCAATGAGAGGGCCGCGGCTTGTGTTGATAATCAATGCTCCGTCACGCATTTTTTTGATTGCTTCTTTGTCGATAATATGTCTTGTACTTTTGGTCAGTGGTGCATTTACTGAAATAATATCGGCATTCACGAGAAGCTCATCAAGCGTTACGGAGGTAACCCCTTGATTTTCCGCATCTTCTTTTGAAACGTAGGGGTCATACACAATGATTTTTGCCCCGAAAGCTGAAATTACTTTTGCAATTTCTCTTGATATTCTGCCAAAGCCAATAATTCCAACTGTCTTTTCGCAAAGTCTGCAAGCCATCGGTACATCAGCGCATCTCCAGTTATTATCCTGCTTTAATCTGCTGTCATATGTGGGAATTCTGTGTATAAGCGAGAGCATAAGGGCAATGGTGTGCTGAGCTACATCCTTTGCTCCGTAAGACGGGCAGTTACAGACCTTTACGCCATGTTTGGTTGCGGCATCCATATCAACGGTGTCGATGCCTATTCCTCGCCTTGATATGATTTTAAGGTCGGGAAGCTTTGAAAAGAGAGAATCCGTAAAGCGTGTGGCTGCAAAAATAATAGCTTCTGCACCCTTTGCGGCTTCTGCAATAGCATCTTCATCATTTGAATTCAAAAAAACGATTTCTATTCCTTTTTCAAGAAAAAACCTTTTATAATTTATATTTTCTTTTTCGCTTGCGAGATCAAGTATTCTTTTCATTACAGCGCTCCTATTCCGTCAGCAACACTTTTGATTCCAAGCCTCAGGCATTCGCTTTCGCCTGCCATCCAGAAAATGTTCATTCCGTTTTCATACCAACGCTTACACCATTCAAGGTTGTTCATGAACATTCCGACAGACATACCATGGGAGAGGCATATTTCAACAGTCTTGTTTATTTGTTCGATAAGCTTTGGGTGGTCGTATTCAAGGGGGCATCCGCACATTATAGACATATCCGACGGACCGATTATGATACCTGCAATTTCGTGAGAATACTTTGTAAGCATTTCGTCAAGATTTTCAACGCCCTTGGGTGATTCTATCTGCAGGAATATAAGACGCTTTTTGTTGAATTCGTCTATTGTGTCACCTCTGAGACAGGCAATTCCGCCAACGCCCTTCTTGCCTATGGGGAAAAAGCGCATTGATGCTATTGCAAGTTCAACCTGCTCAAGGGTTTCGGTACGGGGGACAAGTATTCCGTCACAGCCTTGGTCTATACACTTTGAGATGCAATGATATTCGCAATCCTGAATTCTGGCTATTACGGGGAAATTGTGCTTGTTGCATTCTACGGCAAAATCACCTACGTTTTCGGGATTGAAAGCGCCGTGCTCCATGTCGATAATCGCCATATCGGCACCGGATGTTGCATAGGCGGGTGCAAACATCGGTGACATTGCCTGACCGATGTATGTAGAAAATACTTTTTCTCTGTTTTTCAGCTTTTCAATAAGCTTTGCAGTTGAATTTGAACTCATTTTATTACTCCTTCAGTTATAAAATTTTTCTATTGCCTCGGAAAAGAGAGCAAATGTTTCGTCAAAGTAAGGCTCGTTTTCCTTGATGGTTCTGTACCATGGAGCGGACATGTATCCGATAATCTGCTCGTCGGGAGCGTTTTCCTTGAAATACTCAAGTAAATCCAGATGATTGTATTTGCAACGGTTGTAAACCGATGCGCAGGGAACGTAGAGATACCCCTCCTTCATCAGTGGCAGTGCTACCTCACGGAATCGGACAAGAAAAGGGTCTTCTTCAACGTATTTTATGCCCATGCTTGCATATTCACCCTCGTTGTAGTATGCCACATATTCCGCACGGGATTCAATGGGAGTCCAGTGCTCACGTCTGAGGGCATTATAATTCCAAGGGGACAGTATTACCTCTTTTGGTGAAATGTGTTTCCTGAATTCATCCGGGTGGTCAAAAAGGGGACAAGCCCATATCCATGGCATGGCTCCGGTATCGGCTACGCAGTCGATGAGAAATCTTAAATCGTGCCAGTAAAGCTCTCCCTGACGGTAGATTGCAAAGTCGTTGTTTGCCACATGCTTCTCATCCTCCTCGTCCATTCCTATGTGTATATATTCGGGATGCCCGAAAAGCTCATACACCTCGGTTATGAGGTCGCGGCATACCTTGTAATAGGTTGGTGTACACATCATTCTGTGATATTCGCCCATCCAGTGGGAGTGTGCGGCAGAAAAGTTAAGCTTTGGAATAACCGTAAGTCCTCTTTTTTTGCATCGCTCAAGCTCAAGGCGTAATTTTCCTCTTGACCATGCACCTTTAACTGCAATTTCGGGATGAGTGGCAAATTCCAGTCCGTCGTTTACGTCAAGCACAATAGTGTTTATTTTTGCCCTTGGAGCATTGTCAATAATATAGTCCCAGGTTTCCTGCTGCCAGTTCAGATAGGGAACATATGCCCCTGAGTTTCCGCTGAGCCTTACAAGGAGAGACATCATTTTCTTTTTCATTTTTTTACCCTCACTGTTTTTGTTGATTTTATTATAAATGATTTTTGGAATATTACTATTGACTTTAAGGACAAAGTGTAGTATATTTGGGACATGAAAGAGGTGGATGCGTTGTATAAAAGTGTTCTTATCGGCGGAATAAACAAGGCAGTGAGACATAGAGATTTTCCCTTGCATAAGCACTACGAGGATGAATTGTATGTTTGCTTTGGCGGAAGTGCAACGGATATTGTCGAGGGCAAAGGAAGGACAGTAATTTCGGGTGATGTTTATGTACATAAAAAAGGCGTGACACATCGTCAGAAGGATGTGAAGGATTTTTATTGCTGCGTTTTTCAGTTTGACAGATGTGAGCTTGTGAAACGTTCACGGGAAATGGGGATAATAGATAAAGACGGCTTGGCGTCTTTGCTTGATGATGAAAACACCGACGAATTTTTTGTTGATACAAATACCGTAAGATATGCCGAGGTTATATCAGATGTTATAAAAAGCGAGCAGGACCCCGTAGTGCGTGACATAATGTTTATGAATCTGCTTTTTGTAATCTGTTCAAAGCTGAATGTAAAGACGGGTGAGAGAAATCCGGATGCGTGGGAAAATGTAGGTGAGATTGTGAGATACATAGAGAATAATTACGATAAGCCTCTGACTCTCGAGACACTTGCATCTCTTTCCCATTATTCCCGCCGTCACTTCACAAGGCTTTTCAGAGAGGTTTGCGGTGTGTCGCCCATGGAATATCTGAACAAAATAAGAATAAAAAATGCATCCGACCTGCTTGTCAAAAGCGATATGAGTATTAAACAAATATCAAGACTTTGCGGATTTGAGGATAATAATCTTTTTTCAAGGCGGTTCAAGGAGGCATATAAAATTTCTCCGTCGGATTACCGACGCAGTTGTAAAGCAAAATAATGAAAAAATCTCACCGAGGGATGTTTCCTTGGTGAGATTTCCGGCTTTTCAAAAGGCTGTTGACAAGACCGATGTTGGTGACATTGACATTCCGAAGTATAACGATCAGGATATAAAGAACAAAAAAGGGGATGTAAAAAAAGTCCAGAGCGCCAAAAACAAGAAAAAGGTATATAAAGGTATATAAGTAAAGCGTTTTATAGTTTAAATACCGACATGTTATAAGGTAAAAACTCGAAAATCGAGTTTTAGCCAAAAAAATATATGTTTTTGGCTATGAACAAACTTCACCTCTCGACGTACCATTGTACGCCTTCGGGTTCAGTTTGTCCATTCTGAAGCTTTTTTTCCTATCCCCTTTGATTTAGCTTAGAGATTATTCGGATTTATATCTTCGGATATCCGTTTATTTTGATATTGTCACGAACTTGTTTTAACTTTTTTAATACAGGCTGTGCGGCTGTGTCCATCGGACCGTGGCTTTCTACGCAGAGATACATGCAAACGCCGAGACTCGGGCCTATGTAACGAAGCAGATCTCCACTTCCGCTTACAAGGAATAACAGCTTTTTATCGGTGATGTCCAATATTTCCTGAATTGCGGAAATGTATTTCGGTATTTCTTTTTCACTCTCGGAGGGACATACGATTTTTATAACGTCTGCTCCGCGCTCTGCTTGTGCTTTTGCTATCATTACACATTCTTCAACAGAAATGCTCTTTGATACATGGGATGAAATAAGTACCTCTCCGCCTCTTTTGTGTATTTCCTCTATCAGTTCTTTCTGACGGTTTACAGCATCCTCACTATCCGAGAGCTGATAGTAGGGGGCAGGTCCGAACATATCACCTATAACGTCAAGGAGAGTTGCACCGGCATCAAGAGCAAGAAGAAGGAGGTTTGCACAGTCATCGTCGGTGTAGCCCTCACTTTCTGCGTGTCTGTAGGATGTGACATAAATAGGGCGTCCCTCACAAGCCTCAAATATTCGCTTTAACTCTTCAAGTGTTCTGAATTCCTTCTTTAGTCTGCAAAGCTGTATTCCCAGCGCATCAGCTCCGTCCTTGAGTGATGCTTTTATTTTTGCAATGCATTCGTCGGGAGTTGAGCATTGAATCATTGCGGTGAGAAGAGGCTTTTCGTATTTTAAAAAAGTAGCCATGTCATCTCCTTGGCATGGCATTTCTGCCACCGTCAATCATAATATTTTCACCGTTTATAAACTGACCTTTTTCCGATGCAATAAAGAGAATTAAGTCAATTATCTCCTGAGGCTCAGCTGCTCTGCCGAGCAATGTTTTCATATTTGCCATATCCGGACGGGTGAGCACGGGTCCGGGAGACACACATACACAGCGAACATTACAGCTGCTGCCATACTGGGCAATTGACTTTGTAAGTCCGTACATAAGCCCCGCTTTTGCTGTGGGGTAATCCATACCGCCGGCACTGCCCTCAGCACCTGTTATTGAGCCAATGTTTACTATAAGCCCCGTGTTCTGCTTCTTCATCTGCCCGAGAACTGCATGTGCGAAATAGAAAGGACCTTTGAGATTTACATCAAGACTCCAGTCGAATACTTCAATGGGCACCTCGGTAAAATCAAGTGAGCCGTCTACCTTTTGCATTCGTCTTCCGTAGCCACCCGCAAAATTACAAACTATATCAATTCGTCCGAATTCCTTGATTGCTTCATCTCTTACGTTGCAAACCTGTGTATAGTCTCTGACGTCGCAAGGGACGGGGAGTGCCTTTCCTTTGCCACGGGCATTTATTTCCCGTGCCTTTTCCTCAAGCACCTCAATATTAACATCGCTCATTACTACATTTCCGCCAAGCTCGGCAAAATTCTCGGCAAAGAGAAGTCCCATTCCCGAAGCCGCACCTGTGGATATAGCAACCTTACCTTCAAAATTCATAAAAACACTTCCTTTCTGTTACCATTATAGTACAATCCGATTCAATTTCAATATCTAAAACGATATAAATTGATGTTTTTGATACAAATATCAAAAAATATATTGATTTATTTGATATAAACGGTATAATCTTAAAAAGAGGTGATGAAATTGAACATTTTTGACGGCATTGTTGTAACCGATATTATATCGGCATTCAATGTAAATTCAAAGGAGGGGCGTTTTGACAGTATAAAGAACAGAGCGACATACGGACTTTCGTTTTGTATTGACGGACAGATAACATATACCCATAATGGAAAAGAATATGTATCGAATAAAAGCTGTGCTGTAATCCTGCCAAAGGGAAAAAGCTATACACTTCGAGGCGACCGAGCGGGAACTTTTCCCGTAATCAATTTTGATTGCCTTGCACCGCTTTGCGATACTCATACCGTCATTCCGATAGATGATGCAGCGCCCTTTGTTTCTGATTTTAATTTGCTTTGTGTAGCTGTACGGATAGAAAAAGACCGAGCAAAGGCTATGAGTATTTTCTACGGGATAATACATAAGCTGTCACGGGGGATATCCGATTTCGGTGTCCTCACTCCCGCACTTGATTTTGTTAAAAGTAATTTTGCAGCCTTCGATATTTCAAATTCTGTTCTTGCGGAAAAGTGCGGAATAAGTGAAGTATATTTCAGAAGACTCTTTTTTGACAAATTCAAAATAACTCCTAAACAGTACATAATCGGGCTCAGGCTTGACAAAGCAAAACAAATTCTCTCTGGCGGTGAAATGAAAATCAGCGAAGTAGCGGAAGAATGCGGCTTTACAAATCCGTACCACTTCACACGATTCTTCAAAGAAAAGGTCGGCATTACTCCCGGCGAATATATGCGAAAAAACAGAACTTTTTACCTTTGAAGCTATATTTACACGTATTTTGTAAAAACAGAGTGAAGTTTTATCAAACTCGTTCTTGACATATTGAGATAAATGTATTAAAATAAAGGGACAGTTATATTTAATTAAGGAGAAAAATACAATGGCAGAGAAAAATACAGGCAAAGCAGTTGCGGAGATCACTCCCCGTGACGTTGATTTTGCTCAGTGGTATACAGACGTAGTTAAAAAGACAGACCTTGTTGATTATTCAAGCGTTAAGGGATGCATGATCATTCGTCCCTACGGATACGCTATCTGGGAAAATATACAGAAGACTCTTGATGGAATGTTCAAGGCGACAGGACACCAGAACGTTATGATGCCCATGTTTATTCCCGAGTCACTTCTCAATAAGGAGAAGGACCATGTTGAGGGATTTGCTCCCGAGGTTGCATGGGTAACACATGGCGGAAGCGAAAGACTTGCCGAAAGACTTTGTGTACGTCCCACATCCGAGACTCTTTTCTGTGAGCATTATGCAAAGATAATTCGTTCATACCGTGACCTTCCCAAGCTTTACAACCAGTGGTGCTCGGTTGTAAGATGGGAGAAGACAACACGTCCCTTCCTCAGAAGCCGTGAGTTCCTCTGGCAGGAAGGACATACAATGCATGCTACTGCGGAGGATGCTGAAAAGGAAACACTTCAGATGCTGAATGTCTATGCAGACTTCTGCGAAAAGTATCTTGCAATCCCTGTAGTAAAGGGAAGAAAGACCGATAAGGAAAAATTCGCAGGTGCGCAGGCGACATATACAATCGAAGCACTCATGCACGACGGTAAGGCTCTTCAGTCGGGCACATCTCACAACTTCGGCGACGGATTCGCAAAAGCGTTTGATATTACATATCTTGATAAGGACAACCAGCTTAAATACTGTCATCAGACATCATGGGGAATGTCCACAAGAATCATCGGCGGTATCATTATGACCCACGGTGACGACAACGGACTTGTTCTTCCTCCCGCTATTGCTCCCACTCAGGTAATAATCGTTCCCATTGCTCAGCATAAGGAAGGCGTACTTGAGGCGGCAGAAGCTGTACGTGCAAGACTTTCCGACCTTGTACGTGTAAGCGTTGATGACTCGGACAACAGCCCCGGATGGAAGTTTGCCGAATACGAAATGCGCGGCGTACCCGTAAGACTTGAGATTGGTCCCAAGGATATTGAAAACGGTCAGTGCGTACTCGTAAGACGTGATACAGGTGCAAAGACCTTTGTTCCGCTTGAATCAATAGAGACAGCAATCCCCGAGCTTCTTGCAGATATAACAAAGACTATGTACGAAAAGGCACTTGCAAGACGAGAGGGAATGACACACACTGCTCACAACATGGATGAGATGTGTGATATTGCCGAAAACAAGCCCGGATTTATTAAGGCTATGTGGTGCGGCGACCTTGAATGTGAGGAGAAGCTGAAGGAAGTGGCTGATGTTACCTCCAGATGTATGCCCTTTGAAGGAGAAGCTGTCGGAGACACTTGCGTGTGCTGCGGCAAGAAAGCCACCAAGATGGTATACTGGGGCAAGGCCTATTAATTTAAGAAAAAATATGCCGCCGATATTATCGACGGCATATTGTTTATCATACTTAACTTACTTCTTGATAGAGTTCTCGTAGCTTTCTACCATCTTCTTAACCATCTGACCACCGATGGAGCCTGCCTGCTTTGATGTGAGGTCACCGTTGTAACCCTGCTTGAGATTTACACCAACCTCTGCAGCTGATTCCATCTTAAATCTATTGAGAGCTTCCTTTGCTTCAGGAACGAGTGTCTTGTTACTTGCCATGATATTTCTCCTTATGAAAGAATTGTTTTTTTGTTTTATTGAAACCTTGCGGCTTCGCTATTATTGTGAACCGTAAAAGAAAAAATATAACTGTTAATTTTTGTAAACACAAACAGGTGATACTATGTCCATTTTTATAGAAAAGATAAGAACAGCAACACTTCCTGTGATTGCTTTAAAGGATTTTGTTATTTATCCTTATGTTACAGCCAGCCTTGACCTTGATAACAAGGATGTCCTCGGAATAATCAGAGAAGCCAACAAAGGCTCGAGACAGATGGTAATTGCTACCCTCAAAAATGGTAAGGAGAGTTTTTCTCTTGACAGCATTTATCTTACTGCCGCTGTTGTAAACATAAAAAAGAAAATAGTTAAAAAAGAAGATAAAGAGGAATATACCGTAGTTGTCGAAGGTGTTTCAAGAGCCGAAATAAAGGATATTCGCTATATCGGTAAAATTCCTTACTGCGATGTTGATATCAGAGAGATTGATGAAGATGACAGCAAGAAAAAACAGCTTGCTCTCAGAGTAGTCAAAAAAATCATAAAGAATTACAACGAATTTTTCACAAAAGCGCCAACCGAGTTTGTAGAGCTTATTGACACAATAGATGACCCGGGAATTCTTTGCGATTATATAGGTTCATACATATGCTACAAAACCGAGGATAAGATAAGACTCCTCGAGGAATATGACCTTTATAAGAGAATAGAGCTTTTACAGGCTGTCTTTGCCGAAGAGCGCATAAATTTGAAGTTTGAAAAAGAGCTTTTCGAAAAGGTGCAGTCAAAGCTTGTGGGAATACAGAAGGAAAATTTCCTCCGTGAGCAAATGAAGGTAATTCAGACAGAGCTTGGTGACGACAACGACGATGAGCTTTTTATCCGTTTGAACGAAACAGCACTTCCTTCTGATATTGCAGAAAAGTTAGATAAAGAATATGCTAAAATGTCAAGAATGTCAATCGGCTCACCCGAGGCTACCATAATCCGCAATTACATAGAAACCTGCCTTGATATTCCCTGGATGAGTTATACAAAGGACAAACTCAACGTTGCAAAGGCATCGGCAATACTTGAAAGAGACCACTACGGACTTAAAAAAGTAAAGGAAAGAATACTTGAGTTTGTTGCGGTTAAGAAAATGTCATCCGACCTTGGCGGACAGATTCTTTGTCTCGTCGGACCTCCCGGTGTGGGTAAAACTTCAATTGCAAAGTCCATAGCGGAAGCGCTTGGGCGAAACTATGTTCGTGCATCTCTTGGCGGTGTCAGAGACGAAGCCGATATCCGAGGTCACAGAAAAACATATATCGGAGCAATGCCGGGAAGAATAATATCTGCACTTAAGCAGTCGGGAAGCATGAATCCTTTGTTTTTGCTTGATGAAATAGATAAGCTTACAAAGGATGCTCACGGTGATCCCTCCTCGGCACTCCTTGAGGTGCTTGACTCCGAGCAGAACAATGCTTTCAGAGACCATTTTATTGAAATGCCGGTTGATTTGTCACAGTGTATTTTTGTTGCCACTGCAAACACGACCGAAACCATCCCGAAGCCTCTGCTTGACAGAATGGAGGTTATCGAGCTTCCCAGCTATACAATGACAGAAAAGCTTCATATTGCCAAGAAATATCTCATACCCAAACAAATGAAGCGTCACGGACTTGAAAAAGATAATCTCACAATTTCGGACACAGCAATAAAAGAGCTCATAGAAGGATATACAAAGGAAGCAGGTGTGCGTAACCTTGAAAGAGAGATAGCACATCTTTGCAGAGTTGCTGCTAAGAATATTGTTACCGAAAAGTGTGAAAAATGCACTGTAGGAAAAGGCGACATCACTTCATATCTCGGAAGAGTTAGAATAAAGAGCAAACCCGCACCCAAGGAGTCAAGAGTCGGTGTTGTAAACGGACTTGCATGGACTCAGGTTGGTGGTGATATGCTTGAGGTTGAGGCTGTTACATATCCGGGAAGCGGAAAGATTGAGCTGACAGGCTCTCTCGGCGACGTTATGATAGAATCGGCTAAGCTGGCTGTCAGTATCTGCCGTTCAAAAGCCGATGAGCTCGGTGTCAAGAATGTTGAATTTTATAAGAATTCCGACATACATATACACGTTCCCGAAGGCGCCGTTCCCAAGGATGGACCGAGTGCCGGTGTTACAATTACCACCGCTCTTGTATCCGAACTTACGGGAATTCCCGTTAAGAGCAACGTTGCAATGACGGGAGAGATAACTCTGAGAGGCGATGTGCTTCCCATAGGCGGACTCAGAGAGAAAACTATGGCTGCATACTCAAACGGAATTAAAACCGTTATTATCCCCAAGGATAACCTGGATGACCTTGAGGAAGTGGACGAAGCGGTTAAAAAGAATGTGAGCATTATCGGAGTATCCGATTTCAGAGAAGCGTTGAATATAGCTCTTGACAGATAAGGAGTCCATATGAATACATCAAATGCAGAGCTTGTCCTCACAGCAGGGCTTACAAAGCAGCTGATACACGACAACCTTCCCCAATTTGCATTTTCGGGTAGGTCTAACGTTGGGAAAAGCTCGCTTATCAATACCTTACTCAACAGAAAGAGCCTCGCCAGAGTGAGTGCTCAACCGGGAAAAACGATTACCGTTAATTACTATAAGGTTGACAATTCTTTGTATCTCGTTGACCTTCCCGGGTATGGTTATGCCAAGCGCTCGGCGTCCGAGCAGGCTAAATGGTCGGAGCTTGTAAACACATATATCGAAAGCAAGGAAATGCGTTGCATAATTCAGCTCATTGACCTTAAAGTCGGACCTACAAAGGACGATATAATGATGTTTGACTGGATGAACGATGTGGGGATTCCTTACATAATAGTTGCAACAAAGTCGGATAAGCTTAATACAACAAATAAAAAGGCAGCTCTTGAATCGCTCAGAAATTGCGAATTTATTTCCCCTGAAGCCGAGATAATCGAATTTTCGGCACTGAAAAAAACAGGCAAGGATGAGGTTTGGCAGAAAATTATATCAATGCTATGATATTTTTCCTCAGAAATGGTAACTCTATCTGAGGAGGTGTCAAAATGAATGTTTGCTTTGTATCGGATAAGAATTCGCTGAAGGAAGCGGCTCTCGAAATGATAGAGGGGTTTTGCGAAATAGTTGCACTGCCTCCTAAAAACATTGATGTTTTGGTTTTGGAAGGTAATGGTGATATGTCTGCTTTTGCAGATAGAAACATTGATACGTGCATTTTCAGCAATGCAAACGCTCTAAAGATATTGGACTTAAAAAACGTCAACAGTGCTGTGTCCTGCGGAATGCAAAGACTTGATACTGTGACGTTTTCCAGTATATCGGAGGATTCTGCTCTGGTTTGTATCAGACGCCGCATAATTTTTTGCGGTAAAGTTATCGAGCCTTGTGAATTCAAAGCTCCGTTTTACAGCCATTTGGGACTCTATAAAAATCTTGTAATTTCTTTGTTGAAGTATTTTGTACAAAGCATAGGAGAAAACAATGAAACAGTTTGAAATAAGAGGATTTAACCTGTGCGAGAGCATTCTCAGACACACTCCCGATCAATTGCGGTCTTTTATCCGCAGAATGAAAAGATTGAATATGAACACTCTTATAGTTCATTATGATTACGGTTGGAAGCGATACAAGGATATTATTCTTGAGGAGTGCAAAAACGCAGGTATATCTATTACTCTTATGACCTTTGGTCCCAGAACCTTTTTGTCTTATTCCGAATGTGATAAAAAATGGTTTGCGAAAAAAGAAGATGGCAGTCTCTTTAATGAATTATTGGAATGTGAGACGTATCCATGTCCTTTTGCCGAAGGTGTACTTGAAGCTTATGAATACGGTGCCAAAGAATGGCTGAAATCCTTGCCACCGGAGATAAAACACGTACATATGCGTGCTGCAGACGGATTGAATTTTTGCCAATGTGAAAAGTGCAGAACGTTACCGGATCACGAAAAATGGCAGCCTTTTGTTGATGTGTTTACAAAGGCTGTTCTTGAAACCAACAGTCAATTGAGTTTTGAGACGGATGTTTATGTCAAAAGATACAATATTCCCGAAAACAGCGGTTCCTTTGACAAAATGTCAAATATAATGTTTGATACTTTTTATAGACATACTTCCTATCCGATAGGAAGCACCTGTGACCTGCAAAACGCCAATTTGTTAGAGTATGCTTGCACCACGGGTGAAAGAATATCGGCACGTACCCCAAATGAATACTATCTCCAAAAGCTTACCGAATGGACAGATAAATTTCCAAATAAAGTGTATATACACGAAAATGCTATGAAGCAGTCCTATTTTGGTACATTTCAACACGGAACATCTGCTTATTTGAAAGATCTTGAGATTTTTGATAAGTTGGGCGTGGCAGGAGTTTGCTACGAAGCGTATGAGCCGGGATATTACAGCTTTTCAAAAATGTTTGATATATTGGCAGATGCAATGAACGGAAAGACCGTCGATTATGAGGAAACCGAAATAGAAAAAGAGATAAAAAAGACTTCTATGAATTTGTTTTGCAATGATATGTCTTTTGATCTCGAAAGGTATATAACCGATCCGTTTGATTTGAAATGTGCGCAGCTGTACCGTAACTTTTGGATAGAGCATTCTCCAAAGACTTATGCCGATTATGTAGAATTTTCGTTTGAAAATAAAGATAAAATGGATCCGATATTTATAGGATTTGCCATAGCGGATTGGGGTGTGAGATGGAATAAATTGAAATTCTCTGACCTTTCCGAAGAAGCAAGTAAAATGCTTTATACGAATAAGCTATGGGATTTCATGGAAAGCATTCCCCTTGGTGAAGACCCAATAAAGGTTTGCTCAGATATAATATTTGAACTTATCAGAAAAGCACAAAAGGTTTAAGAGGTAATTATGATTATTAATTCGGAAGACAAAAAAGTGAATATCAGAATCCCTGATTTGGTTTTCGTTGCCTGCCGTAAAAGAGAGCGCTTTAAAAGATTTGATAATGCTCTCAAGGATGACCCTTCCTTTGCGATTAGTGTCATGGAGAGGGAAGAGACCAAGGCTGGGAACTCTTACTATCCGAATATAGTACTCAATTGTTCGTTTAAAATGTGCTCTGTTCCGATAGAACTCTCCGGAAGTGCTTCGGTTTGTATAAAAGGAGGCACTTACACACTGGATGTTATAAAGTCTGTACGCTATCCCATAAAGCTTGTGGACGAAGCTTTTATTGATGATTGGCACAGCGAAGCAAAGATTTTGGCTTTTATTCTTGCACAGAAAAAAACTCTTGAAAATGTAAATGTCAGAGTCTTGGTTTTTCATACCGAGACACTTGAAAGAAAATGCTTTAACTTTTCATATACATATGAGCAGCTTGCAGAAGAGTTCAAAACAACAGCAGGTATTTTTTCAAAAATGCTTGATATGAATATCGGGCACATAAATGATAGAAATTCAAAAAATCAAGGTGCAGGTTTTCCTTTCAAAAGCTCCCGTGACGGTCAGAAGGATATAGGAAAAGAAATCTATTCTGCGATTAAAAATAAACATAATATTATAATCAATGCTCCCACCGGTCTTGGAAAAACAGTAGCTACCATTTATCCGTCGGTCAAGGCGCAGGCGAATGGCCTATGCGATAAGGTTTTTTATCTCACTGCAAAAGGCTCGGGAAGTGATTCTGTAAAGAATGCTGTCGATGTATTTGAAAAAGCAGGGTATGAACTCAGAGTATCCTACCTTAGCGCCAAGTACAAGATATGCTCAAAAAGACCGTGTTCTCCGTCAAATTGCAACTATCCCCAGGGACATCACGGAAGAGTAATGGAAGCAGTGGCCGAAATGGTTGCGAAATTCAATGCTTTCACGTCAGATAACGTAAAGGAATATGCCGAAAAATATAAGGTATGTCCGTTTATGCTCGAAACAGAGCTTGTTTGGTTTGCTGATTTGGTTGTTTGCGATTATAACTATATTTTTGACCCAAAGGTATCTGTAAAAATTTCATCCTGCCTGTCAGGAAACGATGTGATACTTGTAGACGAAGCGCATAATCTTATTGACAGATTAAGAAATATTTATTCGGCAACAGTCAACATCGACACAATAAAAACGTTGTGCGAAAAAACCGACAGTACTTCAAATGTAAATAAATCGCTGAAGTCATTTTTGAAGTTTGTCAAGGATGACACAGAGGATTTGGGATTTGCTTGCGAATCTCTGTCATCTCAATCGCTTGACGGACTTGAAAGAGAAATGAATTCACTTTATTCCGATTTGCAGGAGAGCTATGAGGAATGTCGTGAGAAGGAGCAAAGCGCAACCGCTCTCCTTGACAGCTTGAAGGAATTCATAGATTTAATTACTTTAAGAAACGATGACTACATAACCTTCTATAATGATAAAGGATATCCTGAAATATTTCTGGTCAATACCGCAACGACCTTGTACAAAATGTCGAAGGCTCTTGGAAGCGCCGTTATGTTTTCCGCAACTCTGTTTCCCGAGGAGTACTATAAATTTATGCTTGGAGCAAGAAGCGGAGATTCCTATGTTTCTATCCCGTCTCCGTTTGATGCTCGCAACCTTCTTGTGTTATGCTATCCTTTGAGTACAAGATATTCGGAAAGAGAGCAGACTGTGGAGGATGTAGTAAGAGCTATCTGGACAGCGGGAAGCACGCGTGCGGGTAATTATATTGCTTTCTTTCCTTCATATCAATATATGCTACTGGCTTTGAATGCATTTATCCGTCTTTTTCCTGACGAAAAGGTAATATATCAAAAGCCGGACATGACAGAAGAAGAAAAGAAGAGCTATGTTGACAGCTTCAAAAGCGATAATTCAAATTCATTATTTGCTTTTGCAGTGCTCGGCGGTGCTTTTTCCGAAGGTATAGACCTTGTAGGAGATAAGCTTTCGGGCGCGGCTGTTGTCGGACTCGGCTCTTTGCCTCCCAGCAGAAAGAGTGCGCTGGTTTCCGAATACTTTAATGATATGTTTTTTGACGGTGAAAAATTTGCATATCATTATCCGGGACTTAATAAAGTTTTTCAGGCGGGCGGCAGAGTGATAAGAAGCGAAACTGACAGAGGATATTTGCTGATTATTGATGACAGATTTCTTACCGAAGACAATATAGAATTGCTTCCCGAAAACTGGAGTAATGTTAAAAAAGTAAAAGATAACAATGATATAAAAGAGAAAATTTGTGACTTTTGGCGAAACTGAGAGAAATAGCCAAAACCCCCTTGACAAAGGGAGAAAAAAGTGATAAGATAGTCACACTTCCCAAGCGGGGAGAGCACAGATCGAGCTTGGAAATAACTTTCAAAAAAACTTAAAAAAGTTTTAAAAAAGGTATTGACAAGCGAAAAGAGATGTGATATAATAACCAAGCTGTCCGCGAGGGACGGCAAGAAATCGGACATTGAAAATTAAACAACGAGACATGTACAAAGTAAGGTTTAGAAAAACTGAACAAAGTGAAAGGTCTCGGAAATTCCTAAAGAAAATACAAACCAGAACAAAGTAAAAGAGCAGAAAAAAGCTCGGATATGATGTTACCCGTGGAAACACGGTTAATATACAAAATATTCGAGAGTTTGATCCTGGCTCAGGATGAACGCTGGCGGCGTGCATAACACATTCAAGTCGAACGGACGCGACGGGAGCTTGCTCCTGTCAAGTTAGTGGCGGACGGGTGAGTAACGCGTGAGCAACCTGCCTTACAAAGCGGGATAACATCGGGAAACCGGTGCTAATACCGCATAACGTGTATTAATCGCATGGTTGA
>SVRV01000017.1 GCA_015064635.1 Oscillospiraceae bacterium
CCGCAGGTGACTGATGAGGTGGCACATAATAAATTCGCACTCTGTTGAAATAAGACGTATTCCCCTACGTTCCACCTCATCCGAGTTGCTCCGCAACCCACCTTCCCCTCAAGGGGAAGGCTAATTCCTACTAACATAAAAATGACACCGTAGGGGAGCGGTCTCCGCTCCCGTTGAATACAATCCAATGAAAATTTTGGCATTTCAATGCCGAAATTAACCACACATCTTAATGAATCATTGCTGTTCCTCTCCTATTCCCTTTCGGTATTCGCTGGGGGTTATACCCGTAACGCTTCGAAACACACGGGAAAAATAGTTCGGGTCGTCAAAACCCACCCGCTCGGCGATTTCCGCCATGCCGAGGTCGGTATTTTCAATGAGAGTAAGTGATTTTTTTATTCTCAGCTCACTTATATACGCCGCCGAGGTGGTGCCGGTTACTTTCTTGAAGAAACGGCAAAAATATGAAACCGACACGAACATAAGCGACGCAAGCTCGGAGGTTGAAATATCCTCGTTGTAATGAGCATCTATATACGAGAAAACATCCTCCATACGTTTCAGGTTATCGGTATTCTTCTTTGTCTCCTCTGTGTCCTCCTTGTAGGAGTACTTCTTTAAAAAGTGAGCAAGTAAGGCATAGGCATGACTTTTCATCATAAGGTCATTGCCTTTTTTCTTTATGTATTTTCTGTTGCGTATCTTTTTTATAAGCTGAGTTGCATATGCATCATCCCTTATGAGGTTTTGAATCTGCACATTTTGAAAATCAACGTCGGAGAAAAATGTAGGGGTGAGATGCATGCAGTAGTGCTCGGCAACGCCGTCGGTTGCCGTATATGAATGTACTTGAGTTGAATTTATTACAACAATATCCCCTTCACGCACTTCAAAGGTGTGTCCGTCGCAGAAGAAGCTGCAACCGCCCTTTGTGAAGAAAAGAATCTCGGTGTGCTCGTGCCAATGAGGAGAAATGCGAAGAACATGTCTGTTCTTGAAGAAGGATACCGACGTGTCCTTTGGCTTTCTTGAAATTGTTTCGTAGAGTGAGACATCCTTCATAAGCTACCTCAGTTCAAAATAATGCTAAAACAAGTCATATAATTTCTTGCATTTGCCTACGCTATTATGATATACTTTTTTAGCAAAAGTCAAGTAATTGAAGAAAAATATTTTTGCTAAAGGAGAAAATACTATGTTAAAGTACGCTATTGTAGGTGTAGGAACTCTCGGCCACACCCACCTTTATTCATCGACACAGGTAATGAAAGATGCCTGTACAGAGGTTAAGCTTGTAGCTCTCTGCGACATCCGCGAAGAGATAATCACAGATGCTGACAAGGAAGGCAAGGCAAAGGGTTGCCGCATTTATACAAATGTTGATGACCTTCTTGCAAATGAGGAGCTTGATTTTGTTGTAACCGCACTCCCCACATATCTTCACGCCGAAATAGGCATTAAAATAATGAAAAAGGGCATCCACCTTTTCTCGGAGAAGCCCATGGCTATAAACTACGAAGAAGCAGCCGAAATGGTAAAGGTTGCAAAGGAAATGAACGTTAAGCTCATGATCGGTCAGTGTACACGCTTTGAGCCAAGAAATCAGAAGCTTAAGGAAATTATAGACAGCAAGATTTACGGCAGGGTAATTCAGGCATATTTCACAAGAACAGCTTCCCTTCCTCCTATGGGTTGGGAAGGCTGGTTCCGTGACGGGGCAAAGAGCGGCGGTGCGGCTCTTGACCTTCATGTACACGACGTTGACCTTATAAATTACCTCTTTGGTATGCCCAAGGCGGTTGCATCTCTTGCAACAAGCTATTTGACAGAGCACGACTTTATCAGATCTCTTTACTACTACGAAGAGGATATTGCGGTAAACTCTCTTTGTGAATGGGGCCGTACAGTATCATTCCCCGGTGAAGGTCCTACCTTCTTTGTGAGATTTGAAAAGGGAATAGTTAACTATGCAAAGGGCAAGATGACCTATCATCCCGAGGACTCCAAGGAGCCCGAGCCAATCGAGTTTGCCGCTGATGACTCGTATGCCCTTGAAGTTTTGGACTTCATCGATTGCATCGTAAACAACAAGAAGTCAACAATCAATGACTGCGAGAGCACACTTGAATCAACTCGCCTTGCTCTTGCCGAAAAGAAATCGGCAAACATCAAGGACATAGTAAAGCTTTAAGGAGAAAGACATGAAAATAGGAGCACTTATTGCAGGCGTAAATTCCGATGTTTCATCGGATAACTGTGCCGAAATCAACAGAAAGTTTGAGTGGCTCAAGAGCATTGGGGTTGATAACTGCCAGATAAACTTCAATAACGCAGACGGCTACACTGAAGAAAACGCAAAGCTTATAAAGGAATGTGCCGAAAAGCACGGCGTTGAGATAACAGCGCTCTGGTGCGGTGCGGCATGCGGATACGGTCCTTGTGACTGGGGACATTATTACGGTCCCACCACAAACGGCATTGTTCCCTCGGAATACCGTCAGGCAAGAGTTGAGGTCTTGAAAAAGGGTGCGAGATTTGCTAAAGCAATGGGTATAACAGACGTTATCTACCACAGCGGATTTATCCCCGAATATCCCGCCTCAACAGAGTTCAAGTCCTTCATCGGCTGTATGAAATATCTTGCAGGCTACTACAAATCACTCGGTATGAGATACCTTTTTGAAACAGGTCAGGAGACACCTCTCACACTTCTCAGGACAATTGTTGAAATAGGCACAGGCAATGTTGGTATCAACCTTGACCCCTCAAACCTTATCACAGACGGAAAGGGAAATCCCGTCGATGCTCTCAAGACCTTCGGTAAGTACGTATGGGGCATTCACGCAAAGGACGGTACCATTCCCACAGAGGAGGACTATATCCACGGTGGATATCAATGCCGTGTGGGTGAAGGTGACGTTGACTTCCCCGCTCTTATAAAGAAGCTCCGAGAAATCGGATACGACGGAGCGCTTACCATTGAGAGAGAGGACACAAGCGAAGAACAAAAGACCCTTGACATCATTGACGCCAAGGAATATCTTGAAAGACTCATTTAAGGAGTGGTATTATGTTGAAATTTGCAATAGTAGGCTTTGGAGGACTGGGAAAGCTTCATTTCAGATGCTATCCCGAGGTCAAGTCAAAGGTAAAGGATGAAATAAAGCTTGTTGCCATATGCGACATTGAGGATTCCGCCTTCACTTCACAGACCGCAACAAATCTTGGCGGTGAAAACACAGACCTCGACCTTAAGAATTACACACTTTACAAGAACGTTGACGACCTTCTTGAAAAAGAGGAGCTTGATTTTGTAATCACCGCCCTCCCAACCTATCTTCACGAGGAAATAGGCGTTAAGATAATGAAGAAGGGTATAAACCTCTTCTCTGAAAAGCCCATGGCTATAACCTACGAAAAGGCGGAAAACATGGTTCGTACAGCGAAGGAAATGGGTGTCAAGCTGATGATCGGTCAATGCTGTCGCTACGAGCCAAAGCACATAAAGCTCAAGGAGTTTGTTGACTCAGGCAAATTCGGCAAGGTAGTGAGAGCTCATTTTGAAAGAGGCGGTACTCCTCCCATGTGGGCATGGCAGAACTGGTTTATGGATGGCAAGAGAAGCGGCGGTGCGGCTCTCGACCTCCATGTACATGACGTTGACCTTGTAAACTACATTTTCGGTATGCCCAAGGCTGTCTGCTCACTGGGTACAAACCATGTATCCGAGCATGATTCCATGCACACACTTTACTACTACGACGATGCTGTTGTAACATCACTTGTTGACTGGTCCTACACACAGCCTAAAATAAGCCGAGGCATTTACTCTTACATCCGATTTGAAAAGGCAAGTGTAAAGTCGGAAAAGGGAGTTCTCACGGTATATCCCGACGAAGGAGAGGCTTATGAAGTACCTCTTGACAGCGTGGACGATTATGCGGCTGAGATGATAGACTTCGTTAACTGTATCGTTGACGATACTGTTTCAGCAATAAACCCCGCAGAGGAAACTCTCAAGTCCACAAGGATAGCATTTGCCGAAAAGCTTTCGGCAGATACCAAGGAAAAGATTACACTTTGAGGAGATACAGGTATGAAGGTAGGCGTATCAAGCTACAGCTTTCACAAACACAAAAATGCCACAGGCTGTGATATATTTGCTATTATCGACAAGGCTGTGGAAATAGGCTTTGACGGTATAGAATTTCTTGATCTTAAAGGCTACACAAACGATGATGACAAAATAGCATTTGCAAAGAAAATAAAGGCATACTGTGAAGAAAAGAGCATCGAAATCCCTGCTTACACAGTTACGGCAAATCTTCTTGCAGACAACGTTGAAGAGGTTGTTGAAGGACTTCTTTACAACGTTGATATTGCCGAGGCACTTGGCGCACCAATAATGCGTCACGATGTATGCTATAAGCTTCCCAAGGAGCATCTCTACACCTGGAAAAATGCTCTTGAGGCAGTAGTTCCCCACATTCGCAGAGTTGCAGATTATGCAAAGACAAAAGGTATCCGGACCTGCTTGGAAAATCACGGTATTATATTCCAGGCGCCCGAAAGAGTTGAAGCTCTCATTCTTGCGGTTGACCGAGACAATTACGGCTGGCTTCTTGACATGGGTAATTTTGTTGACTCGGATGCGGACCTTCCCCGTGCTTATTCAAAAGCGGCGCCATACACCTTCCATGTGCATTGCAAGGACTTTATTTACTGTCCCGGCACAGAACCGCGTCCCGAGGGATTCTTTGTAACAGCGGGCGGTGAATATTACAGAGGAACTGTTGTGGGACACGGTGTAATACCCGTCAGAAAGTGCATTTCCGCCCTTGAGCAGGTGGGATATGACGGATACCTTTCCATTGAGTTTGAGGGATGGGAAGAATGTATCCCGGCAATAGAAGCAGGACACAAATATGTCAGAAAGCTTCTGACAATTTAAAAGGAGAATTACCATGAAAATAGGAGTATCCAGCTACAGCTTTCATAAATATAAAAATGCAACCGGCTGTGATTTGTTTGCAGTAATCGACAAGGCTTGTGAGATAGGCTTTCAGGGTATCGAGTTTCTTGACCTTAAGTACTACACCGAAGAAGAGGACAAGATAGCCTACGCAAAGAAGATAAGGGAATACTGTGCCGAAAAGGGCATTGAAATTCCCGCTTACACCGTTACCTCAAACCTTATCGCAGACAATGTTGAGGAAGTAGTTGAAGGACTTTTCCGCAATGTTGACATAGCGGAGGCGCTTGGTGCATCCTTGATGCGTCACGACGTGACCTTTGCATTAAAAAAGGAGCCTCTTTACACCTACAAAACGGCAATCGCAGAAATGGTGCCCCACATAAGAAGAGTTGCCGATTATGCAGAGTCAAAGGGCATCAGAACCTGTATGGAAAACCACGGAAGAGTCTTCCAGCATCCGAAGATTGTCGAGGAGCTCATCCTTGCAGTTAACCACAAAAACTTCGGTTGGCTTGTGGATATGGGTAACTTTGTAGGTGTTGACGTTGACCCCTCCGACGCATTCGCCATTGCCGCCCCCTATGCCTTCCATGTTCACGCAAAGGATATCCTCTGGAAGAAGGGTACCGAGATTCAGCCCGACGGCTTCTCTGTCACTAACGGAGGCAACTACAACGCAGGCACTGTCCTGGGCTACGGAATGGTACCGATACAGAGCTGTGTAAACGCACTCAAGCGTGTTGGATATGACGGATATGTATCCCTTGAATTCGAAGGACTTGAGGAATGTATTCCCGCAGTGCAGGCAGGCTATAACTACCTGAAAAAGGTGATACAGTAATAAGCTAAAGTTTCTCATCTTTTAATAAATCCCCTAAAAGGAAAAAGCCGTATTCGGTAATTTGACCGTTGCGGCTTTTTCCTTTTATTATTTTTACGTGAAAACCTTGTATTTTCTTCAAAAATGTGCTAAACTGTAATGTAAGATAAAAATAATGACGTAAAGGAGATAAAAATGCTTAAGAAACTTAATACCAAAGCGGCAAACGGACCGCTTACTCTCATTGTTATGGACGGTGTCGGAATCGGCAAGCAGAACGAAGGCAACGCTGTATTCCAGGCTCGTACACCCAATCTTGATATGCTTATGTCAAAATACCCTACTCTCTCTCTCAAGGCTCACGGTACAGCGGTAGGTCTTCCCTCCGATGACGATATGGGCAACTCCGAGGTAGGTCACAATGCAATCGGTGCAGGACAGGTTTACGCTCAGGGTGCAAAGCTTGTTTCTTCATCCATTGAATCGGGTAAGATTTTTGCCTCCGAAACATGGCAGACTCTTACCTCCAACTGCAAGACCAATTCTTCAACTCTCCACTTCCTCGGTCTTTTCTCCGACGGAAACGTTCACTCTCACATCGACCACCTCAAGGCTCTTGTTGAGCGTGCAAAGGTTGACGGCATTGCAAAGGTAAGAATCCACATTCTTCTTGACGGACGTGACGTTGGTGAAACATCTGCTCTTGACTACGTTGTTCCCTTCGAGGAATTCCTCGCATCTCTCAATGATGCTTCCTTCGATGCTAAGATTGCATCCGGTGGCGGAAGAATGAACATTACCATGGACCGTTACGAGGCTAACTGGGATATGGTTAAGCGTGGCTGGGAGATTCACGTGCTGGGCGAAGGCAGACAGTTCTGCTGTGCAAAGTGCGCTATCGAGACATATAGAACAGAGGGCGGATACGTTGACCAGGATCTTCCCGGCTTTGTTATTGCTGAAAATGGCACACCCGTTGGCACAATCAACGACGGCGACAGCGTTGTGTTCTTCAACTTCAGAGGTGACCGTTCAATTGAAATTTCCAAGGCTTTCGAGGATGAAAGCTTTGACAAGTTTGACCGTGTACGCTTCCCCAAGACAGTTTACGCAGGTATGCTTGAATATGACGGCGACCTTCATATTCCCTCAAGATACCTTGTTTCTCCTCCCGAAATCACAGACACTCTCGGCGAGTACCTTGCAGGCGAAAAGGTAACACAGCTTGCTCTTTCCGAGACACAGAAGTACGGTCACGTTACCTATTTCTGGAACGGAAACAAGTCGGGCAAGTATGACGAGGCCACAGAGACATATATCGAGATTCCCTCCGATGTAGTTCCCTTTGAGCAGAGACCCTGGATGAAGTGTGCCGAGATTACAGACACACTCATTGAGGCTATGGAAAGCGGAAAATATGACTTCATCCGTGTAAACTTCCCCAACGGTGACATGGTAGGTCACACAGGAAGCCTTGAGGCTACAATCGTTTCAATGGAGGCTCTCGACCTTTGTATCGGCAGAATCCTCAAGACAGCGGACAAGCTTGGTACAACAGTACTCTTCACAGCCGACCACGGTAATGCTGACGAGTGTCTTGAAAAGGACAAGAAGACAGGCGGATTTGCAATTGACAAGGAAACAGGTCTTCCCAAGGCGAAGACAAGTCACACTCTCAATCCCGTTCCCTTCATTTTCTATGACAACAACGGTGCGGACAAGTACGATGTTATTGAAGGCTCCTACGGTCTTTCAAACATTGCGGCAACAGTAGTTAACCTTCTCGGATATGCCGCTCCCGAAAAGTGGGATGCATCTATGATTAAGGTTAAGGACTGATAAAATGTCGGGCTTCTTTAAAAGAGAACTTATAACCGTCGGTGCGGTAGCGGTGCTTCTCACTTTGTTTGCACTGCTCCCCACCGAGGGAGCTTTGAGAGTAATTTTACTACTCATACCGTTTTTGGGAGCGGTGGCTGAGGTTGCGTTAAGGCTTTACAAAAAGCTTTCCACCAAGAATATATTGAATGAATACACCGCCGTAACACTTTCCGCTGTTCTTGCTTTTATTGGCGGAGCATGTGTTCAAGCAACTGTTGTTATATTGATTTTCAGACTTGCCTCTCTCTTTATTACCTTTGCTTCCTCAAAGGCGGTTGTGTCAAAAACTCGCAATATTCCTTCGGCAACCGAAAGAAAGGCTACAAAGCTTCCATTGTTTTTTATGCTTGCTTTTTCGGTGCTTTCCCTGATTGTGTTTATAATAAAGCTGATAATAGACGTATCAGCATGGCAGGAGGCTCTTTACACAGCGGCTGTAATTCTTGCTCTTTCCTACCCCTGCGCCATAGTTGTTACCACGCCTGCGGCATTTTTGTCGGGTATAAAAAAGCTTGAGAAAAACGGAGTTGTGCTCGGCGGTCATTATGTAATTGAGCGAATGGCACGCTGTACCTCGGTAATATTTGAAAAGACGGGTATTCTCTCCACCCCTTTCACCAAAGTGGATGCGGCAAACCCCGAGCTCATGGGCGAAGAGCAGCTTTTAAATCTTATACAAATCGCACTTGCGGATTCTAATGATGAAAATGCTGCCGATTTCAAAAAGGCAAATCCCTATTTCGGAAGCGTTAAGGCTGACCGTACAGAGGTGCTTCCCGGTCTTGGCACAGTGGCTTTGATATCGGGTAAGGTTGTAAGTATCGGAAGCGGTGAGCTTATGGAAAAGCTGGCTGTGGAAGGCTTTGAGGCAACATCTAAAGGCGAAGTGCTTCACGTTGCACTGGGACGCACTTATCTCGGATACATATTCTCGGACGAAAACATCAACGAGGATGCGGAAAAGTCCCTTTACCGTCTTAAAGCAAGAGGTGTCCGTCACATTGCTATGCTTTCCGAGGACCCGATGAGCAGGACTGCGAAGGTTGCGGAAACACTTCACGCAATTGATGACTATTATCCAAATCTCACTCCCGACAAAAAGGCTGATACTGTCGAAAAGCTCATTGCGGCGAACTCCGTTGGTACAACGGCACTTGTGGGAAATGCAGACAGCCTTCGACTCAACTCGGACATTAACTTTGTTTTGTCGGATACAATTTGTGACGGCGCGGATACAGTTATAACCAACGGAGACGTGGACAATGTGCCCCTTTCCTTAAAAACTGCGGATGCTGTTATTCTTGCCGTAAAGGAGAATATAATCGCATCACTTGCAATCAAGCTTGTTTTGACAATTCTTGCCTTGACGGGAATCACAGGAATATTTGTGACTGTGCTTGCAGACACTGTGGTAACAGTACTCACTATGCTCAATTCACTCAGACTCATGCTTGATTAAGAATTTGTTTTTTTACCATATCTAAAATAGCGGGCGATTCGTGAATCGCCCCTACAAACAATAGTTGAAGAAAACCGCAGGTTTTGAACCATAATTGTGCACTGTACACTGTACATTATAAAAGGGCTTTGGCACTTACGCCAAAGCCTCTTTAAACTTATTCTGCTGTGTAGTTATCAAAGTATCCCTGGATGTAAACAATGGGTGTTCCCTTGTCGCCCGAACCGGATGTCAGGTCACAAAGCGAACCGATAAGGTCAGTAAGACGTCTGGGTGTTGTTCCCTCGCTTGCCATTTTACCGACAAGGTTATCATCCTTTGCCTTAATCTTTTCCTTGATTGCTTCCTTGAGCGCATCGCCCGAAAGACCTGCGAACTCATTGTCTGCAAGGTACTTGAGCTTGAGCTCGTTGGGGGTGCCCTCAAGTCCGGGTGTGTATGCAGGTGAAACAACCGGGTCTGCAAGCTCCCAAATCTTTCCTACGGGGTCCTTGAATGCACCGTCACCGTATACCATTACCTCAACATTCTTTCCTGTTGCGTCGAAGATGTTCTTCTGAATTGCATCAACAACGGGCTGACAGTCTCTGGGGAAAAGCTTTACCTGATCCTCGGTAGCCTTGTTTGAACCGAGAAGTCCGTAGTCCTTGTTATATCCGCTTCCGTTAACGGGAGCATTGAGAATTTCATCAAGTCCAAACACACGCTCAGCACCTGCAGCACGGAGAAGTCTCTTTGTGCGTGCACGTGTGTGTATGTCACAGTTTATAACGTTCTTTGTATAGTTAAGTACGGCTCTGGGGTCATTTGCGAAGATTATCTCTGCCTCTGCTCCGCACTCCTTGATAAGTCCTTCATAGTATTCTACATAGTCAACGCCTGTGAAGGTGTGCTTCTCGTAGCCGAAAAGCTCACGGTAGCGCTTAAGGTCAAGGACATCCTTGAAGGGGTCAACGCCCTTTTCATCAAGAGCATCAAGGCTGATAAGGTGGTTTCCTACCTCATCTGAGGGGTATGAGAGCTGAAGAACAATCTTCTTTGCGCCCTTTGCTATACCTCTGAGACAGATAGCAAAGCGGTTACGGCTGAGTATGGGAAGAATAACACCCACTGTCTCGCCTCCAAGCTTTGCACGAACGTCTGCTGCAATATCGTCAACTGATGCGTAGTTACCCTGCGCACGTGCAACAATAGCCTCAGTCATCGCGATTATATCTCTGTTCTGTATCTCAAATCCTGCATCCTTGGATGCTTCAAGAACAGACTCTGTAACGATTTTTACAATATCGTCGCCACTTTTAATTATTGGTGCTCTTACACCGCGTGAAACTGTACCGATCATTCGGCTCATAGTTTTACCACTCCTCATTTTTTGCCAAGTCTCTGCTTGGACATTCAAAATACATTATATTATACATCAATATCTTGTGCTTGTAAAGATTTTTTTGAAAAAAATTGTTAATTTTCGTAAAACTTGTTTTCGGTCTCCCTTAAAAGCCTGTCTGCATTTCCGAACATCACCTTTTCCTTATCGCTATCCGTGAGAAGATCATCCATTCCCACGCCGCCCACGTAGACAGCAGGATTGCACACGGGAAAATCCGTACCGAAGAGAAAGCGCTCTGCACCGAACTTCTTTATACCATAGGCGAGCATTCCCTGACGGAATATGCCCGTGCCCGAAAGGTCAAGGTAATAGTTCTCACTTTTCTCCATTCTTGCAAGGTGGCGTGTAAAGCTGTCCTTTTCTCCCGGATGCGCCGCTACAAGAATATTTTTCGGGTGCTTTTCCACCATGCGGTCAATTGCGTCCTCGTTCATTGTGTGGAAACTAAAAATCATATTCAGTTCCAAGGCTAAATCCAAAATCTCGTCCATTTCCCGTGATGAATAATCCGACCAACCGAAGCAATAGGGCACAATTTCACCAATAAGATTCACACCAATTGAGTGCATACGCTCAATTTCTTCAAGGGATTCCTTCAAGTAAGACGGGTGAATATGAAAGCCGGGTATGTAGAAGCCGTTATACTCCTCTGCGAGGGTAAGAGCTATATTGTTGAGCTCACGAATTCCCGACCATGGCATATCGGGAACAGCGGGCACATGAATCACCGAGCCGCATATATGCTCTATGCCGAGATTATTCATGTAGTTCTTAACTTCATCACGCCCTACCCCCACGTCATACTTGTATTGACAAATATTTTCGTCAATGGTGTCGAAGGGATGAGTATGGAAGTCAATAATGGGTGTTTTCATGTAGGTCTCCTTGGGGGTGGTTTGTTGTAGGGGCGATTCATGAATCGCCCGAATGTTACAATAGTTTGTTTGTGAAACGGGCGATTCGTGAATCGCCCCTACGGGTATCATTCTTTTGTTACCCTGTCTTAAAAGAAGAAAATCGCAGATTTTCAACCACAATTATTCAATATTCATTTCTTCGCTCGGAGTTCTTTAAAAAACTCCGAAATCACTGCCGAGCATTCCTCTGCCATAACACCGCCTTCAATCTCGGGGTGATGGTTAAAGGGAAATGCATTCATATCGGTGACACTTCCGAAGCAGCCAGCTTTTTTGTCATATGCTCCGAAGTACACCTTTTTAAGTCTTGAATTGATAATAGCGCCCGCACACATGGGGCAAGGCTCAAGGGTAACGTACATTTCGCACTGCCACAGCCGCCATCCGCCAAGCTTTCGGCAGGCACGGTCTATTGCCATTATCTCGGCGTGCTTCAGGGCATTTTTATCGCTTTCACGTCTGTTATATCCCCAGGACACAATCTCCCCGTCACGCACAATGACCGCACCAACGGGGGTCTCCCCTTTTTTGGCGGCAAGGCGGGCGTAGTGCAGTGCCTTTTTCATAAAGAATTCTGTCATAATTCGGGCACCAATCCGAAAATCCAATTGAGAACAAAATACAAAAGATACGCAAGTACAAAATAAAGGATAAATCTGGGAATTGCCTGAATACGCATTTTCTCCTTGTACTTTTCTCTTTTATCCACCTTTTTGATTTCGTGCTCGATAAGTATTTCCTTTATATTATCGGGGGCGGTTGGATTGTGCTTTTCCATGAACTCGCCCTTTATACGTCTTGCGGTCATGGTAGAAGTGCCGTGAGCCTCGGCGTAGGCAGTTTTTACGAGGTTTTCATGGGAATAAACACTCTTCAGCTTATCCCTCTCACGTCCGCATCTCTCGCAGGTCTCACTTTCCGCCTTGTTCTTTTGAGAGCAACAGCATATCCACGCTGTCTTACCGAATTCGGGCATAATTATTGCGGGATATTTGTCCTTAACCGATTCTTTATCGTCCACAAGCTCACAAGCGGTGACAATATGGTTTGCCTGCTGGGAGATAAGCTTTGGCTTGGTCTCGGAGGTAAGCTTCAGGGCAAGGTGCTCGCCGTCGGCGAAGGTAACACCGAGTATATTGATAATAAGCTTTTTATAATAAGTTTGCGGAATACTGATGCGATCGAAGCCTCCGATTATATCCTCGGGGGTATTTTTTGCGGTAACCTTGTATGTATACTCTATCTTCTTGTAGGGTGTTGCGGAAATGCCGTCATAAAGGTCAAGCCTTATATCAAGGGCGGAAATCTTTCTGTCCGAAACATTTCTGAATCTTAAAGTAAGAAAATATTCAAAGGACTCAATATCATATGAAGCTGTTTTGTCAATTATCTCAACGGGACTGTTTTCAAAAATAAAATCAAAGGTTTCGGTATCTATTTCTTTATAGTATCTTTTTTTCATTTTTTCTCCGTGTAAATATGCAGAATACAATTACTGCAACCGAGGGTATAAGCACCCATATGCGTACATCGTATTTTATACAAATAACTGCAAGCAGATTGTTTGCGAAGTGACAAATAAAAGGAACATACAGTGAGCGTGAGCGTGCATACAAAAGAGAGAGCACAGCTCCTAAAATAAAGGCTTGTAAAAAGCCCGAAAGTCCGTGAAACGCACCGAAAAACAGTGCAGACATAAGAGTTGTGGCGGGAAGCAGCTCAAATTTGATAAGTCCGCCACGGAAGAACAGCTCCTCAAAAAGCGGTGCCAAAAGCAAAACCGTCACGTAGAAGAGTGTGCTGCTTGTATCGTAGTTGATCCTTTGCTCCAAGGGGAGGAAGGATATAAGGACGGAAAGCGTGAGCATCACGGCGACTCCCAAAAGCGTCAGCTTCGGGGGCGGTGGGTTTCGAAGGGTTTTGAAATTATAGCCTGCAACAAGGGTGGCGGCAACATAAAGGGCATATTTTATTACTGTTCCCACTGTATTCAAGGGGCAAAGCATACCGCCAAGTGCAAGCATGCATACTGCCGCACAATTGCGGCAGTAATGCATGAGTATTCGTGTTCTGTTCATTATTCAGTTTTTTCAGCTTTTTCTGTTTTTTCAGCTGCTTCGGGATGGTTATGCTCCACGCACCAGCTGTTTATCGGTCTTTCGGCACCGCAATCCGCGGGGTATGTGCCGGGTGTATAGAGATTAATATAGAACGGTACGTTTATGCTTGTTGGGTAGACATATCCCGAGGGAACCTCACGGTAGGTATACTGGGCGTCCGCAACGTAAACGCTTCTTTCCATTACTCGCTCCTCGTTTCTCACAAGTGCTATGGTAACAAGCTTATCCTCGGGACAGCCGGGACCTGCCACCGCCTTGGTTTCGGTACACCACTGAACGGGAACGTGCTTATCGCAGGTTGCGCTGGGAATCATATCTCTTGAACCGTAACCGGTGGAAATACGGTTTCCTCTTGGGTCAAGTGAGCAGTACTCACCTGCCAGAAGTCCCGAATCACGGCAATACTCATACTTAATAAGAGTTGACTCGTCAAATTTTCTCAAGGGTTCACCGCCGTTTTTAGCTTCGGTTATATACTTCTCGTGAAGCTTTGTCATTACCTTGTCCCAAAGTGAAAGTGAGGGGCTGACAGAGAATCCGGGAAGGTATCTTGGCTGTTCGTAGCCGAACCATACACCGCCTACGTAGTAAGGTGTGTAGCCTACAAAGTAAATATCCTTGTTATCGTTGGTTGTACCTGTCTTTGCGGCAACGTCAACTGTTTTTGAAAGAGTGAGCTTTCTTGCTGTACCGTAGCCGTAGGGGTTTGCAACCTCACCGAGCATATTGGTCATAAGCTGTGCTGTGGACGGACTGAATACCGCCTCACGGCTGTTCTTTTCCTGAGATTTGGTGGGAAGAATTATATTTCCGTCGGAGTCAAGCACCTTCACGTAGGTTCTTGACTTTACAAATTCGCCGTTATTTGCAAAGGTAGCGTATGCGTTTGTTATCTCTCTTACGGTTACACCGTAGGTAAGACCGCCAAGTGCCATAGGAAGTCCAAAATCTCCCTTTCCGTCGGTTCCTTCCACAAGGGTAGTAAAGCGAAGCTTGTCACGAAGGAAATAGAAGGAGTTGATAGGGTCTATTTCATCAAGAAGGCGTACCGCAACTGTGTTTACAGATCTGATAAGTGCATCACATACTGTTGTATATCCTCGGTAAGCATTGGGAGAGTTCTTCGGCCAGAGACGTTTTGAGGGATCTGTTTCAACGGGGTAATCGTCAACTACTGTGGAATAGGTTGCAATTCCCTCCTCTATCGCCTGGGCATATACCGCAACAGGCTTGAAGGCAGAACCCGGCTGACGCTTTGACATTGTGGCATTGTTCCACATACTGTTGGCAGTCTTTTCACCTCTTCCGCCAACAATTCCCAGAACATATCCGTTGTAGGGCTCCATTACCACCATTGCCGCCTCGGGCTGAATTCCTTCAAGCACGGGGTAATTCTCTTCATTTTCAAATACCTCATCCATTGCCGCCTGAACGTCACGGTCAATGGTTGAATATATCTTGAGACCGCCCGAATAAACAAGTCTTGTGGCAGTGTTCTCGTCAAGTCCCTTTTGCTCAATAAGGTCGTTTATAACATCCTTGAGCATAGCCTCAACAAACCAGGAGTGGATGTTTACTCCTTCTTCCTCTTCATCCTCCATCACATCATCCTTGGTGTAGAAGGTAAGCTCTTCAGACATTGCAGCCTCATACTCCTCTTTGGATATCTTACCCTGCTTTTCCATCTCTTCAAGAATGAGCTCACGTCGATACTTGTTGTTGTCGGGATTCTGAATGGGGTCATAATGGGTAGGCAGATTTGTGATTGCGGCAATACAAGCACATTCGGCAAGAGTAAGCTCGGAAACGTCCTTGTGGAAATAAAGGTTTGCCGCCGTCTGAACACCGCTACAACCCTGAGACAGATAAATAGTGTTCAGGTACATTTCGAGTATTTCTTCTTTACTTCTGTTCTTTTCAAGAGAAAGTGCACGGAATATCTCCTCAAGCTTACGCTGAATCTTTACGTCCTTATCACCCGTAACGTTTTTGATAAGCTGCTGAGTAATGGTAGAACCGCCGTAGCCGAAGGAGCCTGATTTTACAACTTGGAGTATGGCGCCGCCCGTTCGCCTCCAGTCAACACCGTTATGCTCCCAGAAACGCTGGTCCTCAATGGCAATGAAAGCGTCCTCAAGGTTATCGGGAATTTCGGAAAGGGATACCCACAAACGGTTTTCGCTTCCGTGTATTCTCTCCTCCTCCCATTCTACCCATTCCCCTGTTTCGTTGTCCTTGTAGTAAACAGAGGAGGTCTGGTCAAGGTCGAGCTTTAAATTTTCGATATCATAGTCTATCGCCATAAAGTCCTTGAGATAGATAAGGAGCGCAACTCCGACTATGGTACCCGTGATAAGTCCTATGAGCATGATAGTTAAAAACGTATTGAGAACGCCCTTTAGTATAGCCTTCCATACTCTTCCGGACTTTTTTTCCTTCTTTGTTTTCATATTCCCTCCAAAATTACTTTATAACCGTATTGTTCTCTCCGACAAGGCGTTTGAGGTCGCCTGCCGTATCGGTATTGAGTTCAATTCCGTGTGTAAGCTTTACGTACCTTTGTTCATCCTCAAAGAAGAGAATGACGGGTGTTGTGCCCTCAAAAATGGAAATCAAAGCACATATCCTCTTTACAAGAGCCGCATCGTTTGTTTTGAGCCTGAGATATATTTTTTTCTTTTCACTCTCCGCCTTTTGCTGCGGCATCTCTTTTTTTACTTCTCTTTCGGGCGGCTGTACTGCGTGTACTTCCTCCCTGAATTCATCATCGGGCACCGCCTTGACAAAGCTTCTTGCAAGAAGCTTTATCTCATCGTCCTTCAGGGTTATCTCACATTTTGCCACAAGCACCGCTTCCGGCTCAAGAAGGTATGACGTAACGTCAAATATCTTTGGAAAAACCACCACTTCCACTGCCATGGATACATCCTGAAAGCCGACAAAAGCCATTACGTCGCCTTTTTTTGTTTCCTTGACCTTCTTGGAGGTTACCATTCCAAGCACGTCAACCACCTGACCCTCTCTGAAATCCCCCGAGGAGGTTTCGATACTCTCGGCTATATCCGAAACGAGGGCGCATCGCCTTCTTTCCTTGGAGTAAGCATCCAATGGATGACCCGAAATGTAAACTCCCGTCACCTGCTTTTCCATTTCAAGAAGCTCCGAGAGAGTATCCCCTCTCTGGTCGGGATAAACAAGCTTTAAGGTCGTCTCCTGACCTCCCTCCGAGAAAAGGTCCATCTGTCCCGTCACGTTGCGACGGTTTATGTCGGTGACTGTTGTAATTGCATCGTCGATAACCGCCGCCATCTGTGAGCGTGTGGGGGTAAATGAATCCATAGCACCCGCAAAAACAAGGCTTTCTATCATCTTTCGGTTAAGGTTGTGTGCGGACATTCTCATAATGAAGTCCTCAAAGCTCTTGAATTTGCCTCTCTCACGTTCAAGGCATATATCTCTCACGAAGTTGGTTCCGACGTTCTTTATGGCAAGAAGTCCGAATCTTACAGCCTTTCCCGATATATCAAAGCCGTATCCGCTTTCGTTTATATCGGGCGGAAGCACCTTTATTCCAAGTGCCTTACATTCGGCAACGTAGAAATTGACCTTTTCCTCGGCATCCAGCGTAGAGGTAATCAGTGCCGCCATATACTCTGCCGGATAATAGTATTTGAGATAAGCTGTTTGGTAGGTAAGATAGCTGTAAGCGCAGGCGTGAGACTTGTTGAAGGCATATTTTGCAAAATCCGCCATTTCATCGAATATCGCCTCTGCCGTCTCTCGGTCTATTCCCCGCTCCATGCATCCATCGACGAAGGTGCCTCTTTCATTTTCCATAACGTCCGCTTTTTTCTTTGCCATTGCACGGCGGACTATGTCGGCGTGTCCAAAGGTGTAGCCTGCCAGAGAGCGGAATATCTGCATTACCTGCTCCTGATATACAATGCATCCGTAGGTTACGGAAAGTATTCGCTTGAGTTCGGGTGTGCGATATACTATATTTCCTCGGTTGCGGCTGTTTTCGATGTATTTCGGTATTGCATCCATGGGTCCCGGTCGGAAGAGCGCTATTGCCGCCGTTATGTCCTCTACCGAGCGTGGCATAAGTCTCATAACCACATCTCTCATGCCTCGGGATTCTATCTGGAACATACCCGTAGTATTCCCTGCCGATATATAATCAAACACAGCTTTGTCGGATATATCTATTTTATTTATATCAAATGAGGGGTTCTTTTCACGCACGTTCTTAACAGCCGTGTCGATAACCGTAAGATATCTTAAACCAAGGAAGTCAATCTTCAAAAGTCCAAGGTCTGCAATATCGTTCATTGAATATTGCGTTATCACCTGGTCGGAGCTGGTACAAAGAGGTACGTACTCGCTGACGGGAGCATCGGTTATAACGACAGCCGCCGCATGAATTGAAGCATGTCTCGGCATTCCCTCAAGGGTTTTTGCTATTTCTATGAGGTTCTTTACATCGGGATAGGATTTATACATATCAAGAAGCTCGGGAACCTCGTCCAACGCCTTGTCTATGGTCATATCAAGCCTTTGAGGTATGAGTCTTGCAACTGCATCCACGTCGGCATACGCCATTCCCTGTGCCCGTCCCACATCTCGCACAACGGCTCTTGCCGCCATTGTGTTGAAGGTGATTATCTTGGAAACGTGGTCGGCTCCGTAGCGCTGTTCCACGTATTCCACAACCTCGTGGCGTCTTTCCTGACAAAAATCTATATCAAAGTCGGGCATACTCACTCTCTCGGGGTTGAGAAAGCGTTCAAAAAGCAGGTCGTGCTTTATGGGGTCAATGCCTGTTATACCGAGGCAATAAGCCGCAAGACTGCCCGCACCCGAGCCTCTGCCCGGTCCTACGGGGATTCCCTTTGACTTTGCAAAGCTCACAAAGTCACGGACGATGAGGAAGTACTCGCAAAATCCCATTTCCTCAATGACAGAGAGCTCATAGTCAACTCTTTTGTGATATGCCTCCGCATCCTCCCCATCAATGCCACCGTTTTCAAGTATAACGGAAAGTCCCGCCTTTACAAGCTTTTTCAGATAGTCTGAATTTTCTATTCCCTCATTATTTTTGAAGGAGGGCAGATATTTGGATTCAAAATCAAAGTCAAAATTACACTTTTCGGCAATTTTAACGCTGTTTTCCAAGGCTTCGGGATGGGATGCAAACAGCGAATACATCTCCTCGGTGCTTTTCAGATAAAACTCATCTGTGGAAAAGCCCTCGGGACGCCCCTTGTCGGTGGTGGTGTTGGTCTGTATGCACATCAGCACCGCCTGACTTTCGGCATCCTTTTTGTCAAGGTAATGCACGTCGTTTGTGGCAACAAGGGGTATCCCCGTTTCGCCGGACATTCTGAAAAGGGACGATGCCACCACTGCTTCCTCGGGGATTCCGTGATTTTGCACCTCAAGGTAAAAATCGTCTCCGAAGATGCTCTTCATTTCAAGGGCGTGAGCCTTTGCTTTTTCGTATTCACCCGCCAAAATATACTGCGGTATTCTGCCTCCGACACACGCCGAGAGTGCAATAAGTCCCTCACTATGTGCGGCAAGCGTTTTCATATCTATTCTCGGTCTTGAATAAAAGCCCTCCGTATGTGCAAGGGAGGTTAGCTTTATAAGGTTTTTGTAGCCTTTTTTGTTCTTTACAAGGAGCACCAAATGGTAGCTTTCACGGTCGAGAGAATGTATTCTGTCATACATTGTACGAGGTGCCATATACACCTCACAGCCGATAATTGGCTTCACTCCCGCACGCCTTGCCGCTCTGTAAAATTCAACAGCTCCGTACATTGCGCCGTGGTCGGTTATGGCAACAGCGCTCTGACCGTGCTCTTTCACACGGTCAAAAAGCTTTCCTATACGGCAAGCGCCGTCAAGAAGGCTATATTCTGTATGGAGATGAAGATGAACAAAACCCTGCATTTATTCCTCCGCAAGTTCGATAATTTTCTTTAATCTGTGGTTTATTCCCGAGCGTGTCAGTGCTCCCTCGGTCATTCGGGACAGCTCGCTGAGTGATGCATCGGGATGCTGCTCTCTGAGAAGAGCTGTCTCCTTCAGGTCGTCGGGAAGCATATCAAATCTTCCCTCATCCCTGAGCTTTTGTATGGCGAGACGGAGCTGTACCGAAGCGTTTACCGTCTTTCTCATATTTGCCGCCTCGCAGTTACAGCTGCGGTTTAGCTCGTTCATTGTCTGTTTTTCAATGGATGCCGTAATTATATCAAGCGCCGCCTTCTGTGCACCCATTGCGGTGCAAAGCTCCTCGGTCCTCTCGTTGCCCTTTACATAGACAACAAAATCCGATTTACGCTTAACTGTTTTCGGCGAAAAAGCCTCTCCCAAAAAATCGGACAGTGCTCTCGCGCCCGACATATCCTTTAATAGAAATTCCACTCTGTAATCAAGGCTTGGGTCGGACAGTGTTCCTGCGGATAAGAACGCACCTCTTACAAAGAATTCGGGGCATCTCTCACACACGCAGGCAAAGGAAAAATCCTTTTCCTCGTCATCCAGCATATAGGAAAGCTCGTGTCCCACCAAGTCCCGTCCGAAGGAGACCTCAAACTTCACCTTTCCGCCACGCTCGGTCTGTCTGACATCGGGCTTGGCAAGAAAGTGATGTATCATAATGTATGTGCATATTTCAAGAAGCTCTTCGTTATCAATGGAAAGTGTCATTGTTTCACGACTGAGTCTTCTTGAAAATAGAGTAACGCCGTAAAAGAAGGCAAGAGCACAGCATTTGTCACATTTTTTCACCATTGAGTCGGGAGGAGTCTTTCCGAGTCCCACCTCGTACGCCGTCTTGCGGCAAAGGTACGCCTTTACTCCCGCACTGTAGGATTCACGGTTCAAATCTCACACGCTCCCTTTTCAGAAAGGTAACGCATCTCACTCTCAATATGTATTCCCTCTCTTTTGTAAATTATATCCTTTATTTCCGAAACAAGGTGTCTTACATCCTCGGCTGTGGCACCGCCTCGGTTTATTATAAAGCCTGCGTGCTTCACGCTGACCTCGGCACCGCCTACCGAAAAGCCCTTGAGTCCAGCCTCATCTATCATCTGTGCGGTGAATCTGCCGGGATAGCGCTTGAACGCCGAGCCTGCTGAGGGATATTCAAGAGGCTGCTTGTCACGTCGGCGTGTCATGAGCTCCTTGCAATACGCCATGATTTCATCGGGATTTCCGTCATGAAGCGCTATCATACAGCCGAGCACGGCACGGCTTGTACCCATGTAGGCGCTCTCGCGATAGCCGAAGCACTGCTCGTCGCCTGTGAGTCTCCCGCACCCCTCCTCCGACCAATAATCGGAGAAAAGCACCACGTTTTTCATTTCGGAGCCGTATGCTCCCGCATTCATATATACCGCACCGCCCACCGTACCGGGGATTCCGTAGGCAAATTCAAGTCCCGACAGTCCCTTTTCGGCGGCAAGTCTCGAAAGCCTTGTCATTGAAACGCCTGCCATGGCATAAACGCCCCCCTCTTCAAAGCGAATACCGTCCATCGCGGTGGTGAATATTACCGCCCCACGAAAGCCATTATCCGAGACAAGAAGGTTCGAACCGTTTCCCGCAACAAAGGTGGTGATTCCGTATTCCTTTGCAAGAAGTGACACTTCCCCGAACTCCTCCGCTGTTTTCGGGAAGACTCCGAAATCTGCCGCTCCGCCTATCTTAAAGGTGGTATAATCACGCATGGGAAGGTCCTTTTTTATCTGTATTCCTTTTTTTACAAGTACTTCAAAAAAGTCTCTGTTATCTGTCATACTATCTCCAAATTTAACGGTCATCATCGTCTGTTTCGCCCATAAGCTTCTTGTTAAATTCAACCGCAGTATTGTAGCCCATTTTCTTCTGACGGTTGTTCATTGCCGCAATCTCTATAATTACCGCAAGGTTTCTGCCCGGCTTTACGGGGATTGTAATGCTGGGGACCTTAATGCCCATTATGTCACTGTACTCGGTGTCAAGACCGAAACGGTCGTAAAATTTCTCGGGATTCCACTGTTCAAGATTTATCACAAGGTCAATTTTCTCGGTAAGCTTGACTGCACCCATACCGAATATTCTGCGCACGTCAACTATTCCGATGCCTCGAAGCTCGATGTAGTGACGAATCATCTCGGGCGCTGTACCTACAAGTGTTTTGTCGGATACTCGTCTTATTTCAACAGCATCGTCGGCAACAAGACGGTGTCCTCTCTTTACAAGCTCTATTGCCGCCTCGCTCTTACCGATTCCGCTGTCACCGGTAATGAGGATACCTTCACCGTATACCTCTACAAATACACCGTGCATTGAAATCATGGGAGCAAGCTTTACGTTAAGAAGTGAAATAAGTGCCGCCATAAAGGGAGATGTCTTTTGCTTTACGTGGAAAAGAGGGATTCCGTGCTTCTTTGCGTAGGGGATAACGTTTTCAAACATTTCCTCACGGTGAGAGAAAACAACTGCGGCAGGCTTCTTTTCAAAAAGTGCATCAATGCGCTTTAAAGCCTCCTCCTCGCCTATTGAATCAAGATATCTGTATTCGGCACGTCCGAGCACCTGAATTCTTTTGGCATCGAAGTGCTCAAAAAAGCCTGTAAGAGGAAGACCCGGACGGTTTACCTCGTTTTTTACGATATGTATATTTTCAACATCCTCGGGAGTCCATACGGGAGTAAGAGACAGCTCCTTCATTATTTCGCCCAAAGTGCAAAATATTTCTTCCATGCTACACCTCTCAAATTTACACAATTATACTATTATACTATTGTATTATACTACACTTAACAAAAAATTACAATATATAATATATATTTTCTTAAATTATTCTTTATTCAACGGAAGATTTTTGAAAAAATTCAACCATAATTATTTTTCAATATTCAATATTCATTACAATAGCCTCCCTCCGAGAGAGAGCCTTTTTCTACCCTTTGTTACCTTATCTTAGCGGAACGGGCGATTCATGAATCGCCCCTACAGGCAGCATCCTTTTGCTACCCTATCTTAACGAAAGATTTGCTTTAGCAAATCAACCATAATTATTCATTTTTCAATATTCAATATTCATTATTCATTATTTACAAAAAAGCGGCAGGACAAAATTCTGTCCTGCCATGTCTTATTCCTTATCATCCGTATCCGTATCTGTATCCGTATCTGTATCCGTATCCGTATCTGTATCCGTATCGTTTTCCGTGTCGGTCTCCTCGCTCTCCGCCTCTTCCCCTTCGGTATGCACGTCGGTATACACAGTACCGTTGTTAGTGTTATACAAGCGTGAAATCAAAATATCCTTGTATTGGTCTCTTGCGTTTATGGCATTGAAAATTACGGCAATAACAACACTGAACACAGCCTCGGTTACCAGCATTCCAAAGTATCCGACGAAATAGAAAAAGCCTGAAATCACACCAAAAAGCATATATACGCCAAGTACCGGAACAAGTGTCTTAAAGGCTGTCATTTTGTGTCCGTACATCATTTTAAAGCTTGTGGAAAGTGCCTTAAAAACCGATATTTCCGGGTTGGTTTTCAAGATGAAGGGTGCCATACAAAAGCTGAGATATACGGGGAAAACAAGAACAAAAATTCCTGCCATATTGAAGAGCATCAAAATGAACATCAAGAGTGTTCCCTTGAGGAGGTAAAGCGGTCTTGAAAAGGGTTCAAAGAACTCTTTTATCCCTACCCTTTCCTTATAACCTCTGGATGAAATTTCGTGAAAAAAGGTTGTTGAGCAGAAGGTAAGCGGAAGATTTACCAAAGCAGCTACAACAGTGATTATCAGAGTTGTTTTAAGAATTCTTATATCACTGAGGTCAGTGTTGCTTTGTATCATGCTGTACTGATAGTAAAAATTTATAACGGTTGCCACAAGTCCCGAAAGTATAACCGAAAGAATTGAAGCACCAAGATGGGAAAACACAAAAAATTTAGCCAAATCACGTGTAGGCTTTGATTTATCGAACATATAAAATTTTTTCCTTTCACTGACATACATATCATTTTACCACAAATATAAAAAAAGTCAATCTTGATGTTGCTTTTTTTGTTAATATATGGTAAAATTATGATGAAATATTATTTATATGCGAGGTCACAATGGATTTTATCAAAGTAATTGCCGATGAGTTCGGAATTAAGGAAACACAGTCAAAAAACGTCATTGAGCTTATTGATGACGGAAACACCATTCCCTTTATTGCAAGATACAGAAAGGAAATGACAGGCTCACTGGATGACCAGGTGATCCGTCAGATCTTCGAGCGTCTCACCTACCTTCGCAATCTCGAAAAGAGAAAAGAGGAGGTTCTTTCATCAATTGAGGAGCAGGGCAAGCTTACCGACGAAATAAGGGAAGCTCTTGAAAAAGCCGAAACCATGACCGAGGTTGAGGACATTTACCGTCCCTACAAGCCACACCGTAAGACAAGGGCGTCCGTTGCCCGTGAAAAGGGACTTGAGCCTCTGGCAGAGCTTATTTTTGCGCAGGAGGTTAAAGAGGGCGATCCCGCCGACTTCGCTGCGGAATATATAAACGAAGAAAAGGGTGTTGAAACAGCCGAGGATGCCATTGCAGGTGCTTGTGACATTATTGCCGAGGACATTTCGGACAATGCGGAATTCCGCCAGACACTCCGTTCACTTATTTTTGACAACGGTATGATAACCTCAAAGGCAAATACCGAGGAGGACACAGTTTATCGCATGTACTATGAGTACAGCGAGGCAGTAAAGAAGATTCCCGGTCACAGAGTACTTGCTTTAAACCGAGGTGAAAAAGAGGATATACTGAAGGTATCGGTGGAAATCGACGAATATCTTCCTCTCTCCTTCCTCATTAACCGTAACGTTATACCCGGCAGTATTTTCACACCTCTTGTGGATGCGGCAGTAAGAGATTCATATTCACGTCTTATCTTCCCCTCCATCGAGCGTGAAATACGTTCCATGCTCTTTGACACAGCCTCGGAGAGCGCAATTGTCGTATTTGAGGACAATCTGAAGCATCTCCTGCTTCAGCCGCCCCTTAAGGGTAAGACGGTTATCGGCTTTGACCCGGGTTACAGAACGGGCTGTAAGCTTGCGGTGGTTGACAAGACGGGAAAGGTGCTTGACACGGCGGTAATCTACCCCACCAAGCCTCAGGAAAGAATAGAGGAAAGCGAAAAGATAATGCTTTCCCTCATCAAAAAATATGACGTTGACGTTATTTCCATCGGCAACGGAACAGCCTCAAAGGAAAGTGAAATGTTCGTTGCCGGAATGATAAAGAACAACGGACTCAAGACAAAATATATTGTAACCTCCGAGGCGGGAGCATCGGTTTACTCGGCATCCGAGCTTGCGGCAAAGGAATTCCCCGACTTTGATGTAACCCAGCGTAGCGCTGTCTCCATCGCAAGACGTATTCAGGACCCTCTTGCCGAGCTTGTAAAAATCGAGCCGAAGGCAATAGGTGTTGGACAGTATCAGCACGATATGAAGCCTCAAAGACTTGACGAAGCTCTCGGCGGCGTGGTTGAAAGCTGTGTTAACAGCGTTGGAGTAAACCTCAACACCGCGTCCTTTGCACTTCTCTCCTACGTTGCGGGTATCAACTCCACCTCCGCAAAGAATATTGTCAAGTACAGAGAGGAAAACGGCGAATTCGAAAGCGTTGACAAGATAAAGAAGGTTCCGCGTGTGGGCGACAAGGCATTTGAGCAGTGCGCAGGCTTCCTCAGACTTCCCGATTCAAATGAGCCTCTTGACAATACAGGTGTTCACCCCGAATCCTACGGTGCCGCAAAGAAGCTTATGGAGCTCTTCGGCTTTGAGCTTGTAAAGGGTGACATAAAGGGACTTGCGGGACTTTCAGACAAGGTAAAGGGCTACGGCAAGGAGAAGCTTGCCGAGGAGCTCGCCATCGGTGTTCCCACCCTTGACGATATTGTGCGTGAGCTTGAAAAGCCGGGTCTTGACATCCGTGACGATTTTGAACAGCCCGTACTCCGTGACGATATCCTCGATATGAATGACCTTTATGAGGGCATGGTACTCACGGGTACTGTCAGAAACGTATGTGATTTCGGTGCCTTTGTTGACATCGGCGTGCATCAGGACGGTCTGGTACACATATCCCAGATTTCCGATAAATATATCAAGCATCCCTCCGAGGCTCTGTCTGTCGGTGATATAGTTAAGGTAAGTGTCATCTCGGTGGATGTAAAGACAAAGAGAATCGGACTTACTATGAAGGGCGTAAAATAGAATTGATAATTGATAATTGATAATTGATAATTAATAATTGAGGATTTGGATTGTAAAACTGTAAAATCAGCACATAGGTAATCCGACAGTAAGTACAGGAAGGTCAAGGGCTTCCATCAAACGTATGACTTGCGAGAAAATTGCAAGACTTATGCTCTTTCATATAATTTTTCAAGATTTTCCAAGGGAAAATCATCCATAATTTTTCACTATTCAATATTCACTATTCACCATTCACTTCCTTATATAAAGGGGGTTTTGGACACTGTTTGTCCAAAATTTGTGCAATTTGCATATATGTATAGGGCGAAAATTGGAAAATAAACATCTTTACTATTTTGCATTTTTCTGTTATTATATTACAGTAAGAAAATATGTAATCAAAAAACTTTAAGTTTTACGTTAAATTAGGAGGTCAGTCAATGGCAAGTGTATCACTTAAGCACATTTACAAGAAGTACCCCGGCGGCGTAACAGCTGTTTCGGACTTCTGCCTGGAGATCAAGGATAAGGAATTTATCATCCTCGTAGGTCCTTCAGGTTGCGGTAAATCCACAACACTCAGAATGATTGCAGGTCTTGAAGAAATTTCCGAAGGTGAACTTTTCATCGGCGATAAAATCGTTAATGACGTAGCACCTAAGGACAGAGACATTGCGATGGTTTTCCAGAACTATGCTCTTTACCCCCACATGACCGTGTTTGAGAACATGGCATTCGGTCTTAAGCTTCGTAAGGTTCCCAAGGAAGAAATCAAGAGAAAGGTTGAAGAAGCAGCAAGAGTTCTTGACATTGCTCACCTTCTCGACAGACGTCCTGCCGCTCTTTCCGGTGGTCAGAGACAGAGAGTTGCGCTTGGTCGTGCTATCGTTCGTCAGCCCAAGGTATTCCTTCTTGACGAGCCTCTTTCAAACCTTGACGCCAAGCTCCGTACACAGATGAGAACAGAGCTTACAAAGCTTCACACAAGACTTGCTACCACTTTCATCTACGTTACTCACGACCAGGTCGAGGCTATGACCATGGCTACACGTATCGTTGTTATGAAGGACGGTCTTATTCAGCAGGTTGACAGCCCTCAAAAGCTTTACGACTATCCTGTTAACATGTTCGTTGCAGGCTTCATCGGTACTCCTCAGATGAACTTCATCAATGGTACTATCGAGAAGAACAAGGGCGAGGATGACGTTTACTTCTGCTTCGGCAAGAACAAGCTCAGACTCCCCAAGGAAAAGATCGAAGACGGTCAGCTTGACGAGTACATCGGCAAGGAAGTTGTTGCAGGTATCCGTCCCGAGTGTATCCATGATGATCCCATGCAGCTTGAAAAGTTTGCAGAGTGGGTTGTCCCCGCACACGTTGACGTTACAGAGCTTATGGGTTCATGCATCTATCTCTACCTCGTTTCAGAAGAGCAGAACCTCATCGCTAACGTTGATGCTCACTCCAAGTCAGAGGTTGACACAGATATCAAGGTTGCTCTTGATGTTACAAGACTTCACATCTTTGACAAGGACACTGAAAAGTGCATCGTTCACTAAGATAAACATTTTGCCCTCCCTATCATGGGAGGGCTTTTTGTTTTAAGAATATTGAAAAATTAATAAATAATAATTATGGTTGATTTGCTAAAGCAAATCTTCCGTTAAGATAGGGTAACAAAAGGATGCTGCCTGTAGGGGCAATTCATGAATCGCCCGTTTCACAGATATGGTAACAAAGCGATAAAGGCACTCTCCGAGAGGAAGGCAAATGAGGCAAGTCACACCCAAACAACCTACAAATTACATTTAAATATTGACATTGTAGCAATAATTTAGTATACTTATTATATATATGTAAAAATGGGTTTAATATACACGTAATATGTAATAAAGGACAAAGAACATGAGTAATTCACTTAAAGAAAACAATTCAAATCAGCAGAAAATGAAGCTTCAGAATAAAAAAAGCACTTCAAAAAAGCCAAAGAAAGGCGGTCAGCCTCCCAGCGAGGTCGCGCTCCAATTTATGCCCTTTGTGCTTTTGCTTGTGGCATTCTTTCTGGCACTCTGCCTCCTTGCTACCTCCTTTACGGGTATTATAGGCGAGCTTGTTAAGAATCTCCTTGCGGGACTCTTTTCCTGGGGTGCTTACGTTATACCGCCCGTGCTTGTGGCTCGTGCATTCTGCTACAGAAAAGAAGCAATGACAAAACGCCCCTGGAGAAACTGGGTGCTGTCCTTCGCTTTTGTAGTATGCTTTGCGGCTGCGGTGGCGGCCCCCCGTTACATAGGTTCAGACGGCACAAACTTCAACATTCTCGAATTCTATGTCAAGGCACTCAACGAGAATGACAACATAACCTCCCATTCCCTTTTTGGAGACACCATAGCTTATCTTATTTCCCAGCTTATCGGCGGTATCACCGCATTTATTCTCCTTATCATAGGCGCACTCCTTCTCTCCTCCTTCACTGTGGGTAAGACTCCCATAGACCTTGCACGCTTTCTTGCAAGACAGCTTGCCGCAAGACGTGAAAAGGCAGAGGAAAACAAGAGAAGACGCGAAGAATACGCCGAGGAAGAGGATGAGGACGAGGAAGAAAGCACACTGCCCATCCCCCATCCCGTGACCTCACCCATACGCCAGAAGAAAAAGAAGCTTGACGTTAACATCGAAGGCCCCGGTGACCCTGCACCAGACATTGAGGGTGACTATGTGGACGAAAACGGGGACATGACCGTACCCAGTCCCACATCAAAGAAGGCAGAGTCAAAGGAAGAGCCTCTTACACTGAAATCTATCTTTACCAAGAAAGAAGACCCCGAAATTGCATATCGCTTCAAGCCATCCACTCCCGACCTTGAGGAAATATCGGCAGATACAGACCTTCCCGCCAAGGAGGAAGAATATGATGCCGAAATCGAAGAAGATGTGGAAATCCACGACGTAACACTTTCGGATGAGCCTGTTACCCCCGAGAACAAGGACGAAGCGGAAGACGGTGAAATGAGCCGCGACGATATGATTGCCGCCGCTGTAAATAAGGTAATGCTTGGAACTCCCGAAGAGGACGAGGTGCCCGAGGAGCCCGAATACGTATTCCCTCCCGTACACCTTTTGAAAAAAGCACCTCCCGTTACCGAGGAGATGCACAGCGAATATGAGCAGACCGCAAACAAGCTTGTATCCACTCTTGCCTCATTCGGCGTTAAGACAAGAATAATCAACATTGCAAAGGGCCCCACAGTTACACGTTATGAGCTACAGCCCGAAACAGGTGTAAGAGTAAGAGCTATCAGAAACCTTTCCGACGATATTGCCCTCAGCCTTGCGGCAAAGGGTGTAAGAATAGAAGCGCCCATCCCCGGCAAAGAAGCGGTTGGTATTGAGGTTCCCAACAAGAACACCTCGGTTGTATCTATCAGAAGCCTTATTGAGGCTCCCGCATTTGATGCGGCAAAGAGTAAGCTTACCACCTGTCTCGGTGTTGACGTTGCGGGCAATCCCGTATATTGTGACATCGCAAAGATGCCCCACATGATGATTGCGGGTACTACCGGCTCGGGTAAGTCGGTATGTATCAACTCAATTCTTATGAGTATCCTCTACAAGGCAAAGCCCGATGAGGTAAAGCTCATCCTTATCGACCCCAAGAAGATTGAGCTGGGTGTTTACAACGGAATTGCTCACCTGCTGGTACCCGTTGTCAGTGACCCCAAGAATGCCGCAGGTGCTCTTGCCTGGTCGGTAAATGAAATGGAACGCCGCTTTGCGCTCATAGAAGAGACGGGTGTGCGTGAAATAAAGGCATATAACGAGGTTGCGCTCCGTGACGGAAACCGTGAGCTGCTCCCCCATATTGTAATCATTATAGACGAGCTTGCCGACCTTATGATGATGGCAAGAGACACTGTTGAAAGCTCAATTGCAAGAATTGCACAGAAGGCAAGAGCGGCAGGTATGCACCTTATCATCGGTACACAAAGACCCTCTGTTGACGTCATTACAGGTCTTATCAAGGCAAACGTACCCTCACGAATTGCATTTACCGTTGCATCCCAGGTTGACTCACGTACAATCATTGACGTTGTAGGTGCGGAAAAGCTTGTGGGTAAGGGCGATATGCTCTACTCCCCCGTAGGTGCGATGAATCCCATGCGTGTGCAGGGCTCCTTTGTCAGCGACTCGGAAATTGAATCTGTTATCAGCTTCCTCAAGGGTAATGCGGGTGCAGAGTACGATGAAGAAATCATGGACAGCATTGAAAAGGAAGCCGCAAAGTGCGAAAAGACAAAGGCTAAAGCGTCCGACGGTGACGAGGACTTCGGAGATGACGGAGACAACTCCCTCAATTCCGACCCCATGCTTCGCCCCGCCATTGAAATTGCCATTGACAGCGGTACAATATCCACGTCCATGCTCCAAAGAAGACTCAAGCTCGGCTACGCCCGTGCCGCACGTCTCATTGACAAGATGGAAACGCTTGGAATCGTCAGCGAATTTGCAGGCTCAAAGCCCAGAACAGTCCTCATTTCCCACGAAAAGTACATGGAAATGGTGGCGAATAGCGAATCATAACGCTTTGCGTTATGAAATGAAAAATGAAGAGTGAATAATGAATAATTATGGTTGAAAACTTCGTTTTCTTCTATTAAGTCAGGGTAACAAAATGATAAAGGCTTCCCCTCGAGGGGAAGCTGTCACAGAATGTGACTGATGAGGTGGCACATAACAAATTCGCACTCTTTTGAAATAAGACATATTCCCCAACGCTCCACCTCATCCGAGTTGCTTCGCAACCCACCTTCCCCTCGAGGGGAAGGCTAATCCCCACCAACATAACAAGGATATTTGTAGGGGGGTTCCCCTCCCGAATACAATCAATTGAAAATTTTGGCATTTCAATGCCGAAATTATCCGCAATTATTCATTATTCATTATTCATTTTTCATTAAAAAACCACCATTCCGCAAATCCACGCCACAAAAAACGAAAGGCAAAGTCATGAACGAAAGATACATAAAACTGAAAGAAGCATACGACTCCGAAAAGGGCAAGGAATACCTTGAGCTGGGAGAGACAATAAAGAAGCTTGACAAATCCACGGGTAAAAGGCTTACCTTTGTGATAGTATCCTGCTTTATCACCATGGCGGTGCTGGGATACGTGGCACTCCATGCCTTCGGCGCACTGCTTTTTATCGGTATTACCGCTATTGCATCCTTCTTTTTGTACTATTCATCAAAAAAGAACGTGCTTCTCAAATACCTCACCTTCTACCGCTCGAGAATTCCGAGAATCCTTGCCATGACCGATGAAATTGAAGTCAAGGCGGAAAATATTCCCGACTCGGATTTTGTCACAACTCTTTCGGACAAGGGCAAGCTTGAGTACAGAATGTGTCATCGCTACGGAGAGCTTTACATCGGCTTTGCAAAGTTTATGGTGGGCGGTGAGCCCTGTCTTCAGGGACTCCTTTACTTCACAAAAGGTGACACCGATGTGAGCGAGGAGTTTGACGCTCTCCTTTCCGGTGAGTTTGACGAGCACAGAATTGTATTGAGAGACGGCAAGGCAATGCTCTTTATCCCTTGGGTGAACGACTACCTGAACGGACGAGTGGAAATGACCGATGACCTCACCTTCCCCTCTGTTGCAAAACAATATGACTACTACCTGCTGGGCAAGAGCTTCATGCAGGAGGTAAACGGTGAAAAATCGGGACTTCAAAAGATTTTTGACGAGGCGGAATAACACGCTTCATTGACGGGCGGCCCTCCGGTCGCCCTTAAAAACAGGAGACGCTTATGCTTGTTAACATTGACATCAGCACAGTGGTACACCCTTTTCTGAACAGGGTATGCGAAAAGAATTATTTTTATGAGGACATGCTCTATCCCTTTGTAGACCAATACAAGGACACAGCGGTGACAGACCTTCTTTTCAACATATTCTGCCAATACTCCGCAACCGATTCAACGGTGCTTGGCACATATGAGGAAAAATATTTTCAGCGAGAGGAATGCGGAAAAAGCGTTGACTACAAGAACACCTTCGGCTCTCTTTACAAGCTGAACTGTCTCTATGGGGTTGACCCCTTTGATGTATGGATAAAGAGATGTCGGGATGTGGGAATCCACCCCTGGCTGTCCATTCGCATGAACGATGCTCACAACAACGGCTGGGAGCCTTTTTCCGGAAGAACAAGCTTTTTCTATGAAGCAAAGGAAAAAGGATGGCTTCTCGGACCCGAAAACTACGGCTATTATGGCTGGAATTTCAATTATGAGATTCCCGAAGTCCGTGAGCGTATGCTCGCCTACATTGCCGAACAGCTTGACCGCTACGATGTTCACGGCATTGAGCTGGATTTCTTACGAGAGATTATCTGCTTTGCATACCACAGTGAAGACATAAAAGAATGCACACGCATCATGAATTCATTCATTGCCGATGTAAAGGAAGAAGTGAAAAAAGCGAGCGAAAAGTGGGGTCATAAAATTCTCCTTGCGGTGCGTGTTATGCGGGACTTTGAGCAGTCCCTTCGTTACGGATTTGACCCTTGTGCATGGGATGTGGACGTACTTGTCCCCTCACCCCGCTGGGCATCAAGTGACAGCGGTATTGCGGTTAGTGAATGGAAAAAGCTCTGTCCAAGGGCAAAAATATTCCCTTGTATCGAAACCCTCTTTGCGGTTGAGCCGACTCACTCGGGCATAATGTCGGCAGAGGTGGTAAGGGGCCATGCCGCATCCTTCCGTGAGATGGGTGCGGACGATATTTACCTTTACAATTTCTTCTCCGACCCCGACACCCCTCACTGCAAGGACGGTGACAAGACGGGGCATCCCTACATGAGAAATGTATCTCTTTACTCTTCCCTTGATAGCTACCCCAAGCGTTTTGCGGTTGTGGGTCAGTCGAGTGAGCATTACCCCGACACCTTTCCCACGTGGCGTCCCTTCCCTTGCAATAACGGTGAATTTGATATTGTCACGGGTGATATTCCGAAGGACAAAAGGGCATATATCACAGTGGGTACAGCGGGTGATATAGAAAACGCCGAAATATATGTAAACGGTGATAGAATCCGTGACTGGTCAATGATTGACCTGACGTACATTCCCGGCATCGGAGCACAGCCCGAAGGGTACGTTTCCCCTGAAACGGTGTGCTTTCGTGCCCACATTTCGACAAGCACTAAAATACAGAAAGTAATTATAAAAAACTCTGAAATTTGTCACCTCGAAATATATGTGTATTGAAAATGTACATGGATTATTTCCATTTACTTCCCATATTGTGGATGCTATAATCCTGATGTACAGGAGGTTTTGATACCATGAATCATACAGTATTATTTGATAACACAGAAAACCATTGGGACAATGCACTGCCCCTTGGCAACGGAACATTCGGATGTATGCTTTTCTTTGAAAAAGAGAAACTGCACATGCCAATGAACCACTATGAGGTTTACTACAATATATCCGACCCGCTTCTCCCTGCCGACAAGCTCTCTGCAATGAGTGAAATTAAAAATGCAGGCGAGGAGCACAGAAGAAAGTGCACAACAGCTGACGAAAGTGTACCCGGTGATGACGGGTTATACACTCTTTTCAGGTCATCAAGAGAAGCTGTCATAAACAACAAAAGCTACGGAATTTTCAAATTTTCCGAGACCTTCCCTCAGACGGGTGAGCTTGTATTTTCTTTTAACAAGAGTGTTTTGAAAAAACACTCCCTCTCCCTCTCCCTTGAAGAGGCAAAGGCTTCCCTCAGGCTTGAAGGAAATAATTCTCTCACTCTTGACACAATTGTGACAAGACGGGATTGCATTATAAACTCCATAACTCAAAGCAAGGCGGGACTTTTGAAAACACTTGAGATCGCCTTCCCACATTACCGTGATTCCGAACCGCAAAAGGTAAATTATACCTCCATTGACTCACGCACTGTACTCTACACCGTCAAATGGATGGTAAGTGAAGCTAAAGAGGCGGTATTCACAGGTATTATTCGTTTTGTTGGGGCTGAGGCTTCCATACTTTCGAAAAATGGGGACTCTGCCGTAATCAAGATAGAAAAAAGCAAAAAGAAATTTGATATAATCACGGGAATTTTCACCGATTGGCGCTTTTGCGACACAGACGCCACCGCAATCAGCGGTGTAAACGGCTTTGAAGAAGAGCTTGACCGACTCAAAGAAGCTCACAGTGAATATTGGAAAGAGTTTTTTGAACGCTCAACCATTTCTCTCCCCGACAAATTTCTTGAAAAGATATATCTCATAAATCAGTATGCACTGGACTGTTGCAGTGGCAAGGACGGCGTGATGAAGCATCAGGCGTGCGGTCTCAACGGACTTTGGGCAATACGCCATCCCAACCTCTGGGGCTCAAAGTGGTACTGGGATGTGAATATTCAAGCGGCATTTGCAGGCGTGTTCTCCTCAAACCGTCTTGACCTTGCCCGTGTTTTCTCCGACGGTCTTATGACCTATGCCGAAAGCGCCAAGCGACACGCCAAAGAGATACACGGAATGTCGGGAATGTCCATTGACTATCCTTATGACTTCTATTATTCCTGCTTTGTCTGGTGTGCACAGTATATGTGGTATCTTTATGAGTACAGCCTTGACAAGGACTATCTTAAAAATGAGGCATACCCCGTATTTTTACAGCTATGTGAATTCTCACTTCAGCTCTTTGAATATGACGAAAAGACAGATACTTATTTTGTTTATCCCGATGTTTCCCCCGAGCAAGGACCGCTCACACACAACAGTGTTATAACTGTTTCCTGCGTTAAATATCTCTTTGAATTCACACTTGAAGCGGCAAAGCTTTTGGGAGATAACACACCGATGCTGAAGGAAATTGAGAAAGTAAAGAACAAGCTTCCCACCTATCCTACAAGCGGTGAGAGTACCTACGGTGTACATCTGAGGGACTCGGACGATTCCCCCGACAATCTCTGGATAAGACATCCCAGTATGCTCATGCCCGTATTCCCTATCGGTGAAATAAACCTTGACAGTGACGAAAAAACAAAAGAAATAATACTCAACACCATAAACTACCTGAAGGACAGATGCGAAATAGGTATTTTCGGTTGCTCGTGGATTGCGGCAGCCGCCGCCCGTATGGGTAAGGGTAACACAGCGCTTCGTTTCCTTTACGAGCGTGGTATTGACCACCTCCTTCGCTCAAACGGTCTTACAGCCGAAGAAACCGACCACTTTATAAACTACTGTCTCATAGCACGTCAACCTCTTTACTACCCCTGCATGATGGAATTTTCAGGTGAAATGCTTGCCGCTGTCAATGAAATGCTCATTCAGTCCCACGGCGGTATAATAAGACTGTTCCCCGCCATTCCCGACGGAAAGCCCGACTACGAGGAATACAGACGGAGAGGAATGTCGATCGGTGAATACCTTGCCATAAAGAAAGACTATCCCGCATGGGACAATGTGTCCTTTTCAAAGCTTCTTGCAAAAGGTGCATTTGAGGTGTCCGCAGAGCTGAAAAACTCTGTTTTAGAAGGTGTATCCGTACTGAGTAAAAAAGGCGGTACGCTGAAAATATCATCGGAATTCTTCGGTGATAACGTAGAGATATTCTGCGACGGCAGGAAAGCGGAATTTGAAAGAGTGGGCAATACCTTTACCCTTGAAACCGTTGAGGGTAAGACCTACATTTTCAACCGTCTCCCCTCCTTTGATGAAACCTGTGACAATGGCATAATCACTCACACCACCTACACCAAGCGCACCATTTCAATCGGTGAAAGTGCTGAAACGCTTTATCAAAAGAAACTCGACCGGGCTCTCCGTGATTGGTATTTCGGCAATGCCCGTATGTCAAATCACACGGTATACAAGTTCGACTTCACAAACGAGGAAGCAAAGGACTATGCACCAAATATCCCCTTGCAGAGAATCGAAAGCGGTGATATTATAATGAGTGGTATGGACTTTGTGAGAACACGTGGCGACGTGTTTACCGACAAAAAGGGCTACGGCTTCAATAAGAACGTGAAGATAGTCAGCCGTGATTTCCACGATGTATTGAGGCGTGATTTTGCCGAAGGTGACACAGACACCGAATTTATTATAGAAGCTCCCCGAGGTCAGTATGAACTGCTTGTCATATCGGGTGATGCGTGCGAGGACAGTGTAACTGTTGTATCGGGTGAAAACAGCCGTAAAGTCGGCGGTAAGGTTATACCCGCAGGTGAATTCCAATGCGAGCTCCTCCCCATAATCCAAGAATACGATGAGCCCATTGTACTAAAGCTTTCCACCAAAAAAGGCTATAAATGGAAGCTCTCGGCAATTATTATGAATATGATTAAGGGATACTGATCTGTCTGCAAATACTTTTTTATATCTAAATAAGGAGAACTCAATGAAAAAAGCAACACTGATTATACTTACATTACTTCTTTCGCTTCTTGCATTCACCTCCTGCGGTGATGACGGCACTGTGGAAATTATTGCAAACGGTGAATGCGGAAGCGGCATTACATGGACACTTGACGAAAACGGAAAGCTGTCTCTTTCGGGAGGCGGTGATATGAAGGATTTCGGAGAGAATAATTCCCCATGGCACTCACACCGAGAAAATATAAAAAGCATTGTTATATCAGACGGTATCACAAGCATTGGTGAATATGCATTTTACCACTCGACAAGTCTTGTGGACATATCAATACCAAAAAGCGTTGCCGTCATCAAGGCTTTCGCCTTTGCAGATTGCTACAAGCTTCAAAGCATAGTGCTTCCGACAGGACTTAAAACTATCGGAGAGAATGCTTTCAGGAGCTGCATGAAGCTTAAAAAAATCACTCTTCCCTACACACTTGAAACCATTGACCACGATGCTTTCAGCGGTTGCAGAGTTCTTTCAAAAATCTCAATCCCAAAAAGCGTAACCTTTGTGGGACGTGATGCTTTCTCCTACTGGACCTCACAGCAGACTGTTGAAATTGAGGGAAGTGATGCGGGATGGGATGCCGAATGGAAGGGCAACTCATGGGTTAAAACAGAGTATTTTAACAAGGCTGTTATCATTCATGAGGGCACTTGCGGAGCCAACGTCACGTGGGCACTTACGGATGACGGAACCCTCGTTATATCCGGTAGTGGAAGAATGGATGACTATTATGACGGTAATCCTCCGTGGAAAAATCTGAAAGACCAAATCATATATCTTGATATAAGGTCCGGAATTGAAAATATCGGTTCCTACGCTTTTTCCGGATGTAAAAGCCTTGTGACAATATCCCTTCCCGACGGAATATCAACAATCGGATGGTTCGCCTTTTCCGACTGTGTGGGAATCACGGAAATTACAATACCCTCCACAGTAACAGAGGTAAGTGCATACGCTTTCTCGGGTTGGAGAGGTACTCAGCACATATACGTTGAGGGAGACACCTCCCTTTGGGCAACCGATTGGATGTCAGAATGTGCTGCCGTGATTGATTATGCATCAAAAAAATCAAAATGATTTTCCAAAGAGAGTCTCGAAAGAGGCTTTCTTTTTTTCTTTCACGGTTTTATGTATTACAAGGGAAAGTAACGAAGATAGGGACGAAAATCACCCTTGAAACCGACAAGAGTTCGGCTCCCTTCGGCTATTACATGGTTTGCGATTTCATTTCACACCCGATAATTCTCCCCCATAGACTTCTTCAAGGCAATCTGAAAAAATTCATCCGGGTCAAAATCGGCATCAAAGTCTTTACAACGACTATTTGTCTTATACTTACCGCTAAGGATTTTTGACATATTGGCAGGATTTACTATCCAGTCAAAATTCGCTTTCCAATCCGAGGAGTTTTGTCCCTTGAGATATGGAGATGCCTCCGCCATTTCAAAGCCTCGCTTTATTTCGTCCTCTGTGAACTCTCCTAAAAGCAGTTTTATTTTCTTTGCTTTATCATGGTTTATTCTTCCGATAGGCTCAAAGGAGATGCAGGTTGTTTCGTACAATACTTTTATCATTACTATATCTTTGTCATATGGGTCTACTTCGTTTATAAAAGTTTTATTTATAACACTTTTATTTATTATTTTATTATTATTTATATCTTGGTGGGCAGGATTGTCAACATTCATGGTGTCATAGGTGTCATAAGTGCTGTGGACAAAGGTGTCACCACCGCTGTTGGCATTTTCTGTTTGTCTGCAGTCACCGTTGCCATAAGTACTGTAGTCATCGGTGCCACAAGCCGAGGCATCCTTGCACACAGCGGGTGCGATTGACCACTCATCAAAATTCGTGTTTATTCCAAGCTTTTTGGGAGATGTGGAGGTATCGGTTTTGTACGCCTTTACAATGCCGCATTTTACAAGACTCCTCACGCATCTACCCGCAACGTCACGTCTGAGCCCCGTGGCATTTGCAATAAACTGTGCCGACATATCGGCAAAATCCCTTCTGTAACCGTATGTATACCTTGCAATTGCAAGCACAACTCTCATGTCATTTGCGCTCAGTCCCGTGCCGAAAAGAGCCTCCAGTAAATCATTGGGTATGCCGGTAAATCCTTTTGTTTCTTTCATTTTGTCTCCTTTTGTTCTTATAATTACACTTTAATTCTATACTGACATTTACTGACATACAATGACATCTTTTTTTGATTTGTTAAGAAATAGTAAGATTTAAAAAATGTGTTGACATTGAATTAATTTGGTAATATAATATGTTAGACATCTAACAAAAAGAGGTGATATATTGGACAAAGCGTCTCACGGACACCTTATAAATATGATATCCTGCAGAATAAAGAGACTTGCCGACGAAAATCTGGCAAACGAAAACGTGACCATTGAGCAAGTGAAAATTCTTGGCATGATAAATCGTAACGGTGGAAGGGTGTCGCAGAAAGAAATCGAGCTTGCCTTCGGAGTAAGGCGTTCAACGGTAACAAGCGCTATGCAGAATCTGGAAAAGAAGGGGTATATAAAAAGAGAAGCCAACCCCGAGGATTCACGATCCAAAATAGTGCTTCTCACCGACGAGGGCAAAGAAAAAAACAGAAAGCTGAAAAGCTTTATCGACGAGCTTGAAGCAAAGCTCGTATCATGTCTTGACAATGATGAGTCTGACAGACTCAAGGAGCTTTTATTGAAGGTATTAAATAATTTTTAAGAAAGGAAAATGTATGTACAAAAAGGTATTTTCGCATCTTGGTGAGTACAAAAAGTATGCAATACTTACACCCATCATTATGATAGGTGAGGTACTCATGGAGATATTCATCCCCTACATTATGGCGGAGATGATAAACAACGGAATCAAGGGTGACGGCGGTGTGGAATACACTGTCAAGGCAGGACTCTTGATGATAGGCATGGCTGTCATATCCCTCTCTTTCGGTGCGCTGGGAGGTATGACCGCCGCACGTGCCGGAATGGGCTTCGGTAAGAATCTGCGAGGTGCACTTTTCAACAAGGTGCAGGATTACTCCTTTGCAAACGTTGACAAGTATTCAACCGCATCTCTTGTAACAAGACTTACAACCGATGTCACCAATATTCAGAACACCCTTATGATGCTCATTCGAATGGCGATACGTGCCCCCTTTATGATGGTGGGTGCCATTATCATGGCGGTAAAGATAAGTCCGAAGTTATCAACCGTGTTCTTCGTTGCAGTACCCGTCCTTGCCATTATACTTATCTTTATCATGACAAATGCGCATCCGAGATTTTCAAAGATGCTTAAAAAATACGACGGTATGAACTCCGCCGTTCAGGAGAACCTTATCGGTATCAGGGTAGTCAAGGCGTTTGTAAGAGAGCGTCACGAAAAGAGCAAATTCGAGGCGTCCGCAACCGACGTAAGAAGCGCTCAGGTAATGGCGGAAAAGCTCATTATTTTAAACGGTCCCGCAATGCAGATATCCATGTACGCCTGCATCGTTGCAATCCTTTGGTTCGGCGGTAACATGGTCATTAACATGACCGGAATGGAAACAGGTGACCTTTCCGGATTTATCAGCTACATAACACAGATTCTCTCTTCACTCATGGCTCTTTCCTTTATATTCATAAGCCTTGTTATTTCCCGCGCCTCCATCGGACGTGTGTGCGAAATTCTTGACGAGGAAATTGACATAAAGGATGCCCCCCACAGCGAAATCACTCCCATCGACGGCTCAATTGAGTTTAAGAACGTGAATTTCAGCTATTCAAAAAATCCCGACAATCTCACCCTTGAAAACATAAATCTGAAAATCAATTCGGGCGAGACTATCGGTATTATAGGCGGTACGGGCTCGGCAAAATCCACCCTTGTACAGCTCATTCCCCGTCTTTATGACGTGCTTGACGGTGAGCTTCTTGTGGGCGGTCACAACGTAAAGGAATACCGTCTTGAAACACTTCGTAATGAGGTTGCAATGGTGCTCCAGAAGAACGTGCTTTTCTCGGGAACCATCCGTGACAACCTTAAATGGGGTAACGAAAACGCAACCGATGAAGAGATAATTGCGGCTTGTAAAAACGCTCAGGCACACGATTTCATCTCCTCCTTCCCCGACGGCTACAACACTGTAATGGGTCAGGGCGGTGTAAACGTATCGGGCGGACAGAAGCAGAGACTTTGTATTGCAAGAGCTCTTCTCAAAAAGCCGAAAATTATTATACTTGACGACTCCACAAGCGCGGTTGACACGGCTACCGATGCCAACATAAGAGAGGCTTTCAAGCGTGAGCTTTCCGATACAACCGCAATCATCATTGCACAGCGTATTTCCTCGGTGCAGGATGCAGACCGTACAATCGTACTTGATGACGGTAAGGTCGTTGCCTTTGACACACACGAAAATCTTATCAAGAATTGCAGCATATACCGTGAAGTATATGAATCACAGATGAAGGGAGATGAAGAATAATGCCTCCGGGAAGAAGAATGGGACCTCCCGCAAAGCCTAAAAACGTAAAGGCTACCTTCGGAAGAATTCTGAAGTATCTTGTGGGACAGAATAAATTACTCTTAGTGCTTGTACTTGTTTTGGTACTTGCAAGCTCGGCTGCACAGGTAGTGGGAGCATCTCTCCTGAAGCCTGTAATCGACAACTACATTGAGCCCCTCATCGGCAACCCCACAAGCGATAAAATGGCAGGCTTTGCCTCAATGCTTGTACTCATGGGATGCATATATGTAATGGGTGCGCTCTCCACCTACGTTTATCAGCGTATTATGCTCTCCCTTTCCACAAAGGCTCTTCTCAATATCCGTCTTGACCTTTTCAACAAGATGGAATCTCTCCCCCTCAAGTATTTCGATACTCACACCCACGGCGAGATAATGAGCCGTTACACAAATGATACAGACACCATCCGAGAGCTTCTTTCAAACAGTATTGTCAGCACCATTTCATCACTCATTACGGTAATCAGCGTATTTGTAATGATGCTGACCTACAGCTGGCACCTTACCCTTGTGGTAATCGGTATGCTCATAATCATGATGTTCATTACCAAAAAGGTGGGCGGTAACAGTGCGAAATTCTTCATTAAGCAGCAAAAGGACCTTGGTGCGGTAAACGGTTATATTGAAGAAATGATAGAGGGACAGAAGGTTGTAAAGGTATTCTGTCATGAGGACAAGGCTAAAGAAGAATTTGCCGCTCTTAACGGTGCACTTTGCCACTCGGCGACAAACGCCCACACCTTTGCCAATATTTTAGGGCCTATAATGAACAACCTCTCCCACGCTCTTTACGCCATAACGGCTATGGTGGGATGTGTTCTTACCATTGCAGGAACACTGTCACTGGGAGCTGTAGTATCCTTCTTGCAGTTCACCAAGCAGTTCTCAATGCCGGTATCCCAGATGTCCCAACAAATCAACGCCATTCTCACTGCCCTTGCAGGTGCCGAGAGAATCTTTGCGGTAATTGACGAAGAGCCCGAGGTTGACGACGGCTACGTTACCCTTGTTAAGGTTAAAAGCAACGGAAACGAATATGTGGAAACCACTGACAAATCAGGCATATGGGCGTGGAAGCATCCCCATTCCGCAGACGGAACTGTTTCATACGTGCCGGTTGAAGGCAAGGTTGAATTCGACAATGTTGTGTTCAGCTATGACGGTGAGAAAACAGTTTTGAACGGCATAACTCTTTGGGCAAATGCGGGACAAAAGATAGCATTTGTAGGCTTAACGGGTGCGGGCAAGACAACAATTACCAACCTTATCAACCGCTTCTACGATGTGCCCGACGGAAAGATAAGATACGACGGAATCAACATCAATAAGATAAAGAAGGACGACCTCAGACGTTCAATGTCCATGGTTTTGCAGGATACTCACCTGTTTACGGGTAGTGTTATGGACAATATCCGCTACGGAAGACTTGATGCTACCGATGAAGAATGTATTGCAGCAGCTCGTCTTGCCAATGCCGACAGCTTCATAAGACACCTTCCCGAGGGCTACAACACCATGCTGGTGGCAGACGGAACCAACCTTTCACAAGGTCAGCGTCAGCTTATTGCCATTGCACGTGCCGCTGTTGCAGACCCGCCTGTGCTCATTCTTGACGAGGCAACCTCGTCCATCGACACACGAACCGAGGCACTTGTTGAAAAGGGTATGGACTCACTCATGGAGGGCAGAACGGTATTTGTAATCGCACACAGACTGTCCACCGTCCGCAATTCGGATGCCATTATGGTACTTGAAAAGGGCGAGATAATAGAGCGTGGCAACCATGCCGAGCTGATAGCACAAAAAGGAAAATATTATCAGCTCTACACGGGTATGTTTGAGCTTAGTTAATTGTTTTTTATGTTTTTTATGCGAGAGGGGACTTTTTTGAAAAAAGTCTCCTCTCGCGCTCTCTCGAAAAACAAAATAGGATGATTATACAAGGAAAAAAGTTGAGCGTTTATGCTCAACTCTTTTTTCACTTCTCAAATATTTCGGAAATTGTTTTAAGCTTCCCTATATCCTTTAAATCAAGGAGGGTGAAGTACCTTGTCATTACAGTATCCCACTCCTTTTTCATAAGAGAGGGCTTCAAGGCTTTCGGAGCTTTATGCTGATAGAAATTCATGAGATTTTCTTTATAAATTTTGCGAAGTATTTTATCGTCTGGGGTCTTCATGGGAGGGATATAACAGCCTACCGCTGTAAAGGGGTCATCCTCCTCAAGGAAGCCTCGAACCATTCTCACAAGCTCTCTTGCTTCGTCACCCTTCAGGTCAAGTGTATTTGCGCCGATGTCTGTGCCATAAATAATTCTGTCCTGATACTTTTCGAAAAAAGGTCTCCAGATATGCTCTTTTTTCTTGAAATGCGGATACATATACTGGTTTGGACAAATATCGAAGTACAGATTTTCAAACGTATCAAAAAGCTCTGTGCAAAGATCGGGGTGCTCGGATGCAAAGAAGAAATGCGCTATCTGCAATCTGAGCTTCGGATACTTTTTCAAAACCGCAACAGTGTCATCGTAATAATCACGCCAGGAAAACTGACCGTGCCATTTCCCTTCAAAGGGTCCTCCCTTGCGCCAACATCTCTCATCGGCATTTGAATGCATAACAATGGGAATGGAATTATCCTCACAGTACTTATACACGAGCTGATATTTAGGTGAATCAAAAGGACCTCCGACAATCCTTTGAAGGGGTCTGCCTTCAATCATTTTGAGCCCGTCAAAGCCTGCCTCCATGTAAAACTTCAACTGTTCAAGGAAAAATTCGGGAGTATTATTGCTCTCGTCAAAGGACGGTGTTAATGACGCAAATGCGTAAATCTTTTCGGGATGTCTGCTTTTCAGGTAAAAAGTCGAAAGGTTTTCGGTGAAGTCACGGCATTTGGTCTTTCTCGTTGTATTATACGCAATGTCAAGTATTGTCACCGTGTCATATCCAAACTCCTCAATCAAAGAAAGAAGAAGCTTCTCTCTTTCTTCGATAGTCATATCCCAAAATGTATGTATATGGCCGTCGGAAATTGGTAAATTCTTGTATTTCACAATTATCCCCCCTTTTTTTCTTTGATTATAGCATTCGTGGTTTAAAAAGTCAATGAATTTTGTATATCCTTTAAGGCAAAAAAACACTTGACAAAACAAAAAAACTGTGCTATCATAACTCTATCCACAAAACCGTTGATTGGGAGTAAGTAGGTTTTTGGTCAACGCTCAAAGAGAGTCGCAGGCGGTGTGATTGCGGCAGTGAACCAAGGCTGAATGGACCCAAGAGGGCGAGCCGAAATAGTAGTAGGTGAGACGGATATCGACCGTTACAGCGATGGGTATATGACAGTATGCCGTAAAGTGTGCCGAAAGGCAAATTTGGGTGGTACCGCAGGATGTTATCCTGTCCCATTATGTGGGACAGGTTTTTCTTTTGGAGGTAAGCATGTATATTTTAGCAAGGCGATGGTGTTAAAGCATTTGTAAAGCCACAGCATCACAATAAATTTGAATAATTTCAAGGAGATAAATATATGATACTTAACAATGTAGATTTTGATACTTATTTTAACAACTACCCCGACAAAAACGGATACTTCGGAAAATACGGCGGTGTATATGTTGACGACAAGCTCAAGGCGGCTATGGCTGAAATAACTCAGGCATACTACTCTATTTGTCAGTCAAGAAAATTTATAGCAGAGCTTCGCCGTATCAGAAAGGAATTTCAAGGCAGACCTACTCCCATTTCGCATCTTGAGCGTCTCTCCGACGCCCTTGGCGGACGTGTTCAGCTTTATGCAAAGCGTGAGGACCTCAACCACTCGGGCGCACACAAGCTCAACCACTGTATGGGTGAAGCGCTTCTTGCAAAGTATATGGGCAAGAAGAAGGTTATTGCCGAAACCGGTGCAGGTCAGCACGGTGTCGCTCTTGCCACAGCAGCGGCATACTTCGGACTTGAGTGTGACATTTATATGGGCTCTGTTGACATTAAGAAGCAGGCGCCCAACGTTGCAAGAATGAAGATTCTCGGCGCTAACGTTGTAGAGGTAACTCACGGACTCCAGACTCTCAAGGAGGCTGTGGATGCCGCATTTGATGCATACAGCAAGGAATACAATGACGCAATTTACTGTATCGGCTCTGTACTTGGTCCTCACCCCTTCCCCATGATGGTAAGAGACTTCCAGAGCGTTGTGGGAATCGAAGCACGTGATCAGTTCATCGACATGACAGGTCATCTTCCCAATGCAATAGTTGCATGTGTGGGTGGCGGAAGTAATGCCGCAGGCCTCTTTGCAGGCTTCCTCAACGACCCCGTTGACATTTACGGAATCGAGCCTCTCGGAAGAGGTGAAAAGCTTGGCGACCACGCCGCAAGTCTCAAGTACGGTACCGAGGGTGTCATGCATGGATTTAACTCAATTATGCTCAAGGACGAAAACGGTGACCCCGCACCCGTATACTCGGTTGCAAGCGGTCTCGACTATCCTTCCTCAGGTCCCGAGCATGCATTCCTTCAGGAAATAGGCAGAGTAAAATATGACGTTATCAACGATGAAGAAACTGTTGATGCCTTCTACAAGCTTGCACGCCTTGAGGGTATCATCCCCGCTATTGAGTCATCTCACGCAGTTGCCTATGGTATGAAGCTTGCCAAGACCATGGAGCACGGCTCTGTTCTTATCAACCTCTCGGGCAGAGGCGATAAGGATATGGACTACATCATCGAGAATTTCGGTATCAGATAATTGATTTTCGGTGTGTGTAACTTCGGTTGCACACACTTTTTGTTTTGTCATAATTTCATTGACAAAAAGATACTCATGTGTTAAAATATTAGCACCACATAAAAACTAAATATATAATTACAGTTAGAAGTGGGCACTTTACTTAGGTAAAAGTGTCGACTTCCTTGACTCATTTCTAACGTAGTTATATTTGAGTTTTTTGTGTGGTAGCAAATCGAAGTCCGACATTTTTCAGTGTGTGTGACTTCTGTTAAATGAACATAAGGAAGATGGATAAAAAGGCGATACAATGGGCTTTTTGCTCGTTGTATCGCCTCATTGTTTATTGAATAAAATCAAGCTAATTCTTGTATGTGCTGTGACACATCAATAAGACCTACTGCGGTATAGTAGATGTCAATCTGTTGTACTCTCTGTCCGTTTGACTTAATGGAAAACAGCGTATTTACGGCACTTTCGAGTGCTTTTTTAATCTCTGTTTCCCTTTTCGTCGCATCAAGTCCTTTGGGCTTCGTTGCTTTTGTCAAAGCAACTTTGCTTTACGGACTGATGCTCCTCTTTCCCAAAAAATCTTCGATTTTTCGGGAGCCCTGGAAAAGGCTAACTGCCCGGTTAGTAATATTACCGCTATTTTGTTATGTGGACTCAAAAAAATCCTGCGGTAGCATCAACCTGCTAAACTCAGGTGCATAATATGCCGATGCTGAAATATGCCATAAGCGGTGACATATGAATATATTTACACAGCCGCTACTGTGTCCGGATGTCTGCTCACATCCTGGATTTTAAGTAACAAAGCAACCGAATACTTGC